>NZ_JBQCHP010000059.1:0-17922 GCF_051954575.1 Dyella sp. | reverse complement strand
CTAGCGCTTGCCGTTCGGTAGGTTGGGGTGCAAACCCCAACATCGAATCGCGTGTGGGCGGCGGTGTTGGGGTTTGCACCCTGATACATCCCCACGTTTTTCCTTTACGTGCACACCTGCCCAGATGCCGTCGTTCCCGCGAAAGCGGGAATCCATTTGCTCTGGTGCACAGGCGAAGATGGATTGACCAGCATTCGCTGTTGAAAAGCGCCTCCGCTTTCGCGGGAATGACGGCCGGAAAAATCCGGATTGCTGATTAGTCTTTGATCTTGTTGGGGCCGCTGCCTAAAAAACGTGGGGATACCTCAGGGTGCAAACCCCAACACCGGGTTACGTACACATGGCAATGTTGGGGTTTGCACCCCAACCTACTTGCGTCGTTCGAAAAACCTGAGCACCGGTAGCGCGCATTTGACCAGAAACGGCATCGTCGTCGGCCGCAGCAGACGTGGATCGTAGCCTGAAAAACGCCGGTCGTTTTCGCTGACGCAGGTGGCCATCAGCTCCGCCACGCTCAACTCCTTTTCCGTCATCGATTGCGCGCCGGTGACGGTGAAGTTGTTGTCCTGCGCATGCTCGTTGCCGTCGGCATCCAGGCTCTTGGCCAGTTCCATGCGCTCCATGCCGAGGAACCACCACACGCGGAACACCTTCCATTCGAAGGCGATGCGCTGGAACAGGTTGAGGTTGCGCCGATGCCATGCCACCCAGTTGGCGAACAACAGGATATGGCGGCATTCCTCCTGCATCACTGGCTCGAAGGTGTCGATCAGCTCGGGCGGGAACAGGCCCGAATCATGCGCCACCTTGAACAGGCCGAAGGCGAAGAAGCTGTCGATGCATTCGCTGTAACCGGTGACCAGGTATGCCCATTCCGGGTCTTTCGGATATTCGTAGGGCGGCTCCGGCACCAGCGCAATGCCGTAGTGCTGCACCATCTTGGAGAGCACTTCCTTGTGGCGGTTTTCTTCCCACGCGTTTTGCGCCAGCGCGTTGCGCATCTGCGCATCGGGCACGATGCGCGCATACGCGGCCATGCGCAGGCGCGCCTTGCCCTCAGTCTGCACGGCGATATCCCAGATCGGCAGCGAGGTGATGCGATGCAGGGCGGCATCGTCCAGCGTCGGCCACTTCAGCACCGACGGACGGTACGGGTTGAAGGTTTCTTCGAACATGCGGCACATCATCTGCTTGTGCGCATCCGAACCGTATTTGATGCGGCCGGCCTGGGTGCTCGACCAATGACGCGTGCGCGTCTCCGAGGCGGCGATGGTGGCCGCGTCCGGCTCGCCTTCCGGCAGCACCGGCTCGTGGAAGCCGGGCACCAGTGCTTCCGGGTCAAAAGCGTCGTGTTCGAACGTCATCAATGGTTCTCTTCAGATGGACCGCTGACGCGAGCGGCGGAGCCGGCATACAGCCTGCGTGTCTCGGCCCATTGCCAGGAAATGAGCGCCGGCACGCCGAACGCCACTTCGCGCATGCGCTTGACCAGCGACAGTGCGACGCTTGCTTCCGGCGGCAGGCCGATCATGTTGCCGAACAGCACCAGCCCGCCTTCCTGCACGCCAAGGCCGGCCGGTACCACGAAGATGATATGGCGCAGCGCCTGCGTGACGGCTTCGATGGCGATCGCGTCCCACACGCTGATCGGATAGCCGAGCAGGTGCAACGCAAGCCAGGTTTCGAAACTGCCCACCACGTAGCCGATGAACTGCCAGCCGGTGGCGGCCATCAGACGCAACGGACGCGAATACTGCTCGCGGATTTCCTGGTCGAGATTGGTGCCGTCGATCAGTTCGGTGAGCTTGGAGCGCCCGCCCAGCAGTTTTTCCGCGAATCCTTCCAGGCGCGAGAACACCTTGCCGTGGCGCAGGATGATGATCAGGAAGATCGGCAGCGGCAGGCTGGCGGCGAGCGCGGAAATCACCGTGCTGAACGCGCTGATGCTTTGCGTCAGCTCGATCAGCAGGATGATGCCCAGCGCGGTGAACAGGTACTGGTTCACCAGCGTGAGCAGCACTTCCATGATCACGCTGGCTGCTGCCGCGGCGCCACCGATGCCGCGCCACTTCACCAGGCGGATGCCGATGATCTCGCCACCGATGTTCGCAACCGGCAACAGGCGATTGCTGGCCTCGCGGATCGCCGCCACCCAGAACAGGAACGGCAGCGTGGCCTGGCGGCGCGGATCGCGCGGTGCAATCAGCACGCGCCAGCCGATCACGTCGAACAGCAGCGGCAGGATATGGAACGGCAGCAGCCACAGCAGCGGCCAGCCGGCGCGATCGATCGCCGCGGCGATTTCGCCCCAGCCTTGATGCGCCACCAGGGCGATGGCGACGCCGAGGCCGAGCAGGCCAGCGATGTAACTGATCAGCTTCATGCTCATGGTGCGACTGCCGGGTCAGAAAAGCCTTCGCACAGCTGATAGCGCTCGGCGATGGTCTCGCGCACGTGCGGCGAGAGCAGCGCGGCGAGTTCATCCGCGTGCCGATATTCGGCCATGCTTTCGGTGATGTGCCCGTGTGATGCGGGATGCAGGTAGATCTCCGACAAGCCAGCCGGCAGTTCGCGCAGGATGTCGAGCATCACCGCTTCGTCCATGCCGCCACTGTGGCGCAGACCGAACACGTGATCGTTGTAGCCGACATCGGCGCGATCGAGTCGCCAGCGCATCAGCGCCAGCCACGGACGCAGCCATGGCCCCATGCCCGGTTCCGACGGCAGGCGGATCGCGCGCAAACCATATTCACGACCGATGGTGAGCATCAGCGTGAGGATGGTCGGATGCAGATGGAAATGCTTGTGCGCATTGACATGATCGAGCTTCAAGCCGGTTGCCGCGAACGCTTCGAATTGCGCGCGGATTTCGTCGGCCAGCTGGCGTCGCACGTGCGGCAGGAAAAAGAAGCGAAAGCCGTTGCGCACCATGTTCGAATCGAACATGCCTTGCGCATCGACCAGATCGGGAACGCGCGTGGGCGGCAGCATCGCACGGCCGTCGGCCAGCACCAGGTGCAGGCCGACCGCAAGGCCGGGATTGCGCGTGGCGCGCGCCACCGCGTCGGCCACCGCCGGCGCCGCCACCATCAGGCTGGCGGCGCGCAGCACGCCGTCGCGATAGCCGCGTTCGACGGCCTCGTTGACGGCTTCGTGCAGGCCGAAATCGTCGGCGGTGACGATCAGGCGTGGGCGCGTCTGCGCGGTGGCTGTTGCGGAAGGTGAATTCATCGGGGCATTCATAGAGGGTATCTGCGCGGCGCTCAACCTTGCCCGGCCGTCAATCCCGCGAAGGCGGGAATCCACGTTCGCCGTGCATCAATGCAAGATGGATTCCCGCTTGCGCGGGAATGACGGCCAGGGAAATTGAGCATCGCGATTACCCATGCCCAAGATCGGGGAAGCGGATTAAGCTTCGTGCGCCCGCAAGAAGCGGAAGAACTCCACCCCTTCGCGCAGGCGGCGCTTCATCATCTCCCAACTCGTCAGCATTTCCTTGACGATTTCCCAGATCTTCGACGGGCGGAAGTAGAAGGCGCGATAGAACTTTTCCACGCCGTGGAAAATTTCCTGCTTCGACAGATGCGGGTATTCGATCAGCGCGAGCTGCACGCCCTTGTCGTTGACCAGGTTGACCGCTTCGTTCTCTTTCAGCCAGCCGTTCTCGACCGCCTGCTTGTACAGGGAAGTGCCCGGATACGGCGCCGCCAGCGACACCTGCACGGTGTGCGGGTTGATTTCCTTGGCGTACTGGATCGTCTTCTCGATCGTTTCCTTCGTCTCGCCCGGCAGGCCGAGGATGAAGGTGCCGTGGATGGTGATGCCCAGCTTGCGGCAGTCTTCGGTGAAGCGGCGCGCGATGTCGGTGCGCAGGCCCTTCTTGATGTTGTGCAGGATCTGGTCGTCGCCCGATTCGTAACCGACCAGCAGCAGGCGCAGGCCGTTTTCCTTCATGATCTTCAGCGATTCGTACGGCACGTTCGCCTTGGCGTTGCACGACCAGGTCCAGCCCATCGCGCCCAGGCCGCGCGCGATCTCGTGCACGCGTTCCATGTTGGAGCTGTCGGTGAAGGTGTCGTCGTCGAACATCAGCTCGCGCACTTCCGGCATGTTCTCCTTGATCCACTTCGCCTCGGCCAGCACGTTCGCGGCCGAACGCGTGCGATAGCGATGGCCGCCGACGGTCTGCGGCCACAGGCAGAAGGTGCACTTGGAGCGGCAGCCACGGCCCGTGTAGATCGACACGTACGGGTGCTTGAGGTAGCCGATGAAGTAGTTGTTGATGGTCAGGTCGCGCTTGTAGATCGGCGCGACGAACGGCAGGTCGTCCATGTTCTCGATCATCGCGCGCGGCGGGTTGTGCTGCACGCTGCCATCGGCCAGCTTGTAGCTGATGCCGGTGATGCTTTCGAACGGACGGCCTTCGGCCACTTCCTTGCAGGTGTAGTCGAACTCTTCGCGCGCCACGAAATCGATTGCGGGCGAGGCGGTCAGCGAAGCGGTGGGATCGACCGCCACCTTGGCGCCGACCAGGCCGATCAGCACGCCCGGCTTGCGCGCCTTCAAAAGCTCGGCGAACTTCGCATCGGTGGGGAACGACGGTGTGCTGGTGTGGATGATCACCAGGTCGTAGCCCTCGGCGATCTTCAGGCTGTCTTCGACCGAGATCTCGTCGGCGGGCGCGTCGAGCACGCGCGAGTCGGGCACCATCGCGGCCGGCTGGGCCAGCCAGGTGGGATACCAGAAGCTCTTGATCTCGCGTTTGGCCTGGTAGCGCGAACCCGCGCCGCCATCAAAGCCATCGAAGGAAGGAGCTTGCAGAAAAAGCGTTTTCATTACGGATGACTCCTGCGGGGGCGTTCAATGCCCGGGGACAGCAGATCGTTCAGATATTCAACCAGTCGAACAGTTTACGGCGCTGAACCGTCGCCACGTGCATGCAGTACTTGACCGCGCCATCTTACCTGCCAACCGGCGAGGGCGGCTGCCCATTCCATCAGCAATAAGGCGTCGCGGAGGGGAATCAACAGGACTTCATGCCAGGCAAAGGCTTGATCGCTGATGCGCCGCTGCAAAAAGTGTAGCAAAAGCCGCGCGCCGCCACCGAGCGCGGCGAGCCCGAGTGTGAACGCGCCCGGCGCCAGGGCCAGCCCCAGCAGCAGCAAGGGCGAGGTAAAGCACACGAACGTCATGGCAAAGCCGGACGGAGCGATCGAGCGGATGGTGCGCAGCCAGCGCAATTCATGCGACCACAAATCTTTCAGCTTGCTTTCGCTTACTTCCGTGCCGACGACCACGTCCGACAGCACGGTGCGCAGGCCGGCGCGGCGGGTGAGCTCGCCCAGCCAGAAGTCGTCGGCCAGGATGTCGCGCAGCGCTTCGAATCCGCCGATCCATTGCAAGCTGTCACGGCGCAGGGCGATGGTGGAGCCGAACGCGAAGCGCGTGGAGCCGAAGGCATGCGAAAGCCGTACCGAAGGCGCGAACCAGTCGTCGATGAATAGACGGCCAAGCCGCGACCACAACGAAGGCCCGGGAATGCCGTAGTAGAGGCAGGTGACGATGCCCACGCCGGAGTCGGCCAGCGGCGCGGTGACGCGCGTCAGGTAATCCGGTCCGACATGGATATCGGCGTCGGCCAGCACCAGCAGATCGTGCTCTGCATGCGGCAGCATGTTGATGAGGTTGCTGACTTTGAAGTTCGCGCCATGCACGCGTGGATCGACCACCATGGCGATGGAACGCTGCGGAAATTCCCCGCGCAAGCGCTTCACCACGGCGATGGCCGAGTCTTCCGGATCGCGCACCCCGAACACCAGCTGGTACTCCGGATGCGTCTGCCGGCAGAAGCTGCGCAGGTTCTCGTACAGCCTGGGTTCGGCACCATGCAGCGGCTTGAGCACGCTGGCGGGGCGGGGCGGGGTAGGGTCTGGTGGAACTCGTTGCGGCTTTCGTGATCCTTTCATCACCGCCCATAGCGCTACGCAGGCATAGCCTGCCGCGGCAAATGCCAGCGCGATGCCCACTGCGTGGAGGGTGTCGAGCAACCAGTTCGAGGACATAGACGTTTATGCTACCGGGAATGCGTCGACACGAAGCGCGCACATATGAGGCCTGGCTCGCGATGATGCAAGAGGGTTTGCGATGAGAAAGGGTGCCTGGTTGAGCGCATTGGCCTTTTTGCTGTTGAGCGTTGCGGCGCATGCGGCCGACCCTTACGTGCCCACGCCTGCGGCCATCGTGGGCGACTGGCTGGTGGAAAGCCGTGACGCCGTCATTCGCATCGAGCAGGTCGGCGACGAATATCAGGGCACCATCCTGTGGCAATTGCACGATACCTATGGGCCCGAAGACGGCCCTGAACTCAACGGCAAGATCGTCACCGACCGCCACAATCCCGATCCGGCCTTGCGTTCCCGGCCGTTGACCGGGCTGCGCTTGCTCACCGGGCTCAAGTTCGACCCGGGCAGCAAGAAGTGGAAAGGCGGCCACGTCTATAACTCGGACGACGGCCGCACCTATAATTGCTGGGTTCGGCTGCGCGGCCCGGACCGGTTGCAGCTGCATGGCTATATCGGCATCAGCCTGTTCGGTGGCAGCACCGTGTGGACCCGCGTCACCATGCGGCCACCTGCGCCAGGTCAACTGCCCTTCGTGCCGGACGCGCCGGGCAAGTAACCGGCCGGAATACAAAGTTTCCTTTCCCCAGCGAGACATCATGAACCGCGAACCACGCACCGATGCATCCGGTGAATTGCGTGCTGCCTCCCAGGCGCAACCCAACATCGCCTTGATCAAGTACTGGGGCAAGCGCGACGTTGCGCTGAACCTGCCGGTGGTCGGTTCGCTCTCCATCACGCTGGAAAGCCTGTGGACGCGCACCGACGTGCAGTTCGTGCCAGGGCAGAAGCAGGATTGGGCCAGCCTCAACGGTCGCAGTGACGACGCCGAAACCCGGCGCATCAGCAAGTGCCTGGACCTGCTGCGTGCGCGTGCCGGCGTCGACTACGGCGCGAACGTGGCGAGCCGCAACAACTTCCCTACCGCCGCGGGCCTGGCTTCGTCGGCATCGGGCTTTGCCGCCTTGGTGCATGCTGGTGCGCGTGCATTGGGTTTGAACCTGAGCCTGGACGAGCAATCGGTGCTGGCGCGCCGCTGTTCCGGCTCGGCTGCGCGCTCCATCTTCGGCGGCTATGTGGAATGGGCGCACGGCAAGCTTGCCGATGGCACCGATTCGGTGGCGCGTCCAGTGCTGGACGCCAACGCATGGCCATTACGTGTGGCAGTGGCGATCACCTCCACCGCCGCCAAGCAGGTGGGCTCCACCGAAGGCATGCGCCGCACCGCCGAGACTTCGCCGTATCAATCCGCGTGGATCGACACGCAAGAGGCTGATTTGAGCGTGGCGCGCAACGCCGTGCTCGCGCGCGATTTCGATGCGCTGGCGCAGATCTCCGAATACAGCTGCCTGAAGATGCATGCGCTGGCGCTGGCCGCGCAGCCGGGCTTGCTGTACTGGAACGGCGCCACGGTGGAATGCATGCATCGCGTGCGTGCGTTGCGTCAGCAAGGTGTGCCAGTGTTCTTCACGGTCGATGCCGGTCCGCAGGTGAAGGCGGTTTGCGCGCCATCGGCGATCGAACAGGTGAAGACCGCTCTGCGCGATGTGCCCGGCGTGCTCGAAGTGCTCGACACCGGCCTGGGCGAAGGCGCGCGCGCGATCGCCACGGACCTGGTGGAGGCCTGATGGAAGTCGTCGCCAGCGCTCCCGCCAAGCTGGTTCTGCTGGGCGATTACGCGGTACTGGAAGGCGCGCGCGCCCTGGTGCAGGCAGTCGATCGCCGCGCGCAGGTACGGATCGTGTCGCGCGAGGATCAAGCCTGCGACGTGCATGCGCCGGATCTGGGCATTCCCAGCGCGCGTGCGCTCATGGGCGAGAACGGCCAATGGCAATGGCAGTGCGATGAGGCAAGCAAGGCCAAGCTGACATTGGTCGACCATGTCTGGCACGGCATGCTGCGCGAAGGTCTCGCGCCGGTATCGGGAAAAGGATTCGATCTGTACCTGGATACCTCCGGCTTCTTTCATGCCGATGGCGTGTCCAAGCTCGGGCTGGGTTCCAGTGCGGCCCTGACCGTGGCGCTCGCTTCGGCGCTGGCGAGCTATGCCGGCCACGGCGATGCGATCACCGATCGCACGCAGTGGATGCGCCGGCTGCTGCACATGCATGGCGATTGGCAAGGCGGCCGCGGCAGCGGTGTCGACGTGGCGGCCAGCGTGGCGGGTGGCTTGATCGGCTATCAGCTCGTTGGCGCTACGCGCGAGCCCACCTATGAAGCGCTTTCGACAGACGGCCTGCACTGCCTGTTCGTATGGTCGGGCCAGTCGGTATCCACCAACCAGTCGTTGCAGCACCTGGCGCATTGGCGGCAAAGCCATGCCCAGGACTACGACGCGCATATGCGCGAACTGGGCCTGGTTTCCGCGGCGGCGATCGATGCGTTGAAGCGGCGGGATCTGCCGTCTTTCATCGGCCTTACAAAAGATTATGCGCGGGGCCTGCAGCGTTTCGGCGCCGCCTGCGGGCTGGAAATCTATTCCCCCGCACAAAAAGAGCTTGCCGGTATGGCTTCCGGCACCGATGTCAGCTATAAGCCTTGCGGCGCCGGCGGTGACTTCGGCGTGGTTTTTGCCGAGGACGCGGAAAGGTTGGCGACATTTGAACGCGTCATTGTCTGCGCCGGTATGCACGTCGTTCCCCTGGGGCTTGATTCCCAAGGGGTGAGTTGCCATATGCGCACGGATGCGGCATTTCCCCCGCAAGGACATTGACGTGATCACAGCCCCCACCCTCCGTCATGGCATCCGTGCCGCTTGCAACGCCGTGACGCCAGGGTCTGTGACTTTCGACCTATCACGGAGTGCTTAAGGCTTATGAGCGCCGAATCTTCGAGTGCCGAACGGTCCCGATTTCCCGCTTTCTACAAACTCTCGGTGTCCGACCGCGTACGCATCATCCATGAGCGTGGCTGGTTATCGGCCGAGGATTATCAGGCGCTGGTCTCCGGCGAGCACACGCTGAAGATCCACAAAGCCGACAAGATGATCGAGAACGTCGTCGGCGTGATGGGCTTGCCGGTGGGTTTGGGTCTGAACTTCCTGGTCAACGGCCGCGACTACATCGTGCCGCTGGTGGTGGAAGAACCCTCCATCGTCGCGGCACTGTCGTCGGCGGCCAAGCTGGTGCGCGGCACCGGCGGCTTCACAGTGGAAAGCACCGAGCCGGTACTGATCGGCCAGGTGCAGGTGGTGGACGTGCCGCACCTGGCGCACGCCAAGGCCGCGCTGCTCCAGCGCAAGGACGAACTGCTCAACCTCGCCAACAGCCTGCACCCGCAGATGGTGGCGCGCGGCGGCGGCGCGCAGGACCTGGAAGTGCACGTGCATCCGCGCCCCGAAGGCGGCGACATGCTGGTGCTGCATCTGCTGGTCGACACGCGCGACGCGATGGGCGCCAACCTCGTCAACACCATGTGCGAAGGCATCGCCTCGCTGGTGGAAACGATGACCGGCGGCCGGGTTTTCTTGCGCATTCTTTCCAATCTCACCGATCGGTCGATGGTGCGTGCGCGTTGCGTGATTCCCGCCGACCAGCTCACCGGCAAGGGTTTCGAAGGCGAGGAAGTGCGTGACGGCATCGTGCTCGCGAACGAGTTCGCCAGCATCGATCCGTATCGCGCGGCCACGCACAACAAGGGCATCATGAACGGCGTCGACGCCGTCGCGCTGGCCACCGGCAACGACTGGCGCGCGATCGAAGCGGCCGCGCATGCATATGCCGCACGCGGCGGTCGCTACACCTCGCTCACGCGCTGGTACAAGGGCGAGAAGGGCGAGCTGATCGGCGAGCTCGACATTCCGATGAAGGTCGGCACCGTTGGTGGTCCGTTGCAATCGAACGCCACCGTCGCGCTCAACCTGCGCCTGCTCGGCGTGAAGACCGCGCGCGAACTGGCCGAAATCATGGGCGCGGTCGGCCTGGCGCAGAACTTCTCCGCCTTGCGCGCGCTGGTTACCGAAGGCATCCAGCAGGGTCACATGACGCTGCATGCACGCAGCGTTGCGGTGGCGGCTGGCGCCACGCCGGAAATTTTCGATACGGTGGTGGAGCGCCTTGTGGAAACCGGCGAGATCAAGATCTGGAAAGCGCAGGAGATCGTCGAGCAGGTGCGCCAGGAGTCGCGCGGCGTGCCGCTGACCACCATCGAGCAACCGTCGGTGGATCATCGCGCCTGCGGTCACGGCAAGATCATCCTGCTCGGCGAGCACGCGGTGGTGTACGGCAGCCATGCCGTCGCTGCACCCGTACCGCTGGCGGTGCGTGCGGTGGCGCAGGATACGAAGTCCGGTGGCGTGGACATGTTCATTCCGCGCTGGGGCGTGGAATACCGCCTGCATCGTGATCCGGCGCACCGCGATTCGTTCCAGCGTTCGCTCGGTATCATCTTCGACGAACTGCAGCTGACCGATCGCTCGATGCGCATCGAAGTGTTCCCCAACGTGCCGCGTGCGATGGGCCTGGGCGGTTCGGCCGCGATGGCTGTGGCGGTGATCCGCGCGCTAGACCAGCACTACAAGCTGGGCCTTTCCGACGAAGAGATCAACGCGCTGGCATTCCGTTGCGAGGAAGTCGCGCACGGTTCGGCCTCGGGCATCGACAACACGGTGGCCACCTATGGCAAGCCGCTGCTCTACAAGCGCGCCGCCAAGAAGGGCGAGGCGCCGATGGTGCGCGAGCTGCATCTGCCCAAGCGCATTCCGTTGGTGATCGGCATCAGCGGCAAGGAAAGCCTCACCGCGGTGACGGTCGGCAAGGTGCGCACCGCGTGGCAGCGCAACCCGGCGCTATACGACGGCATCTTCCAGCAGATCGACGCGCTCACGCTGCAAGGCGTGGAAGCGATGCAGCAGTACGACCTGGAACGCCTCGGTGATTTGATGAACATCTGCCACGGCCTGCTCAACGCGCTGCGCGTATCGAGCTGGGAAGTGGAAGAACTGGTGCAGATCGCACGCGAACACGGCGCACTGGGCGCCAAGCTCACGGGCGGCGGCGGCGGTGGTTCGATCGTTGCGCTGTGCCCGCAGAATCGCGAAAAGGTGGCCGCGTCGATTCGCGATGCCGGCTACCAGGCGATGGAGGTCGACATTGGATAACACAGAACTCGAGCGCCAGGACTGGCGCGATTCCAACGAAGTGGTGTCGTTCGACGACGAGCCGCTGGTGCTGGTCGACAGCGACGATCGCGAGATCGGTTTTCTCGACAAGGCCTCCGCGCACGTCGGCAAGGGCACGCTGCATCGCGCGTTCTCCTTGTTCGTGTTCAACACGAAGGGCGAACTGCTGCTGCAGCAGCGCGCGCCGGGCAAGCGGTTGTGGCCGGGTTACTGGTCGAACACCTGCTGCAGCCATCCGCGCCGCGGCGAAACCATCGATACCGCCATCCATCGTCGCCTCAAGGAAGAACTGGGGCTGGCTTGCTCGCTCACGTATCTGTTCAAGTTCCAGTATCAGGCGCAGTTCGATGCGGACGGTGCCGAGCACGAGCTGTGCTGGGTCTACGCGGGCCGCAGCGACAATGCGCCGACGGTGAACATCAACGAAATCTCGGGTTTGCGCTATATCGCGCCGGATGCGCTGGACGCGGAAATAGCGGCCAAGCCGGAGGCCTTCACGCCCTGGTTCAAGATCGAGTGGGAACGAATTCGCCGCGAGCACCCGAAGGTGCTCAAAGGTTAACGGCCGGACGCAGCCAGGACCGTGGCTGACGTTCGAGTGACTTATACTGTACTGAACAGGTAAGATTTTCAGGCGCCCTGCGGTACAGGCGTCCAGACATTCCGGAGAAGTCCCTTGGGTATCCCTCTTATTCAGCAAACCACGATCGCTCAATACATCATCAAGAAGAAGCTGAGTGGTCAGAAGCGCTACCCGCTGGCGATGATGTTGGAGCCGTTGTTCCAATGCAATCTGGCATGTGCCGGCTGCGGCAAGATCGACCAGCCGAAGGAAATCCTGCAAAAGCGCATGAGCGTGGAGCAGGCGCTGGCCGCGGTGGACGAATGCGACGCACCGGTGGTTTCGATTCCCGGCGGCGAACCGCTGATCCACAAGGATCTACCGAAGATCGTCGAAGGCATCGTGGCGCGCAAGAAGTTCGTGTATCTGTGCACCAATGCGATCCTGATGCCCAAGCACATCGACGAATACAAGCCCTCGCCGTACTTCACCTGGTCGGTGCATCTGGACGGCCTGGAGAAGCAGCACGACAAATCCGTGTGCATGGACGGCGTGTTCGATAAGGCCGTGGCGGCGATCAAGCTGGCGCTGTCGAAAGGCTTCCGCGTCACGGTGAACTGCACGCTGTTCAACAATGAGACACCCGAAGAAGTCGCCAACTTCTTCGATTACGCGATGGAACTGGGCGTGGAAGGCATCACCGTATCGCCCGGTTACAGCTACCAGCACGCGCCGAGCCAGGACGTGTTCCTCGGCCGCACCGAAAGCAAGCAGCTGTTCCGCGATATCTTCAAGATCGGCAAGGAGCGCAAGCGCAAGTGGGCGTTCAACCAGTCGGCGATGTTCGTGGACTTCATCGCGGGCAACCAGAGCTACCAGTGCACGCCGTGGTCCAATCCCACCTACAACATCTTCGGCTGGCAGAAGCCGTGCTACCTGCTGGTGGACGAGGGTTACGCCAAGACCTACAAGGAGTTGATGGAAGACACCGAGTGGGAAAAGTATGGCGTGGGCATCAATCCGAAGTGCGACAACTGCATGGCGCACTGCGGCTTTGAAGGCACCGCGGTGAACGACATGTTCGCGCATCCGCTGAAGGCGCTGAAGGTGTCGATGTTCGGTCCGCGCACCGATGGCCCGATGGCGCCGGATCTGCCGGTGAAGTACGGCAATCGCGCCGATGCCACGGCGATCCATATTCCGATCAGCTCGATCCAGCGTCGCAGCACGGAAACGAGTACCGAGGCGAATCACTAAACACCAAGCGCCGATAACGATGGGCATAGTGGTTTGGATTGCCGCGTCGCTGCCGGCATTGATGTGGGTGGGCCTGCTGCTGGTACCGTGGCGGCCCTGGAGTACGCGTGAACGCATCGAAGCCGACCCGCATGCCAGGCCGGTCGATCTCAGCCAGATCACCGTGCTGATTCCTGCACGCAACGAGGCCGACGTGATCGGCCTCACGCTGGCGGGTTTGCAGGTGCAAGGTAGCGGCCTGCAAGTGATCGTAGTCGACGATCAGTCCACCGACGACACCGCCAGGATCGCCGCATCGTTTCCCAACGTAAGCGTGATCTCCGGCCAGCCGCTGCCGCAAGGCTGGGCCGGCAAGCTATGGGCGCTGGAGCAGGGCAAGGCGCACGTGCATACGCCGATTACCCTGCTGCTGGATGCGGACATCCAATTGCAACCCGGATTGCTGCCGGCACTGCTTGCCCACAAGCAACGCGATAACCGCCAGTTCGTCTCGCTGATGGCGGACCTGCGCCGCACCAGTTTCTGGGATCGCCTGCTGCTGCCGGCGTTCGTCTACTACTTCAAGCTGCTGTATCCGTTTTCCGTTTCCAACTCATCTTCGCGCCTGGTTGCGGCGGCGGCCGGTGGCTGCATCCTGGTCGATACCGAAGCGCTGCAGCGCGCAGGTGCATTCGCCAGTTTGCGCAATGCCTTGATCGACGATTGCACGCTGGCGCGGCAAGTGAAGAATGCCGGTTATCGCACGTGGCTGGGTCTTAGTCGTGGCGTGGTGAGCCTGCGTCCTTACGGCAGCCTGGGTTCGATTCACGACATGGTCGCGCGCTCGGCGTTTACACAGCTCGGTTACTCGACCTTGCTGTTGCTGGTGGTAACCATCCTGTTTGCCATCGCCTACGGTCTGCCGTTTGTGTTGCTGGCTTCGCCGGTTGCGTGGCGTCTGGGTTTGATCGCGCTGGTCGCGATGATGCTCAGCTATCTGCCCATGTTGCGTTACTACCACATGCGCCTGGCTTGGGCACTGCTGTTGCCATTGGGCGCCATGCTGTATCTGGGCATGACCTGGAGTTCGGCCATTCGTTATTGGCGCGGTGTGCGCTCACGTTGGAAAGATCGCACCTACAGCACCTGATTGCCATGTAGGCTGGGATGAAATCCCAGCATCGCCATGGATGTGCTGGGATTTCATCCCAGCCTACGATATGGCGCGAATTCAATGCGAATCGCGCCCCACTTCATCGCCGCTACCGCCGACCAGGATGTCCAGATCGGCACCCAGGTGCGCCTGCTGCACATGATCCACATAAAGTTTCGTCCAGCCACGTGCTGGCGAAGCGGGTGCTTTCCATTCGGCGCGACGTTGCGCCAATTCCTCTTCCGGCACGTCCAGATGCAAGCGGCGATTCGGCACATCCAGCTCGATGAAATCGCCGTTGCGTACCAAAGCCAACGTACCGCCTGCCGCCGCTTCAGGCGAAACATGCAGCACCACCGTGCCGTACGCAGTGCCGCTCATACGCGCATCGGAAATACGGATGATGTCGGTGATGCCGCGCTTGAGCAGCTTTGGCGGTAGCGGCATGTTGCCCACTTCGGCCATGCCGGGATAACCGCGCGGGCCGCAGTTCTTCAGCACCATCACGCAGGTTTCGTCGATGTCGAGCGCTTCATCATCGATGCGCGCCTTGAGTTCCTCGATGTTCTCGAACACCACGGCGCGGCCGCGATGCTGCAACAGCTGCGGTGAAGCCGCCGACGGCTTGATCACCGCGCCGTTCGGCGCCAGGTTGCCGTGCAGTACCGCGATGCCCGCTTCGGGCTTGAACGGTTCGGCCAGCGGACGGATCACGTCGCGATTCCAGCACAGCGCATCGGCAATGTTCTCGCCAAGCGTACGGCCATTGGCGGTGAGCGCGTCCAAGGCCAGATGCTCGGAGATTTCGCGCAACACCGCCGGAAGACCGCCGGCGTAATAGAAATCCTCCATCAGGTATTCGCCGGAGGGTTTCAGGTTGACCAGGCACGGCAGGCGCGAGCCCAGGCGATCCCAATCGTCCAGGCTCAGCGGCACGCCGATGCGGCCGGCCAGCGCAAGCAGATGGATCACCGCATTGGTCGAACCACCGATCGCGGCATTGGTCTTGATCGCGTTCTCGAAGGCGTTGCGGGTGAGAATGCGCGACATGCGCAGGTCTTCCTTCACCATCTCGACGATGCGCCGGCCGGTCAGATGGGCAAGGCGGAAACGGCGCGCATCCACCGCGGGAATCGCCGCGTTTTCCGGCAGCGACATGCCGAGTGCTTCGACCATGGAGGCCCTGGTCGAGGCGGTGCCCATGGTCATGCAGCTGCCCTTGGAGCGCTGCATGGACGCTTCGGCCTCGACGAAATCGCGCTGGCTCAATTCGCCGGCGCGCACCATCTCCGACATCTGGATCACGCCGGTACCCGAACCCACCGGGCAGCCGCGCCAGTTGCCCGACAGCGACGCACCGCCGGACAGGCCGATAGTGGGCAGGTCGACGCTGGCCGCGCCCATCAGCAGCGAGGGCGTGGTCTTGTCGCAGCCCATCAGCAACACTACGCCGTCGAGCGGATTGGCGCGGATCGATTCCTCGACGTCCATGCTGGCCAGGTTGCGCCACAGCATGGCGGTGGGCCGCACCTGGGTTTCGCCCAGCGACATCACCGGGAATTCCAGCGGAAAACCACCGGCTTCGTACACACCGCGTTTCACGTGCTCGGCCAGCTCGCGGAACGATGCGTTGCACGGCGTGAGTTCCGACCAGGTATTGCAGATGCCGATCACCGGGCGGCCATCGAACATCTCATGCGGCAGCCCGAGGCTTTTCAGCCAGCTGCGGTAATAGAAGCCTTGTTTGCCTTCCCGGCCAAACCATTCCTGGCTGCGTCTGGACGGCTTCTTGGGTGAGCCCATAAAGAAAGGGATTCCTTCGGTGGCGGCAGCGACGAAAAGCGCGCGGCGTTTCGGCCTGTCAGATGAGGACGCTGTAGGCCACCGATGCTACAGAGCATAGTGATACGGTAAAAATGACAATATTTGCCGCATCGATATACATATGCTTATCGGTGCGTATTTCTTTATCGGTGCGTATTTCTTTAGCGTTGCGTACCAGCCAGCCGATATTCGCTCCCTCCCCTACGTGTAGTAGGGGAGGGTTGGGGTGGAGTGAAGCAACCTCGCGTGGCATTTCAACGATGCGGCAAGCTCAAACAAGCCCACCCCAGCCCTCCCCTGCACGCAGGGGAGGGAGCCGTCATTCGCACAGCTGAGGCTCGACGCTAATCAGGTCCTGCATACGGGAACACACGCAACCCTCAATCGACCGCCGAACCATAAACCTGCACCGCCGCCGCCTTCACCGCCTGCAACACCGTATGCGCCGCGGGCGACAGCAGCCAGTCGCGGCGGGTGATGATGCCGAACGAATCCATGCGGCAGGACAGCTCGTACGGCACCACCGCCACCATGCCAAATTCCGCATAGTGGCGGGCGACATCGGTGGGCACCACCGCCATATAGTCGGTCTCCTGCAGGATCTTGGAGAGGAACATCAGCGCCGCCGTGCCGATGACCTGCCGCGGCGGCTCCAGGCCGGCGCTCTGGAACATCAGCTCGAAACGATGGCGCAGCACGCTGCCGACCGGCGGCACGATCCAGTCCGCCTTGGCAAGATGGGTCAGTTCCACCTTGGGCAACGACAGCACCGGATGCTGCGGGCGCACGATCGCGCACACTTCTTCCTCGGCCAGCGCCTCGTACAGCAGCTGGCTCTTGTCGTGCCGCGCGAACAGGCGCGCCACCAGGAAATCCACGCGATTCTGCGCCAGCCGTTCCAGCAGCACGTCGCTGCTTTCCACCAGCAGCGATACGCGCAGGTCCGGGCGCTCGCGGGTGATGCGCGCCAGCGCACTGGGCAGCAAGGTCATCGAGGGGCCGGCGATGGCGCCAATGGCGACACTGCCGGCCTGGCCGGTCTTCAGCGCTTCGATCTCCGCGCCCGCCTCACGCAGGCTGGAGAGGGAAATGCGCGCGTGGCGGATCAGGCTTTCGCCGTACCAGGTCGGGCGCATGCCGCGTGGCAGCCGCTCGAACAGCGGTACGCCCAGCATGTCCTCCAGATCCTTGAGCAGCTTCGATGCCGCCGGCTGCGACATATTGAGGACTTCGGCGGCGCGGTGGATATTGCCCTCCTCGTCGATGGCGATCAGCAGCATGAGCTGGCGCGTCTTTAGACGCGCGCGGACGAACCAGGGATTGGAGTGCATGGGCTGATATACGTGCTTTGATATCGATGTGTTCCAAATCTATATTTGTTGTATATCCGTTGCAATCGCAAAATAGCCAGAACCGGGCCTGCCGCCGGACTGCCGAGGCCTCTGGCATGGCAGGCCCGCGCATCCGGCCTCACTGTGTTTGCGAGGTAGGACGACACGATGCGATTGATCCAGCTTCTCGATGATGCCGCCGCGACGCGCGTTGGCGTGGTGGATGACGACGGCGGACAGGTGCGCTTGCTGGATGGCATCTCCTCCATGTACGACCTGGCCCGAGCGGCGATCGCCGCGGGCCACACGCTCGAGCAGGCTGCCCGCGCGCAGAAGGGTGATAAAACACTGAGCTATCGCGATGCACTGTCGGGGCAACGCGTGTTGAGTCCGCTGCATCATCCCGATCCCGCGCATTGCCTGGTCACCGGCACCGGCTTGACGCATCTGGGCAGCGCCGCCGCGCGCGACGCGATGCACCAGCAGCTCAAGCAAAAAGCCGATCACGAACTGACCGATTCGATGAAGATGTTCCAGTGGGGCGTCGAAGGCGGCATCCCGCGCGACGGCCAGCCCGG
>NZ_JBQCHP010000058.1:0-12164 GCF_051954575.1 Dyella sp. | reverse complement strand
AGGGAGCTCATCGTGCCCGGCAGTCATTCGCGTTAAGGGGGTATTCATTGTTTCTCTTTGCGTTGGATCAAATGGATTCCCGCATTCGGGTGAATGACGGAACGGGGGGCGTGGACATGGTCGAAAATTTTGAGGATGGCAATGTTGGGATTGGCATTCGCTCAGCCCAACCTGCGTTTGCGCTTGCGATGCAGCACCAGAAAAATCACCACGGCCGCGATGGCGAACGTGAACCACTGATAGGCATAGGCGCGATGCCGCGCCGGCGGCATCGACGAAAGATCCAGCGTATGCACGCGCACGTAGATCGCTGCGGGATCGGCGTCGAGTACCAGAACACGCGAAAAAAGCCTTGCGTGCAGATCAGCCGCGATTTGGTCGAGATCGAGATAAATCGAAGTTTTCGGCCACTGCGCCTGCTGCGCAAGCGCATTGCCGCCCAATTCGATCCCCTTTCCCGGTGCCGGCTGATACACGCCCTGCAAGGTCTGCACATCGCTGGAAAGCGGTGGCAGTTGCGGCGGTTTGTCCGTACCGTTGCCCGGCAGGAAGCCCAGGTCGACCAGCAGCAGCCGGTCCCTATGCATGGGCTGAAACGGCACGTACACCTCCACGCCACCCATGCTGTCGTGCTTAGGGTTATCCAGCAGATAGACGCGATCGATAAGGTAATGCCCCTGCACGCGCACGCGCGGATAGACGTCCACGGGGGGCTGAGCGGCCATCGCATCGAACGCTTGCGCAGGCGCGCTGGCCGCCGCGGCATACCGTCGCAGAAGCTCCTCCTTGTAGTCCGCGCGATGCAATTGCCATACGCCAAGACGCACGAAAACAAGCACTCCGGCCACGGTGAGCAACACCGACCACCATGCCGGACGCCGTATCACGCCCACGCGGCAACCCGGCGGTGCGTGGCTATACTGGCGATGTCGAGCCTGCTTGGGATTCTCACGTGGAAACCATCTACAAAGTAGCGCTGGTAATCATGTTCCTGGTGGTGATCTTTAATCTCGGCCAGGCACTGTATTTCATGATGACCGACAAAGACGGCAGCAAACGCACCGTATGGGCGCTCACCCGCCGCATCAGTTTTTCCCTGTTGCTGATTGCGATGGTGATCATCGGCATCCGCATGGGCTGGATCCATCCGCACGGCGTCGGCCAATAATTGTAACTGCCCACCATCGCTGCTGGCCGGGCTGCGACCTTTCGGCCAGCCGACCCACGAAAAAGCCCGCCTTTCGGCGGGCTTTTTTACGCCTTCGAGCGATCGCCTCAAAGGATGTACACGAACATGAAAAGCCCCAGCCACACCACGTCCACGAAGTGCCAATACCACGCCACCGCCTCGAAGCCGAAGTGGTGTTCCTTGCTGAAGTGGCCGGCCAGCACGCGCAGCCAGATGATCGCCAGCATGATCGTGCCCAGCGTCACGTGCAGGCCGTGGAAGCCGGTGAGCATGAAGAAGGTGCAGCCGTAGACGCCCGAACCCAGCGTGAGGTTGAGCTCCTTGTACGCCTCCATGTACTCGCGCGCCTGGAACGACAGGAAACTCGCGCCCAGCAGCACGGTAAAGCCCAGGAACGCCAGCACCTTGCCGCGATGGCCGGCCTTCAACGCATGGTGCGCGATGGTCACGGTGACGCTGGAACTGAGCAGAATCAGCGTGTTGAGCAGCGGCAAACCCCATGGCGCCACCGTCTGGAACGCGCCGCCGACGTGCGCCGGACCGTTGCCGCCGCCCGCACCCCAGGCCGCCGCGTAGTCGCTCCACAAATACTGATGCGTCAGCACGCCGTGGCCGTAGCCGCCCAGCCAAGGCACCGAGAACATGCGGATGTAGAACAGCGCGCCGAAGAAGGCTCCGAAGAACATCACCTCGGAGAAGATGAACCACATCATGCCCATGCGGAAGGAACGGTCCACCTGGCTGTTGTAGCGTCCGGCCATCGACTCGTGGATCACCGAGCGGAACCAGCCGAAGAACATGCCCAGGATGCCGATGAAGCCGATGATCAGCAGCGTCTTGCCGAAGCTGCTCTCACCGGGCTCCGCATTGAGCCAATGGGCCGCACCGTACACAGTGAGGAACATCACCACTGCGGCCACGATCGGCCACTGGCTCTTGCTCGGTACGTAGTAGAGGTCGTGCTGCTGACTCATGATGTCGTTCCCGGAAACGGTGTGCTACTGCATGAGTGAATCGGTGGCGGTGGCGTGCGTGCGCACTTGCGGATGATGTTGCAGCCAGAGCATCTGCGCGATCGAGAACACGAACACCGCGAAGGCGACGATGCCTATCGTCTTGGCGGTGCGCCGTGCGCGACGCAGGCGTTGGGCCTGGGCCTGCTCGAGCGTTTGACGGTCCAGTTGCATGCGATCAGTCCTCGACGTGCCCGTGCGCCAGTTCTTCATCGTGGATCACCGGCGCAATGGCGAAGGTGTGGTGCGGCGCCGGCGACGGCACGGTCCATTCCAGTCCGCGCGCGCCTTCCCACACGCGATCGGTGGCTTTCTTCTTGGAGAACCACACGCAGTGGATGATCACGCCCAGGAAGATCAGCTGCGAGGCGCCGAACAGGAAACCGCCGATCGAGCTGATCATGTTGAAGTTGGCGAAGGCCACGTTGTAATCGGGGATGCGGCGCGGCATGCCGGCCAGCCCCAGGAAGTGTTGCGGGAAGAACAGCACGTTCACCCATACCACCGAGTTCCAGAAGTGCAGCTTGCCCCAGAACTCGCTGTACATGTTGCCGGTCCACTTCGGTATCCAGTAGTACGTGGCGGCGATGATCGCGAAGATCGCACCAGTCACCAGCACGTAGTGGAAGTGCGCCACCACAAAATAGGTGTCGTGGTACTGGAAGTCCGCCGGCACCAGCGCCAGCATCAGGCCGGAGAAACCGCCGATGGTGAACAGGATCACGAACGCCACCGCGAACAGCATCGGTGTTTCGAACGTCATCGAGCCGCCCCACATGGTGGCGACCCAGTTGAACACCTTCACGCCGGTCGGCACCGCGATCAGCATGGTGGCGTACATGAAGAAAATTTCCGCACCCAGCGGCAAGCCCACCGCGAACATGTGGTGCGCCCACACGATGAACGACAGGAACGCGATCGAGGCGATCGCGAACACCATCGCCTTGTAGCCGAAGATCGGCTTGCGCGCGAAGGTGGGAATGATCTCCGAAATGATCCCGAACGCCGGCAGGATCATGATGTACACCTCGGGATGCCCGAAGAACCAGAACACGTGCTGGAACAGCACCGGATCGCCGCCACCGGCCGCATCGAAGAAGTGCGTGTCGAAATACTTGTCGGTGAGCAGCATGGTCACCGCGCCGGCCAGCACCGGCATCACCGCGATCAGCAGGAACGCCGTGATCAGCCAGCTCCACACGAACACCGGCATCTTCAAGAGATCCATGCCCGGCGCACGCATGTTGAGGATGGTGGCGATGATGTTGATCGCGCCCATGATCGAACTGATACCCATCAAGTGCACCGCGAACACCACATAAGCCGTTGACGCGCTCTGCAGCGATAGCGGCGGATACATGGTCCAGCCGCCGGCAGGACCGCCGCCCGGCAGGAACAAGGTGGATAGCAGCAGCGCAAAGGCGAACGGCAGGATCCAGAACGACAGATTGTTCATGCGCGGCAGCGCCATGTCCGGCGCGCCGACCATCAAGGGGATCATCCAGTTGCCCAGGCCTACGAACGCCGGCATCACCGCGCCGAAGATCATCACCAGCGCATGCATGGTGGTCATCTCGTTGAAGAAATACGGTTGCACCAATTGCAGGCCCGGCTTGAACAGCTCGGCGCGGATGATCATCGCGAAGCTGCCGCCGATGAAGAACATCAGCAGCGAGAAAACCAGGTACAGCGTGCCGATGTCCTTGTGGTTGGTGGACATCACCCAGCGCTGAAAGAAGTTCAGGTGCTCGTGATGCTCGTCGTGATGTTCATCGTGGGTGGCTGCGTGGGCCATGGCCTTCAAACCTCTACCTCAATGAATACTGCGGTCGTGGAACTGCATGTGTGCAGCCGAGAGATCAACCCTGGGTGTTCTGCTTGGGCGCCAGCTGCGCCGTCGCCTGTGCCGGCGTTACGGCCGTGGATGCCGCCGCCGGTGCGGGCGCGGCCGGCTTCTGCTGTTCGGCCAGCCATTTGGCAAAGTCGTCCTTGGAGACCGCCTTCACCACGATCGGCATGAAGCCATGATCCTGGCCGCATAGCTCGGCGCACTGGCCGCGATAGATGCCCGGCTCGTTGATGTTGGTCCACGCGGCGTTCACTACGCCCGGGATCGCATCCATCTTCCAGCCCAGCGCGGGCACGAACCAGGAATGGATCACGTCGTCGGCGGTGATCACGAAGCGGATCTTGGTGCCGACCGGCACCACCAGCGGATGATCGACGTCCAGCAGATAGGTGTTCTCGTCGCCCACCTTGACCGCATCCGGATCGAGGCCGGAACCCAACTGGCGGGTGGCATTGCTGCGATCGTCCAGCCGGGACATGAAACCGACGTGGCTGACCGGCTTGCCGAGGTAATCGACGTAGTCATAGCGCCACTTCCACTGATAGCCGGTGACCTTCACCGTCATCTGCGCGCCGGTAGTATCGGAGAACTTGCGCAGGCCGTCGGTGGCCAGCCAGGCCAGGGAAATCAGGATGATCACCGGAATGGTGGTCCACACGATTTCGATGGCGGTGTTGTGCGTCCACTTCTCGGCCACCGCGCCGCGCGATTTGCGGAAGCGGAACATGGCGATGAACATCGCGCCGAACACCAGGATGCCGATCACCACGCACACGCCCAACGCCACGTTGTTGAGCATGTAGGGAATATTGGAATACGTCGTCACGCCGGGCGTGATGTTCAACTGCCCGGGCTTGGGATTGGCCAGAACGCTGTTGCCGAACAGACTTGAGGCAGCCAATGCCCATGCCCCGACTGCATGCTTGAAGTGCTTCCCAACCCTGATGCCGTGCTTCCCGATGCCGCCAGCTGTCATGTTTGCACCTTTGTTGAACTGGGGATGCTCTGACTGATTTTGCGTGGGTGACACCCATGCAAAATCAGTCAGAGCATCCCTCACTGCGCTCCGCCTGTACATCGGCCAGCAACGCCCTGAGTTTCCGGAACAGCTCGGCGCGTTCCTCATCGGCGAGGAAAGCCCCGACCTCCAGCCTGCGTCCGTGCGACGACAACAACAATCGGTAACGCCCCTCCCCTGATTCCAGCAGCACACGCACCCAATAGGGTTGGAAACGCGTGCAACGGCGACCTGGCAGGGTATGCACCTCCAGCGACGTGGCGTCGAGGGTGATGCGTTCGCTGCGGTCGCCGGCCCGCCATGCCACGCTCAGCGCGATGGCTACGGCGGAAGCCTCGATCAGGGCGAACAACGGGGCGAATACGTCGCCCTGCCACGCTCCCAGACCTGCCGTTATCAACGCCAGCGCAGCCAGCACCAGGATCAGATGACGCAGGCCGCGCCGGCTGAGTGTGCGGTTGGGCCGAAGCCACACCACGCACGGCAGGCCGCCGAGGGCTGGTCGAAGCACGATCATGGAAGTCTTAGCGTGCCTGGAACGTGCCCGATCATAGGCCGCGCGATGAAGGTGGGCAAGGACAGCCGCAACGTGTTGCAGCCTCGTTGCACGGCACGCATTTGCCGCATCTATGCAATTGGCTGCATGAAGTCGGGCATGGGCGCGCGATGACCGGCATGCGTGGCGATCGCCCGCGACAATTTGTCCCGCCGCGCGGCGACACGAAAATCCCGCGCCACGACCCACGCTGCGCCGCAGCGCAGCGGCCAAGGGCTTATCCCTTACAATTTGCCGTTCCCCGACCCCTCTAACGACGCGCCACGCCATCGTGACCCAACCGATTCTTACCCCCGAACTGCCGACCAGCGTCGAGCCGGCCCGCGCGCGCATCACCGCCAACTGGCTGCGCGATGAAACCGAAGCCGTCAACGACCTGCTCGCCCAGGCCGCGTTGCCGCCGGCCGAGCGCGAAAAGGTGATCGACCTTGCCGCCGACCTGGTCACCCGTGTGCGCGCCCGCGCCAAAGACCAGAGCGCGGTCGAATCCTTCATGCGTCAGTACGATCTTTCCAGCGAGGAAGGCGTGCTCTTGATGTGCGTGGCCGAAGCCTTGCTGCGCATTCCGGACAAGGCCACCGCCGACAAGCTGATCCGCGACAAGCTGGGCGATGCGAACTGGAAGAAACATCTGGGTCAGAGCGAATCGCTGTTCGTCAACGCCTCCACCTGGGGCCTGATGCTTACCGGCAAGCTGGTGAACCTGGCCGAGGAGACCCGGCAGGATTTCACCAGCGCACTGCGCCGCCTGGTCGGCCGCGCGGGCGAGCCGGCGATTCGCCTGGCCGTGCGCCAGGCGATGCGCATCATGGGCCATCAGTTCGTGATGGGCCAGACCATCGGCGAAGCGCTCGATCGCTGCGCCAAGCCCGAATACGCCATCTATCGCTATTCCTACGACATGCTCGGCGAATCGGCGCTCACCGCGGAAACGGCCGAGCGCTATCAGCAGGATTACCGCAAGGCCATCGCCGCGATCGGTTCGCGCGGTCCGTTCGCCAATCACACGGATGCGCCGTCGATCTCGGTGAAACTGTCCGCGCTCCATCCGCGCTATGAAGTGGCCAACCGCGAACGCGCGCGGCGCGATCTCACCGCGAAGCTGCTGGAACTGTCGCAACTGGCGATGAAGCAGGGCATCGCGCTGTCGGTCGATGCGGAAGAAGCCGATCGCCTGGAACTGTCGCTGGACATCATCGGCAACGTGTTTACGCATCCATCGCTGCAAGGCTGGAACGGCTTGGGCATTGTGGTGCAGGCGTACTCCAAGCGCACACCGTTCGTGATCGACTGGCTGATCGAAACCGCGCGCGCCAGCGGTCGCCGCTGGTATGTCCGGTTGGTGAAAGGCGCGTACTGGGACGCGGAAATCAAGCGCGCGCAGGAACTGGGCCTGTCCGGCTATCCGCTGTACACGCGCAAGCCGAACACCGACGTGTCGTATCTCGCCTGCGCGCACAAGCTGTTCGATGCCGGCAGCGAGCTGATCTATCCGCAGTTCGCTACGCACAACGCGCACACCATCGCGGCGGTTCATCACATCTCGCGCGGACGTCCGTTCGAATTCCAGCGCCTGCATGGCATGGGCACGGATCTGTATGCCGAGGTGATCGGCAAGCAGAACCTCAACGTGCCCTGCCGCGTGTATGCACCGGTGGGTACGCACGAAGACCTGCTGCCCTACCTGGTGCGCCGCCTGCTGGAAAACGGCGCCAACACCAGCTTCGTCAATCGCGTGGTGGACGAAACGCTGCCGGTGCGCGATCTGGTGGCCGACCCGTGCGAAACCGTGCGCCGCTACACCTCCATCGCGCATCCGCGCATCCCGCTGCCGGTCAACCTCTTTGCTGAGAATCCTGCCCCTGCGCAGCATTCCAACTTTGTATCCAGGAAGAATTCCATGGGCGTCAACTTCTCCAACGACAACGAACTGAAAGCCCTCGCCGAGGCGGTCAACGCAAAAGCCGGCCCGTGGCATGCGACGCCGCTGGTGCCGGGCGTCGAAAGCAAGGGTTCTGCGGTGGAAGTGACCAATCCGGCCGATCGCCGCCAGGTGGTGGGCAGCTACGTCAGCGCCGACGCCGCACTGGCCGACAAGGCGCTGGCCAATGCCGTCGCCGCGCAGCCGGATTGGGATCGCCTGCCGGCCGCCAGCCGCGCCGCGATCCTGGAGCACGCCGCCGAGCAACTGGAAGCGCGTCGCGGCGAGTTCATCGCACTATGCGTGCGCGAAGCCGGCAAGAGCCTGCCCGACTCGATCGCCGAGATCCGCGAAGCCGCCGACTTCCTGCGCTACTACGCCGCGATGGCGCGCCGCCTGTTCGGCCACCCCGAACAGCTGCCCGGCCCCACCGGCGAGAGCAACCAGCTGTTCCTCAACGGGCGCGGCGTGTTCGTGTGCATCAGCCCGTGGAACTTCCCGCTGGCGATCTTCCTGGGCCAGGTGTCCGCTGCATTGGCGGCCGGCAATAGCGTGATCGCCAAACCGGCCGAGCAGACCAGCCTGATCGGCTACGTGGCGGTGAAGCTGCTGCATGAAGCCGGCGTACCCGCCAACGTGCTGCAGTACCTGCCGGGCGACGGCGCGGTAGTTGGCGCGGCGCTCACCAAGGATCCGCGTGTGGCCGGCGTCGCGTTCACCGGTTCCACCGAAACCGCGTGGGCGATCAATCGCACGCTCGCCGCGCGCAACGCGCAGATCGCGGCGCTGGTCGCGGAAACCGGCGGCCAGAACGCGATGATCGCCGATTCTTCCGCCCTACCCGAGCAGATCGTGAAAGACGTGATCGCTTCGGCGTTCCAATCCGCCGGCCAGCGCTGCTCTGCCGCACGCGTGCTGTTCGTGCAGGAAGACATCGCCGACAAGGTGGTCGGCATGCTCGCCGGCGCGATGGCCGAATTGAAAGTGGGCGATCCGGGCCAGCTTTCCACCGACGTCGGTCCGGTGATCGACGACGACGCATTGAAGATCCTCACCGAACATGCCGCGCGCATGGACAAGGAAGCGAAGAAGATTGCCGAAGCCAGGCTCGATCCGGCCGCCACATCGAACGGCACGTTCTTCGCGCCGCGCGCTTACGAGATCCCTTCGCTCGATGTGCTCAAGCGCGAAATCTTCGGCCCCGTGCTGCATGTGATCCGCTGGAAAGGCAGCGAACTGCCGCAGGTGATCGAACAGATCAACCGCACCGGCTACGGCCTCACCCTCGGCGTGCACAGCCGCATCGACGACACCGTGGAATACATCCGCAGCCATGCACGCGTCGGCAACTGCTACGTCAATCGCAACCAGATCGGTGCGGTGGTCGGTGTGCAGCCGTTCGGCGGCGAATCGCTTTCCGGCACCGGTCCGAAGGCGGGTGGTCCGCACTACCTGCTGCGTTTCGCCACCGAACGCACGCTTACCATCAACACCACCGCGGCCGGCGGCAATGCTTCGCTGCTGACGATCGGCGAGTAGCGCGCCATGTCCGTAGGTTGGGGTGCAAACCCCAACATCCGGTGGATGCGCGCATGGTCATGTTGGGGCTCGCGCCCCAACCTACAGCGGGTACGCAGCATGCGACCACTCCTTATCCTGCTCTTACTGATCTGCATGGCCGCGGCGCAGGCGGCCAACCCAGGCCAGGACGAGCAGGCATTTATCGCTACCCTGCATCTGGGCGCCACGCCTCACGTGCGCTATCTCGACGCTGCCGGCAGACCGCTCGATTACGCCACTTTCGCCCAACAACTGAGCCAAGGCCGCCGCCACTACAGCATCACCCGCGACACCCAGGCCGGCATGGCGGTGCTGCGCCTGCGACCGCCAGGCGCGCATGCAGGCGAACCCGGGCGTTTCGCGCTCGGTCGCGGCGACCTTTTTCCTCCCTTCAAACTGCCATCGCTGCGCGGTGGCATGCAGCGGCTGGGCGACTTCCAGGGGCGCTATACGCTGATCAGTTTCTTCTTCGCCGAATGTCCGCCCTGCATCGCCGAAGTACCCACGCTCAACGCCTATGCGCGCGAGCATGGCGACATGAACTTCATCGCCATCACCTACGAAGACGCGGCAAGCGCACGCGATTTCGTAAAGCGGCACGACTCGACCTGGAACGTGCTGTACGACGGGCAGGCGCTTACCGACACGCTCGGCATCGGCGTCTTTCCCACCCTGATCCTGATCGACCCCTCCGGCCGCGTGGCGGGTGCCGCCGTCGGCATGTCAATGGAGGACACGCCAGCCCAACGCCTGGCCGATCTTGGCGGCTGGGTCGAGCAATGGAAGGCGGCATCCCGGCAACGCACACAGCCTATGCACGCGGCGCCCACGCAGCAGTAACCCGGTTCCTGCCGGGCTTGTGCGCCGCGTTAACCGGCCGTGGCGCGGTCGTGCTAGAACTGGCCTCTACGCCATCGGGGTTGGCATGGGGGATGGGTCGGCATGTCACAAGCGGCATTCGAACTACGCGATACCCGGCGCATCGCCATGCCGGCAATCGAACCTGATCCGCGTGCGCAAGACGCCGATATTCCACCCAACGTATTGGTGCATCTGACCGAGTTCGCCGATCGCCACGGCATCGCCAGCGACGCCTGGTTCGCCGGCTTAGGGATAACGCGCCAGCAGATCAACGATCCCAGCGTGCGCGTTTCATACCGGCAGGCGCGCATGGTGATCACGCGCGCGCTGCGCGTCATGCGCCAGCCGGCGCTGGGCTTGCTGATCGGCCGCAACGAAACCATCGGCAGTTTCGGCCTGCTGGGCTTGGCCATGATGACTTCGCGCAACTTCGGCGAGGCCATGAACGTGGGCATCGAAAATCACAAAATTTGCGGCAGCCTGCTGGATGTGGATTTTTCCGTGGTCGACGCCCAAAGCGTCGCCGTGCAGGCATGGCCGCGGTTCGGCGAAATCGAACTGCTGCCGTTCCTGTGCGAGGAATTGTTTTCCAGTTGCCTGGCCATCGCGCGCGAACTGGTCGGCGCCAGGATCACGCCCACGCGCATGGAATTCACTTACCCGGCGCCTTCCTACGCAGGGGAATACATCGCCACCTTCCAATGCGACGTGCGCTTCGGCGCGCAACACAATCGCATCGTGGTGGACGTCAACTGGCTCACGCATCCTTTGCCGGGCTACAACCCGCTTACCTCGCGTCAGGCATTGGCGCTCTGCCATCAACAGCTGCGCGGCAGCACGCATGCCGACGAAATCGTCGGCTCGGTCGAACGCTTGCTGCGCAGCCGCTTGCGCGAGCATCCAAGGCTCACCGAAGTGGCCCGCACGCTGCACCTCAGCGAGCGCTCGCTGCGCCGGCGCCTGGCAGAGAGCGGGCGCATCTTTCGCGAGATTCACGACCGCGTACGCGCCGAACGCGCATTGGAACTGCTGCGTGCGGGGCAATTGAGCGTGGCGGAAATCGGCATCGAACTGGGCTTCAGCGATCCGCGTGAATTTCGGCGGGCGTTCAAGCGCTGGACCGGCATGCCGCCGCAGTTGGCGCGGCGAAGCTTGCCGTGAATTTCGGACTAGCCGCTGCCATCAGGCCGATGTCGCGCGGCGATGATCGGAAATAGAATCCGCAAGTCCAGGAATGCGCGCAGCATTTCTGCATGACAAGAAGAAAGGAAGAAGTACAGCGGCCTGATTTCCATCGGAGCGGACATCAGGCGGCTTGGACAGGAGCTCCAATGTTTCAGGGGAACCCATGATCGATGCGATAAGAATGTTCCGCCTGTGCTGCCTGGGCGCTGGCGCGCTGCTGGCAGGTCAGGCCTGGGCCGGCAGCTGCCAAGTAATGCGCTACGGCACATTGCCGGTGGAGCTCGAAGGCGGACGCGCCACTACCGTAGTGAAGATCAACGGAGCTGATACGCGTTTTCAGCTCGATACCGGCGCGTTTTTCAGCATCATGTCGAACGCCACCGCTTCGTCGCTGGGACTGAAGCTGCGCGCCATGCCGTTCGGTTTCCGCATCGGCGGCATCGGTGGTAGCACAGGTGCCCAATACACACGCGTAAAGGAATTGGGCATTCTCGGCACGACGCTCAAGAATAACGATTTCCTGGTCGGTGGTTCCGATGCAGGCTATGGCTTGCTCGGCGCCAATCTGCTGGATTTCGCCGATCTGGAAATCGACATGGCGCACGGCAAATTGTCGCTGTTCAAGGTGGACGGCTGCGAAAGGCGCGGCTTGGCGTATTGGTCCAACGGCCGGGATTTCTTCGTGGCCGATCTGAAGCCGGCCGACAGCAGCACCGACCGGCGCACCTTCTTGGAGGTAACGATAAACGGCAAGAAACTGCGCGCGCTGCTCGATTCAGGCGCCTATGCCACTGCCCTGACCCGCCGTGCCGCCGAGCGGGTCGGCATCAAGGTGGACACACCCGATCAAAAGCAAGGCATCACCCACGGCTTTGGCGCCAAGTTGGTCAAGACCTGGATCGTGCCGGTCGATGAATTCTCGGTTGGTACCGAATCCATTCACCACAGCCAGATGCAGGTGATCGACTCGACACTGAGCGACGGCACCGACATGCTGCTTGGCCTGGACTAC
>NZ_JBQCHP010000057.1:0-9069 GCF_051954575.1 Dyella sp. | reverse complement strand
ACAGCCCAGCACGATCCGAATGCGCAGCTTTTCATCCGCAGGCGCTTTACGAATTGCCAGATGCGCTAGCAACTCTGCACGCTCTTGATCGGTGATCGTTAACGTTGAAGCAGGGCGTCCGCGCTTGGCCATGAACAAGAGCTCCCGTTTATCAAGGAACCAACCATGACACACGGCATGAATTAGTTAAAGTTATTTTTGAGACACCGCACTAGCTCATGGCTTTCATGTTTTCGGCGTCCAGGCCGCTGTCCCGATCGTCGTGTCCCGTATGGGCGATAACGCAATTGCGCCCGATGTGCTTGGCCCGGTACAGCGCGGTATCGGCGTCCCTGCACAGCCGCTGCAGGTCGTACCCGCACGTGACGGTAGAGGCCAGGCCGATGCTGGCAGAGAAGGTTATCGCGCGCTCTCCTGCATCGATCGACGTGGCCTCGATCGTGGTGCGAATGCGATCGGCAATGGCAGCACCCTGCCCAGGCGTGCAATCCAGCAAGAGGATGCCGAACTCCTCGCCGCCGAGGCGCCCGAACAAATCGCTGGCGCGCAATGGCTGCTTGCAGAGGGCCACCGTATGCTTCAATACCGTGTCGCCAATGGCATGGCCGTGTGTATCGTTGATCTGCTTGAAGTAGTCCAGGTCGATGAAGATCAGGCAGGCAGGACCCAGCTTCCGTTCCATCAGGCGAATATGGCGCTGCGCTTCGCTGATGAAGTGCTGGTGGTTGAGGATGCCGGTGAGGCCATCGAGACGGGCTTGCCGCTGAAAATGGAGTTGCGCGCGCTTGGTGCGAAACAACCAGATGATCACGGAGCCCAGAACCACGAGCAGCAGCACGATATAGAGCCGGCCGGTTTCGATCGTCTTGACGGCCAGCGTCTGCTGCAAGCGAAGTATGTTGTTTTGCTTGCTCAGTTTTTCCGTCTCCAGCTTTTGAGCAAGCATGTGTTGCTGGGCCACGTCGTAAGCCAGCGTCCTGGCGCTGACATCGTTGAGATGGCCGATGTTCTGGGCAACGGCGTGTTCGTAATAGCCCAGTGCGGCTGCCACGTTGCCCTGCTTTTTTTCAACGTGATAGAGCACGTCGTAGGCGTCCCTCAACTCCTCATTGACATCGTTTGGAGAAGCAGCCGCCAGGGTATCGAGCGCTGCTGCATGTGCTTGGTCGTCCTTGCCCAGCTTCCAATATCCCTGCGCAAGCTCAGATCGAAGGTCCAGCGTATTGTAGTAATTGGGGTTGGAGTGAATGCCAGGGGCAATACGTTGGAGCAACGCTATCGCTTTGTCTGGCTGTCCTTCATCCAGGTAAAGACTAGCCTTGATGAGCCACAGCGAATCGGCAATGACGGGCTCGCCGGCGTTCTGGCAGATCTCGATGGCATGCTGAAGTTCCGGCATCGAGAGAGTCAGTCTGTGACTGTCATAAAACACATGTACAAGCATGGCCTGCGGTTTACATGGTGTTTCCCCTGCAGGAAGGGTCTGCATCATGTCGTGCGCATAGTTGGCCGCCAAATCGTACTGTCCCGCCAATTTGAGCAATTGCGATAGGTAGAACAAGACCAGGAAGCGCGTCAGCTTGTCTTGCGTTTTCGGCAGGTCGGCCGCCAACCGATTGGCGAGTTCAAACGCTTCCGTATAGCGCTTGTTGCTGCCCATGTCGTTCATGAGAACGGCAGCGGCCTTGGTCATCAAAATCGAATCTGCGGAATGATCCATGATGTCCCGCAGCATGATCTCGGCATTGGCGTAATCACCCTGGAAGGAAGCCTGATACGCGTCCAGGTAGCGCAATTGCCAGCGTTCGTGCGCGGACATGCCGGGAATTTGCTGATGCAGCACCTCCAGGAGGCGTTGAAATCTCGGGTGATTGGACGTGCGCAGGCTCTCGGTCTGGACCAGCAGCGTTGCGATGGAGGGCGCCGGCGCATCTTCGCTCAGCGACGGCTCGAAAGCGCAAAAAGCCATGGCCACAAAAATGGGCCATGGCCTGAAGCGGTGCTCCCACCGCGACATGCAATCTACCGATCGCGCGATGGTTGGTCTTGATCAGGGCGAGGCGGACGCGTTGGCGCGTGCTCGTCATGGTCATGATCCGGCTCTTCCGGATGCGAGGGACCATTCATGTTGTGCATTCTCACGGGCTTGTGCCCGAGTTCGGCAAACAACGCAGAGCGATCTTGAGACTTCACGGCCGCCTTCAACGCGGCCGTGGCATCTGTCGCTTCCAAGGTTTCCGCAAGTTTCTCGGCCGGAGCGCGACGCAGCGCGGCGTTCTTGCCGATGGTTTCCAACCATTCAATCGTATCTGCCATGTACTTCCCCTTTCCTCGTGAAGTTGACTGCCGTGATGCGATGGCGAAGCATTTATTGCCTCATGCAAAGCCGATTGCCTTATCCAGTTCCGCCAGCCGTTCGCGCATGGGGAGGTTCGGCCTCAACGGTGCGGCTGGCGCCAGTACCACGGTCTCCTGCGGAGCCAGCGTGGTATCGGATAAATCGCGCAAGGTGAGGCGCCTGATCTTGGCTTGCTCGATGGGCAGCGTTGCGCCGTAATAAATGATCACCTCGTGATCGAGCGGATAATCCTGGCTCAGTCTGTCCACCAGCAATTGGCGATAGGCCGGCCCGGTTTCGAGCCGCATCAGCGACCAATCCCCGACCACCGAGGTCTGCCATAGCACTACGTAGCCGGCGGGATTGATGCGATGCTCGTAGAACAGCAACTGGCTCGCTTCGAAATGTTGGCAACTGAAACGGCCCGGATCGATGCCCAAGTCCGCATAGAGGCAATCTTCAGCGGAAATGCCCGGTTCCATGTGCGCCTGGAAGCCCTCTGCACGGGCGACCTCGATCGCTTTGTGCGTCGACCAGGCGAAAATGCCGGGATGACCGTAAAACACCGCGCATACGCGTTTGCCCGCGCGCACTTCGGCCATCATCAGGTCCACCCATTCCTTATAGGTTTTCAGCCTTGATTTGCCCTCCGCGTAATAGGGCTGAAGGCTGCGCACGTCCTGATTCATGCGTTGCAGCCACATTTCTACGATGTGATCGGAAAGCGCCGCGAATACCACGTCGGCCTGCTCGATATGGTCGCGCGCCAGAGGAGTAAGGTGGGAGCCCAGGGTCATGCCCATGCCTACGCAAGCAAGGCTGCCGCGGGATGGTTTGTTCGATAGCCGAAGGGAAGACGCATGCATGGCGGGACCACAGTTCCTTGTTGGTCGGGCTCGAGTGCGCCCGGAGACGGGTCAACAGCACTTACCGAAGCAAGAGGCGTGCCTCTTCCGCAACTTGATGCTTCGGAGGCCGCGATACCCCTGATCCCCCGATTTGTATCGAGGCAGCCTTGCATGAGGCTGGCGAGGAGTGAAGCGATTGTGGTGACGCCCAGGGGTGGGTGACAAGCAAGGTCCATTTTTGCCCCACCGAGCATCCTGCCTGGAAATTCGGGCCTACATATGCAACCCAAAATCATCGCGCGTCGTCTTGCCCTTGTCGTCGATCCCCTTTGCATCCAGCTTCGGCGCCAGCACGAACATGCGGTTGTCGTCGATCTTGCCGCGCAAATACTGGCGCACCGCGCCAGCACGGCGCTCTGCCAGATGGCGTAGCGCATCCTGGTCGACCGTCACGTGGGCTTCCAGCATCTTGATCATTTCCTCGGGCGGCTGCGACTTGGTCAGGCCGATAAGATCGCGCGGCTTGTCGAACGTGGCGTGCTTGTACGCCCTGGTGAGGTATTTGTTGTAATCGTCGGTGCCGGGTTTGGCGGGCGCGGCTTTGGCGGCGGCGGTGCCGATGTCGTCGGCTTCTTCTTTTTGCACCATGTCGTCGACGGTGACGTGGCGCAAACCGTCTTCGTCCACGGAGGGGTCGACACGCCCGGTGATGTCGAGTTTCAGTTCCGGCTTCTTGTTGAGCACCTCCACCACGTGCGCGAGCTTGTCCTGCGCCTGCGCGTCGAGGACCGATGAGCCCGCGGCGAATTCCACATAGCCCAGGTCTTCCTTGCCATCACCGCCGCCGATGGAACCGAGCAATCGGAACGGCGAGGTGACGGCGCGCTTGAGCAGGTTGACGAACGCCTGCCAGATCACGCCGCCGAGGCTGAACTCCGGATCGTCGAGCGAACCGGAAACAGGTACGTGGATGTCGATATTGCCGTTGGAATCCTTCAGCAACGCCACCGCCAGCTTCACGGGTAAGTGGCCGATGCCGGGGCCTTCCATGCGATCGCCGAAAGTGAGCTGGTTGAGCACGATATGGTTGTCGGCGTTCAACTTGTTGTGGTCGAGCTTGTAATGCACGTCCATGGTGAGCCGGCCCTTGGTGATCGGGTAGCCCGCGTATTTGCCCGAATAGGGTGTGAGGTGCGTAAGCTCCACGTCCTGCGCCGTGGCCTTGATATCCAGGAATGCCACCGGCGTGAGCGGATTCATCACGCCTTCGATATCCACCGGCGAATCGTTGTCCAGCTCGCCCTTGAGGCTCACATCCGCCGGCGCGTTGTCGGTATCGGTACCGAACGCGCCGATCTTGCCCGCGAGCTGGGTGATGTTGGCCGTGTAGTTGGGCTTGATGAAGTTGTCGGTGTAGTTGAGGTTGCCGTTGGCAAGCGTGATCTGGCCGATATGGATGCTTGGCGGTGGCGTGGTGGAGGGCGGATTGTTCGGTGCGACCGTCGCCGTCGTCGTGGTGCCGCCGCCGGGAACGTGCGAGGTTTCCTTTACCGGTGGCGGCGCCACGTGCAAGGGTTGCGCCGGGCCGATCTGTTCGCGCGTGACCGACACCGGCGCCTGCTCGGGATGGGCCACTACGTCCTGCAGGTTGATGCGGCCGTTGGTGTTGATGATCACGCGCGCATAGAAGTCGTCCAGCGCCAATCCGCCGATATCGACCTTTGGCGCAGCGCCGCCCATTTCCAGCTTCATGTTGCTGGCGGCGAGTGAATTGAGACGCAGGAAATCGTCGTTGGTGACCTTGTCCAGCACGCGCAAGCGTCCCAGCAGCATGCTGCCCTGATAACTCATCAGCGGCTGCGGCTTATGATCGCGATAACGGATGCGGCCATTGGCACTCAACAATGCGCTGTCGATGTTGACGTTCAGCGGTACCTGCACGAGCGATGCGAACGGCGCCACCCACAGCTTGGTCGCCACGATGCGCAGATCCGCGTCCATCGGTTCCGGCTTGACGTTGCCATCGATGGTGAAGCTGCCGCGGCCGATGCCACCGCTCAGGTTGAGCTTGACCGGCTTGCGCATGTCGTCGGAAAGATTGTCCAGCGCGAACTTGTCGGCCTTGACTTCGATATGACCGTTCTTGCTCGGCAGGCTGGGATCGGTCAACGCAAAGCTGCTGCCGTCGATAAGCAGATGGGTGATGCTCCAATGCCAGCTTGGCGAGGCCGGCTGCCTGGTTTTGGCTGGTGGCGAGGGTTTGGTCAGGTTCGCAAGATCGATCGTGCCGTTCTGCAACCTGCGCGCATCGATCTTCAAGCCATGCAGCGTGACATCGTCGAGCTGCGCCGTGCTGCTGCCCAGGTCCAGATGCTTGATGCTGGCGTTCAAGGAATGCCATGCCACCGGCTTGCGGTTGCGCTGCGCCAATACAAAATCGTTGATCGCGAGTTTGCTGTGCTCCATGGTTAGCGCCAGCGTCTTGCTCCAGTCGATGCGCTGCTGCGTGTCGCCGTCCAGGGTGCCGCCGGCGATATCCGCATTGAGGGAATCCGGACCTAGCGCGGCGAGCGGTTGCAGCGCGACGTGGCTGGCGCTGACCTTGCCTTCGAAGCGGCTTGCATGCATGAACAGATTGCCGGCCGCACGCAGCTGGCCACCGGCCAGCGTGGAGCGCACGTCCACTGCACCCGGCTGGGCCGATACGGTGGAAAGCTTGCGGATCGCACCATGCATGTTTTCCAGCAACAGATGCACCGGTTTCGGTCCGGTGAGATCGGCGTAGTCCAGTGCGCTGTTCTGCAGCACGAGCAGGCCGATCTGCGCATCGGTAGGCGGCGTACCGGGCTTGGGCGGCGGCGCGTTCTTGCCGAGCAGTTCGTCGAAGTTGGTACGGTCGCCCGGTTGCTTGGTGTAATGCAGCGAGGCGTGGTCGAGCAGGATGCTGATGAAATCGTAGCGCGACTCCAGCGGCTGCACGTCGCGCAGCGCGGCCACGCCGTGCTTGATCTCCAGCATGGGGGCACGATCGTGCGTGGTCATGCTGAAATCGTCCAGCTGCAACGCGCCTTGCAGCACGAGTTGTGGTTTCGGTTGCGCCTGCACGAAACGCACGTCCAGTGTGCCGGACAACAAGCCGCTGGGAATGGCAGCAGGTAGCTGGGTCGGGGAATAGGTCAGATACTTGGCCAGGTCCAGGTGATCCATGGTGAAGCTGATCACCGACTCGCGGCTGCTCGCGAACGGCTTGGTTTGACCCTGGATGCGCAGCGCACTGCCGTCCACGCGCATGGCCAGCAGCGGTTGCACGAAGATGTCCACGTCGTGCGGCAGGTTGGCGATGAACGGCACGCCGATGTCCAGCTGATCCACGTGGTGCGTAGCGTTCTGCACCCGGTCGTCGAACTGGATGTCACCGTCGTGCACGCTGATGTTGGAAATGGCGAAGCGCGTCGGCGAAGCGTTCGGATCGGACGGCTTGGCTGCAAAACGCTGGATGATGTCGCTGAAGTTGAAGGTCTGCGGACCGCTGCGCGTGATGTGGATCTGCGGATGCTGCAGCGTCAACTGATCCAGCACCGGCGCCAGGTGGAACAGCGAACTCCACGAACCGTTCACGACCAGCTGATCCAGGTCGATGAAAGGTGTGCTGCCGTCGCGCTCGCCGATATGCAGCCGGTCCACGGTCAGGCGCACGGTATACGGATTCAGATGCACCGCGCCGATCGTGACTGGCCGTTCCAGTTGCGCGGCGAGCTGCTTTTCCAGCTGGCTCTTGATCAGCCCGGGCGCAATGAAAAAGCCGAACAGGCCGAACAGCAGCAGGACGATGGCGATGACCAGCGCGGTGATGCGCAGGCGGCGGGAGTGGTACGCGCGCGTCGCGCGTTCGCGACCGGCTTTGATCAGCGCTTGCGGCGACCGTGCTTGAGGTGACCGGTTTCCGTTCGTCATACCGTCGATGCTCTCCCGTGACATCGCGGACCGACCGTGCCGGCAAGCCAGCCGTGCTCTTAGCCCTTCCGTTACTTCATGTCGGCGCGCCAATGGAGCGAGTGTAGCCGCGCTTTGTGAATTGCGTAACCGTAGGTTGGGGCGCAAACCCCAACATCGCGATCTTCACGCATCCCGACGTTGGGGTTTGCGCCCCAACCTGCCTCAATGCCAGGAGCAAACCACCTTGCCGCACGCGCCCGCATCCATCAGGTCGAAGCCCTTCTGGAAATCGTCGATGTGGATCTGGTGGGTGAGCACCTTCTGCAGCGGGAAGCCGGTCAGCACCATCTGGGTCATCTTGTACCAGGTCTCGTACATGCGCCGGCCGTAGATGCCCTGCAGCGTGAGGCCCTTGAAGATCACCTTGTCCCAGTCGATGCCGGCACCCTTCGGCTGGATGCCCAGCAACGCGATCTTGCCGCCGTGGTACATCACGTCGAGCATGTCGTTGAAGGCGCGCGGATTGCCGCTCATCTCCAGGCCGACGTCGAAGCCTTCCATGTGCAGGTCCTTGACCACCTCGCGCAGCGACTGGTTGGCCACGTTGACCACGCGCGTCGCGCCCATGTCGGCGGCAAGCTTCAGGCGGTAATCGTTGACGTCGGTGACCACCACGTTGCGCGCCCCGACATGCTTGGCGATGCCCGCGGCGATGATGCCGATCGGGCCGGCGCCGGTGATCAGCACGTCCTCGCCGATCAGGTCGAATTCGAGTGCGCAGTGCGCAGCGTTGCCGTACGGATCGAAAAAGGCGGCGAGCTCGGAGGGGACCTGGTCGGGGATCGGCCACAGGTTGGATGCCGGAACGGCCACGTATTCGGCGAAGGCACCGTTGCGGTTGACCCCGATGCCGACGGTATTCGGGCAGAGGTGCTGCCGCCCGGCGCGGCAGTTGCGGCAGTGGCCGCAGACGATGTGGCCCTCGGCCGAAACGCGGTCGCCGACCTTGTAGCCGGTCACCGCACTGCCGAGCTCGGCAATTCGTCCGACGAACTCGTGACCGATGGTCAGGCCCTGAGGAATGGTGCGCTGGGACCACTCGTCCCACTTGTAGATGTGCAGGTCGGTGCCGCAGATGGCGGTCTTCTCGACCTTGATCAGCACCTCGTTGGGGCCGACCTGCGGAACCGGCACCTCTTCCATCCAGATGCCCTGTTCGGGCTTGCGCTTGACCAGGGCTTTCATCGTCTGCGGCATGGGACCACCATCGTCGGGCCCGCGAACGCGGGCGGGGAAAGCTGACGATTATAGGGCCATGCCGCGGGTGCGGCCGTGCACTCAGCCGAGGGCGTGCAGGGTGATCGAGAAGGCGAGGCTGATGAGGACGCAGACGGTCAGCCAGAACCCGAAGTTGTTCTTGTCCCAGATCGGCTTGCGGGTCACCGGCGACTCTCCGCGAGCCGGGTGGCGGGAAGTGGGCTGGGCGATCGGGTGGGGGCGGGGTGCGGACGTGGCTGTCCCTGGCCGCAGCATGACAACTGCCCCCTGCATACCGTCCTGGTCGTGTTCCGCATCGATTCGGTGCGCCATGGCGTGAATTCTATGTAGTCGCCGTATGTGGATGGTGCGCTCACGCGGATGCGCAGGCAAGCAGCCACCGGGGCAGGGGACGAAGTATTCCCGGGGAACGTGACCGATTTCACTCGCCGGGGGAACGTCGGCAAACGGTGGAGTCCGCTCGTGCGCCACCTACAATGCACCGATGACTGCCGATGCGCGCCCGCCCGCCGTATTCCTGATGGGTCCGACCGCATCGGGCAAGACCGCGCTCGCCTGCGCGCTGCGTGAGCGCTTCGCACTGGAGCTGGTGAGCGTGGACTCGGCGCTGGTCTACCGCGGACTGGACGTCGGCGCGGCCAAGCCCGATGCCGCCACGCTGGCTCGCCA
>NZ_JBQCHP010000056.1:0-21997 GCF_051954575.1 Dyella sp. | reverse complement strand
CGGCCGACAAGCAATCCTCTTTGATGGTTGCCTGTCGCGTTACCGCCGCTGGCATGTGTGCATGCTGGCGGCGCTGTTTGTAGGGTGGGGTGCAAACCCTGATAGATCCTCACGGTTTTGCTTTTTTGATGCCCGAAGAATCAGTAGGTTGCGTTCTTTCTAATCGACAAAATTTAGCGTCGTCCATGCCGCGAAAACCCGCAAACAGGTTGTTTAACTCGTGCGCAGCACACAAAACCATTTATGGGGTGTGCTTCGCACGCCATTTTTGACTGGATTCCGGCTTTCGCCGGAATGACGACTCGCTCTGAAACCAGATCGGTGTAGATCTTGGTTTTCCCTCGGAATCACGCTCAAAAACGCGGGATATATCAGGGTGCAAACCCCAACGTTGAGCATCAACAGGCGTGGCAATGTTTGGGTTTGCACCCAACCTACGGGTCATGCATGCAGCTTGCTATCAATTTCCACCAGGCGCTCGACGCCCTTCCTCGCCAGCGGCTCCAGACCTTCGCCGCCTGCGGCCAGATGCGCCGCCATCTGCTTGCGCATGCCGGGCTCCCAGAACCGTTTCAGATGATCGGCCACACCCGTCGCACCCGCGGCCTGATCCGGGTCCGATTCGAAATAACGACTGATGTCGTTGGCCATCGCAACCAGGCGTTCGATGTTCATGCTAAGGGATGCTCCGATCTATTCTGCGTAGGTGTTACCGGCTCTGTCTGTTCGCAGGTCACAGGACCATCGGCGAAGGCAGACTGGCCGTCTGTCGAGGCGATGGACCGAAGAGCTGCGGACGGACAGGGCCGGCCCGTAGGGTGATGTCCAGAAGGCTCGCAGGATGCGCCGCGCGGGGGGGCAAGGAGGGCCGGCTTCCCGGCGCCGCGCCACAAACCCAGCGAGCCTTCTGGACATCATGCCACCTACGCAGAATAGACCGGAGCATCCCTCGCCCCTGCGTGCAGCAAACGCTGCGGATGGGTGTAGACGACGTAGCTGCCCGGCCGCGCAAAACCGACCAGGGTCATATGTGTACTTTCGGCCAGGTGGATCGCCAGGGCGGTTGGCGCGGAAATCGCCGCCATCACGCTGATGCCGGCGCTGGCCGCCTTGGTGATCATTTCATAGCTGGCGCGGCTGGTGACAAGCAAAAAGCCGTGCTGCACATCGATGCGCGCCTTGACCAGCGCGCCGATCAATTTATCGAGCGCGTTGTGCCGGCCGACGTCTTCGCGCACCAGCACGATGGCGCCTTGCATATCCACCCACGCCGCCGCGTGCACGGCGCCGGTGGCGCTGTTCACCGGCTGCACGGCCTGCAGCGTTTCGAGCGCGCGCTCCAGCGCCGCGGCTTCAATGCGTGGACCTTCACCGACCGGTGCAGGATGACGTACCGCGTCTTCCAGCATGCGCGCGCCGCACAATCCGCAACCGCTGCGGCCGGGCAGCAGGCGTTCGCCACCCTTGCCGGCGCGTTGCTCGACCGTATCGGATGCCACGCGCATGGCCAGCTCGACACCTTCCAGGCGTGGATGCACCTCGATCGATTGCAGGTCTTCGGGCTTGGCCACCAGCCCTTCGCTGAGCGAAAAGCCCAGCGCGAAATCCTCCAGGTCCAGCGGCGTCACCATCATCACCGCGAAGGGCACGTCGTTGTAGATCATCGCCACTGGCACTTCTTCGGTGATGGCATCGCTGATACGTTCGTGCTCGCCGTGCCGATAGCGATCGACGCGGCGAGTCACGTAGCCACGGCCATGATCAGGGCTAGGGTAATCAGGAGGGTTCGGCTGCATCCAGCAATGCCTGCTGCGTCTGGGAAAACGCCTCGTAGCGCTTCTGCCATTCGGACGGCTGGTTCACGCGCGTTACCTGCACCGCGGTCACCTTGTACTCGGGGCAGTTGGTGGCCCAGTCCGAATTTTCGGTGGTGATGACGTTGGCGCCGGAGCCCGGGAAATGGAAGGTGGTGTAGACCACGCCCGGCTGCATGCGCTCGGAAATGCGCGCGCGCAAAACGGTCTGGCCGGCGCGGCTTTCGATACCGACCCAATCGCCTTCGGCGAGGCCGCGCTCTTCCGCATCGTGCGGATGAATCTCAAGGCGATCCTCGTCATGCCACGCCACGTTGGGAGTGCGGCGTGTCTGCGCGCCCACGTTGTACTGGCTGAGAATGCGTCCGGTGGTAAGGATCAGCGGATAGTGCGCGTTGACCTTCTCCGAGGTCGGCACGTATTCAGTGAGCATGAAGCGACCCTTGCCGCGCACGAACTCGTCCACATGCATCACCGGCGTGCCTTGCGGATGCTCGTCGTTGCACGGCCACTGGATCGAACCGAGTTGGTCGATCTTCTCGAAGCTCACACCGTGGAAGGTGGGCGTGAGCCGCGCGATCTCATCCATGATCTGGGACGGATGCGTGTAGTTCATCGCATAGCCCATGGCGTTGGCCAGCAGCTGGGTGATCTCCCAGTCCGCATAGCCGCTCTTGGGTTCCATCACCTTGCGCACGCGCGAAATGCGGCGCTCGGCGTTGGTGAAGGTGCCATCCTTTTCCAGGAACGAGCTGCCCGGTAAAAACACGTGCGCGAACTTGGCCGTTTCGTTGAGGAACAGATCCTGCACCACCACGCATTCCATCGCCTCCAGCGCGGCGGTGACGTGTTGGGTGTTCGGATCGGATTGCGCGATGTCTTCGCCTTCGATGTACAGACCCTTGAAGCTGCCGTCGATGGCCGCCTCGAACATGTTGGGAATGCGCAGGCCCGGTTCGTCATGCAGATGCACACCCCACGCCGCCTCGAACGAAGCGCGCACCGTGGCATCGCCTACATGGCGATAACCGGGGAATTCGTGCGGGAACGAACCCATGTCGCACGAACCCTGCACATTGTTCTGCCCGCGCAACGGATTCACACCCACGCCTTCGCGGCCGATATTGCCGGTGGCCATGGCGAGGTTGGCGATGGCCATCACCGCGGTGGAGCCTTGCGAGTGCTCGGTCACGCCCAGGCCGTAGTAAATGGCCGCGTTGCCGCCGGTGGCATACAGGCGAGCCGCGCCACGGATCAGTGCAGCAGGCACGCCGGTTTCGGCTTCCATCGCTTCGGGACTGTGCTTTTCCAGCGCGACGAAGGTGCGCCACTTTTCGAACGCCTCGCGCTCGCAGCGCGCCGCGACGAACGCCTCGTCGACCAAGCCTTCGGTCACGATCACGTAGGCGAGCGCATTGAGCACGGCCACGTTGGTGCCTGGCTTGAGCTTGAGGTGGTAGTCCGCCTTGATGTGCGGCGTGCGCACCAGGTCGATACGACGTGGATCGACCACAATCAGCTTGGCGCCCGCGCGCAGGCGCTGCTTCATCTGCGAGCCGAACACCGGATGCGCATCGGTGGGATTGGCGCCGATCACCAGCACCACGTCGGTGCAGGCGATGGAATCGAAATCCTGCGTGCCGGCCGATTCGCCCAGGGTCGCCTTCAAGCCATAGCCGGTCGGCGAATGGCAGACGCGCGCGCAGGTATCCACGTTGTTGTTGCCGAATCCGGCGCGCACCAGCTTCTGCACCAGATAGGTTTCTTCGTTCGTGCAGCGCGAGGAGGTAATGCCGCCGACGGAAAACTTGCCGTGCGTGGCCTGCAGCCGCTTGAACTCGCTGGCGACGTGCGCAATGGCTTCTTCCCAGCTGACGATGCGCCATGGGTCGGTAATCTTGTGGCGGATCATCGGCGTGTGAATGCGATCGGGATGCGTGGCGTAACCGATCGCAAAACGCCCCTTCACGCAGGAATGCCCATGATTGGCATGGCCATCCTTGTTCGGCACCATGCGCACGATTTCCTCGCCCTTCATTTCCGCGCGGAAGCTGCAACCGACGCCGCAATAGGCGCACGTGGTGACCACGCTATGCTCGGCCTGGCCGCGCTCGATCAGCGTGTTTTCCGACAGCGTGGCCGTGGGGCACGCCTGCACACAGGCGCCGCAGGAGACGCATTCGGAATCGAGGAACACATTGTTCTGGCTGGCCGACACTTTCGAATCGAAGCCACGCCCCTGGATGGTGAGCGCGAACGTGCCCTGCACTTCATCGCAGGCGCGCACGCAGCGCGAGCAGACGATGCATTTGGAGGAATCGAAGGTGAAGTAGGGGTTGGACTCGTCCTTGGGCGAAAAGCGTGGATTGTCGACCCATTGAGAAGTGCGGCCATGGATGGCCGCTTTTTGATCTTCGCGCGCAGAGATGCGCGCATAAACATGGTTGGCGCCGTCATATCCGTAACGCACTTCGCGCAGGCCGACGACACCGGCCATATCCTGCAGCTCGCAGTGCCCGTTGGCTGGACAGGTCAGGCAATCCAGTGGATGGTCGGAGATATACAGCTCCATCACGCCGCGGCGGATTTCCGCCAGTTTCTGCGTCTGCGTGCTGACCTTCATGCCGTCCGTCACCGGCGTGGTGCAGGAGGCCGGATAGCCCTTGCGCCCTTCGATCTCGACCAGGCACAGGCGGCAAGAGCCGAACGCCTCCAGCATGTCGGTAGCGCACAGCTTGGGAATATTGATGCCGGCCTGCGAGGCGGCGCGCATCACCGAGGTGCCTTCCGGCACGCGGATGCTGCGGCCATCGATTTCCAGCGTGACCTGCTTGTCCGTTTTGACGGCGGGCGTACCGCGGTCGATTTCGACGATGGACAGCATGATGCAACTACCTCCTCAGACTTTTCATACTCCCTCCCCTGCTTGCAGGGGAGGGTTGGGGTGGGGTCGGCATTTGCCAGCGGCAAGTGCTCACCCCCTCCTAACCTCCCCCTGCAAGCAGGGGGAGGGACATGTCTTACGAGGCTGCAGACTGCCCTGCACCCTCAAAATCCTCATGAAAATGTTCCAGCGCACTCAACACCGGAAACGGCGCCATGCCACCCAGCGCGCACAGCGAACCGGCGACCATGGTCTGGCACAAGTCACGCAACACCGCTTCGTTGCGCGCCTTCTCCGCCGCATCACCGGCAACGATACGATCGATCACTTCCACGCCACGCGTGGAACCGATACGGCACGGCGTGCACTTGCCGCAGGATTCGATCGCGCAGAATTCCATCGCAAAGCGCGCCTGCGCGGCCATGTCCACCGTGTCGTCGAATACCACCACGCCGCCGTGCCCGACCATGCCGCCGATCGCCGCGAACGCTTCGTAGTCGATCGGCGTATCCAGTTGCGATGCCGGGATATAAGCACCCAGCGGACCGCCCACCTGCACCGCGCGCACCGGGCGCCCACTGGCGGTGCCGCCGCCGTATTGCTCGATCAGTTCGCGCAGCGTCAGGCCGAAGGCGCGTTCCACCAGGCCCGGCCGCTTCACGTTGCCGGCCAGCTGCAACGGCAAGGTGCCGCGCGATTTGCCCATACCATAGTCGCGATAAAACGCCGCGCCACGATCCAGAATGACCGGCACCGTCGCCAGCGTGATCACGTTGTTGATCACCGTGGGTTTGCCGAACAAGCCCTGGATGGCCGGCAGCGGCGGCTTGAACCGCACTTGCCCGCGCTTGCCTTCCAGGCTTTCCAGCAGCGAGGTTTCCTCACCGCAGATATACGCGCCCGCGGCCATGCGCACTTCCAGGTGGAAGGCCTTGCCGCTGCCGCAGACGTTGTCGCCGAGATAGCCGCGCGCCGTGGCCGCTTCGATCGCCGCTTCCAGTGCGCGCTGCGCATGCGGATATTCGATGCGCAAATAGATATAGCCGCGCGTGGCGCCTACGGCCAGGCCGGCGATGGTCATGCCTTCGATCAGCACGAACGGATCGCCTTCCATGATCATGCGATCGGAGAACGTGCCCGAATCGCCTTCGTCCGCATTGCAGACGATGTATTTCTGATCGGCCGCGGCATCCATGCAGGTTTTCCACTTGATGCCGGCCGGAAACGCCGCGCCGCCACGGCCGCGCAAACCCGAATCGGTGACCGCCTGCACGATGGCGGACGGCTCCATCTTCAATGCCGCGGCGAGGCCGCGATAGCCGTCGTGCGCAAGATAGTCATCCAGGTTGCGCGGATCGACAACGCCCACGCGCGCAAAGGTCAGGCGCTGCTGGCTTTTCAGCCAGGGGATCTCGTCGGTCAATCCAAGATTGAGTACATCCACGCCGCCATGCAGAAAGTCGGCGTCGAACAGGCCCATGACATCGGTGGGCTGCACCGGGCCGTAGGCGACGCGGCCGGCCGGCGTTTCCACTTCCACCATCGGCTCCAGCCAGTACACGCCACGCGAACCGTTGCGCACGATGCGTACGTCGAGGTTGCGGCACGCCGCTTCGGCCTCGATCGCCTTGGCGACGGCATCCGCACCCAGCGAAAGCGCACTGGCGTCGCGCGGCACGTAAACGGTGATGCTCATTTCGCCTCCGACAGCAGCCATGCGTCGAAGCCTTCCGGCGTGACGCGGCCTTTCAATTCATCATCGACCATCATGGCCGGCGAGCACGCGCAATTGCCCAGGCAATAGACGGGCTCCAGGGTCCAGGCGCCGTCCGTGGTGGTTTCGTGAAAATCCACGCCCAGCCGTTGCTTTATATGTTGCTCCAATTTCGCCGCACCCATCGCCTGGCACGACTCCGCGCGGCATAGATAGATGGTGCGCTTGCCGGCGGGATGGCTGCGGAAGAAATGGTAGAACGTGACGACGCCGTGCACGTCCGCGCGCGACAGGTTCATCTCGCGCGCGATCAAAGGGATGGCCTCCTCGGGCACGTAGCCCAAGGCCGCCTGCACGCCATGCAGAACAGGCAGCAATGCACCGGGTTGATCCTTCAGCCGGGTAGTGACGTCGAGCACGGCAGCGCGAGTCTGGTCATCGATCGGCGGCAGCGACGCGACGTTTTTGGCGGGTTTCATAGCGAGTAAGTCCTCACCAGATGGTTGCTCCCTCCCCTGCTTGGCAGGGGAGGGCTGGGGTGGGGTTGCACGAGCTTGCGGCACGATCTGGATTTATCGCAAGGTTGCTTCACCCCACCCCAACCCTCCCCTACTGCACGTAGGGGAGGGAGCAGATTGCGCATGGCTTAGTGTCAGGGCCAATCCGAAGTCCTCAAAACAGCGCGGCAGCCTTGCTAAGCGCAATCCACACACCAATCAAGAACGGCACGCCCACCAGCGCCCAGGCGATCACGCCCACGATGCCAAACCCGCCGCGCGCCGCCTGATCGGCATTGGCCACCACGTGCGGTGCTTCATGCTGCAGCGAGCGCTCGCGTGCAAGTTCCTCGTCGGTCATATGGTGCGCTTCCTTGACCGGCCTGACCATTAAATTGGCGATAAGGCCAACCAGCAGCAAACCGGCAAGGATATAGAGCGTACGGTCGTATACCAGGTTCTTCGCGACACCGGCGTTCAATTGCGCTTCGCGAATCGCGGCGATCAGGAACGGCCCGGCCACGCCCGCCACCGACCACGCCGTCAGCAGCCTGCCATGAATGGCGCCCACCATTTGTGTACCGAAAATGTCCGCCAGGTAAGCCGGCACGGTGGAGAAGCCGCCACCGTACATCGACATGATCACGCACACGGCGATCACGAATACGCCTGCCAACCCCATATGCCCCAACGTCGGCAGGCTGCAATACAGCACGATGCCGAGCAGGAAGAACACCACATAAGTGTTCTTGCGGCCCATGAAGTCCGACGCCGATGCCCAGAAAATACGGCCCAGGCTATTGAACAGGCTGATCAGCCCCACCAGGCCCGCTGCCGCAGCGGCAATCTGCGCCTTCTGCACGGTGGTGAGCGCAGTGCTCGCATCCAGGCCCAGCAGGCGTCCGCCGAACACGTCCTGGAACATCGGGCTGGCCATGGCCAATACGCCGATGCCCGCCGTCACGTTCATGCACAGCACGATCCACAGCATCCAGAACTGCGGCGTTTTCCACGCGACATTCAAATGCACATGCTTGGTGGTGATCAAACTATTGGTGGCCGCCGGCGCCGTCCAGCCGGCCGGTTTCCAGCCGCTGGGCGGCACGCGGAAACCGAACGCACCCGCCGACATGGCAATGAAATAGATCACGCCCAGCACCATCAGGGTGCTCGCCACGCCCGGCACGTCGCCATGCGTGAAGCGCGCCATCAAGGCCACCGCGATCGGCGCACCGATCATGGCGCCGCCGCCGAAACCCATGATCGCGAAACCCGTCGCCAATCCGCGGCGATCCGGGAACCACTTGATAAGCGTCGACACCGGCGCGATGTAACCCAACCCCAGCCCGACACCACCGAGCACACCGCAGCCAAGAAACACCAGCCACAACTGATGCATCGACACGCCAAGGCCGCCGAGCACCAGCCCGCCGCCCCAGCACAGCGCAGAAATGAAACCTGCCTTGCGCGGCCCGGCATGCTCCAGCCAGCCGCCCCAGATCGCCGCGGAAATACCCAGCATGGCGATAAAGGTTTCGAAAATATGCGTTACCTCAGGCACCGTCCAATTGCACGATCCTGCAAACAGCTGCGCAAAGAACCCGATGTTCCCGCAACTGGCAGCACCCGGCACCAGCTTGCTCATCGGCAGCCAGAACACCGAAAAACCGTACGCCATGCCGATACATAGATGGATGGCCAAGGCCGCGGGCGGTACCAGCCAGCGATTGAAACGCGGCCCCGCGATCGTGCGTTCCCTCGCCAACCAACCCGACGCCGTTCCACTCGACGCCGCCCCTGCAGCTTCAGACCCCACCGTCATGTTCCACTCCCCTGTTGACTTGGCACTAGCAAACCCATCGCATCGGCGACGCCGCCGACTCTAGCGCAAAAGCATGCAATCGATGATTACAGTTTTGGAATTTTGCCGCGGAGCGACATGGCCACCCTGCGACGCAGTGGGGTATGTCACAGATTGGCGGCGGAAGGTTGCGTCTTGGTGGAGGATGGCACTGGCGCCCTCTTTGACGTATTACGCGACACGTAATGCCATTACCGGCATGGCGATCCAGTCATTCAACTGCAAACATACCCAGGCGTTGTTTGAAGGCGCACATCCGCGCAAATTTCGTGCGTTCGAAGTTGTTTGAAGGCGCACATCCGCGCAAATTTCGTGCGTTCGAAGATGCCGCCATTCGCAAACTTACGCAATTGGATGCTGCGTTGACGCTGGACTTCCTGCGTTCCCCGCCCGGCAATATGCTCGAAGCGCTCAAGGGGGACCGCAAAGGCCAGTACAGCATTCGCATCAACGGTCAATTTCGCGTGTGTTTCGTATGGACAAAGGCCGGCCCAGCCCATGTCGAAATCGTGGACTACCATTGAATTAGGAATTGCCACCATGACCAAACCCACTAACCGCATGCGTCCCGTACACCCCGGTGAAATCCTGCGAGAAGACTTCCTCGCGCCCCTCGACATGAGCGTCAACGCCCTTGCCATGGCCCTGGGCGTACCCGCCACACGCATCCATGAAATCGTTAAAGAGCGTCGGGCCATTACTGCCGATACCGCTGAGCGGCTCGCCCGCTATTTTGGCGGCGACGCTGCCAGTTGGCTGGCCATGCAGGCAGCTTACGATCTAAAGACCCTCCCCACCCACGGCGATATCATGCGGCGCGTTATTCCTCGCGCATCACTTGGATAGTTGCGCCCGTTTGCCGCGTGGATGTGGCCATCAAATAACGATTTGATAATCCAAGCATTCACCGTGGCCGTGACGGCTTGCCGGTGAAAGCACCTTATAGCAGTCAGGGCAGTTACGAGGAATCTGGTCACCTTCGTCGTGAAACCACCAGTAATAAGTGGGTAGCAGTCTCGTCAGCGACAATGCAGCGGCGATGCCGCTACGGTTGACCTGTCCATTAGGGTCCAGTAGCTGAAATTTGGCCCATGACTCGTACTCGCCGGAATCAAGCCACAGATCGTAAAGGGCCCTGAACTGGCGATGCCAAGCGACGACTAGATCGACTTGATCTTTTGTCAGGCCCAGGCGTTGAGGATCGATGATCCCTTTGCACTGAAAGCAGTGGATTGGGTTGTCGGCGAGGGCGTGAACCAAAAGCAGCCGCTGTAGCTCACCGCATCCACAGAAGTCGTAGTCGACGAATGGCCTAAGTTTGTCGAAGTGATTCATTGCCGGCTAACGACTGGAGCTACGCGGAACACAGTATGCGTGCGCTTAAGCGATCCGGCAAAAAGCGCCATCACGATCAGTCGCTCTGATCGACTTCACAGACCCATTTCATTGTTTTGGAACTTTGCCGCGGAGCGACATGACCACCCTGCGGCGCAGCGGGGTATGTCACAGATTGGCGGCGGAAGGTTGCATGCACCGCAAAAAATATCTAAGGCTTGCTGCGGGACGCCAACGCCAGAACGACACCTGCAACCATCAGCAGCACAGCCGGCAGCCGCCACCATGGACTTTCGCCAAGCTGCCGCACATGGGTAGCGAACCCTCCAACGATGGCGCCAATCAAGGTAACGACGCCCACTGCGCGTATAGCCGCAGGGAAGCGAGCGGTACCGGGCGCAAGCAACAGCAGAACCCCGATAAAGGCACGCAAGACAACGCTGGTTGGCCAAAGAGGCGGCGTCTGCAGCCAGATGGCCAATGCTCTGAACTGGTGAGGCGCCATGACGCCCGCCAAACCCTCGGCGAAGAATACGATACCGAAAACCAAGATCAGAAAGCGCGGTGTTCGCATGGTCTGGATCTCACACCTGGATCAAGCCGGGGACGCGAGCCTTTGCTCCGCTTATTGGGCTTGGTCGACATTTCTATCGACAAACACCGTTCCAGCACCTTGCTTTTCGTAAGTAAGGTTAACCGTGCGCCCAATAGCCCGTGTCCGATGCACCGTACCGGCCGGCACCACCACATACTGCCACTGCGTCAATTCCACCGTACCACTGTCCGCAATATCGATCTGCAGCTTTCCTTCCACCACCAGGAAAAGCTCATCCGAATCCGGATGAAAGTGCCATCGATACTCGCCCTCGAAAACGGACATTCGCATGCAATCGTTGTTGACGTTCGATAGCACGTCGTTTCGGTAGGGCTCATTTACGGTGCGTTGATGGGCGCATACATCGACGACCGTCAAGCTGCCGTAGAGAGCCTCTTGTGCTGAATATTCTTCTGCGGAGGGGAAGCGAGAGTTCATTTGCATTTCCGATAGCAACCAAACTTGTTCTGCCAAACCTATGACGCTTATCGTAAACAACCAGTGCAACGCGATGCACCATGGATGAGATGCTTAACAGGTGCGTCTTCCGCGCTTTCGCTTAAACGAACGGTTAGGCCAGCGTCTGCCTAGGCCAGCTCCACGCATACCAAATGGTGAGGCCACCCATTGCAATCTCAACGACGCCCAAGACGATGTAGAACGACCAAGCCCCCGGCATGGTGAGGAGCATAACAACTATATAGAACGCGCCAAGAACGATATTGAGCCAACGATTTACTTTTGGCGGCAACACCAGCGAAAGAAAAACCATGACGCCGGGAACCGCCAGTAGAACCGACGTAATTACCAGAGCGCCCTGACTCACAGGCCCGATTGGCCCTTGGCCCGCCAACATTCCTTTCAACTGACCAGGCACATAGAGCCCGAAATAGTCGCCGTAGATGTAGCAGAACATCAATGACGCCCACAGCGCAGACAGCTTCAGCTTTACATGGACCTTCAGATCGTCGAGAACTGCCGAGCTCATTGGCTTCTCCTGATCGAGATGATTTGTTGTGAGGACGAACGCTGCAGTTCAGAGCCACTGCTCTCTCAAGTGCTCACGGATGAATTTTCTCGTGCCGTGCCAGCATAAGCACAAACTGCGATATCCGCCTGGACCGCGTTTCGACGTTCTTGGCAGTTTGGATTCTATACAGAACAGCGTATCGATTCCGGCTATCGAGCGTTTCGAAGAAGACTTTAGCCCGGGCATTGCCATCCAGCGCGGATTGAAAATCGCTTGGTACAACCGCCTTGCTGGATGAGTCGTACGCAGCGCTTTGTCCCGGGATCGATCCGACCCAGTTTTTAAGCGGCCTGCGCGGCCTCAACGTGTGATCGAGCGGGCCGCTTACTCCGCGCAGTCCGCTTGAGCACATAGTTAAGTGGCAGACTCGAAGAACTTACGAATCCGGGCCGGATCAGCGTGGTCTATTGCGTGCTGCTCAAGCACGCGTTGAAGCAACGGTGAGCCGGCTGCGAGCCATTGTTCAACCAAATGATCGAATGCTCGCGTGAGCTTGAGTTCAGGCGCCAAGCGTCGGATGTAAGCATCGGCGATTGTTTGGTAGTCGACGTTTCGCTCGTTCGCGATCTGGTGAATAACACGAATTCTTATTGCGCGGACGGACTGGGACGTGTCGCTTCGGTACCCGCTGCGGATATCAGCAAGAATGTGGAGCACATCGTCGATTTTTTGGCTCATAGATGTTGCCCTCCCGAATCGCCTAACGTTAGAGTTAAGCGGCGTAGCCGGTCGCTTGAATGAGATGTTAGGTGCCTGCGATGAGTTGAGCAACGCTTTGTCAAAGAACAGAATTTGGCAAAAACGTAGGGCCTCCGAACTGACCAGACTTGAGACCTGGGTGCTCATGCTAGATAGAGTTGGCGATATCGAGTAACCCGACCATGGCTGCGACGAACAAACGACGCGGCTGTTTAAACTCGTACATTACCCCCAAAAAAACCGAAATTGATTCGCACGTTTCAGTCTGACTAGATATTTCGAGAGTGCGAGTTCTACCGCAAGGGCGCCCCCTCAGCCCTCTCCCCGAAGGGGAGAGGGACTACTTATCGCCAGATTAGGGGATGTCGTCCGAATCAGACGATGCTTCGGCGTGTAGCTGATTCGCTGCCGGCACAGTGATCGCTTTGACACCCGCTGCATGCAAATGCGAATTCAGCGACGGCAGATCCGAACCACGCATCGACTTCCACTGCGCCATCGCCTTATCCAGATTCGCCTTGTACTCCGCAAACGCCTGACGCTGCCCATCGGTCGGCGCACGATCGGCGCCCTCCACATCGGATGCAATGGCGGTGAGGGCGTCGTTCATGGCTTCGAGATTGGTGGCCATTTCGCTGTCGCCGGAAACCAGGGCGTCGGTTTTCTTGCGGAAGGCTTCGATGTCGTCATGTTGGGATTTGTAGCTGGCGTCGTTGCCGAGCTTCTTTTCGGCTTCGTCGAGTTGGTTGCGTACGGCGTCCACCTCGCCGTGGGTTTGCCAGACTTGTTGCAGCGCCGTGCCGACTTCGCGTGAAAAGGCGAGGCCGTCGGCCAATGCGGTTTGATCGATGGTTACGCGCGGATCGGGCACGACGTTCAACGGTGCACGATAGGACTTGCCATCGACCGTGAGCACGACCTGGTATTTGCCGGGCAGCGCGAGCGGGCCTTCCGGGGTGAGCGGTGTGTCGGAATCCCAGGTGGCGGCGATGCTGTAGCCGTAGAGCAAGGCGTCGGGGCGTGGATAGCGCAGGTTCCAAACGAAGCGGTGTGCGCCGGCGCTGGTGCCGAGGGTTTGCGGCGAACCTAGCCAGCCTTTCTGGAAGTAACGTTCGGCGGGCAGGTGTTCGGGTTTGTCGGCGCTGGAGAAATGGCGGACCTGTTTGCCGTCGCTGTCGAGGATATCCAGCGTGACAGTCTTTGCTGTACCTGCCAATTGATAATCGATGACCGCGCCGGCCGGCGGATTTTTGCCGAGCGGTTCGTCGGGCGGCAGTGGCGTGTCCTTGTTTTCGTTGGCGCGCACGCGTACGGCATCGGCCGGTGTGTAGAGAACGGTCTTGCGCGCGTTGTCGGCCTGGCGCAGGGGCGTGATGTCGTCGAGGATCCAGATCGCCCTGCCCTGCGTGCCGGCCACCAGGTCGTTGCCGTGGACAGTCAAGTCGCGCACCCATGCAGTGGGCAGGTTGCGTTGCAGGGATTGCCAATGCGCGCCATCGTCGAACGAGACGTAGACACCGCGATCGGTGCCGGCAAACAGCAAGCCTTCGCGTTTGGTGTCGGCGCGCACCACGCTGACGAAATCATCGCTGGGCAGGCCGGCGGAAATATCCGTCCAGGTGTTGCCGTAGTCATGCGTGCGCCACACGTGCGGGCGGAAATCGTCCTGGCGATGATTGTCGACCGCCGCGTATGCGGTGCCTTGCTGAGTAGTGGAAAGGTCGAGCGAGCTGACGATGCCCCAGTTCGGCAGATCCTTCGGGGTAATGTTCTGCCAGTTCTTGCCGCCGTCACGGGTGAGCTGGATGGAGCCGTCGTCGGTGCCGATCCAGATTTCGTCGTTATTGAAGGGCGAAGGCGCGATGCTGTAGATCACGCCATAGCCGCAATCGCGCGCCTGCTGTGCAGTGGGGTTGCCGTTGCAGCCTTCGGTGGCACCTTGCTTCTTCGCGCTGAGATCGGGACTGATCACATCCCAATGCTGGCCCTGGTCGGTACTGCGGAACAGCACCTGCGCGCCGAGATAAAGCGCATACGGCGCTTTGGCTGAAAACGCGATCGGCGTGATCCAGGTGTAGTGGTATTTGAAATCGGTGGGACGTTGACCGTAGCTGCTGACCGGCCACGCGGTAACGTTCTGCACGACGCCGGTGCGGCGATCCCAGCGCGACACGCGCCCGCCGAGACCGGAACCGAACACGATATTGGGATCGTCCGGATACGGCAGATCGTAATCGCGCTCGTCGCCGCCGACCGGACGCCAGTCGCGATAGGAAATGGAGCCGTAGTCGCTGCGACTGGCGATGCCGACGGTGCCGGAATCCTGTTGACCGGAATAGATCCAGTACGGGAACTGATTGTCGGTAGCGAGATGATAGAACTGGCCGGTCGGCTGGTTGTACCAGCTGCTCCAGCTCTTGCCGCCATTGACGGTAACGACCGCACCCTGGTCGCTCGCCGCAATCATGCGCTGCGAATCGCGCGGATCGATCCACAGGAAGTGGTAATCGTCGCCGCCCGGTGCGCCCTTGAAAATCTCCCAATGCTTGCCGCCGTCATCGGAACGGCGGATCGATTGGCCAGCGGAATAGATGCGATCGCGGTTGTGCGGGTCTACCGTGATGCGGCTGAAGTAATCGTTCGGCAACCAGGATTCGTGGCTTACCGCCTGCCACGTCGCGCCACCGTCATCGGAACGGTACAAACCGCTGTCCTTGCGCGGATCGGCCGAATGCACCACGGCATACACGCGATTGCCGCTGGCAGTGGTGATGCCGATGCGCGCCAGCGTACCGGTCGGCCAGCCGTTGCCGCCGATGCGTTTCCAGGTCACGCCACCATCGGTGGATTTGTACAGGCCGCTGCCCGCGCCCGCGTTCGGCTGGAAATACGACAGCCATGGATAATTGCGTACTTGCCATGCGGCGGCATACACAATGTTCGGATTGGATGGATCGGCGGCCATGTCCACCACGCCGGTGTCGGCATCGACGAACAAGGTCTGCTTCCAGGTTTTGCCGCCGTCGGTGGAACGATAGACGCCACGTTCCTTGTTCGGGCCGAAGTAGTGGCCGAGCACGCCGACCAGCAGCGTGTTCGCGTCATGCGGATCGACGATGATGCGGCCAATGTGCTTGCTCTCGGTAAGGCCGATGTGTTGCCAGGTCTTGCCGGCATCGTCGGAGCGGTACATGCCGTTGCCGGCGGCCACGTCGTAACGCGCGGCGACCTGGCCGGAGCCTGCATAGATCACGTTGGGACTGGATGGTGCGATAGTGATCGCGCCGATCGATGCGGCCGGCATGTTGTCGAAGGTCGGTTGCCAGGTGCGGCCGGCATCGGTGGTTTTCCACACGCCACCGCCGGCGGTGCCGATGTAGAACGTATCGGGCTTGGCGGGATCGCCTGCCGCCATGGTGGCCCAGCCGCCGCGGAAAGGACCTACTTCGCGCCATTGCAGCGCGCTGCTTGCGGCGTTTTGAACGGAGGGCGTGTCCGTCGCCTGCAGCGGTGTTGCGCTGGCGAGCAGCAATGCGGCGGTGAAAGCCGAGAGGCGAAGCGCAGAGCGTGACGACATGTTGAACCCTCGTTTGAAAACAAAAAAATGCGACGCGATCGCTCCCATTTTTCGACCGTAGGTTGGGGTGCAAACCCCAACCATGTCGCTCCCCATGCAACGCATGTTGGGGTTTGCACCCCAACCTACGTGCTCAGTAACTCACTGCAAATCCCGTGTACCACGTCCGACCCACCGCCGGCTCCAGTCCATTCTGCCAAACCCGATCGAAGTAGCGCCGATCACCAAGGTTGCTCACGCCCGCCAGCAGGCGCAGCGATGGATTCAACTGCCAATCCGACGCCACGTCCACCACCGTATAAGCCGGAATGCGCGCCGGCATATAGGTTAAGCCGCTGCCGTAGGCCTGATTGGAATCCTGCCAATACTGCGCGGCGGAAGAAACCGCGGTCAGGCTCAGCTTGACGCGCTCGTTGCGCCAGGTGATGCCGGTTTTCAACAGGTAATCCGGCGAGAACGCCGGCGTCTTGCCGATTTGACCGGCGATGCGGCTGGCGGTGAAGCGCGCATTGAGCAGGCTGGCGTTGACGAACGCTTCGAGATGCTCACCTTGTGTGGCGTAGTCGGTCAGCGCAAAGAAATCGTAATCGAACTGGGCTTCCAGGCCGCGGCTGCGCGTATCGCCCGTATTTACGTAAACGGTATCGATCGCGTTGATGTACTGCGTTTCCAGGCGGTTGCGGAAGTTGATCCAGAACACGCTCACGTCGTAATACAAACCGGCAACCGGTGCGCCATGCACGCCCGCTTCCCACGACACGGATTTGGAAAGTTGCGCCGCATGCCCTTGCATGAGATTGCTGAAAGGCGGCGCAATATCGAAGAAACGCAACGGGCGCCAGCCTTGCGACACGTTGAAATAGGTTTCGTTGCCGTGGCCGAAATCGTTGCCGAGCCCTAGGCCGAACAGCGGCATATGGCGCGTGTCCGCTTCATGGATCAACGGACGCGAAAGAAACGGCGGGCGCGTCGTTTCGTCGACGGCGACACGTTCGCGCTCCAGTCGCACGGAGGGCACGATATGGATACGGTGCGGCAGTCGGAATACGTTTTCCGCGAACACCGACGCGTATTGCGTACTGCGGCGCTGGTTGAGTATCTGCTTGCCGGCGCGATCATCGCGCGCCACGGTCAAGTCGGGGCTGCTCCACTGGCGGAATGGATCGCTGCCATGGAACAACACGGCACCGATCGTGAATGCATTGCCCTGTCCCCAGTTCTTGCGCAAGCGTACGTCGGTGCCGTAGGTGCGGAAAGCTTCGTCCTGCAACGTGGTACTGGCCGGTGGCAATTGGTCCGGCAATTGCGCCTTGGCTGCGCGGCTGACCAGGTCCTGATAGGTAAACCACAGCTTGGCTTCCAGCGACCAGCGATGGCCGAAGTCGTGCGTATGGCCGAGCACGAGCTGATCGCGATTGGCCCAATCGTGGTTGTACGGCGTGGTGACGGTGCGCGGATCGCGTTGCCACAGCGTGTAGCTCAGGCGTCCCGGATCGCCGGACACCGCGCTGATGGCGTGAAAATCCAGCCACCATTGCTGATGCTCGTCCGGCTTGTAGGCAAGGTACAGATCGGCCTGGCGGTTCTGCGAACCGTCGTTGCCACGCGTGCCGTCGCTATGCACGTAGCCGGCGTCGGCGCGAAACGCCCAGGCACCCTGGTTGCGCTCGATCACGTTGTAATTGGAAAACAAGCCGCGCTGGCCAACCACGTTTTCGGTGCTGACCGTGAGCGGAGTGCCCAGCGCGGGACGCTTGGATACCAGGTTGATCACCGGCGCGGGTTCCGGTCCATACAGCAGACTGGAACCGCCGCGGATAAGCTGCACCTGCGACAGGCTTTGCGTCAGCGGAAACGCGTACAGCGTGGGGAAGCCGATCCAGTCGCCTTCCATCGGGATGCCGTCCTGCATCACCAGCACGTATTCCGCTTCCTGCGGATTGCCGATGCCGCGGTAGCTGAGGTTGAACTGCGTAGGCGTGGGCTGCTCGGATACCAGCACGCCCGGCGTGCGCGCCAGCGTCTGGTTGAGGTTGTTGCCGATCACCGTGGGCTGGTTTTCCAGGTGCGTCACCGTGGTTTTCTTGGTCACGGTGATCTTGGGGCCATCCACTTCCGGCATCTGGTACTGGAGCTTGGCCTTGAGATATTTGCGCCAGTCTTCGCCGTGCACGTTGACCGTCGGCAGATTGGTGGCCTTGTGGCTGCCAGGGCCCTGGTCGTCTTCTTGCGCCGATACGGAAAGAGAAACCAGCGAAAGCAACAAGGCAAGCGGCAACGCGGCGCGGCGCAAGGGCGACATGCGACATCCAGTCAGCGACGGGGACAGCCGCCTCTTATCGCGCATGTGGGTGAGCTTGGCTATATGCCATCGGTTTACCCTTCGGGTTCGGCCGCTGGAGAGTTACATTGCGTGCAGCCACTTCCCCACCCCGGGGGGCGTAGTTATCCACCATGTTCGTAAGGCCGGGTCATGCCTGGTCGTCTTCCGGCGAACGCCGGAATCCAGTTCGATATGCCGTCCGCAGGACACAAAATCGCTTTTGAGTGCTTCGCACGCATATTTAAACTGGATTCCGGCGTTCGCCGGAATGACGGTGAGCAAGATCGAGCAGTTCGAACATGGTGGGGATGCCTACCTAGCCCGGGGAGAAGGGAAACAAAAACCTCCTCCGCAAGAGATACCGCCCCGTGTACCTGCGTCGCCTTGCTCTGCTCTCACTTGGACTGTCCACGGCATTCGCTGCCCATGCCACCGTCGATGCCTCCCTCTTCCAGGACCTGCACTGGCGCCTGATCGGTCCCTTCCGTGGCGGCCGCGTGCTGGCGGTCAGCGGCATTCCCGGCGATGACCGGCACTTCTATTTCGGCGCCGTCGATGGCGGCGTGTGGAAGACCAACGACGCCGGCCGCACCTGGCAGCCTATCTTCGACGACCAGCACGTCGGTTCGATCGGTGCGCTGGCGATTGCGCCCTCGCGACCGGATACGATCTACGTCGGCAGCGGCGAAGCGGACATGCGTTCGGACATCGCGCACGGCAACGGCATGTACAAATCCACCGATGGCGGCGCGCACTGGAGTCATATCGGCCTGGACGACAGCCGCCAGATCGGGCGCATCCTGATCGATCCGCGCAATCCGGACGTGGTGTACGTCGCCGCGCTCGGCCATGCCTATGGCCCGAATGCGGAACGCGGCGTGTTCCGCTCCACCGACGGCGGCCAGCATTGGGAAAAAGTGCTGTTCAAGGACAACGACACCGGCGCGATCGACATGGCCTTCAAGCCGGGCGATCCCAACACGATCTACGCCGCGCTATGGCAGACGCGCCGTCCGCCGTGGAGCGTGTACCCGCCTTCGAACGGGCCCGGCAGCGGTTTGTATGTATCGCATGATGGCGGCTCGCACTGGACGCAGGTGCAAGGCAACGGCTTTGCCGCGCATCCCGGACGCATCGGCGTGGCCACCGCGCCGAGCGAACCGAACCGCGTCTACGCATTGGTGGATGCCGCCGATGGCGAAGGCGGCCTTTACCGTTCCGACGATGGCGGCGCGCATTGGAAACACATCACCGACGACCAGCGCATCTGGCAGCGCGGCTGGTATTTCAATCGCCTTACGGTCGATCCCAAAAATGCGGATCGCATCTATGTGATGAACACCATCGTGCTGCGCTCGGATGACGGCGGTAAAACTTTTATCGCGTTGAAGGGCGATCCCACTGGCGACGATTTCCACGAGCTGTGGATCGACCCCACCAATTCGAACCGGCAGATTCTGGGCGTGGACCAGGGCACGCTGATCACGCTCAACGGTGGTGTCACCTGGAGCAGTTGGTACAACCAGCCGACGGCGCAGATCTACCACGTCGCCACCGACAACCGTTTTCCGTATTGGGTATATGGCGCGCAGCAGGATTCCGGCGCGGTGGCGCTGCCCAGCCGCGGCGGCAGCAATGACGGCATCACCATGCAGCAGTTCCACGAGATCACGCCCGGCGGCGAAAGCGACATGATCGCGCCCGATCCGGACGATCACGACGTCGTCTACGGCGGTCGCGTGGACAAGCTCGATATGCGTACCGAACAGGTGCGCAGCATCGATCCCACGCTGGCCTACCCCAACGCGCATTACCGCGCCGCGTGGACGCTGCCGCTGGCATTTTCCAAGCGCGACCACAAGGTGCTGTATTTCTCCAACCAGCGCCTGTTCCGCACTGCCGATGGCGGTGAGCACTGGACACCGATCAGCCCCGACCTCACCCGTGCGGATGCGGGCGTGCCAGCCAACCTCGACGCCACTACCGCCGCGGACGATAACCATGTCGACAAGGCGCGCGGCGTGATCTACACCATCGCGCCTTCGCCGCTCGATGCGAAGTCTTTGTGGGTGGGTACGGACGATGGCCTGGTGTGGCGCACGAACGACGAAGGCGCGCACTGGAGCAACGTCACGCCGACTGCGTTGACGCCATGGTCGAAAGTCGGCGGCATCGAGCCTTCGCATTTCAGTGCGGATGTGGCGTATCTGGCGATCGATCGCCATCGCCTCGACGACGACGCGCCGTACATCTATCGCACCAGCGATGGCGGCAAGAACTGGACGCGCATCGACAACGGCATTCCCGCCGACAGTTTCGTCAACGTAGTGCGCGAAGATCCGGTACGCAAAGGCCTGCTCTACGCCGGCACCGAAAAAGGCATGTACGTGTCGTTCGACGACGGCGCGCATTGGCAGGCGCTGCAGCAGAATCTGCCATCGACCTCCGTGCGCGATATCGACGTGCACCAGGATGACCTGGTGATCGCCACGCACGGCCGCGGTTTCTGGATCATGGACAACGTGACAGCGCTGCGCCAGGTGGACGATACCAGCAGCAAGAACGTAACCCTGTTCAAGCCCGCGGATGCCTATCGCGTACGCCGCCCGCTGTTCACCGGCACGCCGATGCCCAAGGACGAACCGTTGGCGGCCAATCCGCCGGAAGGCGCGATGATCGACTACGCGCTGCCCGTACATGTGAAAGGCCCGGTCACGCTCACCATTTACGACGCGAAGCACAACACCGTGCACAGCTTCAGCAGCGACGACAAGCCGCCGATGCTCGATCCGGTCAAGCTCGAATATGCGCAGGAATGGGTGCACATTCCCACTCCTCTGCTCACCACGCCCGGCATGCATCGCTTCGTATGGAACCTGCATTACGCCGCAAAAGGCGAAGCGCCATCACGCCGACGCGCGAAAGACGGCGTGTGGGCACCACCCGGCCATTACACGGTGGAGTTGAGCGTCGACGGACGCACTTACAAGCAGCCGCTGGTGGTGAAGCCCGATCCGCGCGTAACCGTATCGGTGGCCGCCATGCAGCGCGAGTTCGAGCTGGCCGGCAAAGTGGAAACCGCTTCTGCGCAGGCTTCCAAGGCTGGCGCCGAAGCCAAGCAGTTGCTGCAGGCCTTGGATGATCGCCAGGCGCATGCCAGCAGCGCCCTGCACGATCAGATCGGTGCATTGATTGCGCAGGTTTCCGATGTGTCCGGCATGCCCCTGCACGCCGATCCACGCAACACGATCGGCGCACCGCCGCGTCGCACGGATAGCTTGCGCGCCTTGTCGGAGAACCTCGCCAAGCTGCTGAGCGCGGTGGACGATGCCGATGCCGATCCGAGTCCGGATGCGCAGGCTTCGTACGCCACGTTGACGCAGACGCTCGCCAGCACGCTCGATGAGTGGCAGAAGTTGAAGCAGCACGATGTGGCTGCGCTCAATGACAAGCTGAAGGCCGCCGGGCAGAAGGCGGTTACGCTGAAATAGCCGCGGGATGTATTCGTAGGTTGGCGATGACACCCAGGCGTGCGGAGGAATTGGGTTAAGGCAACACTGAATAAGTATCGCCGTCGTCATGATGCCTGGAAGGCTCGCAGGGTGTGGCGCGTGGCGCCGGGAAGACTGGCCGTCTTGCCAAGCCGCGCGGCGCAGCCTGCGGGCCTT
>NZ_JBQCHP010000055.1:0-4119 GCF_051954575.1 Dyella sp. | reverse complement strand
ATGCCCACGGCGATACGCTGCAGCGACAGATTGGCGTAGGTTGGGGTGCCAACCCTGATATATCCCCACGTTTTTTCGTTTGGTGCATATGTGCCCGAAATGCCGTCATTCCCGCGAAACCGGGAATCTATCTTTGCGTTTGCATCAGAGCCGATGGTTTGTCCAGCATTCGCTGTTGAAAAGCGCCTCCGCTTTCGCGGGAATGACGGCCCAGTAATCTGGAAGATCATGTGCAAGGTGTATAGCTCGCTGACTTTATTGAAATCATCGAGCAAAAACGTGGGGATACGTCAGGGTGCAAACCCCAACATTGCCGTCTCCATCGGAATCGTGGTGTTGGGGTTTGCACCCCAGCCTACGTCAGAACGCCGGCAATACTGCGCCGTGGTATTTCTGCTCGATGAAGTTCTTCACTTCCGGGCTGGTCAGCGCCTTGGCCAGCTTCTGCACGCGCGGATCGTCTTTGTTGTCCGGGCGGCCCACCAGGTAATTCACGTAGGGCGAGTCCTTGCTCTCGATCAGCAGCGCATCCTTGGTCGGATTCAGCCCCGCGGCGAGCGCGTAGTTGGTGTTGATCAGCGCCAGGTCCACTTCGTCCAGCGTGCGTGGGAGCATCGCCGCTTCCAGTTCCTTGAACTTCAGGTTCTTGGGGTTGGCGGTGATGTCCTTGAGCGTGGACAGCTCGTCGTTCGGATCTTTCAGCGTGATCAAGTTGTGCTTGGCCAGAAGCAGCAGGGCGCGGCTGTTGTTGCTGGGGTCGTTGGGAATCGCCACCGTGGCGCCATCAGGCAGTTGGTCGATGGATTTGAGCTTGTGCGAGTACGCGCCGAACGGCTCGATGTGCACGCCGGTGATGATGATCAGATGGGTCTTGCGCTCGCGATTGAAGGCGTCCAGGTAAGGCTTGGTCTGGAAGTAGTTCACGTCGATGCTTTTCTCGTCCACCTGCACGTTCGGCTGCACGTAGTCGGCGAACACCTTGATCTCCAGGTTCACGCCTTCCTTGGCAAGGATCGGCTTCACTTCTTTGAGGATTTCCGCATGCGGCACCGCCGTGGCTGCCACGGTCAAGGTCTGGCTGCTGGCATCGCCGGAGCCGGGTGAGGAGCAGCCGGCCAGGAGCAGGGTGGCGGCCAGTAGAGCCATCAGCTTTTTCATGGAAGCAATCCTTGTGCGGCAGGCCAGAATAGCCGTCCATACGGATGGATGCAAAAACGCGGTGGCAATGGCCTCAGCGTCGGCTGTAGTGCGCCACGATGCGGTCGCCGAGCATCTGCAGCAGCTGGACGAGTACGATCAGCAGCAGCACCGTCACCACCATGTAATCGGATTTGTAGCTGAGGTAGCCGTAGCGATAGGCCAGGTCGCCCAAACCACCCGCGCCGATCGCGCCGCCCATGGCGGTGTAGCCAACCAGCGCGATGGCGGTGACCGTCACGCCCGCCCACAGGCTGGCGCGCGCTTCGGGCAGCAGCACGTGGCGCACGATCTGCCAGGTGGTGGCACCCATCGCCTGCGAGGCCTCGATCACGCCGCGCTCCACTTCACGCAGCGAGGTTTCCACCAGGCGTGCAAAGAACGGCGCGGCGCCGATCACCAACGGCGGAATCGCGCCGCGAATGCCGAGCTTGGTGCCGACCAGTACATACGTCACCGGCATCAGCACGATCATCAGGATGATGAAAGGAATCGAGCGCAGCACGTTCACGACCAATGACAACGCGCCATACAGTTTGGGCATGGCATGCAACTGGCCTTTGCCGGTGAGAAACAGCAGCACGCCCAGCGGCAGTCCGATGATCACCGTCAACAACAGCGAGCCGCCCAGCATCAGCAGCGTATCGACGCACGCCTGGCCCATCTCGCCCCAGTCGTCGATATTGGGAAACAGCGTGTGCAGCAGGGGAAGATGGGTAGCGATCATCGGGCAAGTTCCTCCACTTCGATGCCTGCGTCGCGCAGCGCGTGCAAGGCGGCATCCACGTTGTCGCCCTGCATGGCGAGCGTGAGCTGGCCGTAGGGCAGGTCCTTGATGCGGTCGATGCGTCCGGCCAGGATGTTGAAATCCACGCCGGTTTCGCGTGTGACGCGTCCCAGCGTCGGCGACCAGGTGGCTTCGCCGCGAAACGACAGGCGCAGGATGCGGCCCGGCACGTTCTCATAGCGCAGGTGTTCGCCCGCGGCTTCCTCGGGCAGCGCCTCGTTGACGAAGCGGCGTGTGGTGGCGTGCTGGGGATGCAGGAACACGTCCGCCACTGAGCCGTGTTCCACGATGCGCCCGGCATCCAGCACGGCGACGCGATCGCATACCCGGCGCACCACATCCATCTCGTGCGTGATCAGCACGATGGTAAGTTTCAATTCGCGATTGATCTCGGCCAACAGATCCAGTACCGACGCGGTGGTTTGCGGATCGAGCGCGCTGGTGGCTTCGTCGCACAGCAGGATCGAAGGGCGATTGGCCAGGGCACGCGCGATGCCTACGCGCTGCTTCTGCCCGCCGGAGAGCTGCGAGGGATATTTGTTCGCATGCGCGGTCAAGCCCACGCGTTGCAAGAGTTCATCCACGCGCGTGCGGATGGCTTTCGCATCCTGGTTGCCGGCCAGCCGCATCGGAAAGGCAATGTTGTCCACCACCGTCTGCGAGGACAGCAGGTTGAAGTGCTGGAAGATCATGCCGATGCGCTGCCGCGCCATGCGCAGCGCATCGTCCGCCAGCGCGGTCATTTCGGTATCACCGATCAGGATGCGTCCGCCGCTGGGCCTCTCCAGCAGGTTGATCAGGCGGATCAGCGTGGATTTGCCGGCGCCGGAATGCCCGATGATGCCGAACACCTCGCCATCGGCGATGTCCAGGCTGAAAGGCTCCAGCGCCGGAATGTCCTTGCCGTCGACACGGTAGGATTTGTGGACATCGATGAAGCGGATCACGGCGGGCCAGGTATGGAGTCGAAAGCGGCCATTCTATGCCAGCTGGTATGGCGTGGGTCGGGTTCGATCCCTCCCGGTGTTGGGTTACGCTGCGCTAACCCAACCTACTCAGCTATGACCGGAGCGAGGACATGACCACCGTATACGACTTCAGCGCGCGCGACATCGACGGCGCCGAGCGCTCGCTCGGGGACTGGCGCGGCAAGACCCTGCTGATCGTCAACGTGGCCTCCAAATGCGGCTTCACGCCGCAATACAAGGGCCTGGAGGAACTGTGGCGCAAGCATCGCGACCAGGGCCTGGCGGTGCTGGGCTTTCCGTGCGACCAGTTCGGCCACCAGGAACCCGGCGACGAGGCCGAGATCAAGCGGTTCTGCTCGACCACTTACGAGGTGACGTTTCCGATGTTCGCCAAGATCGAGGTGAACGGCGAGCACGCGCACCCGCTGTATCGATGGCTGAAGAAAGAGGCCAAGGGCCTGCTGGGGAGCGAGTCGATCAAATGGAACTTCACCAAGTTCCTGGTGGATGCCGAAGGCCGGGTGGTGAAGCGCTACGCACCGAATGATGCGCCGGAGAAGATCGAGAAGGATCTGGCGAAGCGTTGAACCGTAGGTTGGGGTGCAAACCCCACCATCGCCATCTTTGTCATGCTGACAAGGTTGGGGTTTGCACCCCACCCTACGTATGGCCCTGGAACTGGGCGAGCAACGCCACGATCGCATCCAGCGTGTGGCTAGGACTCGGCTCGTCCTCCCCGCGCACAAAGTTGTTCAACATGATGGCGAACGCCAGCCGTTCGCCCGCTGCCGTGGTCATGTAACCAACCAGGCAGCGCACGTTGTTCATGCTCCCGGTCTTGGCGTGGACGTTGTCCGCCGCAGCCAAGCCCCTCGGCACGGCCCAGCCGCCCGGCAGAGCCCAGCCACCGGGCACGGCCCAGCCACCGGGTAGGGCCCAGCCGCCCGGCGTGGCTCAGCCGCCCGCGACGGCCCAGCCGCTCAGCATGGCCGGGTCACCGGCGCAGGCGGCGGCCGGCGAGCGGGATCGCCGCCATGACCGGTATTTCCCGGCCCGGCTGCTCGCGGTCATCGTCATCGCCGCGCTCATCGGCAGCGCGCTGGTTCTGCTGCTGAAGTAGCGCCCTAGTGCCGTAGCAGGTTGCGTGTGCCCGGTCGCTGAGAGTCG
>NZ_JBQCHP010000054.1:0-2970 GCF_051954575.1 Dyella sp. | reverse complement strand
GCATCGCGCGCAACCTGCTGTGCCTCGTAAGGATGGCCGATCCATTCGAGCACGATGTGATCGGCCATCGAGCAGGCGCCGGGGAGGTAATACAGTTTCATGATAATTCCGTGCTGGCGAAAACGCCGCGCAGTGTGGCGTGTAATGCCGCGGGCCTCAAGCGGTTTTGCGGCGGCGATAGAACAGATAGCCGCCGGCGCATACGATCAACGCCAGGCCGATCTCCAGCAGGTGCTTCATCCAGCCGTGCGCATCGAACCATGCGCGCCACAGTGTCTCGTGGCTGATCATGCGGCCGGCCGTCCACGCGATCGCCGCGGCACCCGCATAGATGATGATCGGGAAGCGCTGGATCAGCTTGAGGATCAGCGTTGAACCCCACACCACCAGCGGAATGCTGATCAAGAGGCCGATCACGACCAGGCCCATGTGTCCCTTGGCGGCGCCGGCGATCGCCAGCACGTTGTCCAGGCCCATCAAGACGTCGGCCACTACGATGGTGCGCAGCGCCGCCCAAAAGCCTTGAGCCGGCGCGACGTTGCCGTGTTCGTCATTGCCTGGCTTCAGCAACTTCCAGGCGATCGGCAGCAACAGCAGACCGCCTATCAGCATCAAGCCAGGCAGTTCCAGCAGATACACCACCAGTACCGTCATGACGATGCGCACGACGATGGCGCCGAGCGTGCCCCAGATCACTGCGCGCTTTTGCAGCTGCGGTGCGAGATTGCGCGCGGCCAGGGCAATCACGATCGCGTTGTCGCCGGCCAGCACAAGGTCCAGCAGGACGATGGTGAACAGATCCGACAGCAGGTGGGTGGGGAGCATCATGCGATTCCTTGGCGCGCGGGACTCAAAGCGGCGACAAACGGGCGCGCGCAGAGCCCGTCGTCACCGCAAAAGTCTCGTTCTCAGCCTGGCTGCCACGGCGCCCGGAGCGATGCTTCGCTCGTGATGACGATCGCCGCGCGGATGCACAAAGCGCATCCGGAACTACTCCCCCTTGGGGTGGTGCGGGGATTGTCGGCGCGTGGGTCTGGCCGGTCAAGCATGGCGCGCTCGCAGCATGTCCCGCTGCACGTTCCCCGCTACAATTTCCGTTTTCCCTTACCGCGAGACTCCCCATGAGCGCGCACGACATCCGTTCCGCCAAGCGTCCCGATCCCGATCAGCCGATGGTCGACATCGCCAACTATGTCGCCGATTACCGGATCGATTCGACCGAGGCGTACGACACCGCGCGCTACATGCTGCTCGATTCGCTCGCCACCGCGACGATGGCGATGAAGTTTCCCGAATGCGTGAAGCACCTCGGCCCGATCGTGCCGGGCGCCACGCTGCCGGGCGGCGCGCGCGTGCCGGGTACGAGTCATGAGCTAGATCCGGTACAAGCCGCGTTCGCGATCGGCACGCAGATCCGTTGGCTCGATTTCAACGACACCTGGCTGGCGGCCGAATGGGGCCATCCTTCCGACAACCTGGGCGCGATCCTGGCCGTGGCCGATTACCTGAGCCGCAAGGCCGAGCGTGAAGGCGGCAAGGCGCTGAGCGTGCGCGACGTGCTCGCCTATGCGATCAAGGCGCATGAAATCCAGGGTTGCTACGCGCTGCTCAATAGCTTCAATCGTGTGGGTCAGGATCACGTCATTCTGGTGCGCCTGGCCTCCACCGCGGTGGCCACGGCGATGCTCGGCGGCAGCAAGGAACAGATCATCACCGCCGTGTCGCACAGCTGGATCGACAACGGCGCGCTGCGTACCTATCGCCATGCGCCCAACGCCGGCCCGCGCAAGAGCTGGGCCGCCGGCGACGCCTGCCGTCGCGCGGTCACGCACGCGATCAATGCGGTGTACCGCGGCGTGGTGGATTACCCCTCCGCGCTCAGCGCCAAGACCTGGGGCTATTACGACGTGGCGTTCAGGGGCAAGGCGTTCGAGTTCGAGCGTCCGTTCGGCAGCTACGTGATGGAAAACGTGCTGTTCAAGATCAGCTTTCCGGCCGAATTCCACGCGCAGACCGCGGTGGAGTGCGCGATGAAGCTGCATGCGCAGGTCGCCGGCAAGCTCGACCAGATCGAGAAGGTGGTGATCGAAACCCAGGAAGCCGGCTGCCGCATCATCGACAAGACCGGCCCGCTGGCCAACTACGCCGACCGCGACCATTGCATCCAGTACATGGTGGCGGTGCCGCTGATCTTCGGCCGCCTCACCGCCGACGACTACAACGACGACGTCGCCGCCGATCCGCGCATCGACGCGCTGCGCGAAAAGATGGTGGTGGCCGAGAACCCGCAGTTCACCAAGGACTATTTCGATCCGGAGAAGCGCTACATCGGCAACGCCGTGCAGGTGTTCTTCAAGGACGGCTCCAGCACCGAGAAGGTCTCCATCGACTACCCGATCGGCCACCGCAAGCGCCGCGCCGAAGGTATTCCGGTGCTGCTCACGAAGTTCGAAGGGGCCATGCGCGGGCATTTCCCGGCCCACAAAGTGAGGGCCATCCTGGAAGCCACCGCCGATCCGGCCAGGCTCGATGCCATGCCCATACAGAACTTCCTCAGTCTCTTCACGCTGTGACGACGGCGTAAGCAGAGAATCTTAAGCAGTGGGGCAGAGGCTTCCGGTTCGACATGGTGTTGAGCCGGAGCCGAGCGTTGTTGGGGTAAGCAGACTGTGGGGTGGCCGGCTGTTATCGGTCATTTTGCAAATCGTTTAAAAGTTGTTAAACTCGCGCGCGCCGGGTATTTGGTCATCGCAGGAAATTCGTCCATCACTTTGAATGGAGTGACGAAAGCGATTTGTCTGGCGGGATGAATGCCCTACTCATTAAGAAGAGGAGACACCTGATGAAACGTAAGGGCCTGTATTTTCTGATCGCTCTTGCCCTGGGCGGCGTAGGTGCCGTTCACGCGCAGGACACCACGGCTGCCAGCAGCGGCACGAGCAGCACTGCCCCGGCATGGCCGAACGGATT
>NZ_JBQCHP010000053.1:0-26393 GCF_051954575.1 Dyella sp. | reverse complement strand
AGCCGCCATGCGCCAGCGCGCGGCTTGCCTTGGCAGCCAGCCAAGGCTGCGCCACGCACTGCCACCTGACGGCTACACAGCGGCAACGCGGGCTACGCAAATAGTGTAAACAGGCCCTAGGAATACTTCGGCTCCGCGTGCGGCTCGGCACTTTGCGTGGTCAAGTGTTCTTCGATGCCGTATTTGATCAAGTCGGCATCGCGATGGATGCCCAGCTTGCGCATGGCACTCATTTTCTGCGTGCTTATGGTCTGTTTGCTGCGCTGCAGGCGCGCGGCGATTTCGCTGATGGTAAGGCCGGAAACGAACAGTCGCATCACTTCCAGTTCGCGCGAGGACAAATGGCGCGTACGCGAGCCGGACGCACTGCCCTGAATGGCGTGGCGATGCACGATCGCCTCGATGCCGGGCGAGAGATAGCGCTTGCCGGCGAGCGCGGCGTACAGCGCGGTGGTGAGATATTCCAGCGGATCGGCCTTGCTCAGGATGCAGCTGACCTTCTGTGCCAGCAGCGAACGGATCACATCGGCGTTGCTCAGCATGGTCAGCACGATCAGGTGAACGTCCGGAAATTGCTGGCGCAGCAGGCCGAACAGCGTGATGCCATCGCCATAACTGCCGCCGGGCATGGCGTAGTCGGAAATGACGACGTCGACCGGCTGGCTTTGCAGGAGTTCGACCAGGGCGGTGGAATTGGTCGCCGCGCCGACGATACGGATATCGGCCCGGCCCTGCAGTTCATGCGCAAGGCCGGCCAGCAGCAAGGGATGATCATCCGCGATCGCCACCCTTATGGTGCGTTCGGCGGAAGATACGGTATCGATGGCGGGTTTCGTAGACATGAGTGCGCAGCCATGAGTGGATGTAGTCACACTGGATGGCGCCATGAATCGCTCGGCGATGACGCAGCGCCCGGTATGCATGTAGCGGAATGGCCATCAAGGCCTGCAACGGCAAGGGAAGCCTGGCGAAGGATCGGTCGACGTTCGCTCTGCTGGCGTTGCTGTAGGTCGATTATGAGAGGACGGCGGGGTCGAACGAATAGAACATTTCCGAAATGATTCGTCCGAAATGGCGCACGCCTCGTGCTCGATGGGTGTTTTTCAGCTGTGGCTGAGGCCCATCACGTGATGCCCGGTGTCGTATTCCACGCAGGTGTCGGCCAGTACCGGCAGGGTGGCCAGCGCATGCCGGCTGAGGCGCTCGAAATGGGCGAGGAAGCGCCGCATCGCGGGCGCATCCATGGCCAGCGGCGCGCCGCGGGCGAGTAGTTCCTGTTCGGCGGCGCTGCGCCAGTCGCGCACGGCTTCCCAATTTGGCGCCTGCAGTACGATCAAGGCATCCAGCTTGCGCCACAGCGGCTGATAGGCGCGCAACTGTTTGTTCACCCAGTGGCGCCAGCGGCCATCCGGGTCTTCACTGCGTTCCAGCTCGTTGACCGGTTCTTCCAGCGCGCTTTCCAGTTGCGGACGCAGGCCCAGCGCCCAGCCTTCCATCACCACCAGGCGCGGCGAACGGATCACGCGCGGCCAGCGTGAAGGCGGCGTGCGCGTGTCGCGGCCCTTGTCGAAGCGCGGCCAGGTCACCGGAAACTTGTCCGAGGCTCGGGGCAGGGCCGCCAGCACAGACAGCAGCAGTTCGATCTCGTGGGTGCCGGGCACGCCGCGCGTGCGCAGCAGCGGGTGCACCTGCTGGGCGAGGGCCTCGCGTTCGCTGCGCGAGTAGTAGAAATCGTCCAGCGAAAGAATTTCCGTCGGCCAGCCGCGGTGCTCGGCCTGGGTCTTGATCACGCGTGCGAGCGTGCTCTTGCCGCTTCCCTGCAGGCCCGACAGACCAAGTACGTATGGCCGCTGCGTTCGCGCGATGCGGCCGGCGTAGTGATCCAGCAAGTGACCGGCGAGGGCCTCGTTCTGCGTGCTAGCATCATCCTTCATCGCGTAATCATGACGTGCGCTGGCTACGATTCAAGACCCTGATTCAAAACCCTATGCTCAAACCTGAGATCCTTGACACTTTCAACACCTTGCTGGATCAGGCCGTAGCCAGTGGCGATCCCGAGCCCAACGCCATGAACCTGTCCAGCGTGGATGCGGCCGGCCGTGTCAGCTCGCGCATCGTACTGCTGAAAGGAGCCGATCAGCGAGGCTTCCGCTTCTTCACCAACTACGAGAGCGACAAGGGCGTGCAGATCGACGACCACCCGCAGGTCGCCCTGTGCTTTCACTGGAAGCGCCTGCGCGAAGGCGTGCAGGTGCGGGTGGAGGGCACGACGCGCAAGGTGACCGCGGAGGAATCGGATGCCTACTTCGCCACCCGTCCGCGCGGCAGCCAGATCGGTGCATGGGCGTCGCTGCAGTCGCAGACCCTGGCGGCGCGCGATACCTTCGAGCAGCGCGTCGCCCATTTCGAACAGCAGTTCGCCGATCGCAACGTGCCGCGTCCGCCGCATTGGGGCGGCTACGTGGTGGAACCGGACATGATCGAGTTCTGGTATGGCGCCAACTTCCGCATGCACGAACGCGTGCGCTGGGACCGCCACGGCCAGACCTGGACCAGCCGCCTGTTGTACCCATGACCAGGAGCGCGCCATGAGCCGAGCCACACCCGCGGAACATGTCGCGCAGAACGGTTTCACCGTGCATACGCGCGGCCGTGGCTTCAGTGAGATCACCGACAAGGTGGCCGAGCTGGTGTCGGCCAGCGGCGTGCACACCGGCATCGTCAACATCTTCACCACGCATACCAGTTGCTCGCTGCTGATCAGCGAGAACGCCGATCCGACCGTGCGCGACGATCTGGAACGCTGGTTCACGCGCGCGGTACCCGATGGTGACGCCATTTTCCAGCACGATGCCGAAGGCCCCGACGACATGCCCTCGCATGTGCGCGCCATTCTTACCGGCGTAAGCCTGACCCTGCCCGTGCACGGCGGCAAACCGCAGCTCGGCACCTGGCAGGGCATTTACCTGTGGGAGCATCGCGTGGATCCGCACCAGCGCAAGGTGACGGTGACGGTGCTGGGGCATTGACGAACCAACGCATGACCACCACCGATTGCTTTCCCCAACGCATCGTCTGCCTCACCGAGGAACCCACTGAAGTGCTCTACGCGCTGGGTGAGGAGCACCGCATCGTCGGCATCTCCGGTTTCACCGTCCGTCCCGCGCGTGCGCGCAAGGAAAAGCCGAAAGTATCGGCGTTCACCAGCGCGAAGCTCGGCGAGATTCTCGCGCTCGAACCGGATCTGGTGATCGGCTTTTCCGATATCCAGGCGGACATCGCGCGCGAGCTGATCAAGGCGGGCATCGAGGTGTGGATCAGCAACCACCGCAGCGTGCAGGGCATCCTCGCCTATATCCGCCGGCTTGGCGCGATGGTCGGCGCGCACGAAAAGGCCGAACGCTATGCGCAGCGCGCCGAAGCGCATCTAGCCGAAGTACGTGCGACCGCCGCGTCATGGGAGAGACGGCCGAAGGTGTATTTCGAAGAATGGGACGAGCCGATCATCACCGGCATCCGCTGGGTAGCCGAGCTGATCGGCATCGCCGGCGGCGAGGATGCGTTTCCGGAACTGGCGCGCGAATCGCTCGCCAAAAACCGCATTCTTGCCGACGGCGGCGAAGTGGTGCGGCGCGCGCCCGACATCATTCTCGGTTCCTGGTGCGGCAAGCGCTTCCGTCCCGAGCGCGTGGCGCAGCGTCCCGGCTGGGATGCGATCCCCGCCGTGCAAAACGGCGATCTGTACGAAATCAAATCGCCGCTGATCCTGCAACCCGGCCCGGCGGCGTTGTTCGATGGGCTGGATGCGATTCACCGCATTCTTGCCGACTGGGTGCGTAGGTTGGGTTAGCGCAGCGTAACCCAACCTACGCACGACGCATCTGCGTTACCGCGCCAAACTCGCACCGAAATCAAACAGCGGATCGGCAATCAGCCGCATTGCCAGCAGTAACACGATGATCACCACGGTCGGCGAGAAATCCACGCTGCCCACGGTGAGCTTGCCGCGCAACGGACGCACCAGCGGTTGCACGATGGTGTCGGCAAGGCGGTACAAAGGGTGATACGGATCGGGCGCGAACATGCTGAGCAGCGACCAGCCGATGACCACCACCAGATAGAACAGCAGCACGAAGCGCAGCAGATCGGCCAGCGCGATCACCAGCAGGCTCAGCCACGGCGGCAGGAAACCGTCCAGCACGCAGATCAGCGTGCGCTCGACCAGGAAGGTGAGCAGCAGTATCAACAGCGCGGCCAGGTTGATGCGCCGCCAGTTCGGCAGTACGCGGCGGACCGGCGCCAGGATCGGATTGGTGTAGCGATACACGAACTGGCTGAGCGGATTGTGGAAATCCGCGCGATTGGCTTCGGCCAGCAGGCGCACCAGGAACAGCGTGGCGATCGCGCCGAACACGACCTGGACCAGCATGGCGAGGGCGCTGAGCAGATACGACATGGTTTATTCCTTATCCAGCGCGGCGGCGAGCTCTGCGCCGCGTTTGGTGGCGGCGGCCACGGCCCTGGCCACCACACGCGGCAGCTGGTCTGCGCTGAAGCTTTCCAGCGCGGCCTGGGTGGTGCCGTTGGGCGAGGTGACGCGCTGGCGCAGCGTGGCCGGCGCTTCGTTGCTTTCCACCAGCATGCGGCCGGCACCCAGGCAGGTTTGGGTGGCGAGGATGCGCGCGGTCTCGCGCGGCATGCCCTGCGCCACGGCGGCGTCTTCCAGTGCCTCGACCAGGGCGAAGAAGTAGGCCGGGCCGGAACCGGAGAGGGCGGTGACGGTGTCCATCAGCGCTTCGTCGTCGAGCCAGCGGGTGATGCCGACCGCATCCAGGATGTGCTGCGCCTGTTCCCGCTGCTGCGGGGTCACGCGCAGGTTGGCGCACAGGCCGGTAGCGCCGGCACCGATCAGGGCCGGCGTATTGGGCATGCAGCGCACGATCGGCAGCAGGTTGCCGAACCAGCGTTCCAGCTGGTCGATGCGCACGCCGGCGGCGATGGAGATCAGCAGCGGGCGGTTGCGCTGCAAGGTTTCGCGCAGCTCGGCGTGGATGGCCGGCATCACCTGCGGTTTCACCGCCAGCACCAGCACGTCGGCCTCGGCCGCGGCCAGCCGATTGTCGTCGAAGGTGGAGACGCCGAAATCGCGCCCCAGGCTTTCGCGCGCCTGCGCCTGGGGTTCGGCCACGCGCAGGTTGGCGGCCGGCACGCCGGTCTTGAGCAGGCCGCCGATCAGGCTCCGCGCCATGTTGCCGCCGCCGATGAATGCGATCCGGGTCATGTGTTGGCTGTTCCAAGGTTTCGCTTGAGGGTTTATACCTTACTGGAGCGCGGGGAACGGCGAACAGCGAACGCGTGGTGCCAGGGCTGGCGCGATCGTTTATCTGCGAAGACCTATCCGGAAAGCGTGAAAAGCGGTCCTTCCCGGTCTGTGCAGACTTACACGTTCCCTGTTGCCTGGTCCCTTTTCCGGCCTTTCTGTGCTCAGCCCCTCATTTAGATCACGGCAAGGCTGGCTGCCCGCCCCGGCCGGCGAGTAGTATCGGAGCCGCTGCAAAGGATCGGGGGAGCGGCGCGGCAGGCATGCCACGCCGACGCATCTGTCCGGGGTGACCCGCCGTCGTCCGCTTGCGGCCTGCTTTTGACCAAGACGATCGGTTTCTAGGGGAATACATCTGATGGACATCGCCGAACTGCTTGCCTTCTCGGTGAAGAACAAGGCGTCCGACTTGCACCTGTCGGCGGGCCTGCCGCCGATGATCCGCGTGGATGGCGACGTGCGCCGCATCAACATCCCGGCGCTGGACCACAAGCAGGTGCACGCGCTGATCTACGACATCATGTCGGACAAGCAGCGCCGCGACTACGAAGAGTTCTTCGAGGTCGACTTCTCCTTCGAAATTCCCGGCCTGGCGCGCTTCCGCGTCAACGCGTTCAACCAGAACCGCGGCGCAGGCTCGGTGTTCCGTACCATTCCGTCCGAAGTGCTCACGCTGGACGACTTGGGTTGCCCCAAGATCTTCCGCGAGCTGATCGAGCAGCCGCAGGGCCTGATCCTGGTCACCGGACCGACCGGTTCGGGCAAGTCGACCACGCTGGCGGCGATGGTCGACCACATCAACAAGAACGAATACGGTCACATCCTCACTGTCGAGGACCCGATCGAATTCGTGCACACCTCGCAGAAGTGCCTGGTGAACCAGCGCGAAGTGCACCGCGATACGCATGGCTTCAACGAAGCGCTGCGCTCGGCGTTGCGCGAAGATCCGGACTACATCCTGGTGGGCGAGCTGCGCGACCTGGAAACCATCCGCCTGGCGCTGACCGCCGCGGAAACCGGCCACTTGGTATTCGGCACGCTGCACACGAGCTCCGCAGCCAAGACCATCGACCGCATCATCGACGTGTTCCCCGCCGGCGAAAAGCCGATGGTGCGCTCGATGCTGTCCGAATCGCTGCGCGCGGTGATTTCGCAGACGCTGCTGAAGAAAGTGGGCGGCGGCCGTATCGCCGCGCACGAGATCATGGTGGGCATCCCCGCCATCCGCAACCTGATCCGCGAGGACAAGGTGGCGCAGATGTACTCCTCCATCCAGACCGGCCAGCAATACGGCATGCAAACCCTGGATCAGAACCTGCTCGACCTGGTGAAGCGCGGCTTGATCGCGAAGCAGCAGGCGATCGGGTATGCGAAGAACAAGGAAGTGTTCAAGTGATTTACCGGGAATCGTTTGAGTTCGTAAATCGGGGATCGTAAATCGTCAATCGATAAAGGCGGTCTGCCGTGACCTGCTCTTACGATTCCCGATTGTCGATTTACGATTCCCGGTCTCGAGCGATTCCCGTCCAAGCGAGAACCCGCCATGAGCGAATTCGATTTCACCTCGTTTCTCAAGTTGATGGTCCACAAGAAGGCCTCGGACCTGTTCATCACCGCCGGCGTGCCGCCGTCGATGAAGGTGCAGGGCCGCGTGGTGCCGATCACGCAAAGCCCGTTGTCGGCGCAGCAGTCGCGCGACATGGTGATCAATATCATGACGCCGGCGCAGCGCGAGGAGTTCGAGAAAACGCATGAATGCCAGTTCGCCATCTCGGCGCAGGGCGTGGGCCGTTTCCGTGTGTCGTGCTTCTACCAGCGCAACTGCGTAGGCATGGTGCTGCGCCGGATCGAATCGAAGATCCCCACCATCGAAGAACTGAGCCTGCCGCCGGTCATCAAGCAGTTGGCGATGACCAAGCGCGGCATCATCATCTTCGTGGGTGCGACCGGTACCGGTAAATCCACCTCGCTGGCGGCGATGGTGGGCTATCGCAACCAGAATTCGACCGGCCACATCATCACTATCGAAGATCCGATCGAATACGTGCACAAGCACGAAGGCTGCATCATCACGCAGCGCGAACTGGGCATCGACACCGACAGCTGGGAAAACGCGCTGAAGAACACGCTGCGCCAGGCGCCCGACGTGATCCTGATCGGCGAAGTGCGTACGCGCGAGACGATGGAGTTCGCGATCAACTTCGCCGAAACCGGCCACTTGTGCCTGTGTACCTTGCACGCCAACAACGCCAACCAGGCGATCGACCGCATCCTGCACTTCTTCCCGGAAGATCGCCGCCAGCAGTTGTTCATGGACCTGTCCTTGAACCTCAAGGGCATCGTGGCGCAGCAGCTGATTCCCACGCCGGACGGCAAGGCGCGCCGCGTGGCGATGGAAGTGATGCTGGGTACGCCGCTGGTGCAGGACTACATCCGCCAGGGCGAAATCCACAAGCTGAAAGAAGTGATGAAGGAATCCACCAACCTCGGCATGAAGACCTTCGACCAGAGCCTGGTCGAGCTGTACCAGGCCGGCGAGATCAGCTACGAGGACGCCCTGCGCCACGCCGACAGCGCCAACGAAGTGCGCCTGCGCATCAAGCTGTCGCAGGGCGGCGATGCGCATACGCTTTCGCAAGGCTTGGAAGGCGTGGAGCTGGAGGAAGATCGCTCCAACCAGAATGGCCTGGGTGGCGGGTTCCTGCGGCGCTGATCCCCACTCGCGGCACAACGGCGTAGGTTGGGTTAGCGCAGCGTAACCCAACGATCCCGCCCTGCCTGTGTTGGGTTACGCTGCGCTAACCCAACCTACGATCCACAAAAAAAAGGAGCCTCGCGGCTCCTTTTTTTCTTGGCTGATGCAACGACGCCCGTCACTTCATTTCGGTATGCGTCGTGATCACCAGCCCCTGGTCCTGCATCTGCACCCGCATGCCGATCGCCTTGATGCGCGCGGCTTCGGACTTCATGGCTTCGAACTGCGCCTTGGTGCTGGCGAGCGCGGCCTTCTCGTCGACAGCGGCTTTGTCAGCGGCCTTCTCATCGTCCTGCGGGTTGCCGTCGCTCGGATTCAAGGTGGCGGCCATGGCGGCGGCATTTTCCGCACGCTGTTCCAGCAGGCTGATCCAGTTGGCGTACATGTCGCCGTCCAGGTGCACGCGCATCAGTTCGCCGGCATCGCCGCCCGGCTGCTTGATGACGTCGGCCAGCTTGCTGTCTTCACTGGCGCCCACGGCAAGACCGATGGACTTGCCGCCCATCGCCGCCCAGCCCGACTCACCCAGCGCATTGGTGAGCTGGGCCGGCAGTGCGACGGGCTTGCCGTCGGACGCGGGCTTGACGCCATTGAGCATGGGGCTGGTGACTTGCGCCATGGCCAGCAGGCCGGCGGGGTTGTTGGTGCCGATCACCAGGCTGCCGGAAACCTTCGGCATGCCGCCGCCCGGGTTGGGCGTGTAGCCGTCGACCGCGATGTGCAGGCCGAGCAGGTCGCCGATCGGCGGCACCGCGGCTTTCTGCATGGCGTCGCCAAGGCTGCTGAAGGTCTCGTTGAGGTTGTCCAGCATCGGGCAGGTGAAGGGCTTGTCCGCCACCGCCTGCGCCTGCGCGCTCCAGAACGTGCGGATCTGCTGCATCGGCAGCGCCAGGCTCATTTCGAACGGCGCGGTGGGATCGGTGCCCAGGCCTGGCAGCTCCACCTTCAGACCGCTGAACGCACTGACGATGTCGCTGGCCAGCGTGACGTCGAAACGCATGTCGCGATGCTTTTCATCCAGGGTGGTGTAGCCCATGCTCAGCTTCGGTACGCGCGCGGCCATGCGTTCGGCTTCGCCCTGGCAACTGGGCGCAACCTGCACCAGGTTGGTCACCGGCTCACCGGTCTTGGCCGATTCGTTTTCGGCGCGCATTTTCTGCAGCGACTGCGCCAGCGGATCCTTGCCACCGACGAACAGGGGGAGCAGGCGCGTGAGGTCGATCTCGCCCACCGCCCACTTGGCGTAACCCTTGGACTTGGCCAGGTCGGCGAGGCGATCGGTGTCCTGCACGCTCTTGGCCGGACGATCCAGGCCCAGCGCCTGGCGCAGCAGCGGCTGCGAGGCATCCTGCGGCAGCAGCGCAAGCACGGCATGCTTGCCGACCACCGCGATGATGAATTGCAGGTGCGAGGCCGGTGCCACGTAGCGCTGGTAGCTCTGCGCGCCGAGCGTGGCCACCTCGAACTTCTTGCCGTAATCGTTCTGCAGCTTGGCCACGAATTGCTGGAAGGCATTCACATCGGCCAGTTCCATGCGCAATACCGGCGACAGGCCCAGGCCGTACAGCGCCATGTAGCCCTTGGAATTGAGGCCGGTTTCCTGGATCAGCTGCTCGGCGGTCTTGCCTTGGAATTCGCCGGCCACCGTGCGCAGGTATTTGGCCATGTCCGGATCTTTTTCGGCCAGCTGGTCGGCCTGCGCTTTCATCTGCGCGACCTGCGCGGGCATTTCCGCATCGACCTGGGCCAGGATGGCCTTGCGCGTGCTGTCGTCCAGCACGTCCAGGTTGCCGATCACGTAAGGGGTATCCGCCGGCGCGAAGGCCAGGGGGGCATCCTTGTCTTTGTGCGAGCAGGCGGCCAGCAGCAGGCCGGAGAACGCCAGCGCCAGCACGCGCTTGGGTCTACGCATATTCATCCCCAGGGGTCATGTTCAACCGCAGCATTATGCCTGCTTTAACGTATCGCCGCTGTGGGTGCCGCGCGTCATTCCCCGTAGGTTGGGGTGCAAACCCCAACACTGTCATCCGCGCATCACGACGTTGGGGTTTGCGCCCCAACCTATCGGGCGAGCATTTCGCCCAGCACGGCCATGCGTACGAACACGCCGTTGCCCACCTGCTCGAGGATGCGCGACTGCGGGCCGTCGGCCACTTCCGGCGCAATCTCTATGCCGCGGTTGATCGGGCCCGGGTGCATCACCAGGCAGCCGCGCGCGGCCTTGGCCAGGCGACGGCTGTCCAGGCCGTATTCGCGGAAGTACGCCGCTTCGTCCGGCAGCTCGATGCTGGCCATGCGCTCTTTCTGCAGACGTAGCGTGATCGCCACGTCGGCGCCTTCGATCGCTTGGTCGAAGTTGTCGTAGAACTTGCAGGCGGGAAATTCTTCCTGCGTCGGCATCAGCGAGGCCGGCCCGCACAGGCGTACTTCGCGCGCGCCCAGGCGCGTGAAGGCGTGCACGTCCGAACGGGCCACGCGCGAATGCTTGACGTCGCCACAGATCACCACGGTGAGCTGGCTGAAATCCGGGCGGTGTTCGCGAATGGTCAGCGCATCCAGCAGTCCTTGCGTGGGATGCGCGCGATTACCGTCGCCGGCGTTGATGACCGATACGCCGCTCATGGCATGGCGCACCAGTTCGTCCGGCGTGCCCGACACTTTGTGGCGCACGATGATGGCGTCCAGATGCATCGCTTCCAGTGTATGCAAGGTATCGAACAGTTCCTCGCCCTTGGCGGTGGAGGAAAAGCCGATGTCGAAATTGATCACGTCCGCACCCAGGCGCCGCGCGGCCAGTTCGAACGAGGTGCGCGTGCGTGTGGACGGTTCGAAGAACAAATTGAGAATGGTGCGCCCGTTGAGCAGATCCAATTTGCGCGTGCCGTGCGCGCAGGCGTCGCGCATGGTGATGGCTCGATCCAGCAGCCGCTCGATGCAATCGCGCGGCAGGTTTTCCAGGGTGGTGAGATGGCGCAGGCGTGTCATGGCGAGGGTCTTTTACTGTTAGAGCCTGTTTATGGTCTCGGCGTAGCCCGCGTTGTCACGGTGCGTCCGCCAGGTGGTAGTGCGTGGCGCAGCGCTTGCCTGGCTGGCAAGCCAAGCCGCGCGCGCACCGCTCGTGGACGCACCGTGGCAACCCGAAGGGCCGGAGCTGTTTGCCCGCCGGGCGGCGTCCTCACTCAGTTGTGTATCGACATACACGCTTTCGTTCCTCCTTGCCCGATAGGCAAACAGTTTCGGCGCGGGCCACGCTGAGACCGTAAACAGGCTCCTATGCGGCTTCGTGTAACCAGCGTTCGAGTATCACGGCGGCGGCTTCCGCGTCGAGCTGCGCGGCGTCGCGGCGGCGCTTCAAGCCGGCCGAACGCGCCTGGGCGAAGCGCTCGGCGGCCTCCTGCGAGCTGTGACGTTCGTCCACCAGGCTCACCGGTATCAGGTAGCGTTCGCGCAGGCGCTCGGCGAAGCGGCGCGCGCGCTTGCTGGCCGCTTGTTCTTCACCATCGAGCGTAAGCGGCAAGCCCACCACGAAGCTTTCGGGCAACCATTGGCTGCGCAGGGCATCGAGCAGCGCCCAGTCGGGCGTGTCTTCGCGTACGGGAATGGTAGCGATGGCGCGGGCGCTGGCCGTGATGCGATTGCCGACCGCGACGCCGATAAGCTTGCTGCCGACGTCGAAGCCGAACACGCAACTCATGCGTGGCCCGCGTAGCCAGGGAGTTGCAACGGATCGATGCCGACCAGGCCGGCGGCGGCGCTCCAGCGTTCTTCCAGCGGCGTGTGAAAGATCACCCGTTCGCTGGCGTCGGCGGTGAGCCAGGTGTTGTCCTTCAGCTCCTGCTCCAGCTGGCCGGCGCCCCAGCCCGAATAGCCCAGCGTCATCAGCGCCAAGCGCGGACCTTCGCCGGAAGCCATGGCGACCAGGATGTCGCGCGAGGTGGTCACCGACCAGTCGGCGTTGATGCGATAGCTCGATTCCCAGTGGCCATGCTCGCGATGCAGCACGAAGCCGCGTTCCTGCTGCACTGGGCCGCCGATCAATACGGGCGCGTCGGCGAGATCCTGGTCCTTGCAATCGAGCTTCATCTGCGACAGCACGTCGCCGAAGCAGTATTCGGAAAGCTGGTTCACCAAGAGGCCCACCGCGCCGTCTTCGTCGTGCTGGCAGACGAAGGCCACGCCGCGCGAAAACGGCGGCTCGGTCAGGCTGGGCATCGCGATCAGGAACTGGCCGGCAAGGGTCGGGGGAGACTTGGTCTGCATGGTGGCCATTGTAAGCGCTGGGTAAGGTCGCGTCTGTGGTTGTTTTGGAAACGCACTCCAACCTCGTCGTGCGTTCAGTATCGCGCTCGGAGGTGTTACAGCAGCGTTATTGCGTGAGGCGGTGGAGGTTTTTGAAGTGGGACAGGTTGGACATGAGGGAATCGTCAATCGTAAATCGCCAAGAATGGTTATTCGCAAGCGAGCGGATACGCGATTCCCGATTCCCGATTCCCGATGGCTCAATGCGTCTTGAGCACATCGCCGGGCTGGAACTCCCACGTGCGCGTGATGTAGAGGATGTCCACCTTCTCCTTGCTGTCCGGCGGCAGCGGCGGAAACGGCGCGCTCAGTTTCACGATGGCGATGGCGGCCTTGTCGATCACGTCGTAGCCAGAGCTTTTGGTGACGTCGATGTCGTGGATGCTGCCGTCCCGGTTCAGGCCCACGGTAAGGATCACATCGCCGTGCAGATGCTGGTCGCGGGCCTGCTGCGGATAGTTGAGATTGCCCACGCGCTCGACGCGATCCACCCAGCCGCGCATGTAGGCGGCGTAGGCGTATTCCTTGGTACTGGCGGAGATGAATTTCTTGTGCGGGCGCTTGGCATAGGCCTGTGAGCGCTGGCGCACTTCGGCGGCCAGTTGCGCGGCCTGCTGCTCGACGCGGGCTTCGTCGGCCGCGGCGGTGTCCGGCGTATCCCTGGCGATCTTGGCATTGTCGCTGTTGACGCTGAAATTCGCTTGGCCCGTGGTGGTGAGCATGCGCTGGTCGGTGGCCTGCTGCGGCGAGGGCGTGGCGGCCTGCACCGACTGCGGCGCAGTGCCCTGGCTCGGCATCGGCAGCAGGCCGGAGAACGGCTGCGAAGGGCGTTGGGACTTGTCGCTCTCGCCGCCGCCTTTGTTGTTGGCCTGGGCGAGGAAATCGGCCTTGTCGGGCGCTTCGCTGTTGGCCACGTTCACCAGCGTCACGTCCAGCGTGGGCAGGGCCGGGCGCGTCGCCACGAAGCCGATGCCGATGCCGAACAGCAGCAGGCCGTGGACCAGCAGCGAAAAAACGAAGGTGGCTCCGATCTTGTTGTCGCCGGGGCGGCGGGCTACAGCATTCACGCGATGACAGGCCTGTTCTCAAGGGCGTCGAACAACATCCCCGCGATATTAAGCCCGAACTGCTTGTCCAGTTCGCGCGCGCAGGTCGGCGATGTGACGTTGATCTCGGTCAGGTAGTCGCCGATCACATCCAGCCCCACGAAGCGCAAGCCGCGCCGGCGCAACTCGGGGCCGACTTCGGCGGCGATCCAGCGATCGCGCTCGGACAGCGGTACGCCTTCGCCACGCCCGCCGGCGGCGAGGTTGCCGCGGAACTCATCGCCTTGTGGAATGCGCGCCAGCGCGTAAGGCACCGGTTCGCCGTCGATCATCAGGATGCGCTTGTCGCCCGCGCTGATCTGCGGGATGAACTTCTGCGCCACCGCGAGCTGGCGGCCCTGGCCGTGCGAGTCGCCGCCGAGCAGGGTCTCCAGCATCGAGTTCAAGTTCTTGTCGCCCGACTGCACGCGGAAGATGCCGCGTCCGCCCATGCCATCGAGCGGCTTGAGCACGGCATCGCCGTGTTCGGCCACAAAGCGGCGCAGCTCGGCCGGGTCGCGCGCCACCAGGGTCGGCGCCATGCATTGCGGGAAGTGCAGGGCGAACACTTTTTCGTTGCAGTCGCGCAGCGCGCGCGGATCGTTCACCACTTGCACGCCCTCGCGCTGGGCCACGTCCATCACCAGGGTGTCGTAGACGAACTGGGCATCGACTGGCGGATCCTTGCGCAGCAGCACGGTGTCCATCTCGCGCAGGTCGGTCCAGCGCGCCTCGCCCAGGCTGTACCAGCCGGCGGGATCGTCCTTCACGCTGAGCGGGCGCAGCCTGGCCCAGGGCGTGCCGTCGCGCAGGGCCAGGTCGCCCTGTTCCAGGTAGAACAGCGGACGGCCGCGCCGGCTGGCTTCCAGCAGCAGGGCGAAGGTGGTGTCCTTGGCAATCTTGATGCTGCCGATGGGGTCCATCAGCACGGCGACCGAACGGGGCATGGCAGTTCCGGTGGCGGGTGGGGCGTGCATGTTCGCCGAGGTGGTCCGATGCCACAAGGGATGTGCGGATGCATGCCGACCCAAGTGCCGCTCAGGGACACTCTTCAGTCCGAAGGTGACACTCTGGGTCTTCTTTCACATTTGTGTTCGCGCTTTTGATGATAAGCGCCCCCACCACAACGATTTTTTCCTTGACGGAAGACCGGCCAGGCAGTAAACAGCAACGACGGGAATGCCCGGCGCAGATCGGGCACCAAGAGAGCTTCAGCAGGAATTTTTCATTGGCGTCCGGTGAGTGGCCCGTTTGCTGCTTGCAGGATGTCGTACCTGAGCCTGGGGCAGGCAGCAGGGGGGTTAAGTGAACTTGAATGTAGCTACGAACGGCCTGGCTGGTCTGAAGGTCATGGTGATTGACGACTCCAAGACCATCCGCCGCACGGCGGAAACCTTGCTCAAGAAAGAAGGGTGCGAGGTGCTTACCGCCGTCGACGGCTTCGAAGCGTTGGCCAAAATTTCCGACCAGAAACCGGCCATCATTTTCGTCGACATCATGATGCCGCGTCTGGATGGCTACCAGACGTGCGCGCTCATCAAGAACAACCCGCAGTTCCGTGCGACGCCAGTGATCATGCTGAGCTCGAAGGACGGCTTGTTCGACAAGGCGCGTGGCCGCATCGTCGGTGCGGAGCAGTACCTCACCAAACCGTTCACCCGCGATGAACTGCTTGGTGCCATCCACCGCCATGTCGCCAGCACGGTCTGAAAGTTGTGAAGAAAAGCTCTGAAGGGGGAGCCGTGGCCAACATCCTCATCATCGATGATTCGCCCACTGATGTGCGCGTGTTTTCAACCATGCTCGAGCGTCATGGGCATCGTGTCGACTCCTGCAACAATGCGGAGGACGGCATCGAGCGCGTGCGCCAGACGCGTCCGGATCTGGTCATCATGGACGTGATCATGCCGGGCATGAACGGTTTCCAGGCCACGCGCACGCTTACGCGCGACCCGGCCACCGCCGACGTGCCGATCGTGATCATCACCACCAAGTCGATGGAAACCGATCGCGTGTGGGGCATACGCCAGGGCGCCAAGGCCTTCATCACCAAGCCGGTGAACGAGAAGGACCTGCTCGCCTGCATCAACGAACTGTTGCCCAAGGCAGCGTGAGCATGACGGTCACCGCCGCCCAGTCGCCCTTCGAAATCCTGGCCCGCTACGAACGGCTTTCGCTGGCGCACGCATCCGGCACGCAGGAGCGCTTCGAAGCGCCCGGCCTGTGGCGTGGCATCGGCTATCGCGCCGGCGGTTACCTGTTCGTGAGCGCGATCGAAGAGATCAACGAATTGCTTGCCGTACCCACGCTCACGCCCGTGCCAGGCACCAAGCCGTGGCTGCTGGGCGTGGCGAATGTGCGCGGCAACCTGATGCCGGTGGTGGACATGGCGCGCTTCCTGTTCAGCGAGCGCACCCAGCACTCCGAGCGCGCACGCCTGTTGGTGGTGCGCCAGGGCGCCGGCAGCGTGGCGCTGCTGGTGGACGAAGTGTTCGGTCAGCGCACGGTGGATGCGGAACAACGCCGCGACGCCGAGCGCGAAGACGATCCGCGCCTGACGCGCTTTGTCGACGACCGCGTGGAAGTGGACGGACAGCGCCTGGCGCTGTTCAGCATGGGTAAGCTGGTTCGTGCGCCCGATTTTCGCCAGGCGGCTGCCTGATGATCTTCGGTGTACCGGTGCGAATGACGCCCCGGGCAGGGCGATGGCTAGGCGAATTTCTTGAACCGGCACGCGCGGCGTGCCGGTGCAGTAGACGGATGAGGTGAAGATATGAGCACTACAGGGGGCGTCGGCAAGGAACGGGGATACACCATCCTCATCATCCTGCTGGTGGTTTCGATCGGCTTCGCGGCCATCGACTTCGTATTACTCAACCTCAAGAACGGCGAAGACCGCCAGGCGATTGCGTTGACCACGCAGATCCAGGTGTTGTCGCAGCAGACGGCCAAATACGCGCTGGAATCCTCCAGCGGTAACGCCGACTCGTTCGCGGAGCTGGAGAACGCGCGCGACGCCATCGACTCGGCCGTGCAGCGCCTGGTCAACGGCGACACCAAGACCGGCATGAAGCCGTATGCGGACAAGAACGCCACGCCTACCGGCCGTTCCGTCAGCAAGCTGGCCGATGCGTGGAAACAGCTCGACGGCGATATCGGCAAGATCCTTTCCAACAAAACCGTGGTGCTCGATTCGACGCAACGCGCCGACGACCTCTCCAAGCAGTTGCCGTCGCTCAACTCGCAGATGGAGCAGGTGGTTCAAATTCTGCAGCAGCGCAAGGGCAGCAGCGCCGACGAAATGCTTGGCGCCTCGCGCCAGATGCTGCTGGCTGACCGTATCATCCGCCGCGTGCAGGAAGTGCTGCAGGGCGGCGAATCCGCGCAGGCGTCCGCCGACGGCCTGGCGCGCGACGCGCAGAGCTACGGCGAAGTGCTCAAGGGCCTGTTGCAAGGCAACCAGAGCATGGGCGTGCAGCAGCTGGGCGACGCCAACGGCCGCAAGATTCTTTCGCAGATGCAGACCGACTGGGACAAGCTGAGCGACCCGGTCAACAAGCTGGTGGCCGCCGCCAGCAACCTGGCGGTGGTGAAGAGCGCCGGCAACCAGGCTTCGCTCGATTCGCAGAACGTGCTGCTGCGCGCAAACGATCTTTCCGAACAGATCGGCCAGCTACCGGTGCGCCGCCTGTTCCCGAACGTCGGCTGGGGTGTGGTCGGTGCGCTCGGCGCGGTGGCCTTCGCCGTGTTGCTGGTGTTCCAGCTGGTGACCGACCAGCGCCGCCGCTTCCGCGAGAGTACCGAACTCAACCAGCGTAACCAGGAGGCCATCATGCGCCTGCTGGACGAAATGGGTTCGCTCGCCGAAGGTGACCTGACCGTAAAGACCACCGTGTCCGAGGACATCACCGGCGCGATCGCCGACTCGGTGAACTACGCCATCGACGAGTTGCGCACCCTGGTGACGACGATCAACGAAACCTCCGAACAGGTGTCGTCCTCCGCCCAGGAAACGCAGACCACCGCACGCCACCTGGCCGATGCGGCCAAAGCGCAGGCGCACCGCATCAGCACGGCGACCACCGCGATCAACCAGATTGCGAGCTCGATGGACGATGTGTCCAAGAACTCCGCCGAATCGGCCGACGTGGCCGAACGCTCGGTGCAAATTGCCTCGCGCGGTGCGGAAGTGGTGCGCGAAACGATCTCGGGCATGGATTCGATCCGCGACCAGATCCAGGAAACCTCCAAGCGCATCAAGCGACTGGGTGAGTCCTCGCAGGAAATCGGCTCGATCGTGGAACTGATCAACGACATTGCCGAGCAGACCAACATCCTCGCCTTGAACGCAGCCATCCAGGCGGCGTCGGCGGGTGAAGCAGGCCGCGGTTTCGCGGTGGTGGCGGACGAAGTGCAGCGCCTCGCAGAACGCTCCGCGAGCGCGACGAAGCGAATCGAAACGCTGGTGCAGACGATTCAGTCCGACACCAACGAAGCGGTGAACTCGATGGAACAGACCACCGCCGAAGTGGTGGCCGGTGCCCGCAAGGCCGAAGACGCCGGCAGCGCACTGGGTGACATCGAGCGCGTATCGCACGACTTGTCCGCGCTGATTCAAAACATCTCTGCCGCGGCGCGTCAGCAGTCGATCGCCGCGACGGATATTTCCCAGTCCATGAACGCGATTCAGGAAATCACCTCGCAGACTTCGCAGGGCGCGAGCCAGACGGCCGAATCGATTGGTTACCTGGCGCAGCTGGCCAGCGATCTGCGCCGTTCGGTGGCGCACTTCAAGCTGCCGGGCTGACAGGGTGTTTTTAGGCATTCACAAGAGGGCAACCTCGACGGTTGTGTCAGTGCGCATGAGCGCAGCCGCTGAGGGGGGCGCATGAGACTTCAAGACCACATCGATTTCACCACGCTTCAGTGGGTCAAGCCCGAGCTTGACGCATCGCTTGCGCTCGCACGACAGGCGCTGGAGTCCTACGTGGACAATCCTGGCGAGCGCCAGGTCATGCGCAACTGCGCCGAAAGCCTGCATCAGGTGCAAGGCACCTTGCGCATGGTGGAGCTGTACGGCGCGGCGATGGTCGCCGAGGAGATGGAAACACTCGCCATCTCGCTGCTCGAAGACCACATCCGCAACCGCGAAGACGCCTACGCCGCGCTGATGCGCGGCCTGATGCAACTGCCCGATTACCTGGAGCGCTTGTCCAGCGGCCATCGCGACGTGCCGGTGGTGCTGCTGCCTCTGCTCAATGAACTGCGCGCCAGCCGCGAGCAGGAAGCTTTGAGCGAAGCGGCACTGTTCGCGCCCAATCTGGACATGCCGCTGCCGCCGCAGGCGCCGGCCGCCGCCGCCAGCGGCGTGGATCTGCAACGCCGCAAGACTGAAATCAACGAACTGCGCCTGCGCTTCCAACAGCAATTGCTGGCCTGGTTCCGCGGCCAGGGCGGCTCGCAGCAGCTGGCCGGCATGCGCAACACGCTCACCGCGATCGCCGCGCGCTGCAGCACCGTGCCGGGACGCCGCCTGTGGTGGATTACCTCCTGCGTGCTGGAAGGCCTCGACCACGGGATGCTCAAGAGCTATGCCGCCGACGTGCGCCAGCTGATCGGCAAGGTCGACCGCAGCATCCGCCAGCTGATCGAACAGGGCGAAGACGCCATGCAGGGCGGCGACGCCGACGACCTGGCGCGCAAGCTGCTCTACATCGTGGCGCAGTCCAAGCAGCGCAGCGCGCAGATGGCGTTGCTGGCGCAGACCTACAACCTCGACAACCTGATGCCCGACGCCACCGAGCTGGAACATGCTCGCGGCTCGATGGCCGGTCACAACCGCGCCTTGCTCGATTCCGTGTCGCGCGCGCTGAAGGACGACCTGCTGCGCGTGAAGGAAGCGCTGGACCTGTTCCTGCGCCAGAGCGATGCCGATCCCGCGCAGCTCGGCGCGCAGGCCGAAGTGCTCGAGCGCGTCGGCGACACGCTGGGCATGCTGGCGCTGAATGTGCCGCGTCGCGTGGTCAACGAACAGCGCCGCGTGCTCGAAGAAGTCGCCAACCGCATGCGCAGCCCCGACGAGGAATCTTTGCTCGACGTGGCCGGTGCGTTGCTCTACGTGGAAGCGTCGCTGGACGACCACATCGAAAGCCTAGGTGCGGAAAATCCGCCGGAAGAAGAACACAAGGTCACGATGCTGCCGCGCAGCGAAGCGCGGCACATCTTGGCCACGCTCATGAACGAAGCGGTCGGCAACACCGGCAAGGTGAAGAACGGCATCGTCGCGTTCGTCGAATCGGGCTGGCAGCACGAACAGCTCGACGGCCTGCCGGCGATGATGGATGAAGTGGCCGGCGCCATGCGCATGCTGTCCTCGCCGCGCTCGGCGGAAATCGCCGAAGGCGTGGGCCGCTTCATCGGCAACGAGCTATGCATCGACAAGCGCATTCCCAGCAGCGCGCAGATGGATCAGCTGGCCGACGCGCTGGCCGCGCTGGAGTATTACCTGGAAGCTGCGCGCGAACATCGCGGCGGTCTCGAGCACGTGCTGGACGTGGCCGAACACAGTCTGGGCGGACTGGGCTACTGGCCGCCGCCGCAAGCCAAGGTGGCGCCGGAAAGCGCACCCGCACCTGCACCGCAAGCGCTCGAAGCGTCCGCACCAGCCGCCGCGCCCGCGCTCAGTGAGTCGGTCACGGTTGCGCACGGCGAAGACGCGTCCGCACTGTTCGTAGGCAGCAGTGAAACGCCCACGCCGGAGGCGCACGACGTCACCGGCCTGCACCTGGCCGAGACCGAACCGCACGCGTATATGCACGCGGCCGAGGAAGGCGACGACTGGATCGAGATCGAAGAGGAAATCGAAGAACAGGTTTCCGGTATCGATCCGCTGGCCGCAACAGCCGGCTTCCAGGCCAGCACCGAAGGCATCGACGACGACATCCGCGACATTTTCCTGGAAGAAATGCAGGAAGAGATCAGCAACCTGCGCCACGCGCAGCAGACCTGGATGACCGATCCGTCGCAGCTGTCGGAACTGACCTCGATCCGCCGTTCGTTCCACACCCTGAAGGGGTCCGGCCGCCTGGTCGGCGCCACCGCGCTGGGCGAATTCGCCTGGCGTGTGGAGAACATGCTCAACCGCGTGCTCGACGGTTCCATCCAGCCGCACAGCGGCGTGCAGGCGCTGGTCGGCCACGCCATCGACGCCTTGCCGCAGCTGTACTCCATGCTCAAAGACGGCACCATGCCCACGGTGCCGCTCACCGCGATCATGCAGGCCGCCGACCACCTCGCCAGCGGCGAGCACGTCGGCATGGAACAGTTCATCGCCGCCAGCGGTCCGCAGACCGTGCGCCGCACCGTGCGTCGCCGCGTGCCGCGGGTGTCGGCGGATGCGATTCCGACCGCCACGCATACCGACCATTCCGTCGCTGCCACGCAGCCGATCGAAGAGCCGGCCACGCCGCACGCCACCGAAACGCTGGCCGCGCCGGTGCTGCCGCCGGTCGATCCGGTGCTGCTGGAAATCCTGCGCAGCGAAGTGGCGCAGTACCTGCAGACCATCCGCAACGCCGTGACCTTCGCCAAGGGCGACCTGCCGGTCGACGATGGCCTGCTGCGCGCCGTGCATACGCTGCATGGCGCGATCGCAATGGTCGACATCCCGCTGCTGATCCAGTTGCTGTCGCCGCTGGAAAGCCTGCTCAAGCGCCTGCGCGCGGCCGGGCAGCCGCTGTCGAGCGAAGGCGTGAGCCTGCTGCGCCAGAGCGCCGACGTGGTCGACGAGGTGATGGCCCAGTTCGATGCGCCGCATCCGCAATTGCCGGACGCCACCACGCTGATCGCACGCCTGACCGAATTGCGCGACCACCAGCCCGAGCCGCAGATTGCGCACGTGGTATTCGAACCGCACGCGGTCGAACCGGTCGCGTTCGAGCCGGTGCGTGTGGCCGAACCGACCGAGCCGGAAGAACCCGTGCACGCGCCGGTCGAAGAACCGACAGAAACGCCGGCGGAATCGCTGGCCGAACCGGCCGTCGAGTCGCACAGCGACACCGCGCAAGAGGATTACACCGCCGAACTGCTCGATGCGCTTGCCACTGAGGCGCCGGGCGAAGCGGAGCCGGCGCTGCAGCATCCTGCCGTCGAAACCGGCGCGGAAGATGCGGATTTCGCCGCACTGCTCGCCAGCCTCGAAGCGCTTCAGACGGATTCTCACGTCACTTTGGAAACGGCCGAAGAACCGGCCGCCGTCGAGCATCATCTCGACCTTGGCAGCGAAGCGAGCCACGAGCTGGTGGGAGAGCCGTCGCACGAAGAACCCGTGCACAGCTTCTTCAACGAACCGGCGCTCGACGCAACGCCGGTGAGCGAACCCGAAGCGGTCGAGTCCGAGGCAGCCGAACCCGAGGCGATCGAACCCGAGGCGGTGCAGGCGGAAGCGGTTGAGCCCGAAGCAGCCCAACCGGAAGTGGTTGAGCCTGAGGTCGTCGAACCCGAAGCCATCGAACAGCAGGTTGCCGAGCCGCCGGCGGAAGAGCCGGTCGCACAGGCGCCGCAGCACGAAGCGCCGGCCGTGGCCGAAACGCCGCGTCACGAACCGGTCGAACGCCAGCCGGCCGAACGCGTGGTCGCTGGCGAGCTGATGAGCTTCGGCCACATCGATCCGGACTTGCTGGAAATCTTCAGCGAAGAAGCGCGCGAGATCCTCGACGACGCCGATGGCACGCTGGCCAAATGGCATGCCGAGCCGACCGAGGTTTCGTACATGGCCGGCCTGTTGCGTGCGCTGCATACCCTCAAGGGTGGCGCGCGCATTGCCGGCGTCACGCCGGTGGGCGATCTGAGCCACTCGATCGAAAGCCTGCTGGAGCGCTCGCACGGCATCGATCCGCAGGCGACCGTCCCGCTGATCGGCACGCTCGAAGCGGCGTTCGACGAAATGCACGGCCTGGTGCAGCGCGTATCGCAGGGCAAGGCCATCGCCTATCCGCACGCGATGATCGCGCGCCTGCAAGGCGATCCGGTGGAAGAAACCTCGGCGCCTGTCGCCGAAGCGCCCGCACCTGCGCCTGTCGCGGCAGTGGAAGCGCCCGCACCGGCGCCGCTGGCCTCGACCAGCGTGCAGGATCTGCCTTCGCTGTTGCCCGTCGACAACGAGCCGCAGGCCGAAGAGGGCCGCAGCGCGCAGGAGCAGATCCGCGTCCGCGCCGAACTGCTCGACAGCCTGGTGAACCACGCCGGCGAAGTGGCGATCTACCGCTCGCGCCTGGAACAGCAGGTGTCGGCCTATCGCTTCAACCTGGTTGAACTGGAACAGACCGTCTCGCGTCTGCGCAGCCAGCTGCGCATGCTGGAAATCGAAACCGAAGCGCAGATCATCGCGCGCTTCCAGCGCGAGCACCGCGATGCCGGTTTGGCTGTGTTCGATCCGCTGGAACTGGACCGTTTCTCCCAGTTGCAGCAGTACTCGCGTGCGCTGGCCGAATCGGTCTCGGACTTGGTCTCGATCCAGGGCATGCTCGACGACCTCACCCGTCAGGCCGAAACGCTGCTGATCCAGCAGTCGCGCGTGAGTTCGGAACTGCAGGAAGGCTTGCTGCGCACGCGCATGCTGCCGTTCGACACGATGGTGCCGAACCTGCGCCGCACGCTGCGCCAGGCCGCGATGGAAGAAGGCAAGAGCGCGCAGCTGTATGTGGAAGGCGCGCACGGCGAAATGGATCGCAACCTGCTCGACCGCATCAAGGCGCCGTTCGAGCACATGCTGCGAAATGCCGTCGCGCACGGTATCGAAACGCCGGAAGAACGCCGCAAGGCGGGCAAGCCCGAAGAGGGCGCGGTGCGCATCCGCGTGGCGCGCGAAGCCACCGAGGTGGTGATCCGCGTCAGCGACGACGGCCGCGGCCTGGATCGCGAGGCGATCCGCAAGCGCGCGATCGAACGCGGCCTGATCCGTCCGGATACGCGCCTGTTCGACGACCAGTTGCTCGCACTGATCACCCAGACCGGCTTCTCCACCGCCAGCACCGTCACCCAGCTCGCCGGTCGCGGCGTGGGCATGGACGTGGTAGCCAGCGAGATCAAGTCGATGGGCGGTTCGCTCGCCATTGAATCGCGCCAGGGCGAAGGCACCACCTTCGTGCTGCGCCTGCCGTTCACTCTCGCGGTGACGCAGGCGATCCTGGTGCGCATCGGCGAATCCACCTTCGCGATCCCGATGACCTCGGTGCAGGGCGTGGCGCGCATCAGTCCAGACGAACTGGCGCAGCGCCTGACCGAAGACAACCCGCAATTCGAGTACAACGGCGAGGACTACGCCATCCACGATCTGGCCGGCCTGCTGGGCCTGGTGCCGGGCCTGGGTGACGAAGAACAGCTGCCGCTGCTGCTGACTCGCTCGGGCGAACTGCGCGCCGCGATCCGCATCGACGCCGTGATCGGCTCGCGCGAAATCGTGGTGAAGTCGGTCGGCCCCCAGGTGAGCTCGGTGCCCGGCATCCTCGGCGCCACCATCATGGGCGATGGTTCGGTGCTGGTGATTCTGGATCTTGCGCCGCTGGTGCGTCACGGCCTGGCCCGTCGCGAACAGCGCCTGGCCGAAGGCCTGGAAGACGCGACCTTCGCACCGGTGATCGAAGAAGAGCGCGTGCGTCCGCTGGTGATGGTGGTGGACGATTCGATCACCATGCGCAAGGTCACCGGCCGCGTGCTGGAACGCCACGAATACGAAGTGGAAACCGCGAAGGACGGCCTGGACGCGCTGGAAAAACTCCACGAACGCGTGCCGGACCTGATGCTGCTGGACATCGAAATGCCACGCATGGACGGCTACGAGCTGGCCACTCAGATGAAGACCGACGCGCGCTTCCGCAACGTGCCGATCATCATGATCACATCGCGTACCGGCGAAAAGCACCGCCAGCGCGCGTTCGACATCGGCGTGGAACGTTACCTCGGCAAGCCGTATCAAGAGGCCGAATTGCTGGCGCAGATCAGCGAAGTACTGGAGCAGCACGCGCAGGAGCCCGTGAATGAGTGATATCAAGAGCCTCCCTTCACACCCCAAGCACCCCGCATTGCGCCTGAGCGGCCGCCGTGCGGCAGCGCGTGGCTTGACCAGACGGCCAGTCTGGCGCTGCGCCACGCGCTACCACCTGACAGCCGCTCAGTCGCAATACGAGGCACCCGGGGTATGAAGGAAGGCTCCACGGCGGTCGCGCTGCTATTCGATGACGTAGAGCTGGGAAGTCATCTGCGCGCCGCGCTGTCAGAATATGGTGCCCGGATAGCGCACGAAGGGCCGATCAGCAGTTTCGACGTGGTGAAACTGCGCCAGGCCGGCGTGAACGTGCTGGTGGTGAACCTGGACGACTCGGTGGATGACGCCGCGCTCGACCTGATCTACGAACTGGTCGCCTCCGGCGACATTCCCGTCGTGTTCAACGACGCGCAGGCCAGCCGCAGCCTCGACGGTTGGGATCGTGCGCGCTGGGCGCGCCATCTGGCCGCCAAGACGCTCAACAGCGACACCATCGATCCGCCGCGCCCGGAACATGCGCGCACGGTGGAAATGCCCGTTGCGCCGCCCGTAGTGGTGGAAACATTGGCCGAGCCGGCGATCGAAACCGCCGTGTCGCAGCATTTCGCCGAACCGGCGTTCGAAGCGGAAGCGGTGCAGCAGCCGGAACCTGCGTTCGAGTCCGTCGCGGAAACCGTGCCTGCATACGAACCCGTCGCAGAAGCGCAGGCGGATACGCTGCTGGCGCACGAGGACATCGCCGCTGCACCGGCCTCATCGGAAACGCTGGCGGACGAACTGGAGGCGCTGTTGGCCTCCGACGAACCGCAGTCCGAGTCGGAAAGCGAATTCGGTTCGCTGAAATTCAAGGCCGACGAGGACATGCCGCCGCTGCACGACGGCAACTTCGGCTGGGAGGATGATCACGCCGAGCCGGCGTCGCATGACGACATTCCGACCTCGCCGGGATTCGCGCCCGCGCCACCCGCACCGGCCCCCGCGCCGGCGCAGATGGAAGCGCCGGCGTTCAACATCAACCTGGATCATCTTTCGCTGGCCTCGCTCGACGAAGAGTTCACCCCGCCAGTGCTCGAGAAGGCGACGCTCGCGCAGCAGACGCCTGCGCACAGCGCGCCGGAGTGGGGTTTCGTGGACGAGGACGCGCCGCCACCACCGGCTGCGGGCGACAAGGCGTTCGGTATCGAGAAAGTCAGCGCGGCCGATTACCTCGCGCCCGACGTCGAGTTTCTGGAAGACGAATCGCCGGTGGCGCCGGGCATGAGCCTGGAACTGGTGTCGATGGAAGAAGCCATCGCGCCGGAAGAGGAATACCAGCCGTTCGAATCGCACCTGCAGGAGCTGGACGCCGCGTTCGCGCATCTGCTCGTGCTCGGTGCGGCGCGCGACAGCGGCGCTTCCCTGGCGTCGTTCCTGGGCGCGCTGCCGGGCAATCTGAAAATGCCGATCCTGCTTACCCAGCATCACACGCCGGATGCGCTGGAGCCTTTGGTGGCATCACTGGCTACGCAGTGCAGCCTGCCGATCAAGATCGCCACGACGGGCATGCGCACGCGCGCCGGCGAAGTGGTGGTGGTGCCACGCGGACAACTGGTGCGCATCACGCGCGACGGCCGCGTGGAATTGAGCGCGGCCAACGACGATGACGCCGGCCAATCGCCTTCCATCGACAGCAGTTTCACGATGGCCGCAAGCGTATTCGGGCGCAATGCGCTGGCGATCGTGTTCGCCGGCCAGGCCACCGACGCCGTCGCCGGCGCGCAGGCCATCCACGATCGCGGCGGACAGGTGTGGGTGGAAGCGTCCTTCAGCGATCACTACGCCGACATGGTGAACGGCGTGATGGCCGAACGCCTGGCCAGTTTTTCCGGGTCGCCGCAGGAGTTGGCGGTA
>NZ_JBQCHP010000052.1:0-15478 GCF_051954575.1 Dyella sp. | reverse complement strand
TGGTCTTGAACGAGATGATGCCGACGCCGTCGTCGCCTTGCGTCCAGAGGCGGACGCCGTCGTTCTCCCACACCGTCGTGCCTTGGTCGAACTTCTCGCCAAGAATCGCATCGGGGAACAGCTGGCGCTTGTACACGGGATGCTGTGAGCGCGGCTTGTCGGCGTTGGCGGCGGCCGAGTACGAACCGCTCTTGCCGTGCACGCTGTTGCGTCCGTCAGTCACCCATTTCGGCAACGGCGCCTTGCTCATCGCCTTGCCGGCGTCGATGTCTTCCTGGATCCACTGCGCTACCTGCTGCCAGCCGGCGGCCTGCCAGGTTTCGAACGGACCGAGCTTCCAGCCGTAGCCCCAACGGATGGCGAAGTCGACGTCGCGCGCGGTGTCGGCGATATCGGCCAGGTGATAGGCGGTGTAGTGGAATAGATCACGGAACGTCGCCCACAGGAACTGCGCCTGGCTGTCGCTCGATGCGCGCAGCTTGGCGAACTTCTCGGCGGGATCCTTGATGGCGAGGATGGCGGCGACTTCGTCCGAGGCTTTCTGCTCGGATGCGCGGTAATCACGTTTGGCCACGTCCAGCACCACGATGTCCTTGCCGGCCTTCTTGTAGAAGCCCGCGCCGGTCTTCTGGCCGAGCGCGCCTTGCTCGATCAGGCCGCTCAGCCACACCGGCGCCTTGAAGTACTGATGCCACGGATCATCGGCCAACGTATCGGCCATGGTCTTGATCACGTGCGCCATGGTGTCCAGGCCGACCACGTCGGCGGTGCGATAGGTGGCGCTCTTGGGCCGGCCGACGGCGGGGCCGGTCAGCGCATCGACCACGTCGAAGCCGAGCTTGAACTGCTCGGTGTGGTGCATGGTGGCCAGCATCGAGAACACGCCGATGCGGTTGCCGATGAAGTTCGGCGTGTCCTTCGCGTACACCACACCCTTGCCGACGGTGGTGGTGAGGAAGGCTTCCAGGCCCGCGAGCACGTTCGCGTCCGTAAGTCGGGTCGGGATCAGCTCGACCAGGTGCATGTAGCGCGGCGGATTGAAGAAGTGCACGCCGGTGAAGCGGTGGCGCATCTCTTCCGGCAGCGCTTCGGCCAGGCCGTTGATGGAAAGCCCAGACGTGTTGCTGGCCAGTACGGCGTTGGGCGAGACGTACGGCGCGATCTTCTTGTAGAGATCCAGTTTCCAGTCCATCCGCTCGGCGATCGCTTCGATCACCAGGTCCACGTCCTTGAGCTTGTCCAGGTCTTCTTCGTAATTGGCCGAGATGATTGCGGCGGCGCGATTGGCGTCGGCCAGCGGGGCGGGAGAAAGCTTCTTGAGGTTTTCGATGGCCTTGAGCGCAATGCCGCTCTTGGGGCCTTCTTTCGCCGGCAGGTCGAACAGCACCGTTTCGACGTCGGCATTGGTCAGGTGCGCGGCGATCTGCGCGCCCATCACGCCGGCGCCCAGCACCGCGGCCTTGCGGATGCGCAGGACGGACTTGGCCTGGGTCGGGCGATCCGAATACGTTCGGGTTGAGTCGTTCATGGGCTTCTCCGTAGTACGAATGCGTAACGAAAGGCAGGCCGCGGGAGGCGGGGCTTCCCGGCGGCGGAAACTCAGGGGGCGCGCAGGCCGGCGGCGGCGAAGCGGATCAGGTGCTCGGCGGTCTGTTCGCGATGGATCACTTCGCTGACGTCGCTCTTGCGCTGGATGATGCCGAAGCCCGACATGGCGTGCGTCAGGGCGCCGGTGACCAGGTCGATGCGCCAGTAGAGTTCTTCCTTGCTGAGGTTGGGCAGCAAGCGGGCGAACTCGGCGGTGAACTGCCGCATCACATGGCCGTAGTTCTCGGACAGGAACTTGCGCAGGCTGTCGTCGTGCTCGGCGAAAGCGCGGGCCAGCACGCGCATGAACAGGCCGCCGCCGCCGTCGTGGGACAGGTCCAGGGCAGGGCGGATAAAGGCGGAGAGCACGTCCTCCAGGGTCGTTTCCGGCTGCGTGGAAATCTGCTTCAGGGCGCCCAGGCGGCGCGCGTTGAGCTGGTCCAGCCGGCGCTTGAAGACCTGCTCGACCAGGTGGTCCTTGGAACCGAAGTGGTAGTTGACCGCGGCCAGGTTCACGCCCGCGGCGGAAGTGAGCTGGCGCAGCGAGGCGGCCTCGAATCCCCGCTGCGCAAACAACGCCTCGGCGGCCGTCAGGATGCGTTCCTTGGTAGAAGCGGAGCTGTTCATGGGCACGCCTGTCGCAGGGAATCAAACGATCGTTTGAGGATACGCGCGGCGCGCCGGAGCAGTCAAACAGTCGTTTGCCTAGCGCTCGGATCGGGGTTGCTTATGGGCTAGAATCTGTCAAACTTTCGTGAGCTAAATCCGCATTCCGATACGGGTTTAGTTCTATCTTCCCTTCTGACGGCAGTCCCGTCAGGCCGCCCGTTCAACCCGTCCGCATAACCCGGAGCAGATTCGCATGGCGCTGGAGCGCACCCTTTCCATCATCAAACCCGATGCCGTCGCCAAGAATGTAATCGGTGAAATCTACGCACGCTTCGAAAAAGCTGGCCTTAAAGTCGTTGCAGCAAAGATGAAGCATCTTTCGCGCAAAGAAGCGGAAGGTTTCTACGCCGTGCACCGCGAGCGTCCGTTCTTCAACGCGCTGGTGGAATTCATGATCTCCGGCCCGGTGATGATCCAGGTGCTGCAAGGCGAAAATGCAGTGCTGAAGAATCGCGAACTGATGGGCGCGACCAATCCGAAGGAAGCGGCCAAGGGCACCATCCGTGCCGACTTCGCCGAGTCGATCGATGCCAACGCCGTGCACGGTTCGGATGCCGCCGAAACCGCCGCCGTTGAAATCGCTTATTTCTTCGCGGAAACCGAAGTGTTCCCGCGCTAACCGAACCAACGCACGTGAATCAGGTGGAAAAAGTCAATCTGCTCGATTTCGATCGCCAAGGGCTGCGTGAATTTTTCGCGCAGCTCGGCGAAAAGCCGTATCGCGCCGAGCAGGTGATGAAATGGATCTATCACCGCCTGGAAAGCAATTTCGAAAACATGACAGACGTGGGCAAGGCGCTGCGCGCCAAGCTCGAAGCCTCATGCTACGTCGGTCCGCCCAACACGCTGTTCGATAAAGGCGCTGCCGACGGCACGCACAAATGGCTGCTGGGCATGGATGGCGGCAACGCCGTCGAAGCGGTCTACATTCCGGAGCCCACCCGCGGCACGCTGTGCGTGTCCTCGCAGGTGGGCTGCGGTTTGAACTGCCAGTTCTGCTCCACCGCCACGCAGGGTTTCAACCGCAACCTCGCCACCTCCGAAATCATCGGCCAGATGTGGGTGGCGGCCAAGCACCTGGGCAACGTCACGCACCAGAACCGCCGCATCACCAACGTGGTGATGATGGGCATGGGCGAGCCGCTGCTCAATTTCGACAACGTCGTGAAGGCGATGAGCCTGATGCGCGACGATCTCGGTTTCGGCCTGGCTTCCAAGCGCGTTACGCTGTCGACCGCCGGCCTGGTGCCGATGATCGACAAGCTGTCCGAAAGCATCGATGTCTCGCTGGCCGTGTCGCTCCACGCAGCCAACGACGAACTGCGCACCGAACTGGTGCCGCTCAACAAGCGCTTCCCGATCGCCGAACTGATCGCCGCATGCCAGCGCTGGATCGATCGCAAACCGCGCACCTCCATCACCTTCGAATACACGCTGATGAAAGGCGTGAACGATCAGCCCGAGCACGCGCGCCAGTTGATCAAGCTGATGCGCAAGCTGCCGACCTGCAAGGTCAACCTGATTCCATTCAATCCTTTCCCCGGTACGCGTTTCGAGCGCTCTGACGCGGACGTCATCCGCGCGTTCCAGACGCAGTTGCTCAACGCCAACATTCTCACCATGTTGCGCCGTACGCGCGGCGACGACATCGATGCCGCCTGCGGGCAGCTGAAAGGACAGGTACTGGACCGCACGCGTCGCCAGGCCGAATTCCGCAAGCGTTTGGACGAGGGAACAGCCCATGCGGCGTAATCGCATTTTGCTCGGCATCGGCATGATGGCGCTGCTGGCAGGTTGCCATCGCGGAATGACGGCACCGAACCCGCCGCCGCAGCCTTCGCTGCCCGAGCAGAGCAAGGCGGAGAAAGCGCAGAACGCCGCCGACGTGCATACCCGTCTGGCGCAGCACTACATCGAAATCGGCAACCTTCAAGGTGCGCTGGAAAAGATCAAGATCGCCGTTACCGAAGACCCGCAATTCGTACCGGCGCAAACGGTGATGGCGTATATCTACGAGCGCATCAACGACATGCCCAATGCGGAGGCTCACTACCGCCGGGCGGTGGAGCTGCAGCCGGACAAGGGCGATACCAACAACAACCTGGGGCAGTTCCTGTGCCGCATTGGCAAGACCCAGGCCGCCATGCCGTATTTCGCCAAGGCCCTGGCCGATCCGTTCTACAAGACGCCGGACATGGCCTGGACCAACGAGGGCATCTGCCAGTTGCAAGCCGGCGACCGCGCCGGCGCCGAAGCCAGCCTGCGCAAGGCGGTACAGCTCAACCCCAACAACGCCAACGCGCTGCTGCAGCTCGCCCACGTGCTGTATCTCAACCAGGATTACTTCCGCGCCAGCGCGTTCCTGCAACGCCTCGACGGGCTGGGGCAATTCAATGCCGACTCGCTGAAGCTCGGCTACGACATCGAATCTCGCTTGGGTAACAAGGATGCCGCCCAGAACTACAGCAAACGGCTGCTTAGCCAGTTCCCGGATTCGGAACAGGCCCAAGCCCTCAATCAATCCGTACGCCCATGATTTCCGAGCAGTCCAATCCGGCAGTGCATGAGGAAGCCTCTTCCGAAGCACCCGCCACGGCCGCAGCGAACATGGAACAGAGCGCTGCCGAATTCCGCTTCAACGATGCTCCCGGTTTTGGTTCACGCCTGCGCGCAGTGCGTGAAGCACGCGGCCTGGATCTGGAAACCTGCGGCCACGCGCTGCATCTGCCGGTGCGCGTGCTGCGGCAACTGGAAGGCAGCGACTTCGATGGCATCGACTATCAGGTCTACCTCGGCGGCTATCTGCGCAAGTACGGCAGCTACCTGGGCGTGGAGGAAAGCGAGATCGAAGCGGCGATCGCCAAGTCCAGGCCGGCCCAGCCCAAGCTGGTGGCCACCGGCGGCGTGTCGCATTCGCGCTACCTGCTGGATCAATACGCCAAGGCCGCTACCTATGTGGTGCTGACGCTGGTAATCGCCGTGCCCACCGTCTGGCTGGGCATGCGCGGCACGCTGTCGCGCGACATGAGTCGCCTGGCGCCACTCGATGCTACGCCGGTAGCGCAGCAGGATGCGCCGCCGCCGGCCGCGTCGGGCAGCGTCGCCAAGGCCGTGGCCGGGGCGCCCGTACTCGCGCAAACCACCGCGCCCGTTTCAGCGCCCGCCACCGCGGCATCCGCACCGCACGCGGCGGCGACGCAGCCCTTGCTGGCTTCGATGGTGCCGGTGCCCAATCTCGATACCGACGTGTCGATCACGCCGCCGCCATCCAGCACCGCTCCGGCAGCGCCGGTCGGCGCCGGCGCGCATAGCCTCACGCTCGAGCTGCCCAACGCCAGTTGGGTGGAAGTGATCGGCAAGGACGGCGCCCGCCTGGAATACGGCCTGCTGCCGGCCGGCACCAGCAAGACCTTCCGCAGCGACCAGCCGCTGGAAGTGCGGCTGGGCAATGCGACCGGAGCGCAGGTGAGCATCGACGGGCAACCGATGACGCTCGATCCGTACCGCCGTTCCAACATCGCGCACTTCCGGGTCGAGATTCAGGACGGCAAGGCCACGCCTGCGGGCGCCTGAACGCTTTGGCGTGCGGCAACGGGCGGACTCGGTAGTCTTCGCCCCCCTTCGATCGGTTATGCTTGCGCATTGCCCGCCCCGCGGATGGGCAATGCCGGCCGCCGCCGGACCGCGGCGGCACTCGAACGCCTTTTCTGACGCCTGGCGGCGTTTCTTTGCGATACGGTGATTGCATGGCATTCAATGCTTACGACGACTTCGAACAGAGCGAACGCGTACAAAAGTGGCTGCGGCAGAATGGCCTGTCGATCGTTGTGGGTGTCGTCATCGGCCTGATCGCCATCTTCGGTTACCAGAAGTGGCGCGATCATCACGTCGGCCACCAGATGCTGGCTTCGAGCCTCTACCAGCAATTGCAAGGCGTGATCGATAGCGGCAACAGCAACGCGGTGGACGTCATCACGCAGCAGCTGATGAAGGATTACGCCGATACGCCGTACGCGCTGTTCGCGGTCAGCGAACGTGCGCGCCGGCAAGTGGAAGACAAGCAATTGGACAAGGCGCTCGATTCGCTCGCCTGGGCGGAAAAGAATGCCACCAGCCCGGAGCTGAAGGCGCTGGTGGAACTGCGCATCGCGCACGTGCAACTGGCCAAGGGCAGTGCCCAGGAAGCGCTGAGCGCGCTGGATCGCATGCCGGCCAACAGCTACGCCATTGAAAGCCAGGAACTACGCGGCGACGCGCTGGTCAAGCTGGGACGGCGTGACGACGCGCTCAAGGCCTATCAGGCCTCGGTGAGCGCCATGGGTGCGCACGCATCGCAGGACAACGAAGTGCAAATGAAAATCGACGATCTGGCCACGGCCGGGAAGCAGGGTGCATGAAACGTTTTTGGCTGATCGTGATAACCGGTTCGCTGGTGGCACTGGCGGGCTGTCATTCCTTCAAGAAAGAAAACATCCAGCCGCCGACGCCGCTGGCCAAGGATTTCAAGCCTACCGTGCAGGTCACGCGCGTATGGAAGGATCGTGTCGGCCATGGCGCCGGCGTGAGCGGCGTGCGCATGGAGCCGACGGTGGTCGATGGCGTGCTGTATGCCGCCAGCACCGATGGTGTGGTCGCCGCCTATGACGCCAACACCGGCAAGAACCTGTGGAAGCAGAAGAGCCGCACACACGGCTGGTTCGGCTGGGGCGACAAAAAGCGCAAAGACGCGTTCTATGCCGGCGGCCCGGCGGTTGCGGGCGACCTGCTCGCCATCGGCACGCTCGATGGCCACGTCTATGGCCTGAACTCCAAGGACGGCACCCAGCGCTGGGTCGCGACCCTGCCTTCGGAAGTCATCGACTCGCCCGTCATCGCTGGCGGGCTGGTGATCGTGCGCACGCAGGACGGCCGCGTGTACGGCCTGGACAGCAATACTGGCGATCGCCGCTGGGTGAACGACCAGGGCAGCGTGCCGCTGCTCAGCCTGCGCGGCAATGGCCCGCTGCTGGTCACCAATGGCGTGGTGTTCCTCGGCAGCGACGACGGCAAGCTGGTCGCGCTGCGTCAGGACAACGGCGACAAGCTGTGGGAACAGAAACTGGCCACCGGCGAAGGCCGCACCGACATCGATCGCATGAGCGACGCCGATGGCGCCATCGTGATCGACGGCAGCACGCTCTATGCGTCGGCCTACCACGGCAGCCTCACCGCCGTGGACGGTCCCAGCGGCCGCCCGCTGTGGGCGCGTCCGTTCTCCACCTATACCTCGCTGGCGCTTACCGGTAACAGCCTGTTCGGCGTCAACACCGATTCGCAGGTGTGGGCGTTCGACAAGAGCAGCGGTGCCGACATGTGGAAGAACGACGAGCTGAAATACCGCTGGCTGAGCGCGCCGGCGGTGCAGGGCAATTACGTCGTGGTCGGCGATTCGGAAGGCTACGTGCACTGGCTGCAAACCGGCGACGGTGCGCTGGCCGGGCGCGAGCGCCTGTCCAAGAAAGCCATCCGCGCACAGCCGGTGGTGGCCGGTGACCTGGTGTACATCGAAGACGTGCAGGGCCACCTCGCTGCCTATCGTCTCGGTGCGAAGTAATCACCGGAAACATGCTGCGTGCTGCCTGTCATCGCCCTGGTCGGTCGTCCCAACGTCGGTAAATCGACCCTGTACAACGCGCTGACGCGCAGCCGCGACGCGCTGGTGGCCGACATGCCGGGCGTCACGCGCGATCGCCACTACGGCGTATGCCGCACCGGCGAGCGCCCATTCGTGGTAGTCGACACCGGCGGCCTGTCCGGTGTCGAAGAAGGCATCGATGCGCTCACTGCGCAGCAGGTACGCCTGGCGATCGATGAAGCCCAGGTACTGGTGTTCGTGGTCGATGCACGCGATGGCTTGCTGCCGCAGGATCGCAGCATCCTCGACGAGCTGCGCCGCAGCGGCAAACCGATCATCGCCGCGGTCAACAAGACCGACGGCCTGGATGAGCAGAACGCGCTGGCGGAATTCGCGCGCTTCGGCATCGCGCAGACGCTGCCGCTGTCGGCCGCGCACAACCGCGGCACCGAAGAACTGATCGCGGCGCTGCTGCCCCTGTTGCCGGAAGATGCGCACGAAGAACTCGCACCCGAAGACGACGGCAGCATCCGCGTCGCCATCGTCGGCCGTCCCAACGCGGGCAAGTCGACGCTGATCAACCGCCTGCTCGGCGAAAACCGCCTGATCGTTTCCGACGTCGCCGGCACTACGCGCGATCCGATCCGCGTGCCGCTGGAGCGCGACGGCAAGCGCTACACCTTGATCGATACCGCCGGCGTGCGGCGCAAATCGAAAGTCGATGAAGGGGTCGAGAAGTTCAGTGTCATCAAGACGCTGCAATCGATGGCCGCGGCGCAAGTCGTGGTGGTGATGATCGATGCGCGCGAGAACCTCGCCGACCAGGATCTCACCTTGATCGGCCACGTGCTCGACGAGGGCAGGGCGCTGGTCATCGCGGTCAACAAGTGGGACGACATGGACGCCTACGCGCGCGAGCAATGCCAGCGCGCGCTGGAGCGCCGGCTCGGCTTCGTCGACTGGGCCAGACAGGTGTTCATTTCTGCATTGCACGGTTCGGGCCTGCGCGAGCTGATGCGCGCCATCGTGCGTGCGCACGCCTCGGCCACGCATCAGCTGGGTTCCTCCGATCTCACCCGTACGCTTGAACGCGCCTACGAAAGCTACCAGCCCCCGCTGGTGCGCGGCCATGCGCCGAAGCTGCGCTTTGCGCATCCCGGCGGCAACAATCCGCCGACCATCGTGATCCATGGCAGCCGCACCAAGCACATCGCGCCGGCCTATCGCCGTTACCTGGAAAATTTCTTCCGGCAACGCTACAAACTGGAAGGCACGCCGATCCGCATCGATTTCCGCGATGGCGAAAACCCGTATGCCGACAAGAAGAACGTGCTGACCGAAGGCCAGCAGCGCAAGCGGCAGCGGATGATTCGCGAGATGAAACGGCGGAAGAAGTAAGCGGTAGACGGCCCTTCCGCGCTACAAGTAGAGTGCCGCCTTTCCAGTACCGCAAAATAGTCTTGCCACGGGCATCACGTCGCTGGCAGGCCGAACAGGTCCGGCTTTTGCTCAGCCATCCAGCCAGTCACCGCTTACGGCCGTGGGTGTGTAATCAAGACAGTTCCACAGGAAGTGGGGATGGGCACAGCCGAACATGTAGGCAAGCAGGGCGGTGTCTTCCTTTCCCGAGGGGACTTGGTGGAGGGAGGCGAATAGCTCTGCGCCGACGATCGAGGAGTCGAGCTGGATATCGCGGGCGCGGCTTCCATCGATGAGAGTGGCAATGACGGCGGCTATGTAGGTACGAGACAAGATCTTCCAAGTGGTGTCGGCGTTGCCCTGCCATGCGCCGTGAATGGCTTCGAAGGCAGCCAATTCGCGGTGAAACAGGGACAAAGCCAGTGGCGCTTCTTCGCGGCAACGGCCGACAAGCCTGGTCGCCGAGGGGGAGAGGGTGTCAACGGCTGGACGTGGACCGAAGTGAAGATTCACGCTGCCGGATAGCAGACCCGTGCAGGCGTTGGGGCGCAGCCTGCACAAGAGACAGTCGTCGGACGGGGGCATGGTGGTCGTGATGCCGTCGAACCATAGCGCATGCCGACCTGTCAGCCCTTGCCAAACCACCGTAGTGGTCATCAGCCAGGTGTTCCACAAAAAGCCATGAGCTTCAGGTGTGCATCCATACTTGATAAGGCCCATCGCAGCAGCTGCATAAAGGGCCTTTTCGTGGACCGGCATGGCGCTGAGCCAGAAGTTGTTGATCTCTCCGGTGACGGCGTCGGCGCGGACGTCGGTCATATCATCCAGGAAGCGGCATAGCACCAGAGCTGCGAGGTGTTCTTCCTGCCAGAGCTCGCTGTCAGGCGATACATGCCAGAACAGGCAATCCATCAGTTGTAGCAGTCCGTAGCTCAACGCGCCGAGCGGGTTGGACGATGCCAGGCTGGTCTCGCCCATGGCATGCCTTTGCAGCCAGTACTCATCCAAGCGCCGCTTATAGCCGGCGAACAGACCGCTCACTAAAGCGCGGGCGCCATTGACACTGAACTGATCGGCCAGTCCATGCTTGACGCGCTGAGTGACCTTGCCCGTGTCCAAGGTGCCAACGACGCGTTTGTACTCATGGAAAGCCAGAATGTCGTCCTCGTACCGGTGCCGCAGGCCGAGATCGAGGTCGGAGTCGTTCAATGTCCTCGTCCATACCCAGCCGCCGGTCAAAACACTGTCGAGCTCCCGGCGGTAAGGCCATGTCTTGGTCACGAGTGGCAAGCCTTCGCTCCGCCGCCATGTGTAATCCACCGCGCTGCGTGCGGGTGGTGTCGGCAGACAGGCACACAGCTCGCATTGATGACCTTGGGGCTGGCCATGGTGATCGTTCTGGCTATTCCTTGCCCGTACCTGCCACGCTCCTTCCAGTAGCCCGCATGCATACCGGCACATCAGGAGCTCGGTTTCCACGCCGGGGAAATCCTTGCCCACGGCGGCAAGGTTTGCCTCCAGCTCGCTCATCCGTGCCGCGCCGGCCGCATCCAGTTCCGGCCACCGTCGCGCAGGAGACGCCAATACGCCTGGCAACACAAACTGCATAGCCGCGCTGTTTGACGTTGAGAGCCGCTCTAGCCGCGCCAACGCCATTTGCTCGCGGCGCATGGATTGTGGATTGACGGGCAAAAGGTTGGCGCGAACCAGGTCAGCGAACGATGCTTCGACCGCTAGGTTGTGGAGGTCTGGCCGGATGTGCGCAACGGAAGCCTCCAAAGCAATAGGATCCGTAACTTGCATGAGATTCCCTCCTCTGGCGATGGCCGACACCACGCATTGGGGCCGTATAGGCCAATGCGTGAATCCTTCAAAGACAATCGCGGATGTTCCTTCGGGCCCAAGGCCCTGGTTTTCGAGCTTAATTTTCCTCGCTACGGAAAAAACGTGACCGGGTTCACGGGCGACAATTTGCGAGCCATTGCAGGTTGCGCGCGACTTCGTCGAGGCTCCTTGCAGGAATATTGTTCCAATACGGTGGCCTCGGCCAGGACGATGAGTTCGGCTGTACTTGTGGAGTAGTCGGTTTGGTGGGCGTCGCGGATATTCGGTAGACAGCGAAGACGAACATCATTCGCCCCCAACGTTTTTCAGTCTCCAAAGGGAGAGGGCTGCTCAGCGAGGTAAACTGCGCCGATGAACAGCCCCCTAGACCGCGAATCCTGGCTGACCTCGCTGCGCCAACGCGTACCTGAGCTGGCTCCTGCCGACGCCCTACGCAAACAGGCACAAGGCGCACTGCTGATCGACGTACGCGAAGACAACGAGCGCGCCACCGGATCACCCACCGGCGCGCTGGCCTTGTCGCGCGGCTTTCTCGAATTGCGCATCGAAAGCCTGGAACCCAATCGCGAGCGCGAAATACTCACCTTATGCGGCAGCGGCGTTCGCTCGCTGTTCGCCGCCGAGGCGCTGCAACGCATGGGCTACGGACGAGTGGCCTCCGTGGCCGGCGGCTTCGAGCGCTGGAAAACCGAAGGCCTGCCGATCAGCGCCGCCCAGCTCGACACCGATTCCGCCGAACGCTACGCGCGCCAGTTGCGCCTGCCGCAAGTGGGTGAGGCCGGTCAGCTCAAGCTTGCACAAGCCAGCATCGTATTGCTGGGCGCTGGCGGCCTCGGTGCACCGGCGGCGCTTTATCTCGCCGCTGCAGGGGTAGGGCAGCTCACGCTGATCGATGACGATCGCGTAGAGCGTTCCAATCTGCATCGGCAAGTGATTCACGCCGATGCGCGCGTGGGCATGCCGAAAACCGAATCGGCGCGCATGACCCTGGCCGCGCTCAATCCACGCGTAAAAGTCGAGTTGCATAACGAGCGCCTGCGCGCTGACAACGTGGAGCAGCTGCTTCGTGGACACGACCTGGTCATCGACGGCGCGGACAACTTTCCCGCGCGCTACCTGCTTGCCGCGGCGACGCGGCGCCTGACGATACCTATGGTCTACGGTGCGGTTGAGCGCTTCAGTGGCCAGGTCGGCGTGTTCGATCCGCGCCGCGAGGATTCGCCCTGCTATCGCTGCCTGTTCCCCGAGCCGCCCGATGCGGCCGACGCACCCAACTGCAGCGAAGCCGGCGTGCTGGGCGTACTGCCAGGCATCGTCGGCCTGTTGCAGGCGACCGAGGCGTTGAAACTCATCTTAGGTATCGGCGAGCCGCTGGTTGGGCGCCTGCTGTCGTTCGACGCCTTGACGATGCGCTTTCGCGAGACGCGGCTGCCACGCGATCCGGCCTGTCCGGGCTGCGGCGCCGATGCGCATTTCCATGGCTACGAAGACATCGAGCGGTTCTGCGCGGTGGGCTGAATGCGACAACCCGCGCGGCGATTCGGCGATAATGCACGCTTCGCAAGCCAGGACTCCCCATGAGCGCACGCATACTCGACGGCAAACGCATCGCGCAGGAATTGCTTGAGCGCATCGCCAAGCGCGTCAGCGAACGCAAGGCCTTCGGCAAGATGGAGCCTGGCCTGGCCGTGGTGCTGGTGGGCAGCGATGCCGCGTCGTCGGTCTACGTACGCAACAAGCGCAAGGCCTGCCACCAAGTGGGTTTTCGTTCCTACGACTACGACCTGCCGGCCAGCACCACGCAGGAAGAACTGTTTGCGCTGATCGACCAGCTCAATGCCGATCCGGACGTGCACGGCATCCTGGTGCAATCGCCGCTGCCGGAGCATATCGACGAAGACGCGCTGGTCGATCGCATCGATCCCGGCAAGGACGTGGATGGCTTCCAGGCCGTCAATGTCGGTCGCCTTGCCTTGCGCCGTTTCGGCCTGCGCCCATGCACGCCGCGCGGCGTGATGACGCTGCTGGGCCACACCGATCGGCCGGTGCGTGGCCAGCACGCCGTGGTGGTCGGCGTGTCCAATCACGTCGGCCGTCCGCTGGCGTTGGAGCTGCTTATTGCCGGCTGCACCACTACGTGCTGCCATCGCTTTACCCGAGGTCTCGAAAACTACGTGCGGCAAGCCGACATCCTGATCGTTGCGGTGGGCAAGCCGGGCCTGGTGAAAGGCGAATGGATCAAGCCGGGCGCAGTAGTGGTGGACGTGGGCATCAATCGCCTGGACGATGGCCGCCTGGTCGGCGACGTGGATTTCAGCGTGGCCGCCGAGCGCGCCAGTTGGATTACGCCCGTGCCCGGTGGCGTCGGCCCGATGACCGTCGCCACCTTGATGGAAAACACGCTGGAAGCGGCTGAAGCACGGGGTTCCTGAGCCTTGTGTTCTGGCCTGTAGGCTGGAATGCCATCCCAGCTTTCCGACGTTTGCGGCCTCGTGCCGGGATTGCATCCCAGCCTACGCAGCAGGGGCGAAAGCAAATCTCGCGCCGCGGCCGCATCCCGCGTATAATCTCCTCTTTGGAGCGAGACTTTTCGCATGCGCATCCTCGCCGAGGCCCTTACCTACGACGACGTCTACCTCGTCCCGGCCCACTCCCAAGTCCTGCCGCGTGACGTGGACACCTCCACACGACTCACGCGGAACCTTCGACTGAACATCCCCATCGTGTCCGCCGCCATGGACACCGTCACCGAAGCCCGGCTTGCCATCACCATGGCGCAGAACGGCGGCATCGGTATCATCCACAAGAACATGACCGCCGAGCAGCAGGCCGCCGAAGTGCGCCTGGTGAAGAAATTCGAAGCCGGCGTCATCCGCAGCCCGATCACCGTCACCCCGCACACGTCGATTCGCGACGTGCTCAAGCTCACCCGCGCGCACAACATCTCCGGCGTGCCGGTGGTGGAAGGCGAGCAACTGGTAGGCATCGTCACCAGCCGCGACCTGCGCTTCGAGCGCAAGCACGACGATCCCGTGCGCAACATCATGACCCGCCAGGAAAAGCTCGTCACGGTGAAGGAAGGCGCCAGCCAGGACGACGTGCTGCAGCTGCTGCACAAGAACCGCATCGAGAAAGTGCTGGTGGTGAACGACGCGTTCCAGTTGCGCGGCCTCATCACGGTGAAGGACATCCAGAAGGCCCGCGACAACCCCAACGCCGCGAAGGACGCACACGAGCGCCTGCTGGTCGGCGCGGCGGTCGGCGTGGGCGGCGACACCGAACAGCGCGTGGAAGCACTGGTCGCTGCCGGCGTGGACGTGATCGTGGTCGATACCGCGCACGGCCATTCGCAAGGCGTGATCGAACGCGCCGCATGGGTGAAGAAGCATTTCCCGCAAGTGCAGCTGATTGCCGGTAACATCGTTACCGGTGAGGCCGCCATCGCTTTGATGCATGCGGGCGTCGATGCGGTAAAGGTCGGCGTCGGCCCCGGTTCGATCTGCACCACGCGCGTGGTCGCTGGCGTGGGCGTGCCGCAGATCACTGCCATCGATATGGTGGCCGCCGCACTGAAGGACGAAATCCCGCTGATCGCCGATGGCGGCATCCGCTATTCAGGTGATATCCCCAAGGCGCTCGCCGCCGGCGCATCCACCGTGATGCTCGGCTCCATGTTCGCCGGCACCGAAGAATCGCCGGGCGAAGTGGAACTGTTCCAGGGCCGCTCCTACAAGAGCTACCGCGGTATGGGTTCGCTCGGCGCCATGGCGCTGGGGTCCAAGGATCGCTACTTCCAGGAAGAAGCCGACGCCGACAAGCTGGTGCCCGAAGGCATCGAAGGCCGCGTGCCGTACCGCGGCCCGCTGCGCAACATCATCCACCAGTTGATCGGTGGCCTGCGCGCTTCGATGGGTTACCTGGGCGCGGCCACGATCGAGGACGTGCGCAACAAGGCGCAGTTCGTGAAAGTGACCTCGGCCGGCGTGACCGAAGCGCATCCGCACGATATCCAGATCACGAAGGAAGCGCCGAACTACCGGCTCAATTCGTGATCCACACGGGCGCTTTTTCGCTCGTCATTCCGGCGAAAGCCGGAATCCGGTCAGGTACGCGTGCGAAGCACACATCATCAATTTTGAGTGCTTCGCGCGGGTTTTCACTGGATCCCGGCCTACGCCGGGATGACGGTGAGGCGCTTCCCAGCTTCTTCCCCATACCTTGATCTCGCTGCCAATGACCAACATCCACAGCGACAAAATCCTCATCCTCGATTTCGGCGCGCAATACACGCAACTCATCGCACGCCGCATCCGCGAGATCGGCGTCTACTGCGAGATCTGGGCG
>NZ_JBQCHP010000051.1:0-17971 GCF_051954575.1 Dyella sp. | reverse complement strand
TTCCTGCAGCGGACCATGCAGGCGCAGCGAGGCCGACAGGTGATACGCCGCACTGGCTGCACGGTCCAGCTGGTGCAAAAACCATAACCGCTGCTGTGAGGCCGATAGCGGCAGCGGCAGCGTACGGTCCGCGGCTGGAATCAGCCGCCTGTTTTCGCGGATGCCGCCGCTCAAGGCACACCCTCCGTGATCTCACTCGCAACAGCCTCGGCATCCTTGCGAAAATGCCTTACGTGTGGCTCGAGGTTGGCGGCATCGATCAGAAAGCCGTCATGACCGTGCAGCGAATGCAATTGCACGAAACGCGCTCGCGGTAAATCCGCGCTCAGCGACATCTGTTCAGCCGGCGAATAAAGCCCGTCGCTGTCAATAGCCACCACCAGAGACGGTTGCATTACCCGACCCAGCGCGGCCTTGGTGCCGCCCCGGCCGCGGCCGACGTCATGCGAGTCCATCGCATCGAGCAAGGCGAGATAGCAATGTGTATCGAAACGTTCAATAAATTGGCGGGCGTGATGTCGCAGCCATGCACGCACGGCGAAATCACCCGGCGCGGATGCCCGTTCGCCGAACACACTGGCACCAGTGTTTCGCCCATAGCGTTCTTGCAGGGCCGACGGGCTGCGATAGGTGGCCATCGCAATTGCGCGCGCCGCGGCAAGTCCGGCCAGCGGCGGGTCACTGGCGTCATAGTTGCCTTCGCGGAATTTACTATCGGCACGCAAGGCCAGCCGCTGTGCTTCACTCCACGCCATGCACCAGGCCGAGTGCTCGGCGCTGGCCGCGATGATCGCCACCGCTTGCACGCGCAAGGGATCCATCAATGCCCACTCCAGGCTGTGCAATCCTCCCATGGAACCGCCGATGACGAGCTTGATGCGGCGAATGCCCAGCGCATCGGCCAGAAACATTTGTGCTTGCACCTGATCGCGAATGGTCAGCAAAGGGAAAGCGTTGCCGTATCGCCGACCGCTTGCATCGCAGGACGCCGGACCGGTACTTCCATAACAGCCACCCAGAACATTGCTGCAAACAACGAAGTCGCGCCCCGGATCCAGCGCTTTGTTAGCCCCAAACATGGCAGGCCACCATTCATCGGCATCTGCCGACCCAGTAAGCGCATGGCAGACAATCACTGCATTGTCTGCCTTGGCAGAAAGGCGGCCCCATGTGCGATAGGCGAGCCGATAGGAAAGCGTCCCTCCGTGTTCCAATCGCAGCGATTTGTCGCTGTCCCAGTACTTGGTAAAAGACGAACGCCCGCTCGTGACCGCTGCGTTTGCGCTAATGGATAGCATCCGGCACTCCCCCTTGCAGATATTGCTTTCCTACGCGATCCAATTTCCCGTAACGCCGGGGTGGCCTGCGCTGCATGCATCGCAGGCCCGCTGGCCACCCCGGTTTATATATGCCTCGAAGCAACGATGGGCGGGACTGCTGCGGCACGTATGGCCGGTCCGAGCACCGCCAGCTGCCCAAGGCCCCACAACACCGCGATGCCCAATGCGAGATACCCCACCGGAAGCCGTTCGAGTTCGAAATGGCTCATCAGGAAGTCGTTCAATGCGTAAGCGACCATCACGCCAATCAGCGTGCCGGTGGTCACGATGACGAAATTCTCGATCTGGAAGTAGCGCAAAATGTCGCCTCTGGTTGCACCCAGCGCACGCCGCACGCCGATCTGCCGGCGGCGTTGCTGCACCCAGAAGCTGGCCAGGCCTGCTACGCCCAAAGCGGTCACGATCAGAAGGATCAGCATGATCGTGACCAGCATGCGGCCTACAGCGCGATCGCCGCGGAAGTAGTCCTTGCGCAGGTCCGCAAGCGAGAAGCGCTTGGTTTGAACATGACCCGGATTGGCTTGCTGGAGCGCCTTGGAGGCAGCATTGAGCGCCGCCTGCAGCGAATCGGCATCGCTGCGTATCATGTAGCCGCCGCCCGTGTTCTGAGTACCGAAGCGATATTCAATCACGATGCTGTAGTCATCATCGGCACGCCCGGTTATCTCTCCGCGCAGATGATCTACCACCCCGATCACCCGCTCCGATGCATTGCCGTCGTAAATCAATTTCCCCAGCGGACTGGCGCCGGGAAACAGCCGTTCGGCCAACGCACGTGTCATCAAGACGGGAACCGGACTGCCGCCGCTGCCAGTCGCCACGTCGGGAATTTCGTCGCCGGAGAAGCCGCGCCCTTCTGTTACGCGCAAACCCAATGCGCCGCTGAGGCCCTGACTCCCCTGCACTTCGTACATTTGGGCAATCGGCTGCTGCCGTGATGGATCGAGAAATACCGGATCACGCTCCAGGTGATACAGCGGCGCACCTGCGGTGAACGCCGCGCCGGTGACGCCAGGCACCATGCGCAGCAGTGCAAGATTGCCCAGCACGTTGCCACGGTTGGGTACGCCCACCGCGTTCACGCTGACAATAACCCCGATATGGTTTTCATCGACACCGATCGGCGTTGCGGAGCGTTGCACCAGGCCATGCACCACAAAGACGAGATTGCTGAGGATTGCCAGGGTCAACGCGATTTGCAGGATCAGCAAAACCGTAGCTACCTTGTGCTTGCGCAAGGCAACCACAATAGGTTCGATCTGCAACAGAGTGCTCATAGCGATTTCACCTGCAGGGCCGGTGTAAGGTTGGCAGCTCGCCACGCCGGCCAAGTGCCTGCGGCCAGTGTCGCGGCGATCGCCAATAGCAACGCTGCCGACAGCATGGAGAGGTCAAGATGGATGGAACTGGCAAAATTCACCGGTTGCTGCCGCACCATCCACACACCCAGCCAGGTCAACGGCAAGCTGGCCGCGCCTCCCGCCGCTCCTACTACGCCAGATTCCACCAGGCATTGGATAAATACATCTTTCCGGGAAGCGCCCAGCGCACGGCGCAAACCGATTTCCCCCGATTTACGCACAAACTTGGCGATCAGCAGCCCCACCGTATTGACCATGCAAATCAGGAACACCCCAAATGCGATGTACGTTTGCATGGGTACGACGGCGGGAACGACGTGCTTGTAATCCAGCCATTCCATCAGCCGAAGCAGGCGAACATTGGATTCGCGCTCGAAACGTCCCAGCTGATGCTGCTGCTGGCTGTATTGCTTTAGCGCGGCGCGATAATCGGACACTTGCGCCGGTGAATCGAGTTGAGCCCAGAATTGCACCCAGGTGCACTTGGGCGCCTTGGGATTGTGATCACCTGCAACAGGATCGCCCCAGCATCGCATCGGGCCATAACCGTAGTCCTGCGGCACCTCGAGCCAGCTATAGAACGGCAAATACAGTTGGGCCGAATCGCCATAAGCGCCACCGCTGGCGATGCTGCCGTTGAGATCGTAGAACTGCGGACGCGGATTCCAATCGTCAATCACGCCGATCACGCGGAATGTCTTGGTTGCGACCACTATCGTGCGACCAATGCTGTTGTCTCCACCGAACAGCTTTTCATTGAGCGTGCGCGTAAGTACCACGACCTGAGCGCGATGGTCGTCGTCACTGGCCGTCCAGCCTCCACCACGAATAAAGGGCACGTCGAACATTGCAAAAAAATCGCCGGTGGTCGCCCTCACCGTTGTCATCGAGAGCGAACTTCCATCAACATCTGCGCGGACCGGCAATACATTCGAACTGGTCATGATGCGCCGGGTCGCGATGCCGAGTTGAAACAAACTCGTGGCGTCGACATAGGTCAGGTCATCCGGCGGATCGTCGCTCGCGCCGGGAAGGTTCAGCGGGCGTGGATCCACCTGCGGGTGAAACAAGACGTCGCTGCGTTGGGGCAAAGGATTGCCGGAAAGATTGTGCAGAACCGTAAGCATGGTGATCGAGGTACTGATGCCCAGTGCCACCGTCACCATCATCAATGCACTGAGCACTTTGTGGCGCCGTATGCTTCGAATGGAAAGATCCAGATAATAACCAAGCATAAAAACTCCATTTAGCTAGTCCAGCAGCGTGAAATAAGCCGAGAGCTTGTTCAGTTGTCGCCTGGCGGCGCCATCCACTCGGCTCGCCTGGAGTTGCGGTATTGGTCCAGGTTCGGATGCAGGCAATCCATGGTTTCGACGTAACGATTGCGCTCATCCCAGAAAACTTCCAGGTCGTACAGGCAGAATGAATACAGATCCGGACGCTCCACCCATTCCTCCCCGACCAATACGGACACCGAGGTGAACAGTTCGTTGTCATTTCCCCACCAGCAGAGCACCAGGTAGAGCATGGATGCCCCGTGGTGGAAAATGGCGAAATGAGCGACGTCCGGCCAATGCACGCTGCGCAACGACTTCACCTGCGCCAATCGCTGCAGAAAAGGCTGATGATCCACGCTGCGGGCATCTGTGGCGATCGTATACAGCTTGGCGCCGTCTCCATCGCGCCATGCCATCGAGGTTCGTATCGTTCTAGGTGAGAACATGAGGGCGCCCCCGCGGCCGGCGTCAGATTCGAGATGCATGCCCATGCATGCCAGCCATACCTACGACGATCTTTCGTTCGCCGGCATATGGCTGCCTGCCATGGGTGTAGAGCATGTTGTCCAGGAGCAGGATATCTTCCCGCTGCCAATCGAAGTGGAACGTTACACTTTCATATGCGGCGCGGATGGCTTGCAGATCTTCGCCATCCAATGGCCCGCCATCGCCGTGGTATACGTTCCTAGGCAGCTCTTCTTCGGAATACGTGGCTAGCAAATCGCCTAGTACTTCCTTTGGCAGTGCGGACACATGGAACAGATGGGCCTGGTTGAACCAGACTTTTTCACCGGTGTACGGATGCGTCGCCAACGCAGGCGTGACTTGACGCGTACGCAGTCCGTTGTCGGCGGTCCATTCATACGCAATGCCGTTGCTGTCGCAGAATGCTTCCACCTCGTGCCTATCTTCTGTTTGGAAGACCTCGCTCCAAGGCAAATCGATGCTGCCGTAATTGCGTACATATTGCAGTTTGCGCGACTCGAATTTTTCCACGACGTGCGCGGGGAGCCGCGCCAGCACCAATCGGCTGTCGGCCAGCGGTGTTGCGCCACCGACACCTGGCGCCGGTGGCACCATGCAATAGAAACCAATACGCATCGGCCACGTACTGGCGTAGGAAGATTCGTTATGCTGAGGAATCGTTTCGCTTGGATGATATTCGGTCGCGGTATAAACGTTACCTCCCAGCTTGGTGCGTGGCGTAGAGCGATAGCTGTATGCGGCCAACTCGCCATGAAACACGGCTTCGAGGAACTGGCCGAACTGCCTCGTACTGTAAAGACGCAGGCCGCGGATCAGCAGAGCTCCTTGCTCATGCAGCACACGCCCTACCATCTCCGAGTTCTGTGCAGCCCACGCCATGGGCCGCTGACCGGGCTCCACGTTCAACAGCATGGCATGGCCGGCGATTTCGGACAGTTCGTCGTCAGTGGAAACCGTCATGATTGACTCTCCAGATCAAGTGGACAGTGATATCTCTCGGCGACCGCGCGCAGCAATTGAAGCACTCGGGTCTTATTGGAATGGATGAAAAAATGATCGCCGGGAAAAAGATGGTGTTCAAACTCAGCCGAAGTCATTTGCGACCAGGCACGCAAATCCTCGATCGGAACTTCCCTGTCTGCATCGCCGCCCAACGCGGTCAACGGACAGTTGACCGGCGTATCGTCGCGATGCTCCCAAGTCTCAAACATGGCGAAGTCTTCACGCATCTGCGGCAACAGAAGACGCATGACTTCGTCGTTGTGCAGCAGTTCCGGGGGCGTGCCGTTGTAGTCGCGGATACGCTCCAGCAATTGGGCGTCATCCAGGATGTGGAGCGGCTCATCCAGATGACGACGGTGTGGTGCGCACGACCCGGAGACCACGATATGAAATGGCGCCGGCAGACCCCGTTGCTGCATTGCCCGCGCCAGCTCGAAAGCGAGCAACGCGCCCAGGCTGTGACCGAAGAAAAAGAATGGCTTGTCGAGCCAGGATGGGATTACATCCAGCAGGGCATCGATCGCGGCATCGAGGCGATTGAGTCGCTTTTCCAAAAAGCGGTTTTCACGACCGGGAAGCTGGATGCCGACCACCTCTAAGCGATTGGAAAGTGCCGGCTGCCAATCACGAAATACCGAAGCGCCGGAACCCGCGTATGGAAAACAGAACACTCGCGCTGTGGCCGCCGAATTCGGTAACCAGGTAAGCGTCCATTTGCGCAGCAGTCGGGGATCAATATCCTTATGCATCATTCCACCACTTCATAGACGATTGCCTCCTGTGCACCTTTGGCGGAATTGATTACGCCATCGCCCTCACCCTTACGGCTGAGCCGGAGCCAACATCCGCCGTATTCACCGCCGAAACCAAATACGCCCCATATCACGTCGTGGATGCTGTATCCCTCTTCCCCTGCCTGGCCATAGAACGGCAATGAATCGCAGTACTCCTGTACCAGCCACATGGGCTCGGATAATGCGCGCGCTGCCATGTCACGCCAGGACTCCGCGGATTGGTACCGGCCCACGAACACATCATTACCTTGCGCGCCACGCGCAGCTTTGATCACTAGGTCGTGTTGTCGCTTCAGCAATACCTCCAGCGACAAACCAGTGCGGCCCAGCTCAACCTCTTTCGAACCCGGCATGGCGCCCCAAGGCACAAACGCTTCAATTAGCCGGCGTTCTTCATCGGTAAAGATATCGCTGTGTTTATGGCCATTGACAATGGCAAGCGACCTTTTGTCGCCGATGATCGAAACGAACGGATTGTCCGGCCAGTAAATCCGCCCACGAAAGAAAGCCCGGTACAGATCGATCGGAGGTGTGATGTCGGTACCGAAACGATACGTTGCGATTGCTCCAAGCACCTTGCCGTCAAGACGCACCGTGTCCGGCTCGAACTCCATGCGCGCCAGGTTAGACTCAAAAAAAAGTTCGCCGTCTGCATCGCACTCTTGCAGGGCAGCGCGAAACACTCCCTGGAACGTGATGTCAAGTTCACTGATCGCATGGCGCTTTCCTGCGACGATGGCCACGTTGGCTACGCCATCTGGATGATGGTTGCGCGCCATGCGTACCAGATATTTCATGTATTGCAGCGGTATATTTCTTGAAGCGCAGGCATTGGTCGCAAAGAAGGCTTTGAGCGCTTCATTCTTACGGTAAAGCGCATCCATCCAGTGGATTTGCCAACCCCCGATGTCCGGCCCTGCATTGAGTTCCATGATTTTCAGGCCGCTTGCGGTCATCATGGCATCGATGCGCAGCATAAGCTGCGACATGTCCATGCCCGAATCCAGGAAGATTTCCGCAAGCACTTCGGAAATGTCATAGAACGCGGCAAAGCGGCGCCGGTCGCGGCCAAATTCAAGCCGAACGGCGCGATAGATGAGTTCCGGTATGCGGGCTACACTTTGCGCCAAGGTGTCGCGCAAATCCTGAGCGATGAACCATGGCCAGGAGTGCAGCGGATACGGATAATGACGTAAAAATGCCGGGAGGCTGTCGTCAAGCAGATCCAGCTTCTTGAGACAATGCCCCTCGGCCACCGAATAACGCAGAAAGCGCACTGCACTCTCTGACGCGATGCGGTGATTGGCAATAATGACGGGATCCATAACTCTCAAAGTCTCCATGTGCTCATCGACTACCATGATTCTTCGACCAGGTCGGCCCGTTCACCGACTTCGCTGGCTAGCGCATCGGCACAGCGCTCCACCAACATCGCGGCAAGAAAGCCCGGCGCGTGGGCCTGCAGCAAGCACGTATCACCGCGCCGGCCATCGCGGTCCCGGCGCAGGTATTGGGCCGCGTTGAGTAAGGGATCCGCGCACAGGCAATGACCTTGTCGCGGATCCGCATGCACCCGGTCCACGCCGATGCCCATTGACGAAGCATTGAACGCCGTCAAAGGCTTGAAGAAATTGGTGGTGAAAACGCACCGGATCGCATCCATGGGGATGCCTGCGTGCTGCAGCAAAGCATCGATCACCGCATTCAACAAGCTTTTGCGACTGTCAAAATCGTCGCCGCCAAGCATGCCGCGCAGGTCAGCGCGATGTACATAGCCCTTGATTGAAAAATCGAGTTCCTCGCGACCTGAAACGACACAGGCCGATGCCGCATCACTGACGACACCGAACGAATGCACTCTTTGCGCATCTTCCTTGACTTCGTCATATGAGACAACCAGCACTCTGCTGCGTTCGCCTTCACGTACATGGCGAGCTGCGATATCGATCGCCGCCAGCAAACTGGTGCACTCCTGCCCCGTCATGACCAACGGTAGTGCCGAAGAAAGGCGATGCATTTCGAGCAAACGGATAAGCCATTGGCGATCATGCATGAAACCGGCGTCAGCGGACGCCAGGATCATCATGTCAATGCCGGATGGGTCGATGCCCGTTTGTGCCAGCGCTCGCTGGATTGCTGCGCCAACCATGCTTTCAGGGGCAAGCGTATTCTGATGAAAGTCGCGATAGCCGAGCAGACGTGCGTTCATTGGCAACTTGTGCGCCTTGAAAAGCTCCACGGCGTCCGCAAGGGATTCCACCTCGCGCCGCCGCTCGCCAAGCTCGACGCTGATGCCGCCGAGAGTGCAAAGCTTCATAGGACGTCACGCCTAGGCAGCAGCCAGCCAGACAGCGGTGCGTGCACGGAATGTTTCATGCAAAAACCTCCGCCACGCCTTCATACATGCCGTAGAACAGGTCACAGGTCTTGCGCACAGCATCCAGCGCCTGCTCCTGCATGCGTGAGGTATCGCAAATGTCGGCGACGAGGCTGATTCCCTCCGCGACGTGACCGACATCTTCCTTTTGATGCACGGAAAAAAACTGCAAGTTTTCCGGCGTAAGGTTGTAGATGCGCGGAAGCAGATCGTGGCGCGCCTCGCCCGCTGCGGTTTCCAGATTCTGGCCCTCGCTGGCGATCATGACCGCGGCGGCGCCCATATGGAACGTCGCGCGATTTCGCACAAGGTTCATCCGATAGTCAATCAGCGCCTTGGTACTCGGCAGTGGCAATGCCGAGTCGCGCTGGTCGTCGTTGATCCCAATGGCCTTGATGAAGTTCTGCATCAGAACCACATGGTTGTCAGTCTTGGAGAAACGCCCGGTTTCCTCCTCATACATATTCATAAGGAGCCGTTTCTTATGTATACCGGGAGGGCAATGGTGATAGAGCGTTTCGATGTATTCGAGAAAATGCTTGGTAAGCTGGTAGCCCTGGAGCGTCATATAGCGAAGAAGCTCCCAGTTCGGAGTGCCGTTGAGGATCTTCTTTACCACTGGATGGGTCATGGTGATCCTGGCCTCCAGTTCGGTGCGCAGTTTTTCCCTGAATTCTTCCTTTGGCATGAAGGATCGGGCCGCATCATCGCCGCCATGCACCATGCGCGCTTTCAAGTCTTTGGTAGGCTGGCACATGAATACGCCAGCGTGCGAAATACCATCCACCCGCGCGTAATCGGCGAGCCGGCCGTACTCCCTGAAGCCCATGCTGTTCCAGACATGGTGAGCCTTGCTGTTTTCGCGAACATCCAACGTAACCAGTTCGTGGCCCTGCGCCTCACAGAATTCAGCGATCGCCGCAAAGGCCTGCCGGGCCAGACCGCTGCGCTGGTGATCAGAACGGATGATGCCTTTGGACAGGTTGGCGACATGGCGGCAATTGGGCATCTTGCTGGCATGCAACAAGGCCATCACCACCATCTCGCCATCCGCCATACCAGTAAAAAGGGACACCTCGCCTTTACTCAGCGACGCATCGAGATCGCCGATGATGGCCTCCCCTTCTTCCTCGCTCAAACGGCTGGTGTAACCAATCACCGTAGTCTGCTCGATGGCGTCGTTGTAGAGGGCGATGATGCCCTTGCGCAAGGTTTCGTCCATCGACGCCGGCCAACTGAATTGTACGTTCATGAATCTGCACTCCGCAGCAAAATCTCGGCGGGCGCATCAGCAGCCCGCCGCAGGATGGGATTGGAAGAATGTGAGGGAAGAAGGCTTTCGATCGTGCCCCCCATGACCGCTTCGACTGCCGATGCAGGCGCCCCCTTGAACGGACCGTCATCCTCAAGCAAGCCCGATACCATCGCGCCCAGGTCGTCCTTCATCGAAAAGACCGGCCAGTCCGTGCCAAAGATGATCTTGTGGAGAATGTTCTGCTTGAACAGGCCGGACAGATGATCGCGCCATCCCCCGGGCACCATCGCGGCGGGAAAGCCAGAAAAATCCAGATAGACATTCGGCCGGTAATGGCACATCAGCTTCGCTTCTTCGACGAAATTCACGCCGCCGTGCGCCAGGATGAAATTAACCGTCGGGAATTGCCTGGCAGCCCCATCGATCAGCCACGGCCTGGCGTGTTCGAAATCCAGCGTCGGTGTAGTAGGCCCTGTGTGCAACAACACCGGCAATCCGTAGTCCCGGCAGATCTCGTACAAGGGAAAAAGCATTTCATCACTGGGGGAATAGCCACAAGGGGGATAGAGCTTCAATCCCTCAAAAGCGTATTCACGCACCGCGTACTCGAAGAAGTCATGCCCTTGCTTGCCCCAACGCGGATCAACGCCGAGGAATACGTAAAAGCGGCCTGGGTGGCGCTGTCGAACCTGGGCGTGTTGTCGTGCCAGGTCTGGGTACGAATATTCCGCATTGAACACAAAGCTGAAATCGGGAGCCAACAGTACGGTCTTGGCGATACCCGCTTCATCCATTTTAGCAATGAGCTTGTCGCCGCCATGATCGTCGTATTGAGCCTGCAGCATTCGCCTCAACTTGGCCGAATCTGCGGGAACGCCCTGGGAAGTCATCTTCCGTGCCAGATTATCAGCCACGCCGGCGAAAAACTCGCTTGGAATACAGCGACTGGAGGCAAGGTGGCAATGACCGTCCACAACCCTGGCAGGACGCTGCACGCTCATGGCGCCGCCTTAATGGCGCGCACGAAAGTCGCCACTTCGCCCACGGTGTGTAGATCGACCATCTGGCTCATTCTCTTTTCCAGATCCACACCGAATGCCTGCTCGATGAGCGTTATGAGCATCAGGCGATTGATGGATTCCAAGCCGAGATCCTCGACGAAACGTGTCTGCTCGGTAATGTCCACGATGGGCGGCGTATCATTGGTTACCTGACGGACGAGCTCCGTCAGCTTTTCGACATCTTCTTGCAGGACTTTCATTGGCGGATGCCCTCCGGCATTTCGATGTCCGCTTGGAAGTGACGGTAAATGCCTTTACGGTCGTACTTCAGATTGCGGGTAAGCATGCCGTTGTCGATGCTTGGGGCGGTATGCGTGACGATGCGGCGATGAATATTCATGAAGCTCGGCACCGAGGCGTTCAAACTGCGAATGCCATCGTCGATCCTTGCAGTCGAGTCTGCATCCGCGCTGTCATCCGTAACCAAAATGGCGACCAGTTTGCCGTCGCTCTTGGACATCAGCACGATGGTGTGCTTGACCTGTGCAGCAGCGGCCAGCGAGCGCTCAAGTTCCTCGGGATGAAATTTGGCCCCGCCGCTGGTGATGATCACTTCCTTCTTGCGTCCACGCAGTGTTAGAAAGCCATCTCCGCCGAGCTGCCCGATGTCGCCGGTGGCAATGCTGCCATCTGCGAGAAAAGTATTCGCGCTATCACTGTCCGCGCTGTCGAAATAGCCTTTTGAAAGCGGAAATGGTCGACGTATCACGATTTCCGATTCGCCGTTGAAATGGACGTGGTCTGGATAGATCAACCGGCCCACGGCGCCAATGCGATGGGACGAAGGGGTGTTCCACGCAATCATCCCGGTTTCCGTGACGCCATAGGCCTCCAGCAGCAAGAACCCCTGCTCGTGGAATGCCTGCTGCACATCTCTACGGATCGGCGCCATGCCGGTGATCATGAAGCGGATGTTTCCGCCCAGGAACGCATTGAGTTTTTCCTTGGCGCCAACACCTTTGCCATAAAGGTTGTATAAGTTTTCGTAGATGGCAGGCGGTGCAATCAGAAAACTCGGTGAATAGCGGGCAAGTTCCTGGAATACCGTGGCATGCTTTATCAGCTTGAATGATGCTCCGCTCCACAAGCAGGCATAGACCGACATCCGCTGCTGATAGTTGGACAGGGGCAGGAAGATCAGATGGGAATCGCGAACGCCGAGCTCAAATGCATCAATGAAATCCGTGACCAATAGCTCCGTGCCATGGCGACTGATGTCCAAACCCTTCAGATAGCCCGAGCTACCCGACGAATACACCCTGGTCAGGAGATCGTCATCGTGCAGCACTCTTGCGTCGCGATCCAGCGCAATCGTCTGCAAGGTCAACGTTTCGGCCAGGCTTATCCGATTGGCGAACGCCGTGCCATGTGACTCGTCCTCCAATACCCATAGAGCGATCGATTGCTTTTGCGCGATCGATGCCAGCTTCTCCGCGCCGATATCCTCGGGTATGGCCTGGATGACCGCGCCAATGCCAAGTGCAGCCAGATCCCACAGCAAATACTCATAGCAATTGGACGATTGCAACGCGATTTGCATGCCGCGTTTCGCCCCGGACTCCAGCAATTTGCCGGCCAGCGCCTGGGTGGCATCGATCAATTGGGCTGCACTCAGCGTGATGTCCTCGCCATCCGCCCGTCTAGCCGAAACACGGGTTTCGGTATGGCTGAGCGCCTGTCTGAAGAGCTCCTCGAATCGCATGGTTCCTACCCTCTCCTCAAATGATTTAACGGATGTTCGCAGCCAGCTGTTCAAGTGCGATGGAGCTCTTCAGGCGTAGTCATCAGCCACCTCCTCCTTCCGTTCAACAGCTAACTGTGCGGCGGTGACAAGCCGTCTGACTGCCTGTTCAATCTGCGCCGCCAATACGTGCACGTCATCGGCAGCGTATTGCAAGCTGCTGTAGTCGATCCTGAGCCGCAGTTGCCCGCTCCACACTCCACCCTGAATCCCGAGCAGGTAAGGGAAATGGCGGCGCCGATCCAACTGATTTCCGGTTGCCTCCGATGCCAGCGCAAAATGACCTACCGGAACGGCGCTGGTGTCGAATCGGCCAAGATAGTTGAACGAGATCGCTCCCCGCATGTCGATCTCACGCCCCGCCAGCGCAGGCGCATTCGCCAGGTATTTCAGCAGGCCATATCCGATACCGTTGTTCGGAACGGCACGCATCGTGTCTCGGATCGAGGCGACGATCGCTTCGATGTCTTCACTGTCGCAATGAAAATAGAGCGGGTAACTGGCAGTGAAGAAGCCGATCGTCTGGGTGAGATCAAGGCGATCCATCCAACCTTCCCGTCCATGATGCTCCATGCGCATCAGCAAACCTGGGCTTCGCGCCCAGCGTTGGACGCCGGCGTACACGGCCGCCGCAAGCAGCTCCTGCGTCTGCGCGTCAAAGGCTGCGGGCGCGCATGTCAACAGCGCATGCGTATCATCCTGCGATATGTCGATGTCTGCCCACGTCATGGACGCGGTCGAAATCGCCGCGCGGCCGGTCGGCACGGCGATTCCTGGATGACGGAATTGTCCTGCCCAGAACGGCAGTTCCTGTTCAAGTTCGTCGGAAATTGCGTGCTTGCGCAAGAAGTCGCCCCAAGCCTGATACGAGCTGGTTTTTGCAGGCAATCCGATCGGCTGGCCTGAAGCGACGCTCGAATAGGAAGCGTCCAGGTCGATGAGAAAAACTCGCCACGAGATCGCGTCAAAAATCGCGTGATGAGCCAATAGCCAAAGACGACGCTCACCGGCGTTGCCGCAGAACAATATGGCCCGAAACAGCGGCCCGTCAGTGAGGTGCAGGGACTGTTGCAGTTGTTCACAGCGATGTAGCAGCGCAGCGGCGAAGCCGTCGGCGTGATCCGCCAATTTTTCTTCGATGCAGGCAGCTTGAACCAACAAGCTGTCAGGATCGACATGCCATGCGACCAGACTGCCTTCTTCGTAGCGGAACCGGATGCGTAAAGCATCATGGCGCTGAAAAAGTGCCGACATGATCGATAGCAGGTCCTGCATGCCGAAACGCTCAGGCACATGCAGGAGCACGCTCATGTTGAAATGATTCGAGTGCTCGATATCCGGGGCCAAGTGTTCGAGATGGATCGGCAGCGGACTAAATCGCCCCGTCACGGCATGCTGACTTGCCGGCTGCAATGCAGCGGCATGGTGTTGCTGCGCCAGTTTGGCGATGCAAAGGTTCTCTAATATGTCGCGCACACCGATCGCGATACCCTGCCCCCGGGCCAGGGATACGATTTGCATCGCAACGATGGAGTCGCCGCCGAGTTCGTAAAAATTATCCCATCGGCCCACTTTTTCGAGGCGCATCACGTCCCGCCATACCTTGGCCAATGCCTGCTCCACTTCGCCCTCCGGCACTTCGAAGCCCGGCCGGGATTGAGTCTCATAGGTGGGTGCAGGCAAGGCGTTCCGGTCTACTTTGCCGTTGGACGTCTGCGGCAATGCAGGGAGCATGACGTACGCGGCAGGCAGCATGTACAGCGGCAATTGCCGCTCCAGCAGCGCACGCAGCGATGCTGGAGTTGGCTCTGATGCGGGGTGTGCAACGATATAGGCGACTAGGCGTTTGTCTCCGGGCGTACCTTCGCGCGCAACAACCACCGCTTCACGCACACCCGGGCAAGCAGTCAACTGCGTTTCGATTTCGCCCAGTTCGATCCTGTGTCCGCGGATCTTGACCTGGAAATCGTTGCGACCCAAGAATTCGATGCCGCCATCCGGTCGCCGATAGCCAAGATCTCCGGTTTTGTACATCCGGTCCCTGCCGCCGCCGTGAAAAGGATTGGGCACAAAGCGCTCGGCGGTTAGTCCGGGACGGCGAAAATAGCCGCGTGCAACGCCAATCCCACCTATATGGATTTCGCCCACGACACCTATCGGCGCGGGGCGCCCAGCGGAGTCGAGCACATAGATCTGGGTATTTGCGATGGAGCTTCCGACGCTGGTGGATATGTCCGTTGCGCCATCGTCAAGAACGCGGTCGACGGACGAATAAATGGTGGTTTCAGTCGGACCGTAAGCGTTCCAGACCGAGTCCGCACGTTCCAGCAGACGCCGTGCCAGTGCAGGAGATAGGGCTTCCCCTCCGCAATAGGCTTTCAGTCCCGCCCTCCCCTGCCAGCCATGGTTCACCAACATGCGCCATGTCGCTGGCGTCGCTTGCATGATCGTGATGCCGTACTGTTCGATGACGTCCGCCAGCAAGTTCATGTCGCGTGCCTGCTCCCTGCCTGCCATCACCATCTGCGCGCCACACATCAACGGCAGATAGATTTCCATTGCAGCAATGTCAAAGCTCAATGTGGTGAGCGCAAGTACGCGATCATCGGCCGTGACTTCAAGCAGGGCTCGCACGGCGTGCAGATAGTTGACCAGGGAGCGATGTTCGACCATCACCCCCTTGGGACGACCGGTGGAACCGGAGGTATAAATTACGTATGCAAGACTGCGCGAATTCAGCCGCGGAAGCGACGGATTGTCCGTACCGTGGGACAACCATGCCTCGTCATCCGTGTCGATGATCGGAACCGACACCTCGCCCAGCAACGAGCGCGCACTACGCTGCGTGATGATGGCCGAAGGCGCACTGTCTTGCACCATGTAGGACAGCCGTTGCGTGGGTTGCGAAGGATCGAGGGGGACGTAGGCAGCGCCAGCCTTCAGCGCCGCAAGAAGCGCCACGATCATCGCAATTTCGCGCTCCAGGCAAATGACGACTCGATCTTCAATTCCGACGCCGAGGGCAATCAGGCGATGGGCCAGCCGGTTGGCTTGTGCATTCAATTGGGCGTAAGTCATGTGCTGGTCTTTAAATACCAGCGCCGTCGCGTGGGGGGTGCGTTCAACCTGTTGTTCGAAAAGCCGGGGAAAGGTGACCTCCACCAGATAGTCCATGCCGGTGTCGTTCAGGCCGAACAAAAGTCGCATGCGCTCAGCCGCCGGCAAGACATCGATGTTCTTCATCGGTTGCCGCGGGGCAATGCTCAAAGCCCGCGCCAATCCGTCCAGCGCGGTTGCCAAGTAAACATTCATGCGTTCGGCAGAAATAGTCGAGGTGCACTTGGTGTTCAATGCAAAGCCATCACCGAAATCGTCGATATTCATCGTCAACGGATAGTTGGTGCGCTCAAGTGCGGAATGCAGCCGTATCCCTTCGAAGCTTGCGCGGTCGTCGTGTTGCGATCGCTCGCTATGCCGGTAGTTGAGCAGACTGGTGAACAGTGGCATCGGTGGCTTGACACCGCTACAGCCCTGCGCCGCCGCGAGCGACGCCTGCTCGTGCTCAAGCAATGCGCGTGTACGCTGATAGGTATCGCGCACCACCTCTTCCACGCTTGCTCCGCCCAGGCTGATGCGTATCGGCAAAGTATTGATGAGCATGCCCATCATTCGTTCGGTGCCCGTTGTCTGCAAACGCCCTGAAAGCACGGTGCCGAACACCACGTCCGTGCGCCCTGTGCACCGACCAAGCACCATCGCCCAGGCCACATGGAACAGTACTGCCACGTTCACGCCCAGTTGCCTGGCGCACTCCCGTAACAAGGAGGAAAGCGCCGCGGGCAAAGCGACAGTCGCCTGGCTCTGCTTACCGGCGTCACCGTACACGTTCAATACGCCAAAAGGCGCGGTCGGTTCGTCGATATCGCCCAGTTGTCCGAGGAAGAAGGAGTCATGCTCCGCGGCGGGAATCGCTCGCGTCTGCGCCACATGGCGACGAAATGGAACGGTGGGAGGTAACGCGTCTTCCCTTCCGCACAATAGAAGGGCCACTTCTCCCATCATCAGATCCAGCGTCACGTGATCGCCGATCAAGTGATGACTGAGCAAAGACAACAGCCATTCGCCGTGCTCGGGATCTTCAATGATGTGAGCTGCCATCAGCGGACCATGTCGCAGATCCAGGCGCGTTCGATGTGGATCCGTGCGGGCAAGCAATTCATCCATTGCTGTCCCGTGCATCGCTCCTTGCATGGCCCATTCGATCACGGGAAGAACCGCTCTGCGTTGCACCACTTGCATGGGCTCTGGCAGTCCCTCCCAATGAACCGAAGTGCGCAGGATGTCATGCCTGTCGATCACGGCCTGAATCGACTGGAGAAAGCGATCCAGCTTTTGCCGCGTGCCGAATCCGAGCACCGAGCGAAGCAAATAAGGATCACCTTCGCCGTCCAGCATGTGATGGAACAAAATGCCTTGTTGCAGCGGAGTCAACGGGTAGACATCCTGGATATTGGCCGCGCCGTAGGCAACCGACTGCGCAATGCGTTCCAACTCCTCCGGGCTAGGTGCTGCAAGCGGAGGTGGCTCGTCCGCAGGCTCCACTTGATTGAAATATCCGTCGCGGATGGCGGCGATGATCTGAACCTTGTTGGCTTTGAGCGCAGCGATCATTTGCGCATCGAGCACTCCTTTTGGAGCCTGCAGGCTCAGTTCGCCGCCATGCTCCTCGACGGCAATGCGATGATGTTTGAGAAACTCCAGAATGGACTGCGCGTTCATAGCGTAACCGTCTCCGTGTCATCGCTCTGCGCTCGCGCATTGGCGTTATCGCCGGCGCCGTTTACCAGCGCTGCGGCTTTCTCCACGGATGCATTTTGCTCCGTGATCGCCACGGCCATATCCGCCAGCACCGGCGCCACGAACACGGTTTTCGCTTCTATGTTCATGCCACGGCGGCGCAATCTTTCCAGGAGGGTCATGACCAGCAAGGAGTGGCCGCCGAACTCGAAGAAATTGTCGTAGATGCCTACCCGTTCCAGCTTCAACACTTCTTGCCAGACTTCGCATAGCTGCTGCTCGATCTGGTTACGCGGCGCGACATAGCCGGCCTTGCGGCGCGATCTTGGATCTCCCTTGGGCAGCGCCTTGCGATCGACTTTGCCATTGGCCGAAAGCGGCAAGGCATCCAGCACGATAAAGCCGGCCGGCATCATGTAGGCCGGAAGCACACGGCGCAGGTGGTCCTTTGCCAAGCGCTCGATGTCATCGGCCTGTGCG
>NZ_JBQCHP010000050.1:0-58341 GCF_051954575.1 Dyella sp. | reverse complement strand
ACCCCCTCGTTGGGTGTTTGCGCTCCCCAACCCCAAAAACCCCCCTATTTATTTGGTGGCTCCCCCCCCCAAACCCCAACCAACGAAACTATGCGCAAGATCGTAGGTTGGGGTGCAAACCCAACATCGCCATCCATCATTGACATCAACGTTGGGTTTGCACCCCAACCTACGTATTTCGCGCAAGCTCAAACCGCGTTCGCATCCGCCGCGGCAAGACTCATCCTGCGCCCGATGCCGAACACGAAATACGCCACCGTCAATAAAGCCACCCACGCCGCGCCCACATACAAGGCCACGCGCGTATCCGGGTGATAGCCGAGCATGAACACCACGAACAACAGGAACGCCAGACACACTGCGCTGGTGAATGGCCAGCCGCGCAGCGGGAACTTCGTCTTGCCATAGCGACGACGGAAGCTGAAGTGCGCGATCAACACCATCGACCACGTCCACACCGTGTTGAAGGAGAGGATCGACATCATCATTTCGAAGATGTTCTTCGGCAGCAGGTAATTGAGCACCACGCCGATCATCAGGCAGGCCAGCGATACCAGCACGCCGCGAATCGGCACACCGTGCGCGCTTACCTTGGCCAGCGCCGCGGGAGCCTGCCCCTTGTTCGCAAGGCTGTAGAGCATGCGGCTGCCGCTGAAGGTGGTGCTGTTGAAGCCCGACAGCGCGGCGGTGATCAAGACGAAGTTGATCAGCCCCGCCGCCTGCGCAATGCCGAGCTTGTCGAAGGTGGTCACGAACGGACTGCCCTGCGTGCCGATCTGGTTCCAAGGATAGATCGCCATGATCACGAACAGCGCGCCGACGTAGAAAATCAGGATGCGCCACAGCACCGAATTGACGGCGCGCGGAATGGTCTTATCCGGCTGCGAGGCTTCACCGGCTGCCATGCCTACGGTTTCGATACCACCGAAGGCGAACACCACCACCGGCAACGCCAAGACCATTCCGGTGAATCCGTTCGGGAACCAGCCACCGTGACTCCAGAGATTGGAAAGGCCTACCGGGTGACCACCGTTGCCCCAGCCCAGCCAGATCATGCCGGCGCCGCCCAGGATCATCAGCACCACGGTTACCACCTTGATCATGGTGAACCAGAATTCCATTTCGCCGTACACCTTCACTGCCATCAGGTTGAGCGAGCCGATCATTACCACGCTGCCGAACACCCAGATCCACTGCGGCAGGTCGGGAAACCATTGCTTCATGTAGATGCCCACGCCGGTGCTTTCGGCCATGCCGACGCCCACCATCAGCAGCCAGTAGTTCCAGCCGGTGACGTAGCCGGCGAACGGACCGAGATAACGGTGCGCGTAGCTGCTGAAGGAACCAGCCACCGGATCGTGGACGGCCATTTCGCCCAGCGCGCGCATGATGATGAAGATCATCAGGCCGCCGAACATGTAGGCGAACAACACCGACGGGCCAGCCAGGTTGATGGTGCTGGCCGAACCCAGGAACAGCCCGGTGCCGATGGCCATGCCCAGCGCCATGAAGGTGATGTGGCGCGGCATCAGCCGGCGCTGCAGGTGTTGCGTCATGGTTTTTCCGCCCTCGATCGGAATTTATTGTTCAGCGCATCAGCGGCGCTTTGGTTTTATGGGAAGCTTGCCGCGCCAGTACTCGATCATCAAAAAGCCGCCAAGCATACCCCCAAGGTGCGCGAAATGCGCAACGTCCGGCTGCCATCCGGACACGCCCAGGGTGAGTTCCACCGCGCCATAGCCGATCACGAACAACCAGGCCGGAATGGGAATCGGGATGAACATCAACATCAGCTTCTCGTGCGGATAAAGCATGCCGAACGCCAGCAGCAGCCCGAAGATCGCGCCGGAGGCGCCCAGCGTCGGCTCGAAACCATGCGTGAAGTACTTCACCACCAGCAGTTGCGTCAGCGCGGCGGTCAGCAGGCATACGAAGTAATAGAAAGTGAAACGACGCGAGCCGAACGTCTGCTCGATCGCGCCGCCAAACATGTACAGCGCGAACATGTTGAAGAAGATGTGCGCGTAGCCGCCGTGCATGAAGCCATAAGTAACCAGTTGCCACGGCCGAAAGCCGATCGCGAGGATACTGCCGTCCCGCAGCTGCGCCATCTGGTCCGGCCCCCACGGCCACAGCGCGAAATGCGCGAGCAGCGTTTCGCCCATGACTTGCTGCAGCAGGAACACCACGACGTTGGCGATCAACAGGTAACGCGTAACAGGAGGGAGGCGGGTGGGCATGAAATCCGGGGGCCTTGGGCGGCTGCATGATCTGGGGGCGGAGCTTGCCACGGTGGTTACCGCGGCGGTAAGTCCCAGATTGCGTAAGTTGGGTTATCGCAGCGTAACCCAACAGAACCTCATCGAAACGACCAACCATTGCTGGGTTACGCTGCGCCAACCCAACCTACAAGAGCCCAGAAAAAAGGCCACCAAAAGGTGGCCTTTCACAGTCGTCACCGCAAAACGATCAACCGTTGTGGGAACCCGCGTCGATCTGCGCCATCGCGTCCGGGCGGCGGGCACCGGCGAAGCGCTTGGCCCAGTAGCTGTCGGCGAGGTTGTCCACGCGCACGGATTCGCCTCGGCGCGGCGAGTGGATGAAGCGGCCATCACTCACGTAGATGCCAACGTGCGAGATGCGGCCCTTGCCGCGGCGATCGGCGGTACGGAAGAACACCAGGTCGCCCGGCTGCATATCGTTGCGGTGCACGATATGGCCGATCAGGTACTGCGAGGCGGAATTGTTCGGCAGTTCCAGCCCCAGCGCACGCTCGAACACGTAGCGCACGAAGCCGCTGCAGTCGAAGCCGGTGGAAGGATCGCGACCACCGCGCACGTAGCGCACGTGGCGCAGCTGCATGGCCAGGCCGATCAGCATGTCGCGCAGGCCCTGGTCGGTCTTGGCATCGCTGAATTGTTCGCCGGCATCGGCGGCGCCGTCGTCGGCAGCGTCACTTTTGGCGGAAGCCAGGGCGGCGATGGGAAGCTGGGTGGGAAGCGTGGATTGAGCCAGGGAAGGTGCGGCGCTGAAAGCAGCCAGGGGACTCAACAACGCGGAGGAAATTTTGCCGGAAACCTGGGCCTGGAGACTGCTGGCGGTATCGGTGGCGAGGGCGGTGCCTGAAAAGCACAAGGCCGTGGCAAGCGCGGCGAGTACAAGTCGCGTGTTTGGCATTCGGTGATTCTCTGGGCGGTTGCTTTGTCCGGCCGTCGCCCCCTGCGGCGGCCGTGACGAAGTAGTGAAAGTAACAAAGCAACACCGGCAACATGTTCGGATGGGGTTAACTGAACCCTATCGTTCGGAAAGTCCGAAATGCCACTGAAACTTTCGCAACCCCTTGAAGGTTCGATATTTATTTCGGAAACAACGATTCACCCGTAAGCAGGCAGCCAAAAAATTTTTCCCCTGCTTTACACCTGCGGCGGGCAAAACCTCACGCCGACGCGTACGAACGGTTACCAAAAATGGCGGTTCCGATGCGTACTTCGGTGGCGCCTTCGGCGATAGCCAAGGGGAAATCGCCGCTCATGCCCATCGAAAGCCGCAGGAGTTCATGCCCTTCCGCAACACACTGATCGCGCAGCTCGCGCAGTTGCCGAAAGCAGGCGCGCACCTCAGTCGGGTCTTCCGACAGCGTCGCCAGCGTCATCAGGCCTTTCACCCGCAGGGTCGGATAGACCTGCAGGTGCGCCAGGAACGCCGGCAATGCTTCGGCAGGCAGACCGTGCTTGCTCTCTTCGCGCGCGGTCTTCACCTGCACCAGCACGTCCAGGGTGCGGTTTTCGAGCTGCAGGCGGTGGTGCAGCGCTTCGGCCAGCTCCAGCCGGTCCAGCGATTGCACCTCGCTGGCCAGCCGCGCCACGTCCTTGGCCTTGTTGGTCTGCAGGTGGCCGATCACCACCCAGTCGATCGCTTCGCCGGCCAGCGCTGCGGCTTTTTCCTTGATTTCCTGCACTTTGTTCTCGCCGAAGCGGTGCAGGCCCAGCGCCAATGCTGCTCGCACCACGTCCGCGCCGAAGGTCTTGCTGACCGGCAGGATGCTCACCTCGCCCGGATCGCGGCCTGCCGCGCGGCAGGCCTCGTCCACCCGCGCGCGTACCGCCCCCCAATTGGCCGCCAGTTGCGTGGTGTCGCTCACCGCGCGCCCTGCTGGAAATGACGCGCCACGACGTCGGCCACCACCATCGAGACTTTCTTGCCGGTGGGAATGTGCAGGAACTCGTTCGGGCCGTGGGCGTTGGAATGCGGCCCCAACACGCCGGTGATCAGGAACTGCGCCTGCGGAAACTTGGCGCCCAGCATGCCCATGAACGGAATGGAGCCGCCCTCGCCCATGTAGGCGGCCGGTGCGCCGAAATAATGCTGCGACGCCTCGGCCACCGCCTGTTCCAGCCACGGCGAAAGCCGCGGCGCGTTCCAGCCGCTGCCGTCCTTTTCCAGCTTGAAGCTGACCTTGGCGCCATACGGCGGATCCTTCTCCAGCAGTTGCTTCACCAATTCGCCGGCCTTGGCACCGTCCAGCGTCGGCGGCACGCGCAGGCTGAGCTTTACCGAGGTTTTCGGGCGCAGCACGTTGCCCGCGCTTTCCAACGGCGGCAGGCCCTCTGCACCGGTGACGGCCAGTTGCGGCCGCCAGGTGCGATTGAGCACCAGCTCGGTGAGGTCTTCGGTCACCGGCTGCATGCCGTCCACGAACGGGAATTTCTGATAGATCGCCTTGCCGAGCACGCCTGCCGCGGCCTTGGCCTGCTCGACACGCTGCGGCGGAATCTCCGCGTACAGTTCCTTCGGCTTGATACGGCCGGTTTCCGGGTCCTCCAGGCGCGACAGCAGTTCGCGCAGGATGCGGAAGCTGGACGGCACCACGCCGGAGGCGTCGCCCGAGTGCACGCCTTCCTCCAGCACCTGCACGGTGAGTTCGCCGCCGGTCATGCCGCGCAGCGAAGTGGTGAGCCACAGCTGGTCGTAATTGCCGCAACCCGAATCCAGGCATACCACCAGCGACGGGTTGCCGATGCGCGGCGCCAGATGATCCACGTAGTGCGGCAGGTCGTAGCTGCCCGATTCTTCGCAGGCTTCGATCAGGATCACGCAACGCGCGTGCGGAATGTTCTGTTCCTGCAAGGCCAGCAAGGCGGCGAGCGAGCCGAAGATGGCGTATCCATCGTCCGCGCCGCCACGGCCGTAGAGCTTGTCGCCCTTCAACACCGGCGTCCACGGTCCTAGCCCTTCCGACCAGCCGGTCATCTCCGGCTGCTTGTCCAGATGGCCGTACAGCACCACGGTGTCATCGCCCTGGCCCGGCACTTCGATATAAATCAATGGTGTACGACCTTGCAGGCGCACCACCTCGAGCGTGGCGCCGGGCAAGTGTGGCAATTTGCTGCGCGCCCAGGTTTCCATCAGCTTCACAGCCGCGTCCATATGGCCATGCGCTGCCCAATCCTTGTCGAACATCGGCGATTTGTTCGGAATGCGGATGTATTCCACCAATTGCGGAACGATCTCGGCATCCCACAGATCGCTGATGTAACGGGTGACGCGCGCGGTATCCATACGGACTCCATCGGGAAAGTGAAAGCGCGATTTTAACAGCGTGCGCTATCCCACTCTTGCTGCAGGGAACCATGGCAGCCTTGCAGGTGGAAAACCTACGCTCACAACCGCCACGGCGCCGCGCTGACACTCACATTGGCGCAATCCAGCCATGGCTGCACGTACTGCACCGACTGGGCCGCTGCGCGGACGGCGGCGCAAAGTGTTCGTGCGGCACGGATAGGCCGCTTATTCCAAGGAGCACACCTTCATGCTGAAGAAAATCATCGCCACCGCCGGCCTGACGCTGGCACTCGCCCTGCCCGCCTTTGCCGCCACGCCGGTCAATATCAACACCGCCGATGCCGAAACCATCGCCAAATCGCTGGATGGCATTGGCCTGGCCAAGGCAAAAGCCATCGTCGCCTTCCGTGACGAGCACGGCCCGTTCAAGAGCGTGGACGACCTGGAGCAGGTCAAAGGCATCGGCGCGGCCACGTTGCAGCGCAATCACGATGCGATCCTGCTGAGCGGCGAAGGCGCCAAGGCGGATGCGGCGCCGGCCAAGCCCAAGCACGCCAAGAAGTCCAGCGAGGCCAAGGAGGGGGCCACTCAGGACTGATTCGCATGGGCGGTACGGTCCGCACCGGACCGTATCGCCAATCACCGCTTGCGCTACACTCCGCGGCGCTGAAAACAGAACCCGTCCATCGCAGCCAGCCGACATGATCCTTCCACGCTACCGTATCGACGCCTCCACGATCCGTGGTGCAGGCAAGGGACTGTTCCTGGAAGAAGCCATCGACGCGGGGCGCATCATCACCGCGCCTGACGCCATCGAGCGCACCTATCGACTGGAAGAGCTGCAAGCCACGCCTGAGCAGATGTACGCCAGCGCGCGCTGGTTCGAAAACCGCTACACGCTGTCGCCGGACTGGCCGGACGAGTGCTACATCAACCACAGCTTCGAGCCGACCGGCCTATGGCACCTGGGCTTCGTGTTCGCCTTGCACAACTTGCCGGCTGGCACCGAAATCACGGTCGATTACCGTCACCTGCTGCCGCCGGGCCAGGAAGAGGACTTTATCGACACCGCCACCGGTGAGAAAATCGTGGGTCTGCCATGGGACGAAAGCTTGATGACCACCACCCGCGCCCTGGCCAGAGTGTTGGACGGCGCATGCTTAGCTACCGAGCGGCAATGATCGATATACCCACCATCGAAACCGAGCGCCTTCGCCTGACGGCGCTGGCCGAACGCCACTTCAACGACTACGCAGCCATGCTCGCCGATGCGGAGAGCACGCGCTGGATCGGCGATGGCCTGCCGCTCGACCGTACCAATGCCTGGCGTTCGCTGGCCATGCTGATCGGACACTGGCAACTGCGCGGTTACGGCATGTGGGCGCTGGAATTGAAAGCCACTGGCGAATTCGTCGGCCGCGCCGGATTGCTGCATCCGGAAGGCTGGCCGGACGTGGAAATGGGCTGGATGCTCAAGCCCGATCACCGCCATCACGGCTATGCCACCGAAGCGGGCGCCGCGATTCTCGACTACGCCTGGAATCAATTGCATCTGCAGCGCGTGATCAGCCTGGTGCGCGTGGGTAACGACGCCTCCGACCGCGTCGCCGAACGCCTCGGCGGCGAGCATATCGAAGACATCGATTTCTTCGGCAGCGACAACCACGTTTTTGCCTATTACCCGCCGCATCGCAGTTTTCGGCGTCACGCTTTTGCCTGAGCCGCCGAGGATTAGCGTAGGCTGGGTTAGCGCAGCGTAAACCAACAAAACTCGCGGATTTCGTTGGGTTACGCTGCGCTAACCCAACCTACGCATACCGCACGTCATGGAGAGACGAATGCGCTATAGACGCATGAAGGCGCCGGGCGCCACCTGCTTTTTCACTGTCAATCTCGCCCACCGCACCAGCTCGCTGCTTACCGACCGAGTCGATTCCCTGCGCGACGCCGTTCGACGAGTAAAAACGCATTACTACTTTGATATCGTCGCCTGGGTCGTACTCCCCGACCATATGCATGCCATCTGGAGCATGCCCGATCATGATGCGGACTATTCGAAACGCTGGCGACTGATAAAACATTATTTTTCAAAGTCCATCGAAAGGCGCGAATCAATACGCCCTTCGCGACTGAGCAAAGGTGAGCGCGAAATCTGGCGACGCCGCTTTTGGGAACACCAGCTACGGGACGAAAGAGATCTTCAAAATCATCTCGACTACGTCCACATCAATCCGGTCAAGCACGGTTACGTAGTTAGGGCAAGGGACTGGCCCTACTCGTCCATACACCGATATATCCGGCTGGGATTTATCGCTTCTGACTGGGCATGCGAACCAGGAGATGTTGACTTCAAAGGCGAACGAACATCGTAGCTGCGCTAACCCAACCTACGCAGCCGCGTGTTTCAACGCGGCATCACCTCACGCGCCACATCCGCCAGCGCAAACAACCGCGCCGTGCGCATCCAGCCGAACGCCAGCACGATCAGCTGCCCCAACAGCAGCGCCAACAGCATGCCCATCGCGCCCACTGCGGTGACGTGAATGCGCAACAAGCCGAATATCGACGCCAGCACCAGGCCGATCAGGGTCACCACCAGATAGAACGACAAGGTCTTCACCGGCCGCCGGAACAGCTGCTTGATGCCGCGCCATAGCGCACGCGTGGCCGAACGCAACGACGTATCGGCAATAAACGCCGCACGCGCCGATTCCACGACCGACTGCATCAGCACGAACACGATGATCAACACCCAGTGCGCGATGTCGGCATAGCGATCCGCTTGCGATTCCAGTACTGCCTGTTCCGAGTGCTTGTCGACCAGATGGAAACCCATCATGTGCACGCCAATCACCAGGCCGTAGGGAATCAGCGACCACAGCAGCACCCGGAACATGCGGCCGTATTCCACCAGGCCGCTCTGCAGCAGGGCGCCGAAACCCAACGCACGCCCGGCCCGGCCGCTGCCGACCACCATGCCCGCCAGGAACGGCGACAGCAGCAAGGTGGTTACCTGCGCGAGCAGTAAATCCGCCGCCAGCCACTGCGGGTGGTCCCCTAACCTGGCGATCACGTCGCCGAACATGATGTCGTTGAAGCCGTTGGCCCACTGCACCGAATGCACCGATGCGTCGAGCAGACCGCTCAACATGCGCCATAGCGGCAAGGCTACCAGCGCCACGGGAATCAGCATGATCAACAGCCACAGCAACAGCAAACGCCATTGCACCGCCGCGCGCATGCCGGAAAACACTGCTGCAAAACCATTGGAACGAGACATGTCGGTGGTCCTCACATGGTTGTCAGCATGGAAGAGATGGTCTGCAGCAGCGCGGAAACATCGGCCGTCCACCGCCGCGAGGCCGCGCCATTGGGCTCGGTGGTCAGGCTGTTGTTGAGGCGATCGCGGTCCAGCAGATTGTGCTGGTTCGGATCGAGCTCGGCCGACACCGCCTTGCTCGGCTTGACGAAATCGAAACGCGCCCAGCGGCGATCGTCGTTCCAGCTGACGTCCTCGTGGGTGCCGTCTTCGAAGGTCACGCGCAGCAGTTCCGGCGCCGCCACGCCGTCACGGCGCACGGTGATCGTGCTGTGCCACGGATAAGGTCCGGGCGCGCCGGGTTTTGCGTCGGGATGCGCCTTGTCCCATTCGCTGCGCTTCTTGTCGATTTCCTTGTCCAGGTCCGAGCCGACCACTTCGGCCTGCTTGCCATCCTTCCAGGTGACGCCGGCCTGCGGCAGTTCCTCATAGCTGTCGATGTCGGCCACCTTGTCGTCGATGAAGGCAGTGCCGTAGACGTACTGGTTGAAGATGGCGTCGACGTCCTTGGCATCGCCAGAACTGTCGATCAACGCCGCGCGAAAATCGGCCACCGACGGATGGCGGAAATGCCAGCGCTGGTAGTAGAGGCGGAACGCCTTCTCCAGCGCCGGCCGGCCCAATCGCTCTTCCAGATCGTGCATGGCTGTGGCCGTGCGCGAATACACGGTGCCATAGCTGGTGCCGGAAAGGCGATCCCAGCTGTTTTGCGCGAGCGGATCGGCCGGGTGATCCAGTGTTGCGGTGATGCGCTCGAAGGCGAAGCCACTGATGTGCGGCGTTATCCCCAGGCGCTTGGTGAATGGTGAGGCGACGATCAGATCCTGCTTGCGCTCGCGCAGCATGCGGTTATCCCAGTATTCGTTGAGCCCTTCATCCAGCACCGGCTCTTCGAATTCGTTGGACGCGAGCAGGCCGTAGAAATAGCCGTGGCCGAATTCGTGGATGTTCACGAAATCGCTCAACATCTGGTTCATCGTACCCGGTTCGATCTTTTTGTAGCCTTCCGAAGTGAAGAACGTCGGATATTCCATGCCGCCGGCTTCGTCGGCGTTATATGGCGGAATCACTACCGTCAGCGTTTCGTACGGATAAGCGCCCAGCGTGCGCGAGAAGTAGCCGATCGCGTCGATGCTAGACTTCAGGCTCGGCGCGGCGCTGGCTTCGTATTCCGGCGGATAGATCACGCGCACTGCCACTTTCGGACTGCCTGGCCCTTCATAGCTGCCATCCAGCGTCTTGTAACCCTTGGCGGCGACCCATGCAAAGTCGTGCACGTCGCCTTGCACGAAGTGATAGGTGGCCTTGCCGTTCTTCTGCTCCGGCGCTCCCTGCAGCTTGCCGACCGCACCGACGGTGTAGTCGCTGGGCACGGTCAGGCGCACGTCGTACAAACCGAAGTCGGCGTAGAACTCGCTGAAGAAATGGAACTCGTGCACGTTCCAGCGCACCTGCGTGGCGCCGCGTTCGCCCGGCAGTTCCAGCACGCCGATCTTCGGAAACCATTGGCCGACCAGGTTGAAATCGCCCCACCATCCGGTGCGTTCCACCACGCGCGGCAGCTGACTGAGAAAATCGATATCCAGCGCCAGCGTGCCGCCGGCCGGCACCGGTTGCGCCAGGTCGATGCGCACCACCGTTTCATCCGTGGCCGGACCGCCATCGGGATGCACATAGCTCCATGTCAACGATGCACCGTTCTGCTGCACGCTCTGCAGGCGAATCCAGCCCCACTGCCCTTTCTCCAGTTCCGCGTTGCCGCGCGCCTTGCCGTGCGCGGTGAGTACCTTGCGCTCGGTGAAAAAGGTGCTGCCTTCGTTCTGGAATGCATTGAGATAGAGATGAAAGTACACGCTGTGCACATCGCGATCGCTGCGGTTGCGCCAGGTCATGTGTTCCTTGCCGGTCACCGCATGCTTGGCGGCATCCAGCTCCGCATCGATGCTGTAGCTCACCACGCGATCGGACAGCGTCGGTTCGTTGCCGGTGCGCTCGCCGCCCCAGGCGTTCGGCGCGCTTTGCGTGGTGATGATGGTGCCGCGAGCGGGCGCAAATGGAATATCTTGCGATACCGCCACCGGCGCCACTTCGGTTCGCTGTACTTCGCCTGCCGGCGTGACGGTTTGCGCGATCGCCTGGCACGACCACAGCACCATGCAGGCGGCGATCCATCCCCCGCTTCTGTTCGTTGCAAAGCCCATCGTGCGATCTCCCCTTCCGGTGATTCATCGAGCGTGCGGCATGCGCATCGATGCAGCATCGGCCAAACGTCATGCCGAACCGTGTAGGTTGGGGTGCAAACCCCAACATTCCCACCCATGACGAGCTTGGGGTTTGCACCCCAAGCTACGGGTGCATCTGTGCGAATACCATCGCACGCGCTAAGCTGCCGGCTGTTCAGCCACGTCACACGGAACCCGCTGAAAATCATGGACATACCGCGACGTTCCGAGGGAGCCTATCGACCATGCGTATCCTGATTGCCGAAGACGACCCTTCCATTGCCGCCGGCGTCAGCGCCGCGCTGCGCCAGGGGGGCCATGCCGTCGATCACGTCGCCGATGGTGTGCGCGCCGACGCCGCGCTGAAGGACACGCCGTACGACTTGCTGGTGCTGGATCTGGGGCTGCCCAGCCTGGATGGCAGCGAAGTGCTGCAGCGCGTGCGCAAGCGCGGCAGCGGACTGCCGGTGCTGGTGATCACGGCGCGCGAAGGCTTGCGCGAACGCGTGCGCGTGCTGGATCTGGGCGCCGACGATTACCTGGTGAAGCCGTTCGCGCTGGCCGAGTTCGAAGCACGCGTGCGCGCCCTGCTGCGCCGCTACACCACGCAAGGCGCACCGGAGATCAGCCTGGGCCGCCTGCGCCTGGACCTGCCCGGCCACCGCGCCTGGGTGGATGACAAACCGCTGGAGCTCACTGCGCGTGAATTCGGCTTGCTCGAAGCGCTGGCCGCACGCCCCGATCGCGTGACCAGCCGGGCGCAGTTGATCGAGGCGCTGTGTAGTTGGGACCAGGAACTCACCGACAACGGCCTGGACATCGCCATCTATCGTTTACGCCGCAAACTCGTCGATTCCGGCACACAGGTGCGCACCATCCGCGGCTTGGGTTACCTGCTGGAAGAGGTCAAGCAGGCATGAGTCTGCGCTGGAGCAGCGCTCGCCAGAGTCTGCGCAGGCGATTGCTGACCACGCTGCTGGTGCCGCTCACGGCGCTGCTGCTGCTCAACAGCCTGATCACCTACATTGGCGCGCTGATCTATGCCAATCACGTGCATGACGTGAACCTGGTCGACGACACGCTGACGCTGGTGCAGATGATGGCCAGCAAAAGTCCGGACGGGCGGGTCTCGCCGCAGGCGCAATTCCTGCTCGAATACGAACCGGAAGGCCGCAATTACTTCAGCGTCTTCAGCGCCAGTCATGGCTTGATCGCGGGCAATCCCAGCCTAAAGCCACCGGGCGGCTTGTTCATCAACGGCACCGCGCCGCAGCTTTACAACGTGCAGATCGAACGGCATGCCTTGCGCGCGGCGAGCATCCAGATGTCAAATCCGCGCGAACCCAGCGACCAACTCGAAGTGACCGTTGCCGAGACCTTGCGCGATCGGCGACTGGAAGCGCGCCAAATTTTGTTGTTGAGCATTCCCGCGCAGGCCTTGCTGATCATCGCAGCGTTTTTGCTGGTATGGCTGGGCGTGAGCACCGGTTTGCGCCAGCTCGAACCGCTCACCAATCAGCTGGCCAACCGCGAGCATGATCTGGCGCCGATCGGCGATGCCGAAGTGCCGGTGGAAATCCTGCCGCTTACGCGCACCATCGATGGTTTGTTCGCACGCCTGCGCGGCATGCTGGCCTTGCACGAGCGCTTCATCGCCGACGCCGCACATCAACTGCGCACGCCGCTGGCTGGCTTGAGCGTGCACGCGGAACGCGCGCAAGCCAGCAACGACCCGGCCACGATCAAGGATGCGCTGGACCACATCCAACGCCTGATCCGGCGCGCCAACCGCACCTCCAGCCAGTTGCTGGCGCTGACCCGCGCACAAACCGCCGAACACGAAGCCGGCGATACCGAGCGGCTTGATCTCGCACTGCTGATTCCCGAACTGGTCGGCCAGCGCGTGCATGAAGCGCTCGCCGCGGATATCGATCTGGGCTACGACGGCCCGGCCGGTCCGCTATGGATCGATGGCGATCGCCACCGTCTGCAGGAAATGCTCGACAACCTGATCGATAACGGCCTGCGCTACGCCGGCCGCGGCAGCCTGATGACGGTGTCGCTGGAACGCGAGAGCAACGCCATTTGCCTTGCGGTGGAGGACAACGGCCCCGGCGTGCCGCATGCGTGGATCGAACGCCTGGGCGAGCGGTTCTTCCGTGTACCGGGTAGCGAAGAGCAAGGCAGCGGCTTGGGGTTGGCGATCGTGCAGCGCATTGCGGAGTGGCATAACGCGCGGGTGCGCTATCGCAGCGGCAGCAGTGGACGTGGGCTGCGGGTGGAAATCGCGTTTCCGCAAGCGCGCGATACGTAGGTTGGGTTAGCGCAGCGTAACCCAACATTCGCCCGTTCGAAGTGACATCGTTGGGTTACGCTGCGCTAACCCAACCTACAAAAAAGGCGGCGCCGAAGCGCCGCCGTGTTGTCAGTTTCCCCTGCATGGAAACATCGACAAAAAAGTTTCCGATGTTTGGAGTAAGAGCGAATTACATTTGCTTCTTCGCCTTGGTCAGCAACTGATCCAGCAGCACCATCGCCAGATCGATTTCCTCATAGCTGATATCCAGCGACGGCGCGAAGGTGATCACGTTCTTGTACCAGCCGCCCACGTCCAGCACGAGGCCGATCTTCTTGCCGTTGTGTTCCAGGTCGCCAGCCAGGCCGATGTCGACCATCTTGTCCAGCAGCGCCTTGTTCGGCGTGTAGCCGTCGTCGGTGCAGATCTCCGCGCGCAACGCCAGACCCAGACCATCGACGTCGCCGATTTCCTTGTGGCGCTTCTGCAGATCCTTCAAGCCGTCGAGGAAGTACGCGCCCTTCTCCGGCACGGTCTTCTCGTAATCGAGCTCATAGCCCATCTTGATCACTTCCAGGCCGAGCGAGGTGCCGAGCGGATTGGAATTGAAGGTCGAATGCGTGGAGCCCGGCGGGAAGATGGTCGGGTTGATCATCTCTTCGCGCGCCCACAGGCCGGACAGCGGATTCAAGCCATTGGTGAGCGCCTTGCCGAACACGATGATGTCGGGCGTGACGCCGAAATGCTCGATCGACCACAGCTTGCCGGTACGCCAGAAACCCATCTGGATTTCGTCCACCACCATCAGGATGCCGTACTGATCAAGCACCTTCTTCAGATCCTTGAAAAAGTTGCGCGGCGGTACGACGTAACCGCCGGTGCCCTGGATCGGCTCGACGTAGAAAGCGGCGTATTCGGCCTGGTTGACCTTGGGATCCCACACGCCGTTGTATTCGGTTTCGAACAGGCGGGCGAACTGACGCACGCAATGGTCGGAATATTCTTCCGGCGTCATGCCCTTCGGACGACGGAACGGATACGGGAACGGAATGAACATCGCGCGCTCGCCGAAATGGCCGAAGCGGCGGCGATAGCGATAGCTCGAGGTGATCGACGATGCACCCAGCGTGCGACCGTGATAACCGCCTTCGAAGGCGAACATCAGACTCTTGCCGTTCTTGTAGTTGCGCACCAGCTTGAGCGAATCCTCCACCGCCTGCGCGCCGCCGACGTTGAAGTGCACGCGGCCCTTCAAGCCGAACTTCTTCTGCGCGTCGACCGCGATGGTCTTGGCCAGCTCGATGCGTGTCTGGTGCAGGTACTGGCTGGCGACTTGCGGCAGCACGTCGATCTGGCGCTTCAGCGTGTCGTTGAGGCGCTTGTTGCCGTAGCCGAAGTTGACCGCCGAATACCACATCTGCAGGTCGAGGAACGGCACGCCGGCCGTGTCGTACATGTAGCTGCCCTGGCCGTGGCGGAAGATCTTCGGCGGGTCGACGTAGTGCACGGTGTCGCCGAAGGAGCTGTATTGGGCTTCGTCGGCGAGCAGTTCGTCGTCGGGGATGACGTAGGAGGCGGCGTTGGGATCGTAGGTATTCATGCAAAGGAGACTGAAAGTGGTGAGTATCTGGACAATGCTTGCTCTCGCCTCACCGTCATTCCGGCGAACGCCGGAATCCAGTTTTGGCAAACCGTGCGAAGCACACAAAACCTTTTGATGCTGTGTGCTTCGTACGCCATGTTTGAACTGGATTCCGGCCTGCGCCGGAATGACGATTCGAACTATCAAGCATCACGAAGGAGTGAACGGTTACGCCAGGGCGAAGGCGGACGTATGCAAAAACTAAAAATTCGAAACCGCCGGCAACACCCGTGGCTCGTGCTCGGCCAGCAGGCTGCCGTCGAGCAGACGCGGCAGCAGCTCCAGCGCATCCTCGAAACCGGTGATCGGCACATAGGGAATGCCGGCGGCGCGGCAGTGTTCGATCAGGCGGTGCTTGGCGAATACGAAATCCACCTGGTCGGCGGCGCAGAAATCCGAAGCGCCGTCGCCGATCAGCAAAGTCTTGGCACCACCTTCGCGTGCCTGCGCCACGCACGCGCACTTGCAGGTGCCGCTGCGGCAGCCGGCGTTCTGGAACGGCGAGGTGAGCTGCCACTGGCGCGGCGGCGTGCCGGGAGCCAGGTGATTGGCTGCCAGCGGAAGATGGTTCAGGCCGTAGCGGCCAAGGATGCGGTCGATGGCGTAGTCCAGGCCATCGCTGACGATGCGGATCGGTGCGCCCAGTTCCGTTGCACGGGTGACGAAGTGCGGGAAGGCATGATCGATCCACAAGCCATCCAGGTGCTCGTCGAGCTCTTCGCCGCTCACGTCGAGCAAGGCGACCTGTCCGCTCATGCATTCGCGCGAGCCGATGCGGCCAGCACGCCAGTCCTGCTCCAACGCTTCCCAGCCGGGACGGCCGAAACGATCCAGCAGCGAGTCGATCACGTCCTCGACGGAGATCGTTCCGTCGAAGTCGCAGAGGATGTTCCAACCGGTCACGCGCGCCACCCCAAACCCACATCTATGGAGTAGCCATCTTGGCAAGCATCCCCTTTCGGGTCCCTTTCCGCTGGAAGCTGCGAGCGTCAGCCAAACGAGGGGCCGACCGGCTATGCTTAGCGTTTGCACGCCTCCATTGACGGTTTTCTTCCGTGCACGATCCCGCATCACGCCTTGCACCACCCGTGTCCCGCCGGCCGAAAGCCGGGCTGAATCTGCTTTGCGTGCTGGTGCTGACCGTGCTGGCCGGTTGCACTGCAGCACCGTTGCCGGCCTTGAAACCGTCGGTGCCACAGACCTGGCGCAATGCGCCCGCGGCCGCGCCGAATGCTGCGCAACCGGACCTGCACAACTGGTGGCAGGCGTTCAACGATCCGCAACTGAACTCGCTAGTACAGCAAGCACTGACGCATAACCTGGACGTGAAAGCAGCGGCCGAGCGCGTGCTTGCCGCGCGCGCGCTGTACCGGCACACCGACGACAAGTTCCTGCCGAACCTGCGCTTCGATACCAACCAGGTGATCCAGCCGGACGCCAGCGCGTCGTATTTCATCGTCGGCTTCGATGCGCTGTGGGAAATGCCGCTGTTCGGCGCGCTCAAGAGCACCCATCGCCTGGCCGCCGGCAACATGGACCTGGCGCGCGCGCAGTTGCAGGGCGCCTACGTCACCCTGGTCGCCGAAGTGGCGCGTTGCTGGATTGCGCTGCGCAGCGCGCAGGAACAGGCCAGGCTGTTGAATGCGGTGCACGATGCCAACCAGGAAAAACTGCGCCTGCTGCAGGTGCGCGAAAACCTGAAGCTGGCCTCGCCCACCGACGTGGCCGCCGCGCAGGCCGAACTGGCGCGCTCGGAAATGGCATTGGTCGATCCGCAGCGCGCGATCGACGCCAACGCGCAACAGCTCGCGCTGCTGCTCGGGCAGGACGAACCCGATCCGGCATGGCTGCAGGAAAGCGGCGCCCAACCGCAACTGGGCGACTGGCAGATGACCAGCGCGCCGGCCGACCTGCTGCGCACGCGCCCGGAAATCGCCGCGGCCGAAGCGGAAGTGCTGCGCGCCGCCGGCGCCGCAGGCATCAGCCGCGCGGCGATCTATCCGCACATCGGGCTGGGCGCCTCGCTGGACTGGTCAGTGAACCTGCTGAGCCATCACACCTTCATCCGTTCCGGCGACGGCATTTTCTCCGCCGGTCCGGTGATCGACATGCCGCTGTTCGATTGGGGCACGCGCATCGCGCAAGCGCATTCGCATCAGCATGAGCTGCGCGCCGCGGTGTATGCCTATCGGCAGGCGGTGCTGCAAGGCGTGGCCGAAGCCGAAGTCGCGATGGGCGACCTGCAGCAGGCACGCCTGCGCGAAACCGCCGCCGGCAAGGCCGCGCAAGCGCTCGGCAGCAACGCCGCCGCGCTGGACAAGCGCCACAGCCTGGGCCTGGCCAGCACGCTGGACCTGCAGGACGCCGCCATCGCGCAGCAGAACGCGCAACTGGCGCTGGTCTCCGCGCGCGCCGAACGCGACCTGGCCTACGTATCGCTCTACAAGGCGCTGGGCGGCGCGCCGCAGCCGACAGTGAACGTGGCGGCCGACTACAAGGCGCTCGGCAACAAGAAAGAGGCCAAATGATGGTCGCCCTTGCGCGCAAGACCCTCATCTACGAATGGCGCCGCTTCCTGCCCGCGATTCTCGCGGTGGGGTTCGCCAGCCTGCTGCAATTGCTGCAGGCGGCGCTGGTGCTGGGTATCTTCGGCAGCGCCAGCGTCTACATCACCGGCTCGTCCGGCGATTTGTGGGCCGGTTACCCGGGCACGCAAAGCGTGAACCTCGGCCGTCCGATCAGCGAAGACGTGGCGATGCGACTGCGCATGGATCCGGACGTGGTCAAGGTGGAACCGTTCCGCTGGGTGGATGCGGACTGGCGCGGCCCGCGCGATACCGGCGGCGTGTCGGTGTTCGTCTCCGGCATCGATCCGCGCGCCGACGGCATGATGTTCTCGCGCGCCCTGCCTTTGGCCTTGCGCGCGCGCTTGAACGAACCGGGCGCGGTGATCGTGGACAAGGCCGATCTGGACAGCCTTGGCGTCAACATCGGCGACACCGCGGCCATCAATGGCCAGCGCGTGCGCGTAGTGGGTGTGAGCAGCGGCTTGCGTGCGTTAGGCGGCGTGAACATTGTCGCCTCGCTGGAGACCGCGCGCGTGCTCGACCTCTCGCCCGAAAACGCCGGCAGGATGACCTACTTCGTAGCCAAGCTGCGTCCCGGCGTAAAACCGAAAAAAGTCGCCAGCCGCCTCAACGGTTCCAATGCGTTCGGACCGTATACCGTTTGGACGGCCAAAGCCTTCGCACGCGAATCGCAGTTGTACTGGATGTTCGACACCGGCGCAGGCGCGGGCGTGCTGTTCCTGGCCGGCATCGTGTTCCTGGTCGGCGCGGTGATCACCAGCCAGACCCTGATCGCCGCGGTGATCGGCTCGATCCGCGAATACGCCACCTTGAACGCGCTCGGCGTCGGCCGCGGTTCGTTGCGCAAGGTGGTGATGGAGCAGGCGTTCTGGGTGGGCGCCTTAGGTTTGCTGTGCAGCGTGGTAATCGGCGCGATCCTGCTGGTGATCGCGCGCAGCCGTAGCGTGCCGATGGAAATGCGCCCACTCACCGCCGCGGCATGCCTGGCGCTGAGCATGGCGCTGGCGATCGTATCGGGCCTGGCTTCCGTGCGTAGCTTGCGCCGCGCCGATCCGGCGAGCCTGCTGCGATGAACATGCCCATGAATGCTTCCAATATTTCCACCAATGCAGTCACGCTGCAGGCGCGCAGCGTGCGCAAGTCGTTCGTTTCCGGGCGCGTCGAAAGCACGGTGCTGCACGATCTTACGCTGGACGTGCGCGCCGGCGAACTTACTTTGATCTCCGGCCCCTCCGGCTGCGGCAAGAGCACGTTGCTGGCGATTCTCAGCGGCCTGCAACCAGCCGATGCGGGTGAAGTCCGCGCGCTGGGCCGCGAGCTCAATGGCTTGAGCATGCGTGCGCTGGAAGCATTCCGCCTGCAGCACACCGGCTTTGTGTTCCAGGGCTTCAACCTGTTTCCCGCCTTGACCGCGCTGGAACAGGTGGAATTGCCGTTGAGCTACATGGGGTTGCCACGCGATGTGGTGCGCAAGCGCGCGGTGGCCTCGCTGGAAGAAGTCGGCCTCGGTCCGCGCATGAGCATGTTGCCGATCGAATTGTCCGGTGGCGAAAAGCAACGCGTGGCGATCGCCCGCGCGCTGGCCAAGCAGCCGGAGCTGCTGTTCGCCGACGAACCCACCAGCGCGCTGGATGCCGCCAACGGACAGATCGTGATCGACATCCTGCACCGCATTGCCCGCACCCACGGCACCACCGTGCTCTGCGTCAGCCACGATCCGCGCCTGGTCCACCACGCCGACCGCGTGCTGGCGATGGAAGACGGCCGCATTCTGAGCGACCATGTGCCGCCCGCCGCGTCCGCCATGACCACCGAGCACTCCTGAGAACTTTACGCATGACTCTGCGCAATCTCCGCCTTCCGCTTGCCCTGCTTGCCGCCGCGCTGCTGGCCGGGTGTTCGCAAGACGAAGCACCGGCCTCCGCGCCCAACGCCGCCACGCCAACCTATTCGGCCGTGGCGCGTGGGCGCATCGATATCGAAGGCGGCCTGTTGAAGCTCACCATGCCCAGCGAAGGCGTGGTGGCGCAGGTCGACGCGCATGAAGGTGAGCAGGTGCACAAGGGCCAACTGCTGGCGCAGCTCCAGCTCGAACCCGCCAAGCTGGCATTGGATTCCGCCCTGGCCGAACAGCAGCAGGCCACCGCGCAGATCGGTGCGCTGGAAACACGCGCCAAATCCGCCAGCCTGCGCGCATCGCGCCTGGAACAGGCCGCCAAGGCCGGGGCCGGCGACGTGCAAAGCGCGGACGACGCACGCCAGGCCGCGCAACAAACGCAAGTCGAATTGAACAACGCACGCGCCGCAGCGGCGATGGCCGCACAGAAGGTAGCCGGCGCACGCTATCAACTGGCGTTGCGCAGCCTGCATGCACCGGTCGACGGCCAGATCGTGCAGCGCCTGGTGCAGCCCGGCGCCTCGGTATCGCCGGCAACCGGCCCCGTCTTCGTGCTGCTGCCCGATTCGCCGCGCATCGTGCGCGCCGAACTCAACGAATCCTTCGTCGGCGTCGTGCACGAAGGCATGGCCGCCGAAGTAGACGACGACAGCGGCAGTGGCATGGCGCCACTGAAAGCGCACGTGCTGCGCATCGGCAACGTGTTCGGCGCCAGCACGCTGGAGGACGACCCGCAGGTGCGCGCCAACACGCGCTCGGTGGAATGCGTGCTCACGCTCGACCAGCCGCCGTCGGCGCCGTTGCGGATTGGCCAGCGGGTGCTGGTGAAGTTTGCGCCCAAGTAATGCGCACGTAGGTTGGGGTGCAAACCCCAACGTCGTCATGCCTATGCATTGCGTGATGTATTGCCATTGCCTGCGACGTCTTCAGCTCTTGCGCGCCCAAGAAACTCATTCGACTACGACTTCCCATGTACCCAGGGATTCTGGCGCCTCTGCACACTGCTCCACGCACATTTCAAGCGCAGCCATGAAATGGCCTTGCAGCGCATCGACTTCGGCATGGCTCAAACATTTTTCGTCGCCGAAATACACGAACCGCAGCTGGCCATGCAGCGAATAGGTGAAGATGCCCAGCAGCCTGACGACGAACGAATGCACGAACAGCCGGAAGTCCTTCACCTCGAACGGCGCGTCCTCCCCGAGCACGCGGATATCGCCGAAGTTGGAAAATGAAAAGACCCGCCGATGGCCGCGTCCGCGCATGAAATTATGCAACCGCACGATCGAGCGCATCTTTTTTTCCGAAGGCGTCCTGATCATCTCAAAGAACTGATATTTCCCTGGGATATCGATCAGCTCCTGTTCTATGTTCAGACGCACCTGCTTATGCATTGCACGTGCGCGCTCCCAGAAATCCCTGGCATCGCCCTGCCCGGTCCTGATCCTGAAACTGCCGCCGCTGAAAAAGAGCATGTCGCTCTTGATCTGGGGTATTCGCTCATCGCGCCGTCCGTCGAAAGGGCTTTCGATCCATGCCGGCGCCCGCTTGCCGAACGTCGCCTGCAGCGCCATATCCAGCGCCGTCAACAAGGCGGCATGCATGGAAACCTTTTCGAGCCTGCAGCGTTGCTTCAGCAAGGTCGACAGTCCCTGGCTTGCGCCCCATTCCCGATAAAGCTCCTTGTTGTCCACTGGCCTGCGAGAACCTGGGATCAGCGCGAACACCGCGTTCAGGATGCGTGCCACGCGCCGGCGCCGGGGAAGATCTTCGTCACGCACATCACCGATGATGTCGTGAAGGGTCAAGGGTGCATAAGGGCACAAGGTGTCGTCACGATACAGCGACTTCAGCACCTCTCTGATCAAGATAAGCATGCTCATGCCATCGCAGATGCGGTGCGAGGCCGTAAACAGCAGCTCGTTGCTCGCCTTGGATCTCAACCAGGCTACGCGCAACTGCGGTTGATGATGCGCAAAGACCGCAGTCAGCTCGGCCTGGCGTTCCCTTGCACCATGTTCTTCCGACTCGATCTCGACGCTGCGCAGCGGAATCGGGCCCGCCGTATCCGCTTCGTAGTAAAGCCCGTCGCTTTGCTGGCGGATAAGCGCCCGCAACGCCGGGTGTTTGCGCTGCACCCGCTCGAGCGCCGAGCGCAGGCGATTCATGGACACGTGACCATCCACGCTGACCAGGCAAGTGAGATTGCCCTCGATCATATATTCCACGGTGGAGAGCTTCCGTTTCATGCTCGCCGCCTATTCGACAGTGGCCGATGGGTTGTCGCGAATAAGGATGTCCTTGCGCGCCGATCGATTGCAGAATGCAGCGATCCTTGGATGCGCACGCTCGAAGGTACCCAGCACGCCGAATCGTCCATCCACGTAGCCGGCCATCATCGCAACCAATTTGCGCAGCTTCTGCGGTTCGAACAGCATGACGCAAAGCGCCCAGTAGAGGGCCAATGGACCGCTCATCCAATGCAGCGACCATCTTGAGCGGTAAAGCCGCAGCGAATGAACGGCGTTGCGCGTGCCGTAATAGCGCCGCCATGCCGCATGGTTGGTGGTGAACAGCTTGCCGTGGCGCTCGATATGTCCGGTGGTTTGTCGCAGCGTCACCGCGGCATTCATGTAAACCGGCACGCCCATGCTGGTTGCGCGCAAGCCATATTCGACGTCGATGCATTCGATGAAATAATCCTCCTTGAACGCACCCACGGTACGGTACGCCTGCGCGGATATGGCCGAACCGGAAGAGATCACGAAGAGCGTGGGAAACAGTCCCTCCATCTCCTGATCGATGCGAAACGGCTTGGGCAATCTTCGCCCCGGCGGCGTCACTGGCATGCATCGCTGCAAATGGATCTCGTAAATCTTGGGGCCCATAATGAAGGTATCGGTGCCCAGCCCTGCGCACGCCTCCATCATCTTTACGAAAAAGTGCTCATCGATCTGCGAATCCTGATCGAGCAGAAAAACCACCTCACAGCCCCGCAGCAGCAGCAATTCCATGCCCCGGTTGTAGGCGCCGGCCAGGCCACCTTGGTTGCGATTGAAGATCACGGTGGCGCCAGCCCTTCGCAATGTCTCGTAAAGATGCGGGCTCGGCTCGGGCGAGTTGTCGACAGCGATGACGTTTCCACACAGTGCCGCTGCCTTGTGAAGATTGCCCACGAATTCGGCCGTGGGTTGGTAAAGCACAAAGATCAGGCCAAAGGTTTGCATAGGATTCCCATCAGTGCCGATGAAGACTCGCCACGTTGCCGTACCATCCAACCTGCACGGGCCACACCCGCTGCCGACTTCAGCCAGCTACGCAACGGCTCGGTAGCCGTCATCCACGACCGGCGACAGAAAACCCCACGCTTGCAGGCAACGCAAAGCGGCAGCCACACCATCTTCGGCTCGCACGCGCTCGCCCAGTGCCGCCGCGGATCGACGCACGGGTTCCTGCAGCGCGCTTACGATGGCGCTTGCCAGTGCTTCGGCAGCTAGATTTTTGCGATCCAGCGCCGGTGGCGCCACGCCCACGCGTTGCAGGCAACGCGCCCAGAACGGTTGGTCGCCGTAAAACGGCACGATCACGGAAGGAATGCCGGCACGCACCGCCGCCGCGGTGGTGCCGGCGCCGCCGTGATGTACCGCGGCAGCCATGCGCGGGAACAGCCAGTCATGCGGTGCACCTTTGGTGATGAAGATCCGATCGTCGTGCGCGCCCTCTTTCGCCGACAGACCACCCCAGCCGGTGGCGAGCACCGCACGCTGGCCACTACGGTCGATCGCATCGAGCACGCAGGTCGTGAACTGTTCCGCCTGCGCAGTCACCATGCTGCCGAATCCCACATAGATCGGCTTGGGTCCTGCATCGAGAAACTCGCGCAAGGCCTGCGACGGCTGCCAGTGCGGTTCATCCAGAAACCAGTAACCAGTGATCTGCGCGGTATCGGGCCAATCGACCGGCCTTGGCACGACCGCTTCGCTGAAACCGTACAGCACACGCTGCTGCCGGCTGTGGAAATAAGGTCCGTACCACGGATAACGCGGCAGGCCGAGCTGTGGACGCACCAGGTCGTTGATGGCCGGTTTCATCACGTACCACACCAACAGGCGCAACACGTTGTACAGAGGCATGTTCAAGGCTTGCGGCAGCTTGCCTGCGCCCGACAACACCAACGGCGGCATCACGCGCGATGGCGTCAGCGGTTGCAACTGCGCGCCGACGAAGGGAATGCCGCGCGCCTCGGCCACCGCCTTGGCCAGCAAGGTGCTGTTAGCCACGCCGATCACCAAGCCGGCGCCTTCGGCAGCAGCCATGCCTTCGCGCGCCCAATGCGTGGCCCACTCGCTATAGAAACGTCGCGAAATGCGCGCCATCGCCGCCATGTTCAAACCCTGCTCGGTCATCTCGCGATTGGAATCGAGCAGGCTTTGGAAGTTGGCGGTGAGCGGGAAAAAGTCCAAACCCGCGCCACGCACCATGCGCTCGAAGTTGACGCTGGTCACGATGCGCACCGCATGGCCGGCGCGTCGCAAACCGACACCCAGGGCCACGCAAGGCCGGATATCGCCTTGCGTGCCGATGGTGAAGATCGCAATGGGTGCCGTGGACTCAGGCATAAGCCGCCAGCCCTCCCGCAAGCGAATGATCCATGGCATCCGGCACGACTTGCGCCGCGCACTCCAGCGGACGCACCGATGCGAGCGCATGCAGGCGTTGCGTCAGCGTTCGGGCGATCTGCGCGACCGCATCGGCATCGAGCATGCCCTGGTGATGGCAGGCGACGTCGTGCACGTCCAGCCAACCGTCGACATAGGGTCGCCATGCTTCCGGTTGGTCATAAAGCTGCGCTGTGAGGTCCACGTCTTCCTTCAAGGCGGCGCGGAAGAACAGCACATCGGCATCGATCCGCCGCGGCACGTGCCGGCGCGCAAGCATGAGGTTATTGAGCGTGACGTTGGAGACACGCTCGATCAACTGAGGATCGTTGCGCGAGATCTCCCGCACGAACGGCATATCGAACACGCCGTATTCCTTGCACAGCAGCGCGGTCAGCGCGGGCAGATCCGCGGGCGGATGCTCGGCATGCTGGTGGAAGCCGAGGAAGCGCAGGATCGCCCGGATGTCATGCGCGGGATCGATCGCCGACGGCGCGTCGTCGACGACGAACGGATAGGCATCCAGCAAGGCCAGGCATTCCACCTGCTGCCCGTGCGCCTGCAGCTGCGCGGCCATTTCGTGCGCGATCAGGCCGCCGAGCGACCAGCCCAGCAAACGATAAGGCCCCTCCGGCTGAATGCGCCGCATCTGCGCCAGATGATCGGCCGCCATCTGCGCGACGTTCCCTGGCAACGATGCACCGCTGCGCAGGCCGCTCGATTGCAAGGCATACACCGGCAGCTTGTCGTCGAGATGACGCAGCAGGCTGGTGTAGGCCCAGCCCAGTCCCACCGCGGGATGGATGCAGAACAACGGCCGCTCGCGATGCGACACGCGCAAGGGCAAGACCTCGCCCAGCGGATCGCTCTTGTTCTGCGCGCGCTCGAGATAACCGGCCAGGCCGGCGATGGTCGAGGCTTCGAACAAGCAGGCCAGCGGCAGCTCCATGCCGAAGTGGTCCGGGAAACGCGCGATCATTTCCGCCGCGCTCAAGGAGTCGCCGCCGAGCTGGAAGAAGTTGTCGTGCACGCCGACGCGCTCAACACCCAGCACCTGCTTCCATAGCGCGCAGAGCTTGCGTTCCACCTCCGTCGTGGGTTCGGTGTAAGCAAGCTCGCGTTCGACCCGCACCGGCAGGGGCAGCGCCTTGCGATCCAGTTTGCCGGTGGGCGTCAGCGGTAGCGCATCGAGTTCCATGATCTGCGCAGGCAGCATGTAGTCGGGCAGGAACTTCGCCAGATGCGCGCGCAGCTCGTCGGCCATCAGCCGCTTGCCGGAATGCGGCACCACGTAGCCGATCAGCGTTGGTGCGCCATCGTCTTCGCGATGCACGGCAACGGCCGCGTTGATGACGGCATGGTGGCGCACCATTGCCGCTTCGATTTCGCCCAGCTCCACGCGATGGCCGCGAATCTTCACCTGCGCGTCCGCGCGACCGACGAAATGCAGCGACCCTTCGCTATCCCAATACACCAGGTCGCCGGTGCGATACATGCGGCTGCCGTCGTTGGCGAATGGATCGGGCACAAAGCGCGCTTCCGTCAACTGATGATGGTTGAGATAGCCTCTCGCCACGCCTGCGCCGGCAATGTACAGCTCGCCGATCGCGCCCGTTTGCACCAGCTGCTGATGCGGGTCCAGCACGTACAGCCGTGTGTTGAGGATGGGGCGGCCGATCGGCGGCGCGTGAGAACTCACCTCCTTCAAGGTGATCGCGGTGGATAAGACGGTGGTTTCGGTGGGGCCATATAGCTGCGTCACGCGCGCCGCGCGCTGCACGAGATGGGCGGCCAGGTCCGCACTCAGCGCTTCGCCGCCGACCAGCACGTGCAGCCGCGCCAGGTACGCTTCCGAACTGGCCAGCAGCACGCGCCAAAGCGAGGGCGTCGCCCACATGTGCGTGACGCTATGTCGTTGCAGCAAGCGCAGCAGCGCCTGCGGATGGCGCACGGTTTCGCCGCTGGCGATCACCACGCTCGCGCCCGCACTCAACGGCAGGAAACGCTCCAGCATCGCGATGTCGAACACCATGGTGCCGATCGCCAGGAAACGATCGGCCGGATCGAGCGCCAATTGCTGCCGCATGCCTTGCAGCAGATTGCACAGGTTGCGATGCGTGACCTCCACACCCTTAGGACGTCCGGTCGAACCGGAGGTATACAGCACGTAGGCAACGCCGTCCGGCTGCGACAGGTCCGGTTCTTCCCCACGCGTTTCCAGTGCGACGTCGATGTCTTCCGGATACAGCCGCATCATCCCGCCGAGCCCGAAGCGCTCACATAGCTCAGGCGACGCAAGCAGGGCGATCGGCGCGGCGTCGTTGAGCATCATGGTGATGCGCTCCGGCGGCCCGTCCGGATCCAGCGGCAGATAGGTGGCCCCCGCACGCATCACGGCCAGCAAAGCGATCAACCACTGCTCGCCACGCGGCAGCATCACCGCCACGATGTCGCCGGGCAGCACGCCATCGGCGATCAGCTGCCGCGCCTGGCGCACGCTGCGATCGTGCAGCTCGCCGTAACTCAGCACGGCATCTTCGAACAGCACCGCCGGTGCATAAGGTGCGAGTTGCGCCTGTCGCGCGACTTGCGCAGGCAGGCTTTCGTCCATGATCGGTGCGGCTGTGTCGTTCCAGGTATGCAGTAACGTGTGACGTTCCTGCTCGCCGAGGATGTCGATCCGCCACAGCGGGACATCCGGTTCGGCCAGCACGCCCTCAACCAGCAGCGCCAGGCGCCGCCGATGGTCGTCCAGATCGGCCATGCTGTATAGCACCGGGTTGGCGTCGAAATCGAAACGCAGTTCACTGCCGTCGCCGCGGTCGTAGACGAACACAGTGAGGTCTTCGCCGGAACCATTCGACACATTGTGCGAGATCACGGGCGCACCGCCGAAGTTGAGCTGGTAATCGAACGGTTCGATGTTCACCCCCAGCCAGGCAATGTGCTTGCCCTGCCCGATCAGGCCCAGATCGCGGCGCAGATCCTCGTAGCGGTATTGCTGGTGCCGCAAGGCCTGCCTGACCACTTGCGCGACCTGTGCGAACAGATCGACCGCTGTAGTGTCGGGCGCAAATTGCAGGCGGATCGCCACGATGTTGGCGACCATGCCCGGCGTGCGGCGCAGGGCGGCGTTGATGCGTCCGGACACCGGCATGCCGATGACCAGGTCTTGCGCACCGGTGGCGCGGTGAAAGTAAGCCGCTACCAGCGCAATCAACATCTGCGGCAGGCTGGTGGCGGTCTGCTTGCCCAGCTCGCGCAGCCGTCGCACGGTGTCGATGGACAGATGCCCGGTGCTGCGCCGCAAGCCGCCCATGCTGCTGTGCGGCCCCAGGCGCGACAGCGATACCGCTTCGGGCAGGTTCGCCAGTTTCTCCTTCCAGAACTCGCGATCACGCTGCAAGCGGTCCGAGTTGCGATATGCCGACTCCGCTTCGATCAGCTCCTGCAGCGAACCGAATTCACACGGTGCAGGTTCGCGCTCTTCCAGATAAGCGTTGTAGAGCTCGGCCAGGCGCCGCGCGATCGCGCCGCCGCTGTACCCGTCGTACACCACGTGATGCGCGCGCTGGTACCAGTAGTAGCAATCCTCGGCGGCCTTGAACAAGGCGCTTACGAACAACGGATCGTTGGCCAGGTCGACGGGACGGCTGAGCTCGGCCAGCATCCACGCTTCGGCCGCCGCGCGCGGATCGCTTTCGCCGCTGACGTCCACATACGGAAAATTTCCGTGATAACCAGGCCTTACGATCTGGCTTGGACGCCCGTGGTGTTCGATGATGCACACGCGCAGCGTTTCTGCTTCATGCGTGACTTGCCGCAACGCGCGCATGAAAAGCTCCGGCTGTATCGGCCCGCGGATCTCAAGCATCTCGGCGATGTTCAAGGTGGCGTCCGCCGCCCCGATCTTCTGGCCCACCCACAAGCCGCGCTGGGCGGTGGTCAACGGAAGCGACATAGGTGACTCGTGACTCATTACGCGTTCTCCTGGCGAATGCACACGCTTCAGTCATGGCCGGCCGGCGTTCGAACTCACACGCATGCGGCTGCCTTGCCTGCGTTTGCATTCGCGTTGTCATGCAAACGGGTTATCCCCTCGGACACACTCTCCCGGCGCAGGCGGCTGCGCTCTCTTTTTTCAAGGCGCAAGCGGGCCGTCACGGCTGGTTCGAGCCATGAAAAGGAGACGCTTGCACAATGGGTGCCGCAAAAATCGACGATGGCCGAACAGCAATCAGCAACCGCCATCCACCTGATTTGACTCACACAGGCTTGTGATGCGGAGAAACCGACATCCGCATCTGCATCCGTATTCGCCGTTCCCTGGAAACCGAGCTCGCACATGGGCGTAGCCATGTGCCTGTCATCGCGCCGGCAAGCAACACCCGGCGCTTATGTTGCGGTGTAACAATTGTCCGATGAAAGAATCGTCAACACCGTTTGACGTGTTTGTGTCGGTGCGCCGACTTGAGAACCAAGCCACAAACAAACATCCGCCATGAAGGGGCGGTGACGTTCAACGATCGTCGCGCGTCCAGATCAACCCGTCGCTCTCGCGCACGGGAAAGCGATGGATCGGCTCGTACGCCGGCGGGCATGTCGGCTCGCCTGTACGCAGATCGAAGCGCGCGCCATGGCGCGGGCATTCCACTTCATGACCGTGGATCTCGCCGCCGGCCAGTTCGCCGCTGTCGTGCGTGCAGATGTCTTCCACCGCATAGAGATCGCCGTCGATGTTGAACACGGCGATGGCGGTGTCGCCATCCCATACCACCTTGAATTCGCCGGGCAGCAGCTCCGAGCGCGTACCCACTTCCACCCACGCCTCGCTCATGCCGTCAGCTCCTTCACCATCAATTCGAAGCGCAGGTCGTCGCGCCGCGGAAGACCGAAGCGTTCGTCGCCATAGGGAAACGGCGAGTATTCGCCGGTGCGGCGGTAACCGCGACGTTCGTACCAGGCCATCAGTTCGGTGCGCACGTCGATTACTTTCATATGCATGGCGCGGCATCGCCATGCGTCGCGTGCATGGCGCTCCGCCTCGGCCAGCAACAGGCGACCCAGGCCGCGGCCCTGGCGCGGCGGCTGCACGGCGAACATGCCGAAGTAAGCCGATTCGCCGTGACGCTCCACGTGGCAGCAGGCCAGCAGTTCGCCATCCGCCAGGGCCAGCAGCACGGCGCTGTTGGCGTCGGCCAGCAGTTCGGCGACCAACACGGCCTCGGTGCGCTGGCCGTCGAGCAGATCGGCTTCGGTAGTCCAGCCACGGCGGCTGGCATCGCCGCGATAGGCAGATTGGACCAGGGCGACGATGGCGTTGACGTCCGCCTGGCCGGCTACGCGGAATGAGGGGGCGAGAATGGTATTCATCCGTGCATGATAATCCGCGGCATCGTCCAGCCAAAATCGCCCTATGGCACGATCTGCGAACCAGGGTGGCGACCGCGGAAGCGCGTGCCGGGACGGTAGGCATGGAAATGGCACCAGTCGAAATTGTGCGCGACGATTCGCTGGCCGTCCGACAAGACCGTGCGCAGGTCGCGCAGGCAGCCGCTGTCGTCGTGGTACTCCAGCGTGACGGCAACCGCATAGTCGAACGTGGATTCCTGCATGGGCGTGCGGAAATCCACATCGGTCCAATCGCTGCTGCCCGCCGGGGCCACGGAAAAGGTATCGATACGGCTGTGCGTATCGTTGATCACCTCGATGGTGTGCACCGATTGGGCCAGTACGGCTACGGGAAGGCAGGCAAGGCACAACGCGATAACTCGGTAACGCATGGCGATTTTCCTTTTAATGGGCGCAGCAAGCCCCTGCCGGCACGGCATGCGGCGGCTGGATGGCTGACCGGGTTGGAACACGGACTGACGGAAAAGGAGATGCCCGCTATGCCAAAACGGTTGCAAGGCGCCGGACTGCAACCGGCTGGCCGCGGGCCGTATCTCTATACTCGTCGGCGCTGCGTTCGGCGCCCTTCATGCGGGAGTAGACGATGGACAAAGGCAACATGGTTCCGATTGTGCTTTTTCTTTGCATCACCCTGGGCATCACCTACGTCGTCAGGCTTCTGGTCAACGCGCGCTTGCGCATCAAGATGCTGCAAGCGTGCAGTTCAAAGGAGCTGGTGGAGGCCGTTGTGCAGAGCGATTCGCATCGCGACCAGATGACGGCCTTGCGCTGGGGCATTCTCACCGTCACGGAGGCCATCGCTTTCGGCATCATCCAGGCCGCGGGTTGGACCGATATCAATGCTGGCGTGGTGGCTGCGCTACTGGGCGCCTTCGGGCTTGGCTCTGTCCTGTTCTTCGTGCTGGCGCGACGTCTCAGTTGATTGGCGCTGCCGCGCGCATGAGCCATCAGGACCGTCAGCTGGTTGAAAACGTACTGGCGAACGCGCCCGGCGCGTTCGAGCGGCTGGTGCGCGAATACCAGGGGCTGTGCTGGCACATCATCTACCGCATGGTCCGCCACCCGGAAGATGCGCGCGAGCTGTGCCAGGATACGTTCCTGCGCGTGCACCAGCACCTGCGCCAGTACCGCTACGAAAGCGCGCTCAAATCGTGGATCGGCCGCGTCGCCTATACGGTGGCGCTGCGCTATCTGGAGCGCAAACGCATTGCGATCCTCGATGTCGGTGAGGACGGCGACGGCCTGGATCTTTCCGACAAACTCAGCGATGGCTTCGACCTGGAAGCCGCCTACGTCGACAGCGACATGGCGGCGCGCCTGCACGCCGCCATCGAAACGCTGCCACCGCTGCAGCGTACTGTGCTTACGCTCTATCATCTGGACGAGCTGTCCATCGACGACATTGCCGGCATCACCGGCCTGGCGACCGGCACGATAAAAAGCCACCTGTTTCGCACGCGCCTTCGCTTGCGCGCGCAGTTGGAAACCGCGTACGGAGTTGCACCATGAACCGCGAACCCCACGACGAACGCATGGAACGCGAATGGGCCTTGCAGGAACGCGCCGCTCGAGCGGAACGGCTTGGGCTGGACGAAAACAACGACCAGGCGCTGCAGCGCTATCGCACGGTAATGCGTGCACTGCGCCAGCCCTTGGACGAAAACCTGCCCGCCGATTTCGCCAGCAGCGTGGCGATGGAAGTGCGCCGCCATGTGGCAGGCGATACGCGATTGGAGCTGTATCTGAGCTGGGCGTTGCTCGGAGTGCTGGTGGGCATGCTGATCGGCGTGGCCGTGCGCTATGCCGGCAGCTGGAAGCCCTTGCTGCCGCTGGTGCTATCGCAGCCGTGGCTGCTGGCCTTGGCCGGTGTGCTAGTGCTGCTTGCCTCTAGCAAGCTGCTCAGCGTGCCGCGCCATCCTTCAGACGAGAGCCCTCGTAGGTTGGGTTAGCGCAGCGTAACCCAACAGCTCTTCATCGAAGTGATCAACATTGTTGGGTTACGCTGCGCTAACCCAACCTACGAGTCGCGTTACATCAATAGCTTGCGCACTTTCAGCAGCGCGGCGATAAATGCATCCACTTCCTCGCGCGTGTTGTAGAACGCCAGTGACGCGCGCAACGTAGCCGGCACCCCGTAGAACTGCATCAGCGGATGCGCGCAATGGTGGCCGGAGCGCACGGCCACGCCTTCCAGGTCGAGCAGCGTGGCCATGTCCATCGCCTGCGCGCCATCGACCAGGAAGGAGATCACTGGCTCTTTCTCCTTGGCTTCACCAAAGATGCGTACGCCAGGAACTTCGCGCAGGCGCTCGGTGGCATAGCTCAGCAACTCGTATTCCCATGCGCGGATCGCTTCAAAGCCGATCGAACGGTAGTAGTCGATCGCCGCGCCCACGCCAGCAAAACCGGCGATGTTCGGCGTGCCGGCTTCGAACTTGTGCGGCGCGTCGGCAAAGCTGGTGCCGTCGAAGCGCACTTCGCGGATCATCTCGCCGCCGCCGAAGAACGGTGGCATCGCCTCGAGATGTTCGCGCCTGGCCCACAGTGCGCCGGTGCCGGTCGGCGCCAGCATCTTGTGCCCGGTCAACGCATAGAAATCGCAGCCGATCGCCTGCACGTCCACCGGACGATGCGGCAGCGCCTGCGAACCGTCGACCACCAGCGGAATGCCGCGCTTACGGCATTCGCGCGCGATCTCGCGCACCGGGTTCACGGTGCCGAGCACGTTGGACACGTGCGCGACGCAGGCCAACTTCACCTCTGGCGTGAGCAGCTCGAAGAATTTCTCCAGGATCAGCTCACCGTTCTGGTCGATGGGTGCCGCCTTTACCGTCGCACCCGTGCGCGCGGCGACCAGCTGCCACGGCACGATGTTGGCGTGATGTTCCATCACCGTGGTGACAATCGCGTCGCCCGGTTGCAGGCGCGGCAGCGCATAGCTGTACGCCACCAGGTTCATCGAATGCGTGGTGCCGGAGGTGAGTATCAGATTGTTGCGCGAGTCGGCATTGATGAAGGCGGCCAATTTGTCGCGCGCGTTTTCGTACGCGGCAGTCGCTTCCTCGCCCAGCTGATGCACCGCGCGCGCCACGTTGGCGTTGTGCACGCGATAGTGCTCGTCCACCGCCTCGATCACCTGCCGCGGTTTCTGGCTGGTGTTGGCGTTGTCGAAATACACCAATGGCTTGCCGTGTACCGTGCGCGACAGCAGCGGAAAATCAGCGCGGATGCGCTCGACATCGAAATCGACGGAAGGATGGCTGGGCTTGGCGGTCATGAGGGTAAGCGTGCCAGTAGCGCGTCGGAGAAATGATCGCGCAGGGTTTCGTTGGGCAGCGCGGTGAACACCGCGCGGCAGAACGCGGCCGTGAGCAGGCCGCGCGCCTCGGCATTGGGCAGGCCGCGCGAACGCAGGTAGAACAGCGCACGCTCGTCGAGTTGGCCGACGGTGGCGCCGTGCGCGGCCTTCACCTCGTCGGCGTAGATTTCCAGCTCCGGCTTGGTGTCGATCTCGGCCTGTGCCGAAAGCAGCAGGTTCTTGTTGCTGAGGCTGGCGTCGCTGCCGTCGGCGCCTTCGGCCACGACGATCGCGCCGCGGAACACACCGCGAGAGCGTTCGTCCGCCACGCCGCGCCAGATCGATTCAGACGCGGTGTTGAGCGCCTGGTGGCGGATCGACAACTGGGTATCGACATGCTGGCGCCCGCGCAGCACGAATACGCCGCGCGTATCGAACCGCGCACCGTCACCGCGCAGTTGCGCATGCAGGTCGTGCCGCACCAGCGCGCCGCCCAGTTCCAGCACGTGCATGGCGGCGTGCGCCTTGGCGCCCAGATGCACGCTGCCGCGACGGATCAGCGTGCTTTCGTCCGCCGCGTTCTGCAGCAGCGCATGCTGCAATTTCGCGCCATCGCGCAGCACGATATCGCTGACCAGCGTACCCAGGTGCTTGTGCTGCGCCGTTGCCAGATGATGTTCGACCAGATCGATTTGCGCGTTTTCACCCAGTTCGATCACATTGCGCACGTGCCACGCGGCATCGCCTTGCGCCGGCGTGCCGGCAAAGCACAGGTGGATCGGCTTGTTCACCCGCACGCCCGGTGCAACGCGAAGCACCACGCCATCGCCAGCCAGCGCCGCGTTGAGCTGCGCAAACGCATCGCCGGCTTCGCGGTAGTGCCTGTTCAGCGCAAAGCGCAGCGGTTCCGGATCGTTCTCCAGTACGCGGGAGAGCGGTTGCAGCGACAGGCCCGGCGGTAAGGCTTCGAGCCGCGACAGGTCGGCACGGAACACGCCGTTGACGAATACCAGGCGCGGGCCGTCGATGCCGGGCAACGTCAGCGCATAAGGATCGACCGGATGCGAAACCGCCGCCACATCGCCCAGCGCGAAGCGTCGTTGCCCCAATGCGCGCAACGCGGTGTACTTCCACGCTTCGGCGCGCGTATCCGGCAATCCGGCCGCGATGAACGCTTCCAGATTTTCGCGCCGCGCCGCATCCAGCCATGCCAACCCGCTACCGGGCAGGCGCAGGCTACCTGCTTCACGCAGCGCGTCGATGAAGGGCACGGATGCCGGTGACGGACTCATGCACGCGCTCCATCGGCCAAGGCCGGATCGCGGTCGTTGACCCAGGCGTAACCGTGTTCTTCCAATTTCAGCGCCAGCGTCTTGTCGCCGCTTTCCACGATGCGGCCATCGGCCAGCACGTGCACGAAATCCGGCTCGATATAGTCGAGCAGGCGCTGGTAATGCGTAATGACCAGAAAGGCGCGCTCCGGCGAGCGCAATGCATTTACGCCCTGTGCCACCTGCTTGAGCGCATCGATGTCCAGGCCCGAATCGGTTTCGTCGAGAATGGCCAGCTTCGGTTCCAGCACGGCCATCTGGAAGATTTCGTTGCGCTTCTTCTCGCCGCCCGAAAAACCTTCGTTGACGGCACGATGCAGCAGCTCGTCCGAGATCTGCATGATTTTCAGCTTCTCGCGCACCAGCTTGAGGAACTGCATGGAATCCAGTTCCGCCTCGCCACGCTGCTTGCGCTGTGCGTTGAGCGCGGCGCGCAGGAAGTAGGTGTTGTTCACGCCGGGGATTTCCACCGGATACTGGAACGCGAGGAACACCCCGGCGGCAGCACGCTCTTCCGGCTCCAGCGCGAGCAGGTCGCGGCCTTCGAAGATCACCGAGCCTTCGGTGACTTCATAGCCTTCGCGCCCGGACAGTACATTGCCCAGGGTGGATTTGCCGGCGCCATTCGGCCCCATGATGGCGTGCACCTCACCCGGGTTCACGGTGAGCGTGAGGCCCTTGAGGATGTCCTTGCCCTCGACACGGGCGTGCAGGTTTTCGATCTTCAGCATGTCACTTCAAATCCGCAGAGTTTTTGATGGAACCGGCGCATATATCGCCTTCTTGTGCGCCATTCAGCCAGGCTTGCAGCTGCTGGATGCGCTGCTGCGTAAGCTCGGTTTGCGCCTGGCTCACGCACATGGAATAAGCCGAACCGTATTGCGTGGCATCCTCGCCTTTGTCTATCGGGAAATGCGCGTCAACTTCCGCATCGCGAAATTGCAGCCACAGCTTTTGCGAAGCTTTAAGTTTTTCCAGGAAAACCGGTTGGTCTTTGTACTTGACCAGGATGGCCTTCCACACTTTGTTGAGTTGCTGGTCGGCCTTGGTGAACTCGGAAGCAGCGCAGGCGTTGAGGCCGGCTTGCGAAGGAGCGTTGTAACAGGGCAAATCGGAAGCAAGCCCGCTGAGGGGAAATGCAAGAGCTAGCAACAGCAGCCATGAGGTTTTCACTGGGCGACTCCTTCCGAAGGCATTAGCTAGGCTTACCGTGATGCTTGTAGTCATAACCAATGATTTGCTTTTTTGGTGAGCTTGCCTGAAGAGCTTTCCCGCTAGATTCGCCCCTCACCCCATAGGAGAGAGGGAGAAGAGCTAACCCACCGCACCTTCCAGCGAAACCTCCAGCAACTTCTTCGCCTCCACCGCAAACTCCATCGGCAACTCGCGGAACACCTGCTTGCAAAAGCCATCCACGATCATCGACACCGCGTCTTCCTCGCCGATGCCACGCGCACGGCAGTAGAACAGCTGGTCGTCGGAAATCTTCGAAGTAGTCGCTTCGTGTTCGACGATCGCCGTGGGGTTCTTCACTTCCATATACGGAAAAGTGTGCGCACCGCACTTCTTGCCGATCAGCAGCGAATCGCATTGCGTGTAGTTGCGCGCGCCTTCGGCACCCTTCTCCACTTTCACCAGTCCGCGATAGCTGTTGGAACTCTTGCCGGCGCTGATGCCCTTGGACACGATCTTCGACTTGGTGCCCTTGCCGATGTGGATCATCTTGGTGCCGGTGTCGGCCTGCTGGCGGTGATGCGTCAGTGCCACCGAGTAGAACTCGCCCACCGAGCGATCGCCGCGCAGCACGCAGCTGGGGTATTTCCAGGTGATGGCCGAGCCGGTTTCCACCTGCGTCCAGGAAATCTTCGAGTCGTCGCCGCGGCAATCGCCACGCTTGGTGACGAAGTTGTAGATGCCGCCGCGGCCTTCTTCGTCGCCGGGGTACCAGTTCTGCACCGTGGAGTATTTGATCTGCGCTTTTTCCAGCGCGACCAGTTCCACCACCGCGGCGTGCAGCTGGTTCTCATCGCGCATCGGCGCGGTGCAGCCTTCCAGATACGACACGTAGGCGCCATCTTCGGCAATGATCAATGTGCGTTCGAACTGACCGGTGTGGCCGGCGTTGATGCGGAAATAGGTGGACAACTCCATCGGGCAGCGCACGCCCTTGGGAATGAACACGAACGAGCCATCGGAGAACACCGCCGAGTTCAATGCGGCAAAGTAGTTGTCGCCGGTCGGCACCACGCTGCCGAGGTATTTTTGCACCAGCTCTGGATGTTCGCGGATCGCTTCGCTCATCGAGCAGAAGATCACGCCCGCTTCGGCCAGCTCCTTGCGGAAGGTGGTGCCGACGGAAACCGAATCGAACACCGCATCCACCGCCACGCCTGCGAGCTTGGCGCGCTCGTGCAGCGGCACGCCGAGCTTGTCGTAGGTTTCCAAAAGTTTCGGATCGACCTCGTCCAGCGATTTGGGTTTGTTCTTCGGCGAGGCGTAGTAGCTGATCGCCTGGAAATCGATCGGCGCGATGTTGAGCTTGGCCCAGTGTGGCGTCGGCATGGTCAGCCAATGGCGATAGGCTTTCAGGCGCCACCCGGTCATCCACTCCGGCTCGCCTTTCAGCGCCGAAAGCTGGCGCACGATGTCTTCGGACAGGCCTGGCGGCAGGCTGTCCGTTTCGATGTCGGTGACGAAGCCGGCTTCGTAGCGACGGCCGAGCGCGGCGGCGACTTCGGCGTTGTCGCGCAGCACGACGGGGCTATCGTTCTCGATGGTCATGATGCTGTCCTGCCTTTCAATTCGGTAAGTGCCACAGTGACGACTGCCGGTGCCGCCGGATGCAGCATGTCGGCCAGGCTCATCGTGCGCAGCGCGTTCTCGAGTACGTGATTGATGCGTTGCCAGCTGCCGCGCACGCCGCATTGGGCTTCGCGTTCGCACTGGCCTTCGCTGAGCGTGCATTCGGTCATGCCGAGCGGGCCTTCGATCGCCTCGACGATCTGGGCCAGGCTGATCTGCTGAGCCGGCCGCGCCAGGCGGTAGCCGCCGTTGACGCCGCGGAAGGATTCCACCAGGCCCGCGTGCCCCAGCGACTTCAGCAGCTTGCTGACGGTGGGCAGTTCCAGGTGCGCCTGCTCGGCGATCGCGGCCGTGCTGAGCACGTCATCGCCCGGATGCGCGGCGATGCAGGTCATCACCACGGTGGCGTAGTCCGTTAGTCGGCTGACACGAAACATGGGGAAAAGAGGACGCGGGCTAATTCGGACTGAAATGGTACTGATTAGCGACCGGAGGGTCAAACCTGCACGCCGTCGCCGCGGTGAACGCCAGAGCCCAGCAACGGCGGCGCGCGACGCCCACCTCGTCCGCGCCGGCCTCTGTTTGCACCATAACAATGCAAACCGTGCACCAAATCATTCACAACGACGCCCGGTTCACCCCACTAATCGGCCCGAAACCGCGCTGCGGCGCGGCTTCCCGCGCCCCGCCCCGGCTTGGCACGCAAGCTGCTGTGTTGCAGCAAAACCACCTTCACGGAGCCGTCGCGCATGAAATGGGTTACCGCCATCATCAAACCCTTCACCCTGGACGACGTGCGCGAGGCGCTGGGCGAGGCCGGCGTGCAAGGCATGACGGTCACCGAGGTGAAGGGTTTCGGCCGCCAGCGCGGGCATACCGAGCTCTACCGCGGCGCCGAGTACGTGGTCGACTTCCTGCCCAAACTGAAGATCGAGATCGCCGTGGCCGACGATCAGGTCGAACTGGCGGTGGAGGCAATCGTCCGCGCCGCGCGCACCGGCAAAGTGGGCGACGGCAAGATTTTCGTGAGCGACCTGGAACAGGTGATCCGCATCCGCACGCAGGAGGTGGATGCCGATGCGCTTTGAGATACACGCAAACAAGGGGAAACAGCAGATGGGCAGGCATCGACAACTTTTGCGGCCGATCGCCGCGCTGGCCGCGACGGGCTTCGCGTTGCCCGCCTTCGCGCAAGCCGCGCCCGCGCCCACCCTCAACGCTGGCGACACCGCCTGGATGCTGGTAGCCAGCGCGTTCGTATTGATGATGACGATTCCCGGCGTAGCGCTGTTCTACGGCGGCATGGTGCGCGCGAAGAACCTGCTGTCGGTGATGATGCAGTGCCTGGCGATCACCGCGCTGGTGACGGTGCAGTGGATCGTCTACGGTTATTCGCTCGCTTTCAGCACTGAAGGCATGCACGCGGGCGTGACGAACTGGCATTCGTTCCTCGGTGCGTTCGATCGCACGATGCTGGCCGGACTCACGCCTTCCACGCTGTACCAGACGGTGCCGGAAAGCGTGTTCGTGATGTTCCAGATGACCTTCGCGATCATCACGCCCGCGCTGATCATCGGCGCGTACGCCGAGCGCATGAAGTTCAGCGCCATGCTGTGGTTCAGCGGCCTGTGGCTGACGCTGGTCTACCTGCCGATCGCGCACATGGTGTGGAGTGGGCCGGGTTCGCTGCTGGGCGACCTGGGCGTGCTGGATTTCGCCGGCGGCACGGTGGTGCACATCAACGCCGGTATTGCCGGCCTGGTCGCCTGCCTGGTGATCGGCAAGCGCCGCGGCTTTCCGCATACGCATATGCCGCCGCACAACCTGGGCTACACGGTGATCGGCGCGGCCCTGCTGTGGCTGGGCTGGTTCGGTTTCAACGCCGGCTCCGCCGTGGCCGCCAACGGCAACGCGGGCATGGCGATGCTGGTGACGCAGATCGCCACCGCCGCCGCCGTGATCGGCTGGGTAGCGGTGGAATGGCTGGTGCACAAGCGCGCCAGCGTGCTGGGGGCGGCATCGGGCGCTGTGGCGGGACTGGTCGCGATCACGCCAGCCGCAGGCACCGCGGGGCCGGGCGGCGCGCTGGTGATCGGCTTCGCCGCCGGCTCGGCCTGCTTCTTCACGGCGACGAAACTCAAGCACAAGCTCGGCTACGACGACACGCTGGACGTGTTCGGCGTGCACGCCGTCGCCGGCATCATCGGCGCACTGCTCACCGGCGTGTTCGCCGCACCGAAGCTGGGCGGTTTCGATAGCGCCGTCACCTCGCCGCTGCTGCAGTTGTGGATCCAGGCCAAGGGCGTGGGCTTCACCATCGTGTGGAGCGGTGTGCTGAGCTGGGTGATCCTCAAGGCGCTGGATCTGGCGATCGGCTTGCGCGTGGGTCCGGAGCAGGAACAGGTGGGCCTGGATATCGCCGAGCACGAGGAGCGGGCGTACAACCTGTCCTGAGCGAATCAAAAACCCCAACGTCGTCATGCCGCATGGCGACGTTGGGGTTTGCACCCCAACCTACGGGCATCGTGCGTTCGGCAGACACAGGCTCTAAGCTTCCCGCGTGTCCGCACCGAACCCCTGCATGCAAACCACAACCGATCGCGCCGCCGCCCGCCTCGCCTGGACGCGCGCCACGCTCCGCGATAATTCGCTCACGCTCCAGTCCGCTTCGTCGGACGCAAGCTTCCGCAGCTATTGGCGCACGCATCACGGCGGGCAAAGCTGGATCGTGATGGATTCGCCGCCCGCGCAGGAAGACCCGCGTCCGTGGCTGAAGATCGGCCAGCAGCTCGCCACGGCCGGGCTGCATGTGCCGGCCGTGCACGCGCAGGATCTCGAACAAGGTTTTCTGCTGATCGAAGATCTCGGCAACCGGCTCTATCTGCGCGAACTTGAAGAACACAACGCCGACGCGCTCTACGGCGATGCGATGGACGCGCTGCTGCGCATGCAGACGCAGATGGATCACCGCGATTTGCCGCCGTTCGATCGCGACGTGCTGGTCCGCGGCTTGGAGGTGATGCCGGAATGGTTTCTCGGCCGCCATCTCGGCCACACGCCCACCAGCGATGAATGGGATGTGCTGGAGGCGGCGTTCGCGTTGATCATCGGCAATGCGCAGGAACAGCCGCGCGTCTTCGTGCATCGCGATTACCACAGCCGCAATCTGCTGGTGGTCGAACACAACAATCCCGGCGTGATCGATTTCCAGGGCGCGCTGGCCGGCCCCATCACCTACGACCTCGCATCGTTGTTGCGCGACGCCTACATCGTATGGCCGCGCGAGCGCGTGGAAGGCTGGGTGGAATCCTATCGCCAGCGCTTGCGCGACGCAGGTGTGATCGGTACTGACCTCGACGCCAAACGCTTCCTGCGCTGGTTTGATCTCACCGGCATGCATCGCCATGTGCGCGTGCTCGGCCAGTTCTATCGCCTGTGGTACCGCGACGGCAAACCGGGCTACCTCGCCGACGTGCCGCGCGTGTATCACTACGTGGTGTCGGTGGCGCGCAGCTATCCGGAGCTGGCCGACTTCGCCGCACTGATCGAACGCCACGCGCAAGGCCGCGACCTCACCCAGGTGGCCCACACGTGAGGCACGCCTTGATCTTCGCCGCAGGCCTTGGCGAGCGCATGCGCCCGCTCACCGACCACACCCCCAAGCCCCTGCTGACGGTGCGTGGCAAGCCGCTGATCGTGTGGCACCTGGAAAAGCTCGCGGCGATCGGCGTGCATTATGTGGTAATCAACACCTCGCACCTGGCGGAACAGTTTCCCGAAACGCTGGGTGATGGCGCGCGCTGGGGCTTGCGCATCCGTTATGCCTATGAAGGTCCTACGCCACTGGAAACCGGCGGCGGCATGCTGCACGCACTGCCGCTGCTTGGAGCGGAGCCGTTTATCGTGATCAATGGCGACGTGTGGACCGATGCCGATTTCGGCGCGCTGCCGGCGGAACCGGATGGTGTTGCGCATTTATTGATGGTGGATAATCCGCCGCATCATCCACGTGGGGATTTCGCCTTGGGTGACGATGGCAAACTGCGTGACGAAGGTGATGCGCGGCTGACGTACAGCGGCATTGGGGTTTTTCGGCGTGAGTTGCTGGATGATTGGCGTGATGTTGCCGGCCATGGCGATACGACGGACGACAAGCATCCGCGGTTCAAGCTTGCGCCGCTGTTGCGAGCGGCGATGCAACGGGGCGAGATAAGCGGCAGTCACCACCGTGGCGAGTGGACGGATGTGGGCTCGCCGGAGCGGCTCGCTGCGTTGAATGTGCAACACAGTGGCGAGAACGCGTAGACCCAGCCTACAACCAGTCCGTAGTGCTTGTTCCCCTCATCGTCATTCCGGCGAACGCCGGAATGACGGCGGGGCGTGACTGGGATCGCGCGTATGCTGGGATTGCCACTCAGCCTACGGTGCATGCGGCGCGTTGGGCGCAATCGTCACAGCACTCGCCTCCTGCGAAAACGCCGCATCCTGCGCTTGCTTGGTCATCATGATGATGCTGATGCGCCGATTGATCGGATCGCCCGGATTGAGTTTGTCGAACGGCACCGATGCCGCCAGCCCGACCACGCGCGCGATCTTCGTTTCATCCAGGCCGCCATCCAGCAACGCACGCCGCGCCGCATTGGCGCGATCGGCGGACAGTTCCCAGTTGCTGTAGTGGCTGACGCCGCTGTAAGGCGCGTCATCGGTGTGCCCGGAAATGCTCACCTTGTTCGGCGCCTGGCCGATGAAGCCGGCCAGCTCGTGCAGGATCGCCACGGTGTAGGGTTCCAGCGTTGCGCTGCCGGTGTCGAACATGGGCCTGTTCTGCTTGTCCACGATCTGGATGCGCAAGCCTTCCGGCGTGATGTCCAGCAGCAATTGATCCTTGAACGGTTCCAGTGCCTGGCTTTTTTCGATGGCAGCGTGCAATTGCTGCATCAGGTTTTCCAGGCGCTCTTTCTCGCGCTCGCGCGCCAGCTTCTCGATCTCTGCGGCGTCCGCGCGCAAGGCGCGACGGTCCTTGCCAGGGCCGTGCGGCATGTCCATCGCGCCGCCGAGCTTGATCATGCTGTCGCTCGCGCCGCCAGGGCCGATCTTGCCGGGCGGCGCCATCGTCGCCGTGCCTTGCGCCATGCTGGGGTTCTTGAAGTACTCGGCGATCGCTGCGCGTTGCTGGCGCGAGCCGATGCCGAGCAGCCACATCACCAGGAAGAACGCCATCATCGCGGTGACGAAGTCGGCATAGGCCACTTTCCACGCGCCGCCATGATGACCGTGCTTCCTGCGCCGCGAACGGCGCACCACGATCACCATGTCCCGTTGCTGTTCGCTCACGCCGCCGCTCCCACGCGGGTGGCATCCTTGAGATGATCTTCGAAGTCCTGGAAGTTCGGCCGCGCCTGCGGCGACAGCGTCTTGCGCGCAAATTCCACTGAAACTTTCGGGTTGTAGCCGCGCAGGCTGGCCAGCAAGGCCACCTTCACGCATTCGAACGCCTTGCCGTCTTCCTGCACGCGGCTTTCCATCGCGGCGGCGAGCGGACCGACAAAGCCGTAGCACAACAGAATGCCGAGGAAGGTGCCGACCAGCGCTCCGGCGATGTGTTCGCCGATCTGCGAGGTATCGCCGCCCAGTTGCGACATGGTGGTGACAATGCCGAGCACCGCCGCCACGATGCCGAAGCCCGGCAAGGCATCGGCCATCTTGGTCACCGCCAGCGCGGGCGCTTCCGCCTCGTGGTGATGCGTTTCCAGTTCCACTTCCAGCAGCTGTTCCAGCTCATGCGGATTCATGTTGCCGCCGACCATCAAGCGCAGGCAGTCGGTGGTGAACTCGATCAGGTGGTGCTCTTTGATAAGGCGAGGGTAGGCGCTGAAGATCGAGCTCGATTGCGGATCCTCGATATGCGACTCCAGCCCGAGCAGCCCTTGTTTGCGCATTACGCCGAAGATGTCGTAGAGCATGGCCAAAAGGTCGACGTAATCCTGCTTGCGGTACTTCGGCCCCTTGAACAGCGCAAGCATGTTCTGCAGCGCGCCTTTGACGATCTTGGGCGGATTGGCGGAAAGGAACGCGCCGATCGCGCCGCCGCCGATGATCATCAGCTCGCAGGGCTGCCAGAGCGCAAGCAGATGGCCGTGCGCCATCAGATAGCCGCCGAGCACACAGGCAAGCACCACCACGGAACCGATCAGGACAAGCATGAGAACTCCATTCAGGACGACAATGCCCTGCCTGCTTATCGACCGATGCGGGATGAAATTTAGATCGCGCGGTGCGCGCCATGTGATGTGCATCAAGCGCGAATGGCTGTCACAAAGCTGTCGCTTTACGTCAGTCACTGTACGCGTGGGTTGGGTTGCTCCGGGCTTGATCCGAAGGTAATCCAATGATGTTGCTTCGAAGACGTCGGGTTACGCTGCGCTAACCCAACCTACAAACCCGTCGCTTTTCGTCACCTGCGGCACAACACAAAACGGCCCGGACGAACCGGGCCGTTTGCATGTTCGCGTATCGCGAAAAATTACGGACGACGCGCAAGCTCCGGATTTTCCTTCGTCACCGGCATCAGGTCCTTCTTCGATACGCCCAGCCACAACAGGATGGGGCTGGCCACGAAGATCGACGAGAGCGTGCCGACCAGGATGCCGATCAGCATGGTGATGGCAAAGCCATGCACCGACGGGCCGCCGAAGAAATACAGCGCGGCCATCGCGATGCTGGTGAACAGCGAAGTGATGATGGTTCGCGACAGCGTGCTATTGATCGAGCGGTTGAGTACTTCTTCCGGATCGGCCTTGCGCGAGGAACGGAACAGTTCGCGGATACGGTCGAACACCACCACTTTGTCGTTGATCGAGTAGCCGATCACCGCCAGCACCGAAGCCAGCACCGTGAGGTCGAATTCGCGCTGCACCAGCGAGATCACGCCCAGGGTCACCAGCACGTCGTGCACTTCGGTGGCCAGTGCGGCGATCGCGAAGCGGCGCTCGAAGCGTACCCACAGGTACAGGCCGATGCCGATGATCACGAACACGGCCGCGGTCACGCCATCGCTGCGCAGCTGTTCACCCACCTGCGGGCCGACATAGTTCTTGCCGGCGATCTTGGCGTCGGGCCGTGCGGCTTGCAGCGCCTTGGACACGTCGTTGGAGATCAGGTCGAGATTGGGCGATTTGCCTTCCTGCAGCACGTAGTGCTTGTCGTCCTTGGGCTGGAAGCGAATCGATACCTGACGCGTGCCACCCACGCTCTGCACGACGGCATTGTCGATGCCTCCCGTACTGAGCGCGCCGCGCACGTCTTCCACCGAGACGGGCTTGTCATAGGTAACGTCCACGCTGACGCCGCCGGTGAAATCCAGGCCATAGTTGAGGCTGCGCGTGGCCAACAGCGCGATCGAGGCGATCATCAGCAAGATAGCGATGCCGATGCTGATCTTGCGCAGCCCCAGGAAGTGGACGTTGGCGTTGTGATTGAAAATTTCCATGACCCTCTCCGATTACACCGACAGCGTCTTGAGCTTGCGTCCGCCATGGATGAGCGCGGTGATTGCGTGGGTAACCGTGACCGAGGTGAACATCGAGGTGAGGATACCGATCAGCAGCGTGACACCGAAGCCCTTGATGGGACCGGAGCCCATCGTGGTCAGCGCCAGCGCGGCAATAAGGTGGGTGACGTTGGCGTCCAGAATGGTCGCCCAGGCTTTTTCATAGCCTGCGCGGATCGCCGCCAGCGGCGTGGAGCCGTTGCGCAACTCTTCGCGCACGCGTTCGCAGATCAGCACGTTCGCGTCGATCGCCATGCCCAGCGTCAGCACGATACCGGCAATGCCCGGCATGGTGAGCGTGACGCCGATCATCGACATCACCGCCACCAGGATCACCAGGTTGAAGAACAGCGCCACGTCCGCGACCAGGCCGAACAGCTTGTAGTAGATCGCGGCAGCCACCAGCACCAGCGCGAGGCCGAGCAGCACCGCCTTCAGGCCCTTGTCGATGTTGTCCTGGCCTAGGCTGGGGCCGATCACCCCTTCCTGCACGATATCCATGCGCGCGGCGAGCGAACCGCCCTTGAGCATCAGCGCCAGTTCCGACGCCGCCTTCGAGCTGGCCAGGCCGGTGGTCTGGAACTTGTTGCTGAAGACGCCGTTGATGGTGGCGTAATTGATTACCGTGTAGGTGGTCTTGGGCGTGCGCACTTCCTTGCCGTCGACCACCTTGGTGTCGGTGGTGCTTTCCACGTACACCACCGCCATCGGCTTGCCGACGTTGTCGCGCGTGAAGTCGAGCATCTTGGCCGCGCCGGCCGAGTTCAGCGTGACGCTGACCATCGGCGAGCCGCTTTGCGGATCGTTGCCGGAGGCGGCGTCGACCAGTTCGTCGCCGCTGGCGATGATGTTCTTGCTGACCAGGTAAGGTTCGCCGTGCTGGCCATAGTACAGATGCGCATCGGGCGGGATGTTGCCGGTCTTCACCGCATCCTGCACAGCCGGATCGCGCGCATCGCCGAGACCGGCGACGTATTCCAGCGTGGCGGTCGCACCGATTACCTTCTTCGCCTCAGCCGGATCCTGCACACCGGCCAGTTCCACCGAGATGTGGTCTTCGCCCTGCGCCTGGATGATCGGCTCGGACACGCCAAGCGCATTGATGCGGTTGCTGAGCGTGGCAAGGTTCTGGCGGATCGCGTTGACCTGCAGATCGCGCAGCTTGTCCGGCTTGATGGTGGCGTTGAGCACGAAGCGATCGCCGGTGCTGGCGCCGTCGGTGATGGCCAGGTCGGTGTACTCGGCGGCGATGGCGTCGCCGGCCGCGGTGCGGTCGGCAGCGGAATTCAGCACCACGTTCACACCTTGCCCGCGCGTGGCGTTGCGCGTTACGGAGATGAAGGGAATCTTCTTGTCTTTGAGCAGCGCGGTGATGTCCTGCGTATAGCGGTTTTCCTGCCGGTCGATGATGTCGTTCTGGTCGACCGCCATCAGGAAGCGCACGCCGCCTTGCAAGTCCAGGCCCAGCGGCATGGCGCGGCCACCGATCGCAGTGAGCCAGCGCGGTACGGTGGATTCCAGGTTGAACGCCACCGTGTAGGTATCACCCAGCGCGGTCTTCAGCGTATCGGCCGCGCTTTTCTGCAGGTCGCCGTTGGCGAAGCCGATCACCAGGTAGTCGCCGCGGTTGGCGTCATGCTTGAGGCTTTCGTTGACGTAGGGAACCTTGGCCGATTGCAGCGTGGTGATGACCTTCTGCTGCACCGTTGGATCCAGCGACGTGCCTTGCGCGGGCGTTACCTGCACCGCCTGCAGCGGCACGTACACGTTGGGCAACCCGTAGAGGATGCCCAGCACCAATACGATGGCGACCAGGAAGTATTTCCAGCGTGGAAAATCACTCATGCCTTGCATCCGGATAAACCGCGGCGACGTCGCCGCGGGGAGCGTGAATTGATTGAATCGAAAGAGCGGCGCACCGCGATCAGGACGATTTCAGCGTGCCCTTCGGCAACACCTGCTGCACGGCGCTTTTCTGCAGCTTGATCTTCACGTTCGGCGCGATCTCCACCGTGATGAAGGTCTCGCCCACGTCGTCGACGCGGCCGGCGATGCCGCCATTGGTGACCACTTCATCGCCCTTGGCCAGGCTGGACACCAGCTGGCGGTGCTCCTTCTGCCGCTTCATCTGCGGGCGGATCATCATGAAATACATCAGGCCGAACAGCACGACCATCATGATGATCATGGAAATGCCGCCATTGGCCGCTGCGCCTGGCGCCGCCTGCGCCAGCACGAAAGTCGTCGGAAGAGTCATCTGCTTATCCCGCAAGTTGTGGCTGCGACTGGAGTTTTTGTCGCAAGCCCAATAAAAAGACGTTGGATTATGCCATGAGTACGGCTTTTTGCGTTTGCCCACCGCCCACGGAGGCGAGTGGCGGGATGGGCGGCAAGCCTGGCCGCACATCTCCGGTTTTGTCCGCGGAAACCGCAAAAAAGTTCGCCATCGGCAAGACCCTCGCGAGGTTGCCCCCTCACCCGGCCCGCTCCCCGGAGGGGAGCGGGCGTCAATCGGCGGCCCCGCCCTGCCGCCGCGCGTAGAACCCGGCCACGAAATCCTCCAAGCCCCCCGCCGCGATCGCCTCGCGCAGGCCGGCCATCAATTGCTGGTAGTGATGCAGGTTGTGGATCGTGGCGAGCTGGCTGCCGAGGATTTCGTTGCAGCGGTCCAGGTGGCGCAGGTACGCGCGGCTGAAACCCTGGCTGCAGGCATAGCAGGCGCAGCCTTCCTCGATCACGCGGGTGTCGTTGGCGTATTTGGCGTTGCGGATGCGCAGCGTGCCGCTGGCGGTGAACAGGAAACCGTTGCGCGCATTGCGGGTAGGCATCACGCAATCGAACATGTCGATACCGCGGCGGACGGCCTCAACGATATCCTCCGGCCTTCCCACGCCCATCAGGTAACGCGGCCGATCTTTCGGCAGCAGCGGCACGGTGACATCCAGCGTGTGGTTGCGCTCCGCTTCCGGCTCGCCCACCGCCAGCCCGCCCACTGCGTAGCCGTCGAAGCCGATCTGGACCAGGCCTTCGGCCGAGCGTTTGCGCAGGTTTTCGTACACGCTGCCCTGCACGATGCCGAACAGCGCGTTGGGATTGTTCAGATCGTTGAAGGCCTGGCGAGAACGCTCGGCCCAACGCAGGCTCAGCTCCATCGATTCGGCCGCGACCTTCTCCGTGGCCGGATACGGCGTGCATTCGTCGAAGATCATCGCGATGTCCGAATCCAGCACCGTCTGGATGCGCATCGACTCTTCCGGTGACAAAAACACCTTGGAGCCATCCACCGGCGAGGCGAACGTCACGCCCTGCTCGGTGATCTTGCGCTTGTGCGCCAGCGAGAACACCTGGAATCCGCCGGAGTCGGTGAGGATAGGTTTGTCCCAGCCGATAAAGCGATGCAGACCGCCGAACTCGCCGACGATATCCAGACCCGGCCGCAGGAACAGATGGAAGGTATTGCCAAGGATGATCTGCGCATGCACCTCGACCAGGTCGCGCGGCGTCATCGCCTTGACCGAACCATAGGTGCCTACCGGCATGAAGGCCGGGGTTTCCACGATGCCGCGGTCGAAGGTGAGACGGCCGCGGCGCGCGGCGCCGTCGGTGGTGAGGAGGTTGAAGTGCATGGAGGTCATCGGGGAATTATGACATTGAACGTCGTTTTCCCTAGGCGGAATCCGCAAACGCGCCGCGATCTTCCCCTCCCCTGCATGCAGGGGAGGGAGATATCTTTCGAAATCACACGCCCCCAGGCCAGATCAACATCGCATCCCCATACGAGAAAAACCGATACCGCTCCTGCACCGCATGCCGATAGGCATCCAGGATGAACTCCCGCCCCGCGAACGCCGACACCAGCATCAGCAGGGTCGATTGGGGCAGGTGGAAGTTGGTGATCAATGCATCGATGCTGGTGATGCGATAACCAGGAAAAATGAAAATCTGCGTTTCGCCCGCAAACGGACGTAATTGGCCATCCACCGTGGCGCTTTCCAGCGCGCGCACCACCGTGGTGCCCACCGCGATCACCCTGCCGCCCGCACGACGCGCGCGGTGAATCTGCTCGATCAAGCCCGCGCCGACGTTGAGCCACTCGCGATGCATGGTGTGATGGGAAAGCTCTTCCGCGCGCACCGGCTGGAACGTGCCCGCACCGACGTGCAAGGTCACGTAGCCGAAATCCACACCCATCCCGCGCAACTGATTCATCAGCGGCGCGTCGAAATGAAGGCCGGCGGTGGGCGCGGCCACGGCGCCGGGCTCGCGCGCGTACACCGTCTGGTAGCGCTCCATGTCGCTGGCATCGGCGTGGCGCGAGATATAAGGCGGCAACGGCATCTCGCCGAGTTTCAGCAGCAGGCGCTCCAGCGGCTCCGGCGATTCGAAGCGCAGATGAAAAAAGCCTTCGTCACGCCCCAGCACCGTGGCATGGCTGCCATCGCCCAGCACGATCACCGTACCTTCGCGCGGCTTCTTGCTTACGCCCAACTGCACGGTCGCTTCGTGCGCACCGGTGACGCGTTCGATAAGAATCTCCACCGCGCCGCCGCTGGGTTTGTGTCCGTACAGGCGCGCCGGCAGTACGCGTGTGTCGTTGAACACCAGTAGATCGCCCTTGCGCAGCAGGGAGGGCAGGTCGCGGAACATGCGGTCCTGCCATGTACGTGCCGTCGCCTGCAGCACCAGCAGGCGGCTGGCACTGCGCTCGGGCAGCGGCGCCTGGGCGATCAGCTCCGGCGGCAGGTCGAAATGGAAGTCGGACTTTTTCAAGAGGGTGCGCAATGATGTGAGGCGGGCGATTATCGCTCAAACGGCCGAATCACCTGGAGTCGGCCGCCACCTCAGCCACGGACAACGCCATGCCTCGCTACGCCATCCCCTGCTCGCTGGCTTTTCTGCTCACTCTTTCCGGCGCCTCCCTGGCGCAAACCACGGCGGCCTATCCGCACGACCAGCCCGATTTGCACGCGCTGGCCAGCGCACCGGACGAAGCACAGCTGCGCGACACCATTACCGCGCTGGCCGGCTTCGGCACCCGCCATACCCTTTCCGATACCACCTCGCCTACACGCGGCATTGGTGCGGCCAGGCGTTGGGTGAAAGCGCGCTTCGAAAGCATCTCGCGCGAGTGCGGCGGTTGTCTGCAGATCGTTACACCTTCTCAGGTTTTCACCGGCAAGCGCATCCCCAAACCCACCGAGGTGATGGATGTGGTGGCGATCAAGCGCGGCAGCAGCGATCCGCAGCGGGTGATCGTCATGACCGGGCATCTGGACTCGCGCGTCAGCGACGTGATGAACGCCACCAGCGACGCGCCCGGCGCGAACGATGATGCCTCCGGTGTGGCGGCACTGCTGGAAGCCACGCGCTTGCTGTCCAGGCAGGACAACCGCGCCACCCTGGTGTTCGCCGCGCTGTCCGGCGAAGAGCAAGGCCTGTACGGCGGCAAGGCGCTGGCCGGCTACGCCAAGGCGCAGGGCTGGCGCGTGGAAGCCGATCTCAACAACGACATCGTCGGCAATAGCCGCGGCCAGAATGGTTCGCAGGACAACACTACCGTGCGCGTCTTCAGCGAGGGCACGCGCAGCACGGAAACGCCGGAGCAAGCCAAGACGCGCAACTACTTCGGTGGCGAAGTCGATTCACCCTCGCGCAACGTGGCGCGCTACATGGCGGCGCTCGCCGACCGCTATCTGCCCGACCTGCGCGTGCGCATGATTTATCGCACGGACCGCTATGGACGCGGCGGCGATCAGGTGCCGTTTCTGGAAGCCGGCTATCCCGCCGTGCGCGTCACCGAAAGCCACGAAGACTACACGCACCAGCATCAGGACCTGCGCGAGGAACATGGCATCAAGTACGGCGACACCATCGATGGCATCGACTTTCGCTATCTCGCTCGCGTCACGGCCTTGAACACCGTCGCCATGGCATCGCTTGCACGCGCACCGGCGCCGCCGTCACCGGTTTCGATCAGCGGCGCCGTAACCACCGACACCACACTGAGCTGGCGGAAAGTGCCTGGCGCGGCGGGTTATCGCGTGCACTGGCGTGACACGACCGCGCCGCAATGGCAGTACAGCCGTGACGTGGGTGACGTCGATCGCTACGTATTGAAAGATGTGGTGATCGACGACTGGTTCTTTGGGGTCTCGGCCATCTCTGCCGATGGTTATGAAAGCCCGGTGGTATTTCCGGGAGATGCAGGAAGTTTTGCCGCCCCGTAGGTTGGGGTGCAAACCCCGACGTGCTTGGTACGCGTCGTGACCGGATCGGAAATTCCAGAACGCGTAGGCGCCCGGCGCGAGCGTACGCACCAGCTTGCCATCGACGAACAACCGGCCCGCCGATTCCACCGGCACGTCAACCGTCACAGCTATCTTGGCAACGCCATCGTAGGTTGGGTTAGCGCAGCGTAACCCAACGATGCCGCCTCGAACATGTTGGGTTAGGCTGCGCTAACCCAACCTACGATGCAGCTCGCTACAACCAACCTTTCTGCCTTGCCAAGCGATACGCCTCGATGCGGTTGGCTGCGCCAAGCTTGCCAATTGCCTCGGAGAGATAATTGCGCACGGTGCCATGCGAGAGATTGAGCTTCATCGCAATATCGCTGGCCGATTGGCCTTCGCCGGCAAGACGCAGTACCTGGCGTTCGCGATCGTTCAAGGGATCGGCTTCGGACCATGCTTCCAGCGCAAGCTGCGGATCGATCGAACGCCCGCCACGGTGCACCATGCGCAAGGCTTCAGCGAGATTTTCCGCTGGTGCATCTTTCAGTAGATAACCGGACACGCCCGCGTCCAGTGCACGGCGCAGAAACCCGGGGCGCGCGAAGGTAGTTACGATGATGCATTTCACCGGCAGTTCCTGGCGGTGGATGCGCTGCGCCAGTTCCAGGCCGGTGAGGCCGGGCATTTCGATGTCGGTGACTAGTACGTCAGGCTTGAGCCGTTGCACTTCGCGCCATGCCGTTTCGCCGTCGGGCGCGGAGCCGAGCACTTCGATATCCGATTCCAGATTGAGCAGCGCCGACAATGCACCGCGCACCATGGCCTGGTCTTCGGCCAGCAATACGCGAATCATGCGGCGCTCCCGGCCAGATGATTCTCCATCGGCAGCGCATCCGAAAGCGGCAGCTCGCTGCGTCCGCGCAAGGGTACGCTGATCGAGAGGCGCGTACCGCGCTTCGGCGGTGAGTCGATCTGAAGGCTTCCGCCGATCGCGCGCACGCGCTCGCCGATGCCGGTGACGCCGTTGCCGAGCTCGGTGAGTCCTCCCTTGCCGTTGTCGCTGATCTGCATATCCAGCCTGTCCGTAGTGTGTGTGAAGCGCACGCGGGCCTCGGTGGCGGCAGCGTGGCGATGAACGTTGGTGATCGCTTCGCGAATGATCAGCGCCAGCGCACGCTCGACCTCTTGCGGTAGCGAATCGGGCAAGCTGCCGTATTCCAGCCGCACCGCAGAGGATTCCAGCAGCAAGCGCGCCGAAGCCAGTTCTGCGGCAAGGTCGGTGGAACGAATGCCGGTCACCGCCGCGCGCACTTCCGCCAGTGCATGGCGCGCCACGCGCTCGGCTTCTTCCAGCTCGCGCCGCGCGGCCTGGCTGTCGCGATCGAACAGCTTGCGCGACAGTTCCAGCTTCAAGGTGATCAGCGATAACGTATGGCCAAGCAGATCATGCAGGTCACGCCCGATACGTTCACGCTCCGTCGTTGCCGCCAAGCGGCGTACTTCCTCATGCGAGAGCCGCAATTGCGCATCCTTTTCGTCATTGGTTCGCTCAACCCAGACGATCATGGCGACGATGAATGTCGTTATAGGCATCCATATCACCGCCTGCCACGGGTAGTGCACCAGCCACGCCTCGACGAGACAAAGCGCGTTGACCAAAGCAAGGAAACTCAGATAGCGGCGAAGGCTCATCCGGCAGGTGCGGAACATCACGCAGCCGAAACAGAAATAAGTAAGGCCGCTGGCATACCAGGGCAGCAGCACCAGGGAGAGCACGATGATCGCCATCGCATAGATCAGCGATTGGCGTTGCGACGCTACGCAGCATTTGGCGTAAAGCGCGAGGAAAATCGGATAGCTCGCCAGCGTAAGCCAGAACCACGTCCAGGTGAAACGATCGAAGATCGGCCCCACCAGAATCCAGAACGACCATAGCAGATGGATGGCATCGGCCCATGGCGACTTGCCCTTGCGGATATTGCGCGCAGCCTCCGAATCCGGCGCCGGCGTAAACCATGCGCGCACCGCGGTCGTAACGTTCATGGCTGCTTTCCTCCCCTCATCCGGCCACATCCTACTTCAACCGTAACGCCGCAGCCTGCGCGCGGCAATGAAGAAAGACACTGCCGTGAAACCCGCCAGCGCTGCGATGTGTTGCATGACATTGCCATGCGTCATCCCCAGCGCCGCCAGACCCAGTTGGTGCAGGTGATAGCTCGGCCATATCGGGGCAATCTGCTGCAGAACTTTCGGCAGCATGCCGATCGGCACCCACAGGCCCGACAGGAACGACATTGGCAGGTACACCATGTTGAGCGTGCCCGGTGCGCCCTGGCCTTTGATGAAGGTGCCCACCAGCATGCCAAGCGCGCAAAAGGGCAATACACCCACGATGCCGGTAAGCAACAGCAAGGCGGCCTGCGGCCAGGACAAGGCGACGTGTGCCAGCGTCAAGCCGATCGCAAGCAGCATCAAGACAACCACCGCTGCGGCCACCATCGCCATCAGCATCTTGCCTAGCAGATAGGCACCGGGCGGCATCGGCAGCGCGCGCTTATACGTGAGCAGGCCGCCATCACGCTCCAGCGCCAGCGAGACGCCGAAGCCAAACAGGCCCGGGCTGATCACGCCGAACACGCCGTAGCTCACCAGCAAGTAACGCAGGGTTTGTGCACCGGCGGAACCATTCATGACCAGGCCGAACAGCAAGTAGAACATCGTGGGGAACAGCATGATCGGCAGCATGAACGCTGGTGCGCGCATGTACCGCAGGCATTCGCTGCGCGCCTCGGCAAGATAGGCGCCGATGACACGGCGAGCAGGCATCTCGTTGGCGCTGGGCGTCGCAGTCACGGATATCGACAAACTGTTCATCACGCCGCCTCCTGTTGTTGATCTTCTTCGCGCGTCAACTCGGTAAAGGCTTCCGCAAGTCCGGCGCGCTGTACTTCCAGCGCGCTCAGCGAGCTGTCCGCGTCGAGCAGGCGCCGCAGCACGTTTTCCGGTTCGCTGGTATGGATAAGCAGACGATCGCCCTCGCGTTGCGCCATGTTGACCTGTGGCCATGCGGATACCGCCTGCGCATCCAGATCGGTGGCGCAACGGATGCGCGTGACCGGCACTTGCGCACGCAGCGCATCGACGCTGCCTTCGCTCAGCACACGCCCCTTGGCCATCACCACCACGCGTTGCGCCAATGCCTCGGCCTCTTCCAGGTAATGCGTGGTGAGCACCACCGAGCAGCCTTCGGCAACCAGGTTGCGCATCGCGTTCCACAGCTTGCGGCGTGCATCGATATCCATGCCGACGGTAGGTTCGTCCAGAAACACCAACTCGGGGCGTCCGCACAAGGCCAGCGCGAATTGCACGCGGCGCTGCTGGCCACCCGACAGCTTGCCGTAAGGGCGATTGAGCAGATCGCCGATGCCCGCCAACGCCGCACTTTCCTGGAGCGTGCGCGGATGCGGGTAGTAGCTCGCCACCAGGCGCAGCAGTTCCCCCACGCGCAGGGTGGTCGGCAGCATGGCCGATTGCAGCATCACGCCGATGCGCCGGCGCGCGTCGATCTGCTGCGGGTCCACGCCGAACAATTCGGCCCGGCCGCCGTCCGGGCGGATCAGGCCGAGCAGCAGGCCGATGCTGGTGCTTTTGCCGGCACCATTGGGCCCGAGCACCGCCAGCAGCTCGCCGCGCTGCAACACAAGGTCCACGCCGTCGAGCGCGGTAACACTGCCGTAACGCTTCGCCACGCCCGCAAGACGGGCCACTGCATCGGATGAAGTGTGCATGGTGATCCTCCTTGCACTGCAGCGTAAGCACGGCAAGCGCTTTTCTGCAGTTGTCCGCGTCAGCGATCGGACATGACAGCCGTCATCCGCGGGGGTACCGCCGCCCTTTTCCACCCGTTATCCTGATGCCCGTGCGCAAGGGATGCGCCGACCCATTTTGCGTGGGCGTCACCGTTACTGTCTGTTCGCAGACCACAGGCTCGTCGGCGAAGGCAGACTGGCCGTCTGTCGAGCCGACGAGCCGAAGGAATGCGGACAGACAGTAACGGCCCGAAAGGTGAACTGCAGAAAGCCCGCAGGGTGTGTCGCGCGGCTTGAAAAGACGGCCAGTCTTATCTGCACCACGCAACACACCCTGCGGGCTTTCTGCAGTTCATGCCGCCTACGCAAAATGGATCGGTGCATCCCAAGTTTCCCTACGCGGCGCAGTGCGAACCGGCGGATCGCCCGGCTTTCACGCACGCAATACATCCTGCCGGCCTGCTTCGCTTTGGGCGCGAGGCGCTGTCAGATTCGAGGAGAGTAGTCATGGGTGTCATCGATCAGCTGCGCGAACTGCGCGAATTTGGCGGCAAGCCGCGGACCACCGGCCTGGACGACGCCACTATCGAGCGTATGGCCGCGCTGGATCCGCAACTGACCCAAGCCATTAACGATGCAGTTGCCCGTCACCGCGAATTGCGCGCCGAGCTTGGCGATTTCCTGCAGCTGGATGAGGCCGAACAAATGACCCAGGCGCAGCGCGACTTCGTGAATTTCTATCCGGACGACGCCATCAATCCGTATCTGCCGGCCGCCGCGCGCGGTCCGTGGGTGATCACGATGAAAGGCGCGGTGGTGCACGACAACGGCGGCTACGGCATGCTCGGTTTCGGCCACAACAACCCTGCCATCGATGCCGCGCTGGCGCGTCCGCAAGTAATGGCCAACGTGATGACGCCGAGCGTGTCGCAGATGCGTTTTGCGCAGGCGATGAAGCGCGAACTCGGCCGCCATCGCGGCAGCAATCCGTACACGCGTTACCTGTGTTTGAACTCCGGTTCGGAATCAGTCGGCCTGGCCTGCCGCATCGCCGACGTGAACGCCAAGCTGATGACCGATCCGGGCGCGCGTTATGCCGGTCGCACGATCAAGCGCATCGCGGTGAAAGGCGCGTTCCATGGCCGTACCGATCGTCCGGCGCTGTATTCGGATTCCTCGCGCCGCACGTATGTGCAGCATCTGGCGAGCTATCGGCACGAAGACACGTTGCTTACCGTTGCGCCTTACGACACCACGCAATTGGAAGCGGTGTTTGCCGATGCGGACAAACATGGCTGGTTTATCGAAGCGATGTTCCTGGAGCCGGTGATGGGCGAAGGCGATCCGGGTCGCTCGGTGACGCCGGCGTTCTATCAGGCCGCGCGCGAGCTGACCGAATCACACGGTTCGCTGCTGATGATCGATTCGATCCAGGCGGGCCTGCGCGCGCATGGCGTGTTGTCGATCATCGATTATCCCGGCTTCGAAAAACTCGCGCCGCCGGATATGGAAACCTTCTCCAAGGCGCTCAACGCCGGCCAATATCCGCTCTCGGTGCTGGCGGTGACCGATCGCGTCGCCGGCCTGTACCGAAAGGGCATCTACGGCAACACCATGACCGCCAATCCGCGCGCGCTGGACGTGGCGCTGGCGACACTGGACCAGCTCACCGACGAGGTGCGCGCCAACATTCGCGCGCGCGGCAAGGAATTTGTCGACAAGCTCAATGCATTGAAGGACGAGCTGGGCGGCTTGATCACCAAGGTGCAGGGCACGGGCCTGTTGTTCTCCTGCGAACTGGCGCCGCAGTTCAAGTGCTACGGCGCGGATTCCACCGAGGAATACCTGCGCGAACGCGGCATCGGCGTGATCCACGGCGGCGCCAACTCGCTGCGCTTCACCCCGCACTTCAAGATCACCAGCGCGGAAGTGGACATGGTGATCGACCATGTACGCCATGCGTTGCGCGAAGGGCCGCGCAAGAGCGAAGCGCAGGCGGCTTGATGCGCCTCCTCTCCCTATGGAGAGGATTGAATCGTAGGTTGGGGTGCAAACCCCCAACATCGTTATCTCCATCGAGATGGCAATGTTGGGGTTTGCACCCCAACCTACGGAAGATAAAGCTCCGCGAAACGCTCCCAGCTCCCCCGTTCCCCTCCTTCTTCGCACGGCATAGACTGCGCCAGCCGGTATCCGCACCGGTCACCCCTACAGGAGGAAGCATCATGTCCATGCGCCTGAACCTGCTCGTCGCCGGTACCGCCCTGGTTTTCGCCAGCGCCGCCTTCGCCGCCGCACCGCAAGCCAAACCGCTCTCGTCGTCGCAACAGAAAATGGCCGATTGCAGCCATGCTGCCAAAGGCAAGACCGGCGCCGACTACAAGAGCTCCGTCAGCAGTTGCATGAAAAGCGATACCGCTGCCGCTGCGCCGGTCAAGATGACCCAGCAGCAGAAGATGGCCGCATGCAGCAAGGAAAACGCCGGCAAGAAGGGCGCCGACTACAAGAGCGCCGTCAGTGCCTGCCTAAAAGCGCACTGAAATTCCCAGACATCGAGGCTCGAGGCGCTGCCATCCGTTGGCGGCGCCTTTTTCGTTTCCGGCTATGCTTGCGGCACACATCCTTCGCACAACCGCCCGCATGAAGATCATCGAAGTCCGCCATCCGTTGATCCAGCACAAGCTCGGCCTGATGCGCCGGGCCGGCATCAGCACCAAGGAATTCCGCGAGCTGGCATCCGAAGTCGCCTCGCTGCTCACCTATGAAGCCACCAAGGACCTGGAAACCGTCGAGACGCAGATCGAAGGCTGGGCCGGTCCGGTGCGCGTGCAGCAGATCAAGGGCAAGAAGATCACCATCGTGCCGATCCTGCGCGCAGGCTTAGGCATGCTTCCGGGCGTGCTGGAATTGATCCCCTCGGCCAAGGTGAGCGTGGTCGGCCTGCAGCGCGACGAACAGACACTGCAACCGATCACCTACTACGAAAAACTCACCGGCCGCATGGACGAACGCATCGCGCTGATCGTCGACCCGATGCTGGCCACCGCCGGTACCCTGGTCGCCACGGTGGATATGCTCAAGGCGGCTGGGTGCAAGCGCATCAAAGGCTTGTTCCTGGTGGCTGCGCCGGAAGGCTTGAAGCACATCGAGGCGACGCATCCGGATGTGGAGATTTACACCGCTGCGATCGATGAGCGGCTCAATGAGTACGGCTACATCTTGCCGGGATTGGGTGATGCGGGGGACAAGATTTTCGGGACGAAACAACTGCCTGCGTAATGCTTTTTGCACCCTCTCCCCTCCGGGGAGAGGGCTGGGGTGAGGGGCTGTCCTTGCAGAAAACCCCACGTCCCCTCTCCGTCATTCCGGCGGAGGCCGGAATCCAGTTCAAACATGAGCCCGAAGGGCACAACACCGGTTTTAAGTGCTTCGCACAACGTATTTTGACTGGATTCCGGCCTTCGCCGGAATGACGATCGGCTAAAGATCAGTCAGCGAGCCAAGCGTTGAGCCTCAACGACGCGCGAAGCGATCCGTCGCCTCGATCAGCTCATGCGTGATGCCAGGCTCGAACGCCGAATGCCCCGCATCCTGCACGATGCGCAGATCCGACTCCGGCCACGAACGATGCAGATCCCACGCGCTGCGCATCGGGCATACCACGTCGTAGCGCCCTTGCACGATCACCGCCGGAATGCGCCGGATGCGATCGACGTTGCGCAA
>NZ_JBQCHP010000049.1:0-13982 GCF_051954575.1 Dyella sp. | reverse complement strand
GATGGGCACCTGGCGCGGCACGTGCGCAAGCTTCGTGACGTATACCGGAAGCGGCGGGACCTGGTGTGGGAGATATTGCGCTCGGATTTCTCCGCGGAATTGCAGCCGGTGCAGTCGCATTATGGGATGCATGTGGCGGCGCGATCGATGGTGTCCAAAAGCCTGGAGCGCGTGACCGCACGGCTGTTGGAGTCGAACGTGCATTTGCATTCGTTCGAGCGCTATTTCTTTGGAACGCCTGCATCGCAGGGCCTGGTTTTCGGGTATGGGGCCGTTGACCTCCAGGACATCGAGCAGGGGCTGAAGGTGCTGCGGCGCGCGCTTTAGGGGACTGGCCTGAATGGCGCTTATTTAAAGGCGCTTCTATAAAGTGCCCTCAAGCGAAGCAGACATCTCGATGCTGGTGAAAGGCGGTTCCCTCCCCTGCTTGCAGGGGAGGGATAGGGTGGGGTGCGAGCGAAGCGAGCGGCGGAAGCCGAGCAAGGTGACGATGCCATTTCCCAAGGGAAATTCAGCTATACGCTAAAGCCCAAACAATCCCACCCCCGGCCCTCCCCTACTACCGCAGGGGAGGGAGTAGATCATGGCCAGCGTCAAGTTATGTCGCCCAGTCACGCCATCAGACGAGCTGCGAGCAATTTATAGAAGTGCCTTTAAGTAAGCGCCATTCGGGTCCGGCGCCTCTCGTTTACAGCCGCAACTTCACGCTGGCGACAAACGTGCGCTGCGGGAACGGATGAAACAGGAAATACTGTCGATTGTTGAGATTGTCGACACCGAACGACGCCGACAGTTGCTCATTGACCTGGTAGTTCGCATGCAGATCGAACACCACGAACGTATCGAATGCACCGTACACATCGGCAGTGCTATCGGTGTTGTCCATGGTCGAATACTGCTTGCCGCTGTAGCGGCCGGCCAGCGTGAAAGCCCATGCGGGCGTGGGCCGATAGGTGGCCACGGCGGTGGCGCGCCAGCGTGGCACATACGGTACATGCTTGCCGTCCGATGTGCTGCCGCTGTTGCTGGCGAAACTGTCGTTCGAAAGAACGGTGGAGTCGACGTAGGTGACACTGCCGGAAAGCTCCAGGCCTTCGATCAGCACGTTATCGTGATCGGCCGCCAGTTCGATGCCGCGGTTGCGCACTTCGCCGACGTTGGTGAAGAACGTGACCGGCACGGCGTAGCTGGGCAGGGTGGAAGTCTGCGAAATGATCGCGTCGCGCGTGTTCTCCTGGAACAGCGATGTACGCACGAAGCCTTCTTCCAACGTGTGCTCGATCGCCAGTTCGCCGCTCACGTCGCGCTCCGGCTTGAGGTTCGCGTTCGGCGAGGTGAACGTGGCGCCTGTCGCCACCAATTGATACAGCTCCGCCACGGTCGGAAAGCGCACGGCCTTGGCCGCCGACGCGGTCACGTGCCAGCTGGGCGCGGCATCCCAACGTACGCTCAATTTCGGCGAGAACGCCGACGCGCGTTCGCCCGGCTGGTGCACCGCCGTCTTGCCGCTGAAGTTGAAGCCGTCGCTGGCGCGCCATGTTTCGTAGCGACCGCCGATCGTCGCCAGCCAACCGGGCGCGATCCGCCAGGCGTCCTGCACCCATAACGCATGCGTGCGGGTCTTGCCGCGTCCGGCGGCGTACAGGCCGGTAATGCTGGATGGCGCCTGCCATGCAGCGAGGTTGTAGGTGGGATTGGCGAGCGTGTACTCGTCCGCATGTACGCCCGCAGATATCTCGTGCGCGCCGGCATGGCCTTGCGGCCGCCAGATGCCGCTGAGGTCGGCGGTGGACCAGCCCGTGCCGCCATAACTGGCCAGCAATCCGTTTGGCGTAAACGTCACGCCGCTCGCCACGCCGGCCGGCGACCATTGGTTGTCCTTGGTGTAGTCGTAGTGCGTGATCACCAGCGAACCATCGATATTGCCACCGGTATCCGTCTTCAACGACAACGCCTGCATCAGGTGGTGCGCGCTCAGGAATGCGCTGTTGCTGGCGAAGGCGGATGACTTGCCGTACGTCGGCGCGCCTTGCGCATTGCTCAGGTAGGTCTGTACGCGCGACTGGCCGTGGTTGCTCCAGAAACCTATCCAGTACGCCGCCTGCAGCCACGGCGTCAGTTCATAAGCAAACTTGCCGTTGAGATTCAGCTGGCGCGAATGCAGCAGCCCGGCCGCGCCAAGCACGTTGGCGGGCTGGCCGACCTTGTTGTTTGCCGGAATGGTACCGGTGGTGCCGGCCGGTATCGACGCGCTGGTGATGTAGCTGAGCGGCTCGCTGAAACTGTTGAGGCCACTGGCGCCGACGAACCAGGAAAACTTCCCGTTGCGCCCGCCCGCGGTAACGCTGGTCTTGCTGGTGCTGTAGTGGCCCTTGGTGTTGTAGAAGTCGTACGCCTGCAGCGCTTCGGTCTGCTGGATCGTCACTTCCGGTTTGTCCGGCGTGCGCGTGACGATATGCATCACGCCGCCCATCGCATTGCCGGCGTACGCGGCCGAGTAGGGGCCGTACAGCATGTCCACGTGATCGATTTGCTCCGGCGACACCATGCCCCAGCGCGGCGCGCCGATCGTGTTGTTGTTGGCGATCAGCGCGGAGATTGGAATGTCGTCCACGTACACCAGCGTGCGCGCGCTGGCGTTCACGCCCCAGTTGCGCGTGGCGATCACCGGCTGCGTGTCGCCGATATTGCGTTTGCGGATGAAGATGCTGGGCATGTAGCGGGCGGCGTCTTCCACGTCCAACGCGTTGACGGTGGCGTCGATCTGCGCCGCGCTGACGCGGGTTTGGGTGGCCGGAAAATCCGGCTTGGACGCCGGTGGTGTGTGCATGCGCGCCGATACGCTGATCGGCGCCAGCGTGGTGGTTTTCATTGGCGCAGGTGTCGTGTTGGAGGCGTCCTGCGTGGTTTGCGCCATGGCGATGGACGAGGCCAGCATGGCCAGCGGCAACGCAGTGCGTGCGCTGGTGAGGGGGATAGGCTGCATGGTTGGGGAATTCGTTCGAGTGCGAGAAGAATATCGATGCGTTCGGATGTTTCTCTCGTCATTCTGGGCTTCGCCGGAATGACGAGCAAAAACTAACAACGCTGCCGAATCAACCTTCGACAAACAATGGCGGTCCCCGCGGGTGCGCACTCAACCATGGCTCGGCGGGCACCCGACGCGGCATCGTTGTGCGCGGTACGAACGATGGATGCTGCAAGCTTGGCAAGACGAGGGCGATGCCCAACCCCACCACCGGCACATGCGAAAAAAGCACGCAATAGCCGCAGCGTGCGGTGGGATCCTCCGGATGTTCCGGCATGCCAGCATGGCGATGATCCGGATGCGCCGCGTGCAGCGGGCATCCATCGTCCGGCGCGGACGACATGCCCATCGCCATGCCGCCCATGGGCATCGAGCGGGACACCACCGGCATCAGCACGATCAAGGCCATGGCGGCCAAAGCCAACCATGCCACGAACCGTTGCTGTGCTGCGCGTTTCAACACGCGAGGATCCCTTGATGCGCCCTAGCCCGGAGCAGGTGTCGGACATGATGACAGCAAGCGCGGGGAACGTCATGTGGCACGCTGCCGCGTATGCATTTTGTCCACCGCCACGCTGGTGGATAATGCCGTCGGTTTTCTCGATGAAGGCAATGCAGCGATGAAGATACTCGTAGTCGGTGCAGGCGCGACGGGCGGTTACTTCGGCGGCCGCTTGCTGGAAAGCGGCGAAGACGTCACCTTTCTGGTGCGCAAGGCGCGTGCGGAAGTGCTGGCGCGCAACGGCCTGCAGATCCGCAGCCCCGCCGGTGACGCCGCGCTGCCTTCGCCGCCGACGGTGCAGGCGTCTTCGCTGAAGGACGGCTATGACCTGATCATCGTGAGCTGCAAGGCTTATCACTTGCCGCAGGTGATCGAGGACATGGCGCCCGCAGTCGGCGCGCATACGGCGATCCTGCCGTTGCTCAACGGCATGCGGCACCTGGATCTGCTCGATGCGCGATTCGGCGCGGCGCACGTGCTCGGCGGCCAGTGCATCATCGCCGCCACGCTGGATGCCGAAGGCGTGGTGCGTCATCTCAATCAATCGCACAGCCTCACCTTCGGCGAACGCGACGGCAGCCGTTCGTCGCGCGTGGAGCGCATCGCACAGGCGATGTCGAACGCCCGCTTCGAGCCGCGCCTGAGCACTTCCATCCTGCAGGACATGTGGGACAAATGGGTGTTCCTCGCATCGCTGGCTGGCATTACTTGCCTGATGCGCGCATCGGTCGGCGACATCGTCGCGGTACCAGGCGGCGAGCGGGCCACGCTGGATCTGTTCAAGGATTGCCGCCGCGTGGCGCAAGCGCACGGCTATGCGCCCAGCGACGTGGTGCTGGAACGTGGCCGCTCCGTGCTGACCGAACCGGGTTCGGCGCTGAGCGCCTCGATGATGCGCGATCTGGAACGGGGCGGCGCGGTGGAAGCCGATCACGTCATCGGCGACCTGCTGATGCGCGGCGAAGCGGCGGGGCTGGAACTGCCGATGTTGCGGCTGGCGTATACGCACCTGAAGGCGTACGAGGCGCGTCGCGGACGAGCGTAGCTTGGTATGCCGGGGAATGGTGAATAGGGAAATATTGCGCCATGCGTTCAACGATTCTCCATATCCCATTCCCTTGATCCCTTCGAAAACCCGGAAGTCGCAACGACTGCGCCGGGCGACCACTATTGGTATGGCTGGGGCCGTTCCAGGCCCCGGCGTCGGCCCGTCCGGGCCGAGACGACCCTAACCAAAGTGGAGACTCACACATGTACGCACATTTCGAACGCACAGGCCCGCTGACCCATCTGTCCAGCTATCCGACATGGGCCCAAGACATGGTCAACGCTTGCGAGCCGACCAAACACGCCGTGGTCCAGCACGAATTATGGACGCTGATGCGCGAAAACCGCCTGGACGCGGTCGGCACCCGCGACTTCATGGTCGGCGTATGGCCGGTGATCGAGCGGTTCCCTGGCTATATGGCGTTCAACCTGCTCAAAACGCAGTATGGCCGCAGCCCGGGCGAAAACATGGCCCGCCGATGGCTGGTACGCAACATCCGAGTGGAGCAGAATCATGCCGAATACTGGCTCAACTGGGCCGAGGGGGCAGGGGTGCCGCAAGCGGAAGTACTGAACGGAAGCACCCCGTACGGCACGGATGCGCTATCCAATTGGTGCGAGGAGGTCAGCCGCAGCGGTCCGCTGGCGGCGGGCATGATCGCCACCAACTACGCCGTAGAGGGGGCGACCGGGGAATGGTCGCAATGGGTTTACGAGAGCGAGGCATACAAGGAGAACTTCCCCAAGGCCACGCGTCCGGGCACCCTGCGTTGGCTTCAACTTCACGCAGCGTATGATGATACTCATCCATGGGAGGCGCTGGAGATCGTGTGTACCCTGATCGGGAACGCTCCTCGCGCGGATGAAGTCGCATATCTGCAAGAATGCGTCAAACGTAGCTATGTAAGTATGAGGATCACCCTGGATCGGTGTCTGGATGTGCGTCGAGACCCGTGGCTGGCCAGTGAAGCGGCCGCTTAAGTAAAGCGTTGGTGGGGCGATACACGTCAGGTCGGCAGTTTCTGGACTGTGGATGACAGGCTCTAAGAAATAGGGGCACGATGCGTATCACCCGCAATGCTCAGCAACGACCGCTGTCACGACGGCTTATGCCTTTGGCGTACGGCTTGGCGGCGGTCGTTGGCTTGGTTTTGTCCCTGACCTGGGGAGCGCTCCAGGTCCAGGTCACGCTGGCGGGCTTCTTGAACGGCGAAAGCCTGTGGTCCAAGGCCCAGAAGCAATCGGTGATCGACCTCACCGACTATGCCCGCACCGGCGATCCGGCCCGGCTGGCGAGCTTCCGCCGCAATTACGAAGTGGTGCGTACCGACCGCGCCGCGCGCGACGCCATCGCCAGCGGCCACTACGACCGGCACACGGTCTACGAGGCGTTCCGGCGCGGCGGGGTGATCCCCGCGGCCATTCCGGGCATGGTCTTCATTCTCGATCACTTCGCCCAGCTGCCTTACGTCGGGCCGGCGTTGAAGGACTGGCGTTCGGTCGATGGCGCGATCGAAGACTTGAATACCATCGCCGACGAATTGCAGCAGGCCTATGCGCAGGGCACGCCTCCGGCCCGCGAAATCGCCGGTCAGCGCGCGCGCATCGATGCGCTCAACGCCTTCATCCAGCCGCGCAGCGACGATTTCTCGTTGCAGATCGCGCTGGGCGCCGCCTGGCTGGGGCGGGTGTTGTTCGCCAGCGTGCTGCTCTCCGCATTGCTGGCCTCGCTGCTGTGGGTGCGCATGGCCAAGCGCATCCTGGCCGGCATCCGCGGCACCGAGGAACGCTATCGCCTGCTGTTCGACAGCGCCGCCGACGCCATCGTGATGGTGGACGAAGTGCATGGTCGCATTCTTGGCGCCAACCGCACTGCCGGTGCCTGGACCGGACGCAACCCGCATGAACTGATCGGCCTCAATTTTCTCGAGCTGTTCGTGGAAGGCAGCACGCGTTCGGCCGGCTCATCCACCATCGGCCTGCTGCGCGCGGTGGATGGCCTGATCCGCACGGTCGAAACGCACAGCAGCCTCACCACGTGGGGCGCGCAGCCGGTGCGCCAGGCGATCATGCGCGACATTTCCGATCGCATCGCCATGGAGCAGGAACGCCGCATCGCCGCCGAAGCGCTGGCCAGTGTTGCCGAAGGCGTGATCATCGCCGATGCGGATAGACGCGTGACCACGGTGAACGCCGCGCACACACGCATCACCGGCTACACGCTGCCGTATCTGCAGCATCATCGCTTCGACGAATTGCGCCGCATGCCCGATGGCTCACCGTTACCCTCATCGATCTGGGAAATGGTGGCCGAAGGCGGCAACTGGGTGGGCGAAGTGCAGAGCTGGCGTTCGGATGGCTCCTCCTATCCGGAGCTGCTCAGCATCAGCGCCATTCGAAACATGGAAGGCCGCGTGCAGCACTACGTGGCGGTGATCACCGACATCACGCGCAGCAAGGCCGATCGCCAGCGCCTGGAGTACATGGTGGCGCACGATCCGCTCACCGGCCTGGCCAACCGCAGCGAGTTCCAGCGGCATTGCTCGCAGGCGATCGAAGCGGCGGCGCGCGTGAACGGCGCCGCGGCGGTGTTGTTCGTGGACCTGGACGCCTTCAAGGCGGTGAATGACAGCTACAGCCATGCCATCGGCGATCGCCTGCTGGTGAAAGTGGCGCAGCGCATCCGGCGCGAACTGGGCGAAAACGACGTGGCCAGCCGCATCGGCGGCGACGAATTCACCGTGCTGCTCGGCGGCCTGCGTACGCGCGAGCAAGCTGCGCAGTTCGCCAGCCGCCTGCTGCAAAGCCTGTCCGAGCCGATGCTGATCGGCGATTACGAAATCGTGATGAGCGCCAGCATCGGCGTGGCCGGCTACCCGCTGGACGGCAGCGATCCGGTCACCCTGATCGCCAACGCGGACGCGGCCATGTACGCGGCCAAGACGCAGGAGCGCAACACCTTCCGCTTCTACACGCCGCTGATGCACGCCGACGCGCGCATGCGCCTGATGCTGGGCGCGGATCTTCGCCAGGCGCTGATCCGCGACGAATTCCACCTGGTGTTCCAGCCCAGCGTGGAACTGCGTAGCGGCCGCATCGTGGCAGTGGAAGCGCTGGTGCGCTGGCGCCATCCCGAGCGCGGCGAGCTGATGCCCGATGAGTTCATCCCGCTGGCCGAAAGCCTGGGCCTGATCCGCCGATTGGACGCCTGGATCATGCGCGCGGTGTGCAACCAGATCCGCATGTGGGACGAAGCCAAATTGCCGCCGATCCGTGTGGCGGTGAACGCATCGGCCGCCACCTTCGGGCATCCCGGTTTCATCGACAGCGTGAAGCAGGCCTTGCAGGCCAGCCAGATCTCACCCAAGCGGCTGCTGTTCGAAATCACCGAAAGCGCGATCCTGCGCCTGGGCGAAGCCACCGAGCAGACCATGCACACCTTGCATGCGCTGGGCATCGGCATCGCCATCGACGACTTCGGCACCGGCTATTCCTCGCTGGCGTACCTGAAGTTGTCGGGCATCGATTACCTGAAGATCGACCGCTCCTTCATCACCGACCTGCCCAATAGCGCGAACGACGTAGCGATCGTCGAAGCGATGCTCGCCATCGCCCGCAGCCTGGGCATGTGCACGATCGCCGAAGGTATCGAAACCGCCGAGCAGCATGATTTCCTGCTGCGCGCCGGATGCGCCGAAGGCCAGGGCTATTACTACTCGCGCGGCCTGCCGCCGCTGGAAATCGAGCGGATGCTGTCGCCAAACCCTAGGCACGAACCATCGCGGTTGCGGCTGGTGCCGCCGAAGTAGGTTGGGGTGCAAACCCCAACACGTTGCCTGCATACATCACGATGTTGGGGTTTGCACCCCAACCTACAGCTTTACATCCACCACCATCTGCTCGTCCTGATACATCCCAGGAAACACCTGCTTCAACCGCGCCACCTTCGGCGCATCGTTGACCACGATGTACATGTCGTTGGGATGCTTGCGCGCGTAATCCTGGTGGTAATCCTCGGCTGCATAGAAACCCGTCAGCGGCGCCACCTGCGTCACGATGGCGTCGTCGAATACCTTCGCCGCGTTGAGCTGCGCGATGTACGCCTGCGCGATTTTCTTCTGCTCCGGACTGGCAAAGAAAATCTCCGAGCGATACTGCGTACCGGCATCCGGCCCCTGGCGGTTGAGCGTGGTGGGATCGTGCGCGACTGCGAAATAGATCTTCAACAATTGCCCGTAGCTGACCACGGCAGGGTCGAAAGTGATCTTTACTGACTCGGCATGACCCGTGTTGCCTTCGCTGACCACCTCGTACTGCGCCGTGCCTGCATTGCCGCCGCTATAGCCTGCCCAAACCTGGCGTACGCCACGCACGTGTTCGAACACCGATTGCATGCCCCAGAAACAGCCGCCCGCGAGCACTGCGGTTTCGGTGCTGTGCGTGGCGGGTTTGGCTTCGTCGTAGGCGGGGTCGGGCAGGGGCGCATTGCTGGCGGCGGCGGTGCAGGCGGTCAGGCTGAGCAGGGCGGAAAGGGCGGCGAGACGACGGGGTTGCATGGCGAGTCTCCGAAAGAACCTGTTCGGTATTCGCCGATGGGTTTTGTTTGGTTACACCACACAGTTTGCCGGATATGTCCCCTCCCTACGTGTAGTAGAGCCTGCCCCGGACTTGATCCGGGGGGAGGGTTAAGCGGTGGGGGAAGCAACCTCGCGACGTATTCAAACAGTGCGGCAAGCTCGAACAACCCCACCCCGACCCTCCCCTGCAAGCAGGGGAGGGAGCCATCATTTGCGCAGCTGAGATTCGAGGCGGACTGGACAGCGCGCTACGCCGACACCACACGAATCTCCACATCCTCCAACCGCACAATCTGCCCCGCGTGAATCTTGCAGGTTTTGCGCAGCTCCTGCTGCCCATCCACATACACCGCACCGCTGGCGACGATCTGCTTGCCTTGCCCGCCGCTATCGCACAGGCCGGTAAGCTTGAGCAGTTGATTGAGTTCCACGTAGTCGCGGTCGAGTTCGAAGTCGATTCGGGTCATGACGGACGATGCGAAGGCAGCACCATCGGGTGCTCGGGCAAGCTGAGGAAAGCGAAGAACGGGCGGCTCTGGCTGATGGCGAAGCCGGCCGATTCGTGCAGGATAGCCAGCAGCGTGTCGAAATCCTTGGCGGCCGCTTCGCGCAGGTCGCTGGCGTGATCGAGCAGCAGCACATGGCCTTCGCCATGCAGCCATTCAAGGTCGCGCAGGGTGTCGAGCAAGGCATCCCAGTTCTGGCCGAAACCGTTGGGCACGTTGAGCGCGGCGGCAAGGCGGCGCAGCAGTTCGGCCTTGTCGCGGCAGCCGGCCAGGTCGGCGCTGCATACGTACAGCCGGCCTTGTTCGGCCGCGGCAATAAGCGCGTCGAAGTCGGCGGCGTCGACGAAGTACACGCCACCGTCGTTCGCCTGGGTCAGGTCGAGGGCGCCTTCCTCGCTCATCGATTCACCTGGAAGGACTTGAAGCTGCGGTAGTGATCGTCGGTGTAGTAGAACACCGTGGGCGGCGTGCCGCCGGTAATGATGCGACGCGCGCCGCGGTTGCGCGCATCAGGCGTGGGCACCGTGTATTCGTGGTAATAGCCGCGCGGTTGTTTCGGCAGCAGGCCTTCGTAGTTACCGAACACTACGCCGTCCTGGCTGTACGGATAAGGGCCGCCTTGCAGGATGGCAGTCAGCGTGACGCAAGCCTCCGGCGGCATGTACGACGGCAGGTTGGTGCGCGCGGCAGGGCAGTTGACGTTGCCGGTGGCCGGCAGGGTGACGTTGCCGTGCGACACCATGCCTTGAGGCGGCGCGGCATGACGGTTCCAGAACACGATCCCACCGATCAAGAGGGCAAGCAGGATCAAGGGGATGAGGCGAGACAGGGACACCGCGGACTCCTTGTTGGCGACCTGCGCAGTGTAGTGCGTCGCGGGGCGGCGCGCCTTCGATGCCGGCATGCGCAATGACTTTAAGGACATGCGGCAACCCGAAGGCGAAGACTATACAGCGTCTTCCTGCCTCCTTAAGGAAGAACGACATGCTCCGCAAGTCTTTGTGGTGGATGGTTGCGCTCGGCCTGTTGAGTCCAAGCTTTGCATCGCTTGCCGCCGATGCGCCCCAGGTGTTTGCGCCGGGCGTGATTTCCGGACCGGCCGGCGAAGCGTGTCCGGCGTTCACGCCGGACGGTGACACGGTGTATTTCGACGTGGGTTCGATGATCCTGGTGTCGCATCGCGAACATGGCACGTGGTCCAAGCCGGCGATCGCACCGTTCTCCGGACAATGGCTCGATCACGATCCGGCCATGTCGCCGGATGGTTCCTATCTGGTGTTCGTGTCCAACCGTCCGGTGACGGGCACGGAAGCCTTGGCGGCGACGATCAAAGGCAAGGTCAGCCCAGGCCGCGGCGGTCATCTATGGCGCGTGGATCGCAAAGGCGCCGGCTGGGGCATGCCGGTGCATCTGCCCGCTGCCGTCAATGCCAGCGACCGCACATACGCGCCGAGCATTGCAGCCGATGGCAGCCTGTATTTCATCCATCCGGATGCGGACAACGTGTTCCACATTTACCGTTCGGCCTTCGAACATGGTGCGTATCAACCGGCGGCGCGAGTGGCGATAGGCGATCCGGCCGCGGCCACGTTCGATCCGGCGATCGCGCCCGATCAATCCATGATGGTGTTCAACTCGGCCGATGCCAAATCCGGCGGTACGGGTGATTTCTACATCGCCTTTCGCGAAGGCGATCACTGGGGCACACCGATCAACCTGGGCGAAGCGATCAACGGCAAGCCGGGCAAGTGGAGCCAGTGGGGCGCGCACTTCAGTCCCGATGGACGCACGCTTTACTACACCAGCGACCGGCGCACCGAGCTGACATTCCCATTGACGCCTGCGCAGGCCCAGGCGACGCTGGCGCGCATGCAGAGCTGGGACAACGGCGGCGACAACATCTGGTACGTATCGTTGGTGCCATGGCTGGATGCGCATCGCGCGCGGTGACGTAGGTTGGGGTGCGAACCCCAACACTGCGATCTGGAAGCATGGCGACGTTGGGGTTGGCACCCTGATATATCCCCACGTTTTTGCTTAGCGCTTCTTTACTCTGCAAAAACGAAAACGTTCATGCTGGAGGGCCGCCAAAAAGCCCAAAAGTCATTCCGGCGAAGGCCGGAATCCATGCTTCGTACTGGCGATGGATTCCGGCCTTCGCCGGAATGACGGTGAGGCGATATGAGCGATTACGCACAGAAATGGTTAGTCCGCTGATTTCGCTCAACATATCAGGCGAAAAACGTGGGGATATTTCAGGGTTTGCACCCCAACCTACGTGACCTTTGGCGCAGCGTGCGGGTGGCCATCGACCAGCTAGACTGCGGCTTTGTTTTGCCGCGGAGCTACCATGCCTCTTCCGTCCTTGTCCTTACGCATCACCGCCGGCTGCGCCATGCTGGCGTTCGCCATCGCCGCACCGGCCTGGTCGCAGACGCAGCCGGCAACCGATGCGCCGCAGGACACGCAAGCAGCGCTGCCGCCGATGCTGCAGGATTTCGGCGCCTATGTGGACAGCGCGCGCAAGACCTTCAACGTGCCGGGCATTGCGGTGGCGATCGTCAAGGACGGCAAGGTGGTGCTGGAAGAGGGTTACGGCCTGCGCGAAAGCGGCAAGCCGGAAAAAGTGGATGCGCACACGCTGTTTGCGATTGCGTCCAACACCAAGGCTTTCACCGCCGCCGCGCTGCAGATGCTGGCCGAGCAGGGCAAGCTGGACATGGACGGGCGGGTCACCGATTACCTGCCGTGGTTCCAGATGTCCGACCCATACGTTACGCACGACATGCGCGTGCGTGATCTCTTGGCGCATCGCAGCGGCCTGAGCCTGGGCGCCGGCGATCTGCTGTATTGGCCGCCGACCCGCTACAGCACCAAGGAAGTGGTCGAGCGCCTGCGCCATGTGCCGATCGCCAACGGTTTTCGCAGCCACTACGCGTACGACAACGTCCTGTTCGCCGTCGCCACGCTGGTGATCGAAAACGTATCTGGCCAGAGTTATGCCGACTACCTTCGCGAGCACATCTTCAAGCCGGTCGGCATGGACGAATCGCTGGTCGACATGACTTACCTGAAACCCAGCATGGATGTCGCTACCGGCCATGCGCTGTACGACTTCAAGAACCTGAAACCAGTGCCGCCGATGGCCTGGACCAACAACCCCGGCGCCGGCGGCATCTACGCCAGCGTGCACGACCTGGCCAAGTGGATGAATGTGCAGCTCGCCGGCGGTGAACTGCCGGGCAAGGATGCCGACGGCAAGCCGCGGCATCTGTTCTCGCAGGACAGCCAGAACCAGATGTGGACCATGCTCACGCCGATTCCGGTAAACAAGCCGCCGATTCCGGAACTGCAGCCGCTGATGCCGAATTTTTCCGGCTACGGTGAAGGCTGGTTCCTGAGCGACTACCACGGCCAGAAGCTGGTATGGCATACCGGTGGCTGGCCGGGCATGGTCTCGCGCGTCACGCTGGTGCCGGGCTTGAAGCTGGGCGTGGTGGTGCTCACCAACCAGGAAACCGGCGCCGCATTCAACGCGGTGACCTACCGCGTGCTGGATGCGTATCTCAATGCATCCAACAAGACCGATTGGGTGGCGGTGTACGACAAAGCGGTGAAGCATGCGCAGGGCAAGGCGGACGAAAACTGGAAAGCACACCAGGCCGCGCGCGACGCCAAAGCCAAGCCTTCCTTGTCGCTGGCGAAATACGCCGGCACCTATCGCGACCCGTGGTATGGCGACATCGTGATCGCCAACGAAGGCGGCAAGCAGCGCCTACGTTTCAGCAAGACGCCGCAACTGGTCGGCACGATGACGCCGTGGCAGCACGATACCTTTATCGTGCGCTGGGACGACCGCGCCTTGAACGCGGATGCGTTCGTGAACTTTGCACTGGACGTGGATGGCCACGTGCGCGAAGCACGCATGCAGCCGATTTCTCCGCTGACGGATTTCAGTTTTGATTTCCAGGATTTGCGCCTGACGCCGGTGAAGGCCGATTAATCTCTTAATCGTCTTTCCTGGTTTCGAAACATCGGTATTGCCACTTTTCGTAGCACTCTATTGTTCCTCACCGTCATTCCGGCGAACGCCGGAATCCAGTTCAAATAAGTCGTGCGAAGCACTCAGAACGATTTTGTGTCCTTCGGACGCGTTGTCAAACTGGATTCCGGCGAACGCCGGAATGACGGTGAGGTAAGACCGCAGGCATCAGCGGTTTGCAGGGGATAAATGCATCAGCCATGCCCGGAGGAATCATGCGTTCACGTCACTATGTTTTCGGCGCGTTATTGAGCGTCAGCCTGCTCACCGCCTGCACCCA
>NZ_JBQCHP010000048.1:0-66976 GCF_051954575.1 Dyella sp. | reverse complement strand
TCCCTTTAAATTCAATAGTTGGGCCAGCCCTGTCTGTCCGCATGCCTTCGGTCCGCCGTCTCGACAGACGGCCAGTCTGCCTTCGCCGACGGTCCTGTGGCCTGCGAACAGACAGGGCTGGTGACGACGGCGATACTTATTCAGTGTTGCCTTAACATCCCGCGTTGACATTGAATTTTTCGTGTAGGTCGCACGCGAGGCAGATTTCAATATTGAAATTTGCGCGGGACCGCATCCGGTGATCGGCTACCCTACGCGGACTCGCGCGGCGTTTCTCCTGGACGTCGCGCATGCGTCCACCGACTTCGATTATTTTTCCTCATGTTCTTGCGCCGCCTCTTGCCCGACAACTTCACGCTGTGCCTGATCGCCACCGTCGTCCTCGCCAGCATGCTGCCATGCCGTGGCGAAGCGGCGCACGTGTTTGCGTGGCTGACCGACCTGGCGATCGCGCTGCTGTTCTTCATGCACGGCGCCAAGCTGTCGCGCGAGGCGGTGGTAGCGGGCCTCACGCACTGGCGTCTGCATCTGGTGGTGCTGGCCAGCACGTTCGTGCTGTTTCCGCTGCTGGGCATGCTGTTGAAGCCGTTGCTGCAGACGCTGGTTACGCCGGCGCTGTACGTGGGCGTTCTGTTTCTGTGCACGCTGCCATCCACCGTGCAATCGTCGATCGCCTTTACTTCGATCGCGCGTGGCAACGTACCGGCTGCGGTGTGTGCGGCGTCGGCATCCAGCCTGCTCGGCATCGTGGTGACGCCGCTGCTCACGGGCCTGGTGCTGGAGGCGCACGGGCAGGGCGGCATGTCCTTGCATGCGCTGGGCGACATCGTGCTGCAATTGTTCGTGCCGTTCGTGGCGGGACAGATCGCGCAACGCTGGATCGGTGGCTGGGTGCAGCGCCATCGTTCGCTGATCGGGCTGACCGACCAGGGCTCGATTCTGCTGGTGGTGTATACCGCCTTCAGCGCGGCGGTGCTGCAGGGCTTGTGGAAACAGTTGCCGCTACCCGTGCTGGGTGGGCTGCTGGTGGTCAATGCAGTGCTGCTAGCCGCGGCGCTGCTGATCACGCGCTACGCGTCGCGCGCGCTCGGCTTCAAGCGCGAGGACGAAATCACCATCGTGTTCTGTGGCTCCAAGAAAAGCCTGGCCAGCGGCGTGCCGATCGCCAACGTGCTGTTTCCCGCGCAAGCATTGGGCATGATCGTGCTGCCGATCATGCTGTTTCATCAGATGCAGTTGATGACCTGCGCGGTGCTGGCGCGGCGATATGCGCGGCGTGCGGGCGCCGAACGCAGCGCGTCGAAGTCGGAAGAGCTCGCCGCCGACTAGCGTAGGTTGGGTTAGCGCAGCGTAACCCAACATCTTCGAGCGGGATCGTTGGGTTACGCTGCGCTAACCCAGCCTACGATGATCTCTCATCCCGTTTTAGTGACGGAAATGGCGCATGCCGGTGAACACCATCGCCATATCATGTTCATCCGCCGCAGCGATCACTTCCGCATCGCGCATCGAGCCGCCGGGCTGGATCACCGCGCGAATGCCCGCATCGGCGGCGGCGTCGATGCCGTCGCGGAACGGGAAGAACGCATCGGAAGCCATCACCGAACCGCGCACTTCGAGTTTCTCGTCGGCGGCCTTGATACCGGCGATCTTGGCGCTGTACACGCGGCTCATCTGGCCGGCGCCGATGCCGATGGTCTGGCGATGGCGCGCGTACACGATGGCGTTGCTCTTGACGTACTTGGCCACTTTCCAGGCGAAGATCAGGTCGTCGATTTCTTCCTGCGTGGGCGCACGGCGCGTCACGATCTTCAGATCCGCCGCGGTAACCATGCCGCGATCGGCCGTCTGGATCAGCAGGCCCGAACCCACGCGGCGGCAGTCGTTGCCCGGATGCGCCTGGCTGAGGTCGCCACCGGCCGGCGGCGGGATCACCAGCACGCGCACGTTGGTCTTCTTGGCGAAGGCCTTCAGCGCATCGTCCGCATAGCCCGGCGCCAGCACCACCTCCACGAACTGGCGCTCGACGATGGCGCGCGCGGTGGCACCATCTACCCCACGATTGAACGCGATGATGCCGCCGAAGGCCGAGGTGGGATCGGTCTGGTAGGCCAGATCGTAGGCGCGGCCGATGCCATCGAGGCTTACCGCCACGCCACACGGGTTGGCATGCTTGACGATCACACAAGCCGGCTTGCTGAAGCTGCGCACGCATTCCCATGCGGCGTCGGAATCGGCGATGTTGTTGAACGATAGTTCCTTGCCTTGCAGCTGGCGGAACGTGGCGAGCGTGCCCGGCGCCGGATACAGGTCGCGGTAGAACGCCGCCTGCTGATGGGGATTTTCGCCGTAGCGCAGATCCATCACCTTCACGAAGCGACCGTTGGTCTGGCCCGGGAAAGCGTCGTGGCCGGCGATGGCGTCCTGCGCGTCGTTGAGCTTGAGACCTGACAGGTAATCGCTGATCGCGCCGTCATAGTTGGACACGCGATTGAACGCGGCAACCGCAAGCTTGAAGCGCGCCGCGCGGCTCAGTCCGCCGTGCTGTTCGATTTCCGCCAGCGCTTCTTCGTATTGATCGGGCGAGGTGAGCACGCCCACGTCATTCCAGTTTTTCGCAGCGGAACGCAGCATGGCCGGGCCGCCGATGTCGATGTTCTCGATCGCTTGTTCGAGCGTGCAATCGGGCTTGGCGACGGTGGCTTCGAACGGATACAGGTTCAGCACCAGCAGATCGATCGGCGCGATGCCGAGTTCGGCCATCACCGTATCGTCCGTGCCGCGCCGTCCGAGCAGGCCGCCGTGCACCTTGGGATGCAGAGTCTTGACGCGGCCGTCCATGATCTCGGGAAAACCGGTGACATCGCTGACGTCGGTCACCGGCACGCCAGCCTCGCGCAAGGCTTTGGCGCTGCCGCCGGTGGAGAGCAGTTCCACCTTCGCCGCGGCGAGGCGGCGGCCCAGTTCGATCAGCCCGGTCTTGTCCGAGACGCTGATCAGGGCGCGGCGGACGGGCGTGAGGGCAGATGCGGGCATGGCGGCTTCCGGAGGCGTGAAAGTCGCACATTATAGCGCGATGCAGCATGCCCCGCGGCAGCGATTTGGACGGCTAAACGAAACGGTTGCGGCCAGGCTCGGCCGGCAAATCAGAGCAGGCCGTGTGCGGCGAGCTTCTTGCGCAGCGTGGCGCGATTGATGCCCAGCACCGCGGCGGCGCGGCTCTGGTTGCCATCGTGGAAGGCGAGTACTTCACGCAGCAGGGGACCTTCGACTTCGCGAATCACCAATGCGTGCAGACCTTCGTCGCACGGCGTGTCGCCGATGTCCGCGAGATAGCGGCGGACGGTGCGGCTGACGCATTCACTCAGTGCGCTCTGCGACGAGGATTCACGCACGGCCTCGTTGGCAGGCAGTCTGACGGCGTTCAAGGACATTACCCCTCACGGACTCCACGCAACGGCTGCATTGGCCATTGCCATGTTTTGGCAGTTACCGCTTACGCGGCGGGTCGGCAGTTGCGCCACGGCATGCCTTGAACCGGAGCATCCCTTCAGCGCGAGGGATCGAGTGTACTCGTCACGGGCGACAAAATTAAGAGCCTTCGGCGATGAAAACGGATGAAAACCGATAACGCCATGTCGAACAGGCACTAAGCGAAGGATGCTCTGATCGATTCCACATACCCGTTACCACACGAGCATCCCCGATCATTCAAACTCCATGTCAAAGGCGACCGCCTGATGGCCTGGATCCTCTATCTCGAACACCAAAGCTGTGCTAGCCCCCGGTGCAAGGCCGCGACGCAACACATCCACGTCGTCGAGGTATTCATAAGGGTTGAGACGGCGCATGGCGATGGTCTTGCCGTTGCCGTCGGACAGTCGTATGTCCACCACCGGCCAGGGTTGGATGAACGTTGCATCGTTGCGCACGGTGGCGCTGATCAACAGTGCGCCGGCAACGGTGGGATGCGTTTGCACGTCGCGTGCCAGCAAGCGCAGCTTGCTCACGTCGCGCACCGGCGGCAATTTGCATTGCAAGGCGTTGCATGTGCTTTGCAGCAGCGGCCCGATGGTGGGATCGGCGATCAGCGTGTCGCGCAGCGCCCAGCCGAGCTGAGCCAGCAGGCCAAGCAGCAGCAACAGGCAGGCGAGCATCCACGGCCAGCGGCGCGGACGATCGATACGCTTGTCGCGAGCGAAACGCGGCGTGACGACGAGATCGGCGAAATCATCACGCGATGGCGTGGGTTCTTCGGCCGGTTCCGTTTTCGGCTTGGGGCGATACACCGCCGCTTCCAGCTGCGGCGGTTCCACGCCCGGTTCGTGCGCGGGCAGCTCGTCGAAAGGCTCCGGCGGCAACTGGTCAGCCAGCGTGGCGATGCAGTCGAAACCTGCACCGCAATGCCCGCACATGACAAAGCCGTGTGCCTGCGCGAGTGCGCGCGCATCGACGGAAAACACCGATAGGCATTCAGGGCATTGCGTGTACATGCTTGGGAATGGCTCTTTGCGTTCGCCTCCTCTCCCTTTCGGGGAGAGGATTGAGGTGAGGGGCCAAGGCTTGCGTCATCTGCATCGGAGCGTACTTCGAATCACCTGTTGCGCAAGCTAGTCCCCTCGCTCCGCCCCTTTTCCCCTTGGGGAAAGGGGCGGGCGAGGGAGTCAGGCGTGGCGACGATAACCGCTGATCCGCACCCAATCCTCGCGCACATCCACGCGCAATGCCTCGAACCATTCGGCATAACGCGCCAGCAGCTCTTCGTGCTGGCCGTGAAGAATGCCGGAAAGCGCGAACGGCGCACCAGGTTTGGCCAGTCGCGCGAATTCAGGCGCCAGTTCAGCGAGCGGGCCGGCCAGGATGTTGGCGACGAATACTTCGGCGGGTTCGCCGGCGAAATCCTCGGGCAGGAACAGCGCCAGGCGGTCGCCCACGTTGTTGCGCTCGGCGTTGTCCGCCGAGGCCGTGAGCGCCTGCGGATCGTTGTCCACGCCAACGGCCGCCGCCGCGCCCAGCTTGAGCGCCGCAATGGCGAGAATGCCCGAGCCGCAGCCGTAGTCGATCACGCGCTTGCCTGCGAGATCCAGGCCATCGAGCCATTCCAGGCACAGCGCCGTGGTGGGATGCGTGCCGCTGCCGAACGCGAGGCCCGGATCGAGCTGCACGACGACGGTGTCCGCATCGTCGGGTGGCGCGATGTTCCACGGATAAATCCACAATCGCCGCCCGAACTGCATGGGCTGGTACTGATCCATCCATGCGCGCTCCCAATCCTTGTCTTCGACATCACGGAAACTCAGCTGATCCGGTTCCAGCCATGGCAGCAATTCGCCCAAGGCTTCGCTCAGGCCGCGGCGATCGGTATCGGCATCGAACAGCGCGTTCAAGGTGATCGTGGGCCACAGCGGCAGCTCGCCCACGCCCGGCTCGAAGATCGCCTGCTCGTCCGGCGTTTCGGCGTTGGCGTCGCGCAGGGTGACCGACAAGGCGCCTAGATCGTCCAGCGCTTCTTCCACGCGGGGTTGTTGTTCGGCGCGGACGATCAGGGAGAGTTCGAGCCAGGGCATCGGTGTTCCATGGAGCGGCGGATATGAAATTTTTGCTCTCATCCATGAGAAGCGCAGGGTGGTTCTCGCGAGATGTTTACGCTTGCCTCACCGTCATTCCGGCGAAAGCCGGAATCCATCGTCAATCCAAAGCATGGATTCCGGCCTTCGCCGGAATGACGGTGAGGCGGTGTTGGACATCTTCACGACGGATGCCGGTCAATGCCCGCTATGCGGATGCTCCTTGCTCTCCGCCATGCGCTTTTCCAGATAGTGAATATTCTGCCCACCCTGCTGGAAACCCACGTCCGACATGATGCGCTGCTGCAGCGGCACGTTGCATTTCACGCCTTCGATCACCGTTTCCGCCAGCGCCAAACGCATGCGTGCAATGGCTGTTTCGCGATCGGGGCCGTGCACGATCAGCTTGCCGATCATCGAATCGTAGTTCGGCGGAATGCGGTAGCCGTCGTACAGGTGCGTATCCACGCGCACGCCGGGGCCGCCCGGTGCTTCGAAACGCTTCACCGTGCCGGGCGAAGGCATGAAGGTGTCTGGATCTTCCGCGTTGATGCGGCACTCGATCGCGTGGCCCTGGATCTTGATGTTTTCCTGCTTCAGCGACAGCTTTTCGCCGGCCGCGATCAGCAATTGCTCGCGCACCAGGTCCACGCCGGTGATCAGTTCCGTCACCGGATGTTCCACCTGGATACGCGTGTTCATTTCGATGAAGTAGAAGCGGCCGTTCTCGAACAGGAATTCGAAGGTGCCGGCGCCGCGATAGCCGATGCGCAGGCATGCGTCCACGCACACCTGGCCGATCTGCGCGCGCAGTTCCGCCGTGATGCCGGGGGCGGGCGCTTCTTCCACCACCTTCTGGTGACGGCGCTGCATCGAGCAGTCGCGTTCGCCCAGATGAATGGCATTGCCCTGGCCGTCGGCGAGCACCTGGATTTCCACGTGGCGCGGATTTTCCAGGAACTTCTCCATGTACACCTGATCGTTGCCGAATGCCGCCTTGGCTTCCTGCTTGGTCATGGTGATGGCGTTGCCCAGGTGCGCTTCGGTGCGCACCACGCGCATGCCGCGGCCACCGCCGCCGCCGGCGGCCTTGATGATCACCGGGTAGCCGATCTCACGCGCGATGCGCATGTTCTCTTCGACGTTGTCGCCGAGCGGGCCACCGGAACCGGGCACGCACGGTACGCCGGCCGCTTTCATGGCGCGGATGGCTTCCACCTTGTCGCCCATCAGGCGAATCACGTCGGCGGTCGGGCCGATGAAGATGAAACCGCTCTGTTCCACCTGCTCGGCGAAATCCGCGCGCTCGGATAGAAAACCGTAGCCGGGATGGATCGCGTTGGCGTCGGTGATTTCCGCTGCGGCGATGATCCGCGGGATATTGAGATAGCTTTCCGCTGACGGCGCCGGGCCGATGCAGATCGCTTCGTCGGCGAGGCCAACGTGCTTGAGGTTACGATCCGCAGTGGAATGCACCGCCACCGTCTTGATGCCAAGACTGTGGCACGCGCGCAGCACGCGCAGCGCGATTTCGCCGCGATTGGCGATGACGACTTTTTCGAGCTTCTGCATATCGAAAGGCCGCTCAGCCGATCACGAACATCGGTTGGTCGAACTCCACCGGCTGGCCGTTCTCGACCAGGATGGCCTTCACCTCGCCAGAGACTTCAGCTTCGATCTGGTTGAACATCTTCATCGCCTCGATGATGCCCAGCGTCTCGCCGGCCTTCACCTGCTGGCCCACCTTCACGAACGCCGCTGCGCCCGGGCTGGCCGAGGCGTAGAAGGTGCCGACCATCGGCGCCTTCACCACCGTGCCGGCCGGCAGGTTGCTGCCTGGTTCGGCGCTTTCAACTGCAGTCGGCGCGGCGGGTGCCGGGGCGGCCGGAGCGGGGGCGGGCACGTGTGCGGGCTGCGGCGTGGCGACGGTGATGGCGCCCTTGGGCACGCGCGACAGGCGGACGACTTCCTCGCCTTCCTTGATTTCCAGTTCGGCGAGGTTGGATTCCTCGAGCAGGTCGATCAGTTTTTTGATCTTGCGCAGATCCATGGGGCTTGCCTTCTCAGGGTCTGGGGCCGCAGCTTGGCGGCCGGAAAGTGAAAGGAAACGGTACGGGCGGCTAGCCGGCCGCTTTGGGTTCAAGTTTGCCGAGGGCCGCATCCAGGGCCAGCCGGTAGCTGGCGCTGCCGAAGCCGCAGATCACGCCGATGGCCAGGTCCGACAAGTAGGAGTGGCGGCGGAACGGCTCGCGTGCGTGCACATTGCTCATGTGCAGCTCGATGAAGGGGATGCCCACTGCGGCCAGCGCATCGCGCAGAGCCACGCTGGTGTGCGTGAGCGCGCCGGGGTTGATCAGGATGGTGGCGACCTGTTCGTCGCGAGCCTGATGAATGCGGCCGATCAGCTCGTGCTCGGCGTTGGACTGGTACCAGGCCAGCTCGTGGCCGGCAGCCTGGGCGCGCTGGGCGAGTTGGTTGTTGATGTCGGCGAGCGTTTCCCGGCCGTAGATATCGGGTTCGCGTACGCCGAGCAGATTGAGGTTGGGTCCGTGCAGGACCAGCAGCTTCGCCATACATCCCCAGGATGGCCGGAATCGGCGAGAGTGTGCGCGGTACCGGCAATATTGTCCAGTTCGGCGCAGTTCGGCGCAGTTCGGCGGAGAAAGAAGATGTTAAACGTGCGGGAACGTATGGGGCCGCAAATCGCGTCAGGGCGCGGTTGTTGGGGACAGCCAACGGTCCAGTCGATCCTCGCTCAAGGCGCCCCGATGGGTGGCCAGAATTCGGCCGTTTTCGTCCAGCAGCACGCTGTAGGGCAGCACTTCGTCCGTATCGCCGAAGCGCAGCGAGGTGCTGGGCGAGTCGAGCTGGCCGATCAGGACGGGATATTTCACCGGGTGACTGGCCAGGAAGGCGCGTACGCGATCGGGTTCATCCATTGCAATACCCAGCACGATCGCCCCTTGATCGGCGAACTTGCGCTGGGCAGCGTTCAAGGCCGGCATCTCCGCCAGGCAGGGCACGCACCAGCTGGCCCAGAAGTTCAGCAGCAGGCGCTTGCCCTGATAGCCGGACAACCGACGCTCCCGGCCATCCAGGTCGCGCAGCGCTACGTCCGGGCGAAGATCGCCGACGTTCGCGATATGAACGCCCGGCGGCACGCGCGCCAGCCGGCTTTCGTGCTGCAGCCAGCCGCCGGCGATGGCGGCCAGCAAGGCCAGGGCCAGGATGAAAAGATTGGTGCGGCTGAGCATCGATGGTCTTTGGCTGAAGATCGGGGTTCATCGCCCCGGCATTCGCCGGGACGATGGCAGTGTGTCACTCCGCGGCCTTGTTCAACGCCTGCTCCACCAGCGAAAAGGTCAGCACTGTCGGCAGCTTCTGCCCGGCGCCGCCATGCTTCGGAAACACCACGTACAGCGGCACGCCGGGCGAATGGTATGCCTGCAAGAATGCGGAGATGGCCGGATCCTCATTGGTCCAGTCGCCCTTCATATAGATGGCGCCGGTGCGCTTGAGCAAGGCCTTGAAGTCATCGCCGTTGAGCACCGCATGTTCGTTCGCCTTGCAGGTCACGCACCAGTCGGCGGTCATGTCCACGAACACCGGCGTGCCGGCCTTGCGCAGTTCGGCGAGTTTTTCCGGCGAATAGGCGACGATGCCGTCCGCGGTGCTGGCGGCCTGTGCCTTGGCCGGCAAGGTGGCGAGGTAGTACAGCGGCACCAGCGTGAACAGCGCGAGCAGGACCACCAGCGCTCGGCTCAGCCCGCCACGATGGCGGCTGCGCTCGAACCACCACAGCGTCATCGCCAGCAATACGGCCGCCACCAGCAGCAGGCCGACCGCATCGGCGCCGCGCTGGTTGGCCAGCACCCATGCCAGCCATGCGGCGGTCAGGTACATCGGGAACGCCAGCACTTCCTTCAGCGTTTCCATCCAGCGGCCGGGGCGCGGCAGCCAGCGCGACAGCGCCGGTACGAAACCCACGGCAAGGAAGGGCAGCGCAAGGCCCACACCCAAGGCAAGGAATACGCAGATGGCGCTGGCGATCGGCGCAACCAGCGCATACGCCAATGCGGTGCCCATGAACGGCGCGGTGCAGGGACTGGCCACCACCACCGCCAGCACGCCGGTGAAGAAATCACCGGCTGGACCGGAGCGGCTCGCCAAGCTGCTGCCGGTATTGCCCAGCGACGCACCGAACTGCACTACGCCGGACATCGACAGCGCCACCGCCAGCATGATCAGCGTCAGCGCAGCCACTACGATAGGATTTTGCAGGTGCGCGCCCCATGCGGTTTTCAACGCGATGATCACCGCACCCAGCACCGCAAAGCTCACCAGCACGCCGGCGGTATACATCAACGCATGCATGCGTCGACGCGCCGGGTTTTCCCCGCTTTCGATCAAGCTGATCGCCTTGATCGACAGCACCGGCAACACGCACGGCATCAGGTTGAGCACCAGGCCGCCACCCAGGGCGAGCAACAGTGCGTACAGGAAGCTCACGTTGAGCGAATCGGTTTTCTTTGCGCTTGCCGGCGGCATTTCAGGCGCAGGATTGGGCGCGGTTTCCACCTTCGTGCCGCCATGGCCGGTCAGGTCGATCTGCGCCTCGCGTGTCATCAGCGGATAGCACAGGCCGCCTTCCTGGCAGCCTTGAAAACTCGCGACGATAGCGAGCGATGACATGCCTTGGGCATCGCCATCGACGCTGACCGGCAAGGTCAGTTCGTTGAAATAGACGGTGGTGTTGCCGAAATGCGCGTCTTGGTGTGGCACGCCAGCGGGCCAGCTGGGCGACAGCGAAAGTTTTGGTGCGTCCTTGACCGCAAGCTTCGTCTGGTCGCGATACAGGTAATAACCCTTGGCGATGGTCCAGCGCAGCAGCAGGTGATGCGCATCTTGTGCGATCGCGTCGAAACGGAACGCTTGCTCCGCGGGTAATGGTGCGTTGTTGCCGGTAAGCGCTTGCGCCGGTGCGCCGAATGCCGCTGCGAGCTGGTTCGCTGGGGCTATAGCCGTCGGCAACGGCAGATTCAGATGCTCGGTGTGCGGCGGATAGCAGATCTTCGGATCGGTCTCGTGGCAGCCCTGGTAACGCACGCTCAGGGCCAGCGTGGTGGTGCCTGGCGCCACGGTGTAAGGAATGGTGGCGTCCACGCTGTGGTGATACGTCTCCACCGGACCCAGATACGGATCGTCATGCTTCTCGCCATTGGGCAACTGCGCCTCGCCCAGCGTCACGCCATCGCCGCCCTTGAACGCCATGCGGCCGCGATAGAGGTAGTAATCCTGCGCGATGGTCCAGTGCAGCTTCACCACGCCGGGCGTGCTGGCGTCGGCGCTGAGTTTGTAGGCCTCGGTCACCGGCAGCAGGTTGTCTTCGGCATCCTGCGCGAAGGCTTGCATGCCGACGATCAGCGTAAGCAAGGTAACTAGATAGACCGCGACGCGGCCGTAACGAAGCGAGCGCATTCCAACTCCATGCTGTGGGGTTCGCGCGGGGCGCGAAGGGGGATTATGGACCTTAAGCTTTTTCGACCGCATCCAGCGCCGTGGGTGCCGCCGGACGAAGCTTCAACATGCCGGTGGTGAGTGCCACACCGAGCAGGATCACGGCGCAACCGCCGGCCATCGCCAGGGTGATCGACTCGTGCAGGAACATCGCGCCCCACACCACGCCGAACACCGGGATCAGGTACAGCACCGCCATCGAGCGGGTCGAGCCGATGCGCGCCAGCAAGCGGTAGAACAGCACGTAGGCGAGCGAGGTGCAGGCGGCGGCCAGGCCGAACATGGCGGCCCAGGCTTGCACCGTGGGCGATTTGGCTGGCCACAGCCACACCGTGAAGGGCAATAGCATGACTGCCGCCGCCAACAGGCTGCCGATCGCAATCGTGAGCGGCGAGACGCTGCGCACGCGTCGCTGACTGTAATGCGTGCCGAAGGTGTAGCAGACATTCGCAGCCACGCAGGCCGCCATCGCCCAGCCTACCGCCGCGCCGCCATGCCCGAAGCCGATGCTGCCGCCGATCAGCCACACCACGCCGGTCATGCCGATCACCAGGCCGCTTGCTTGGGTGGCGCTCATGCGTTCATCCAGCCACAACCAACCCGAAGCGGCGACCAGCAGCGGCGAAATAGCATCGAAGATGGCCGATAGCCCAGCTGGCAAGCTCTGCGCCGCGTAGGAAAACAATACGAACGGTAGCGCAGAATTGCTCAGCCCGATCAGCGTAATCGAGCGCCAGTTTGCGCGCATCTCGGCCAAACGTTCCCGAGACAGCAGCAACGGTATGAAGCAGATCGCGGCACCGATCGCACGCATCCCAGCCAACGGCATGCTGCCGAACTGCGCCGCGCCCATGCGCATGAAAAGAAACGCTACACCCCATAAGGCTCCCAGCAACAGCAAGGCGGCAAGGTCGGATTTCTTCATGGCGGAAATGCTCACAGGAAGGACAGTGCAGGTTGGGGAACGGTGAGACGGCTCGCCTAGGTGCGAACCGTGGCACCCTGGTTGAACAACACTTTGCGTTCTTCATCCGACATCGCCTGCTTGGGCGCATACACGTTCTCGACACCTTCATACGTGCGCAACGTGGCGGGCCGCGTCGCCATGCTTTCGAACCAGCGCTTGAGATGGGGAAAAGCGTCCAGATCCTGTCCATGTGCTTCGTGCGGAACGATCCACGGGTAACAGGCGATGTCCGCAATCGAAAACTCGCCGGCGATGAACGGGCGATCGGCCAGGCGCCGATCGAGCACCCCGTAGAGCCGGCTGGTTTCGCGCGCATAACGATCGATGGCGTACGGCACTTTCTCCGGCGCGTACACATTGAAGTGCCCGATCTGTCCGGCCATCGGGCCCAGCCCTGCCATCTGCCAGAACAGCCATTGCAGCACTTCGGCGCGGCCGTGGGTGTCCTGCGGAATGAGGCGGCCGATCTTTTCGGCCAGATAGAGCAGGATCGCGCCCGATTCGAACAGCGTCACCGGTTCGCCGCCGTCGGCTGGGGCGTGATCGACGATCGCTGGAATCTTGTTGTTCGGCGAAATGGCCAGGAACTCGGGTTTGAATTGCTCGCCCTTGCTGAGGCTCACCGGTATCGCGCGATAAGGGAGCTGCGCTTCTTCCAGGAACAGCTTGGCTTTCAGGCCATTGGGCGTGGCGGCGAAATAGAGGTCGATCATGATGGCTTGGCTCCGTGGCGTTGAAGGCATGCTAGGTAATCAGGTGGTCTTGTAAAAGAACCACGTTGGATCAAATCTATGGATCCAGTTTGTCCAAGGCCTCGTCACATGGACCACCCGTTCGAATTTCCGCTCAGCTTGCCGGAACGTGGCTCGCGCCAGCGCATGGCCGCGCTGCATGGGCAATTGCGCGCCGCGATTCTCGACGGACGGCTGAAACCGGGGCTGCGGCTGCCCGCCACCCGCGAGCTGGCCGAAGCGTTGCAGGTGTCGCGCAACACCGTCGTGGCGGCGTATGACTTGCTGCTTGGTGAGGGCTATATCGAAGCGCGGCAGGGCGCCGGCAATTTCGTGGCTGATCTGGCCATGCGTCGCAGCGGGCGACGTGCGCGGGCCGACATCGCCACGCCCGACCACCGGTTGGCGCCGTACTGGCGAAACGTCGCGGGTTTGCCGCAACCGATGCATGCCGGCGCCTATACGTACGATTTTCGACTCGGCATTCCGGACAGCCGCTCCTTTCCCTATGACATCTGGCGACGACTTGCCGCGCGCGCCTTGCGCAATCTGTCCAAGGCCGCGCCGCTCTACGATCTCGCGCAAGGGCGCTTGCCTTTGCGCCAGGCGATTGCGCAGCACATTTCCTTTGCGCGCGCAGTGTCGTGCGAAGCCGAGGATGTGGTGGTCACCAGCGGCGCGCAGCAGGCGTTCGATCTGTTGGCGCGCGTGCTGGTGACGCCGGGCCGCACGGTCGTCGCCGTGGAGGATCCCGGCTATCCGCCGCTGCGCGCGGTATTTTGCGCTGCCGGCGCGCGCGTGATCGGTGTGGCGGTGGACGAGGAAGGGTTGATCGTCGATCAGCTTCCGCGCGACGCCAACGTGATCTATGTGACGCCTTCGCACCAGTTTCCGCTCGGCGTGGTGATGTCACCGCGCCGGCGCATCGATCTGCTGGCGTTTGCGCGCACGCGCGGCGCCCTGGTGATCGAAGACGACTACGACAGCGAGTTCCGCTACAGCGGCCGGCCGCTGGATGCGCTGCAGACACTCGATCGCGACGACAGCGTCTGCTACGTCGGCACGTTTTCCAAATGCCTGTTTCCCACGCTTCGCCTCGGCTACGCAGTAGTGCCGCCGTGGCTGCGCACCGCCTTCGTCAATGCCAAGCATCAGGCCGATTGGCATGGCGACGTGCTGGCGCAGGATACGCTGGCGGCGTTCATTGTCGAAGGGCATCTGGTGCGCCACGTGCGGCATATGCGCAAGGTGTACGCACAGCGGCGCGAGGTGCTGCTGGATGCCTTGCAGCGGCACGGAAAAGGGCGGCTGCAGGTATGTCCTTCGGATGCGGGATTGCATCTGGCGGCACGGCTGGACGACGCGGTCGACAGTTCGGCCTTGCTTGCGCGCGCGACGACGAGCGGGATCAATCTGGAAGTGTTGGATGCTTATATGAAAGAGAGCGCCGGCGTGCACGGCCTTGCCTTCGGCCTGGGCATGATCGACGTCTCGCGCATCGACGAAGGCATCGCCAAGCTGATGAAGCTGGCCGCTCCGTAGGTTGGGGTGCAAACCCCAACGCCGTGGTGTATCCCATGCATGGCAACGTTGGGGTTTGCACCCCAACTTACGGTGGTCCTCATGAATTGCCGCAAAGTGGCTCTTATGGTCCGCCCATCAAAATCGCGAGCATGCAGGCACCTCATGCAAGGAGATGATCGTGCGTATCGTGGCTCTGCTGTTGTTGATGTTGTTCAGCGCGCAGGTTCTGGCCGAAACCGGCGAGCAGCACGCGCAAGCTGCGGCGCGCGGACTGGTGGGTACGCCCGCGCCCCGGCTGGTGCTCAAGACCATCGATGGCCAGACCATCGACCTGGCCAGCTATTACGGCAAGAAGGCGGTGTATTTGAAATTCTGGGCCACCTGGTGCGTGCCGTGCCGCGAGCAGATGCCGCATCTGAAGCATGTCTACGAACAGGCCGGATCGGATATGGAAGTGATCGCCGTCGATGTCGGCTTCGACGACACCATCGAGGACGTGCGCCGTTACCGCAAGGAAATGGGCCTGAAGATGCCGATCGTGTTCGACGACGGTTCCATCGGCGAGGCGTTCCATCTGCGTGTGACGCCGCAGCACGTCGTGATCGGGCGCGACGGCCGCATCCTGTACGTCGGTCACGAAGCGAACGAAAAGCTCAATGCGGCGTTGTTGGCGGCACGCACGTCGATGCAGTCCAACGTCGCTACCGCGGTGGCGGCGAGTGACAATGGCTCCGCGGACAAGCAACTGCCGGATGTGACGGTGCCTACGCTATCGGGCGCCACCTTTCGTCTGAATGCCGCCAACAGCCAGCCCACCGTGCTGGTCTTCATGTCACCGTGGTGCGAGACGTATCTCGCGAAAAGCCGTCCGGCCGTCGCGGCCAGCTGCCGTGCGGTACGCGAACAGGTGACGGCGCTGTCGCGTGACGGGCATGCGCGTTGGCTGGGCATCGCCTCCGGCCTGTGGGCGGACCAGGATGGCCTGCGTGCGTATCAGCAGGAACACCATCTGACGATGCCCTTGGCGTTGGACGAGTCCGGCGCGCTGTTCCGCCGCTTCCGCGTGATGCATGTGCCGACCTTGCTGGTGTTCGATGCACACGGCCGGCTGGTGCGGCGTATCGAAGGCGTGGATGCGCAACTGGCCGATCAATTGAACGCACTGTCGGCAAGATGAAAGGAGCCAGGTGCATGCGATACATGAAGCTCGCCGCCGTGTGCATGGCCTTAGGGCTCAACGGCAACAGTCCGGCCGCTGAAGAACACGCGTTGCTGTCGTCGCCGTTGACGGATATTGCAGATCACCAATTGAAGGCGGTCACTGTGACGTATGCGCCTGGCCAATCCTCCGCACCGCATCGGCACGGCGGCGACGCCTTCGTTTACGTGTTGAGTGGGCATGTGCGCAGCCAGGTGGAAGGCGCTGCCGCACGCACCTACGGTCCGGGCGACAGCTGGTTCGAGCCGATGGGCGCGCACCACGTCGTCAGCGGCAATGCGAGCGCGACGGAGCCGGCAACGTTGTTGGTGGTCTTCGTCGCGAAGCCCGATGCACGCTTGACCGTATGGGATCGTGCCGGCGCTCAATCGGCGCCGGCGGCGCGCACCCAGTCCAGGTAAGCGGTATAACCGCGCTCCACCGGCACTGCGATCAGTTCCGGCAATTCGTAGGGATGCAGCGCCAGCACGCGTTCCTTCAGCGCTTCGAAGCGCGAGGCGGTGGTCTTGATCAGCAGCAGTTCTTCGCTGTCGGTGGTGACTTCGCCTTTCCAGCGATAGGTCGATTGAACGGCCGGAAGGCGATTGACGCAGGCGGCCAGCGCTTCGCCGACCAGCGCTTCGGCCAGGTGCCGTGCACTGTCGGCGTTGGGGCAGGTGCAATAGCAGAGCAGGACGGGATCGTCGGTGGTCATGAGGACGCTTCCTTGCGCGACATCAGGCCATAGTTGCCGAATTTTTCCAGCACTTGCGCCACTTCGTCGTCATTGAGCAAGGCCGGCTTGCCCACCTGCAGCGCCAGCGTGTATTGCCGGGCCAGGGTTTCCACTTCCACCGCGCGCCACATCGCCTGTTCCATCGTCGCCCCCACCGCGATCATGCCGTGGTTGGCCAGCAGGCAGGCCAGGCGTCCTTCCAGCGCGCGAACGGCGGCATCGGAGAGTTCCTGCGTGCCGTAGGTGTAGTAACCGGCGCAGCGGATGGAATCGCCGCCGCCCACCGCGATCATGTAGTGCGCGGCAGGGATGTCCATGCGGCACATCGCCAGCGCGGTGCTGTAGGGCGGATGGGCATGGACCACCGCATGCACGTCCGGGCGCGCGGCGTAGATGTCCCGGTGGAAGCGCCATTCGCTGGAGGGCCGCAGCCCCGGTGCGTGGCTGCCGTCCATCGCCACCTGCACCACGCCTTCGGCGGTGATTTCTTCGTACGGTGTGCCGCTGGGGGTGATCAGGAAGCCGCCGTCGCTGCGCACGCTGAGGTTGCCGGAGGTGCCCTGGCTCAGGCCCGAAGGGGTCAGCTTCAGGCCGTGGGCGACGATCTGCTCGCGTAATGTCTGGTCCCTGCGCACTGCCCGATACCCGTGTGGAAACGGAGCATCGTCGGCATTTTCCACGGCCGTGTCGATCCTCCCGGGCAATTTGCAAACCGCGTCGTTTCGTTGCCGGCCCTTGAAAGCCTTCCCGTTTCCCCCATAAACGCTGCACGACCTATCCGGCCCCTGTTGCAGGGGTTTTTTTGGTGGCTAGAATTGGCACTCACGTATCCCGAGTGCTAACAGGCCGCCCAGGCCGGGCCGGGGTCCTCAACTTTTTCATCCTCAAGCCAAAGCTGGAGTCCAACTCATGAGCAAACTGCGTCCGCTGCACGATCGCGTCATCGTCAAGCGCCTGGAGGAGGAGCGTGTCTCCGCCGGTGGCATCGTCATCCCCGACAGCGCCACCGAAAAGCCGACCCGCGGCAAGGTGATCGCTGCTGGCGAAGGCCGCATCCTGGAAGACGGCAAGGTTCGCCCGATGTCGGTCAAGGCCGGTGAAACGGTGCTGTTCGGCAAGTACGCCGGCCAGGAAATCAAGATCGACGGCGAAGAGCTGGTCTTCCTGAAGGAAGACGACATTGTTGCGGTGATCGAAGGCTGATCGGCCTCTCCCGCTCTCTCTGCAAACCCTCTTAACGAATTGAAGGTATCTACCCATGGCAGCTAAAGAAGTCCGCTTCGGCGAAGACAGCCGCGCCCGCATCCTCAAAGGCGTAAACACCCTGGCCAACGCGGTCAAGGTCACCCTCGGCCCGAAGGGCCGCAACGTCGTGCTCCAGAAGAGCTTCGGCGCCCCCACCGTCACCAAGGACGGCGTGTCCGTGGCGAAGGAAATCGAACTGTCCGACGCCTACGAGAACATGGGCGCGCAGATCGTCAAGGAAGCCGCTTCCAAGACCTCCGACAACGCCGGTGACGGCACCACCACCGCCACCGTGCTGGCCCAGGCGTTCGTGCGCGAAGGCCTGAAGGCCGTGGCCGCCGGCATGAACCCGATGGATCTGAAGCGCGGCATCGACAAGGCCGTGACCGCCGCGGTGGAAGAGCTCAAGAAGCTTTCCAAGCCCACCGCCGACGACAAGGCCATCGCCCAGGTCGGTACCATCTCGGCCAACTCCGACGCGGCCGTCGGCGACATCATCGCCACCGCAATGAAGAAGGTCGGCAAGGAAGGCGTGATCACGGTGGAAGAAGGTTCGGGCCTGGAGAACGAACTGGACGTGGTCGAAGGCATGCAGTTCGACCGCGGCTACCTGTCGCCGTACTTCATCAACAACCAGCAGAGCCAGCAGGTCGAGCTGGATGATCCCTTCATCCTGCTGCACGACAAGAAGATCTCCAACGTGCGCGAAATGCTGCCGATCCTCGAAGGCGTGGCCAAGGCGGGCAAGCCGCTCTTGATCGTGGCCGAGGAAGTGGAAGGCGAAGCGCTGGCCACCCTGGTGGTCAACACCATCCGCGGCATCGTCAAGGTTGCCGCCGTGAAGGCGCCGGGCTTCGGCGATCGTCGCAAGGCGATGCTGGAAGACATGGCCATCCTCACCAACGGCCAGGTCATCTCCGAAGAAGTCGGCCTGCAGCTGGAGAAGGCTACCATCCAGGATCTGGGCCGCGCCAAGAAGGTCGTGGTGACCAAGGAAAACACCACCATCATCGACGGCGCCGGCGAAGCGTCGAAGATCCAGTCGCGCATCGGCCAGATCAAGGCGCAGATCGAAGAGACCTCCTCCGACTACGACCGCGAGAAGCTGCAGGAACGCGTGGCCAAGCTGGCCGGCGGCGTGGCGGTGATCAAGGTTGGTGCTGCGACCGAAGTCGAAATGAAGGAAAAGAAGGCCCGCGTCGAAGACGCCCTGCACGCTACGCGCGCAGCCGTTGAAGAAGGCGTGGTGCCCGGCGGTGGCGTGGCGCTGATCCGCACGCTCAAGGCCATCGAAAACCTCAAGGGCGACAACGAAGACCAGAACCACGGCATCGCCATCACCCGCCGTGCGCTGGAAGCCCCGCTGCGCGAAATCGTCGCCAACGCCGGCGCCGAGCCGTCCGTGATCGTCAACCAGGTCAAGGAAGGCAAGGACAACTACGGCTACAACGCCGCCACCGGCGAGTTCGGCGACATGATCGGCTTCGGCATCCTGGACCCGACCAAGGTCACGCGCTCGGCCCTGCAGTACGGCTCCTCCGTCGCCGGCCTGCTCATCACCACCGAAGCGATGGTGGCCGAGCTGCCGAAGAAGGAAGAGCACAGCCACGGCGGCCCGGGTGCCGGTGGCATGGGCGGCATGGGCGGCATGGATTTCTGATCGTCCATCCTCCGTTACGCGCATATCGAAAAGCCCCGCGCAAGCGGGGCTTTTCTTTTGCATTGCATTGATGAAGAACGGCGTGGTGCGCAAGGGCCGTGCCGAAAGTGGCTATCGATTTCAAAATTCGCGTTTGCTTTTGCGGGTCCGATCACACTTCGCGAGAGCGAAAGCTTCGTAATTTTCACCATTCGTTTGCCAGCATCGACGAAACAGGGGAGCTTCATTCAATGATCGAGCTGGAAATCCAGATCCTTTCGGATCGCCGCGTAGGCTTGCTTGTGGAACTGGGCCGCGTGGTGGTTGCGAGCGGTTTTACGTTGTTGCGCCAGCGCGTGTATCAGGACCATCAAGGCGCGTGGCTGGTGATGGTGGTGCGCGGTGAAGCGGAGCGGCAGCTTGCCTTGGAAGAAACACTCGCCACGCACAATCGCGTGCTGAGCTTCGAGGCTACATTGCTGGCGCCGGGCGCGGCGGCGCAGGCGGGCGCGGCACCGTCGCCCGTGCCGCGTGCAGCGCATGGTGCCGGCAACGGATCACCGCCTTCGCTCGCGGTCATCGGGCCGGACGTGCGCAAGGTGGAAAGCGTGCTGCCGCAGCTGGCGCGCGATTACCCGAAGATTTTTCCCTGGCTGCTGGCGCTGGAGCATGAAGTGGCGGCCGAAGCACGGGAGGCATCCTTGCTGCTGGCCGGTCGGCGCACCGGCATCTGGGTGTACAAGCGCGAATACGAGATGGGCGGCAAGCTCGGCCTGCTCGATTCGATCAAGCGCATCGCTTCGCCGGCCTTGCGCGCGCTGGTGGCGATCGATGTACGCGAACGCCACTTCCACATTCAGAAATGCCCGCTTTGTCCGCCAGGCGGCCATTCCGGTTGCAGGTTTTTCAGTGGATTCCTCGAAGGCATGCTCGGTGCATCCGCCGCGCCGCAGACTGTTTTTGTGCGCAACCTGCATTGTCGCAGCCATAGCCATGGCGCCGGTGACTGCATTCTCGAAGTATCCCATTGATGCGCGCGTGGAGGGCGCGTGCATCGATGACGTAGTTCAGCAGAACAAGCAGTGCAGCGCGGCCGGTGAACCTGTGGCCATGCGCTGAAAAAGGCGGCGCACGTGGCGGGGATAGCCGCGTGCTCGCGTCGACTCATGCCATAACGATCGGAGGTGCAGGCCATGTCTGTTCAACAGCACTACAACCTGTTGTTGGTGTTGCTTTCGTACGTGATATCCGTGCTCGGCTCGTTCACGGCCTTGCAGTTGGCTGTGCTCATTCCGTTGGCCAGAACCTCGCAGCAGCGCATCGGCGCTGTGCTGGCGGCGGGTGCGGCGATGGGTGTAGGCGCGATCTGGGCGATGCATTTCATCGCCATGCTCGCCTGCGACATGGGCATGCCGGTGAGTTATGACCCGCTGCTGACCTCGCTCTCGGCGGTGATCGGCTTCGCGGCCTGCTCGCTGGGCCTGTTCATTGCCAGCAGCGGCGACTTCAACTGGGCCAAGCTCGCCGCGGCCGGCATCTGCATGGGACTGGGCGTTACCGGCATGCATTACCTGGGCATGGCGGCGGTGTTGATGGCGGCATATACCAGCTACGACATGAACCTGGTGGCGACCTCGATGATCATCGCGATCGTCGCATCGATCGTCGCGCTGTGGCTGGCATTCAATCTGCGCGGACGGGTGCAGATGATCGGCAGCGCGCTGGTGATGGGGCTTGCCGTATGCGGCATGCACTACACCGGCATGGCAGCCTTCAATGTCGAAGAAAGCAATGGGCCGGCGCCGACGGGCATTGCCGGTGGCGTGGGTGGCGCCAACCTCGGCGCTACCATCTTCGTCGTGACGCTGGTATTGCTGGTCGGTGCCTTGATCATTCACTACAAGCGCCAGCAGCGGCGTGCGGCAATCAGTATTTGAGGAAGCGGGGAATGGGAGCGGGAACGGTTGCGCGTTAGCGCCGTTCCCCGTTTTCGATTAGCGATGCATCCCCATCGCCGCTGCCGCGCGCGTGCCTTCTTCTTCGCTATCCTGCCTGGCTACCACGGTGCTGGGCGGCAGCAGGCTTGCGGGCAACAGTTTGTCGAGCTTGCCCTTCATGCGCAGCACGGCAATGCTCGCCATGTCCTTGTCGAACTGGGCTTGCTGCATATCGAGCGCAGTCGGCGCGGCGCCCGGCGCGCGCGTGACCCGGGCCAGCGACGGCGCCAACACCTGCGTAAGCGCGAAGTACGCATCGTCATGGATGCCTGCGCGTTCCAGCAGCAGTCCCGGCAGCATCCACGACGCCATCTCGGTATGTTGCGGCGTGCCCGGATTGCGCGGATCGATCAGCAACCACGTGCCCGCTTGCGACAGCATGTCCTGGCCATCGGCAAAACCGGCGGTGTGGTAGGCGCCGACCAGGCCGGGCAGGTGGTCGCCGTAGAACAGCAGCAAGGTCGGACGGCTGCGCCGTGCGAGCAGGTCGGCCAGGCGGCCCAGTTCCTGATCGGCGTGACGCATGTGATAGAGGTAGTTCTGCAATTCCAGCTTGTCCTTGCCCTCGATGCCGGTCGGCACGGGAATGGCGTCGCGCGCGGCGCGGTCGACCGGTTCGGTGTCGTACGGACCGTGCGCTTCTAGGCTGATCGCGAACAGGAACTGCGGCGGGCCGGCGTCTTTCAATTGCGCCATGATCTCGTCGGTCATCGCGCTGTCGGCCATGTATTTGCCGTCCATCGCCGCGTTCGCGGGAAAGCTCGATTGCGATACGAAGCGATCGAAGCCCAGCGTCTTGAACGCCGTATTGCGATTCCAGAAGGTGGGATCGTTGCCGTGGATCGCCACCGTTTCATAGCCATGCGAGCGCAAGGTGCGCACCATGCTCGGCACCACCTTGTCGTGCATCTGCAGATACGGGAACTGCATATTGCCGAAATAGCGCAAGGACAGCCCGGTCAGCACTTCGAACTCGGTACGGATGGTGCCGCCGCCGAAAGTGGGCACGTGCAGCGGGCCGCTCATGCCTTGCGCGGCGAGGCGCTCAAGGTTGGGTGTGAGCTGGGCGTTTTCGTAGCCGCGCATGATGCGTGGATCGAAGAACGATTCGCTCTGGATCACCACGATATCCGGCAGCGCCGAGCCGGGATCGGCCGGCGTCTGCATGCGTGCGCGCACCGCATCGCCGGTGCTCTGCAGCAGGCTGCTCACCGCGGCGGGGTCGGCTTTCTGTTTACCGCGCCGATCCTGCAGATGAAACATCACCAGCGAGCTGACCAGGCCGGAATGGCTGGTGGTCGCGGACGCCGACCAGGGTTCCAGCCACAGTTTCTGGCCGTTGTAGAGATGCCGCCAGCCGGGCATGCCCAGCACCAAGGTGACCAGCACGGCGCCCAGCAAGGCGCCACCGGTCAGGCGCATGCCGCGCGTGTGGGCAGCGAATAGCGGCGGTTCGTAGCGCCACATGGCGGCGACCAGCGCGATACCGCCGAGCAGGGTGAGATAGGGCCACGGGCTGTGCGGCAGATAACTGCCAAGCACGTGCAGGCCCCCCTTGCGCAATTGCTCCACCATGCGGAAATCCGCCGGCAGCAAGGGCATGCCGAGGTTGGACACCTTCAGCGCGTTGACCCCATACATTACGGCTTGCGCGAGGAATGCCAGCCCGAAAGACAACAGGATGCGCCGGGTCACCACCAGCAATAGCAAAGCCAGCATCAGGCCGGGCATGGCATTGGCCAGCGGAAAGGCGGGCTGCGCCAGCAGCCGCGACGCCGCCACGCCATCGTTGCCATCCAGCAAGCCGGTCAGCAGCACGAACGCCACCATCATCGCCAGCACCAGGGCGGTGCGTGCGGCGGCGGAGCGTCTTGATAGCAGCGTGGAGGAAACGAAAGCCATGCGGTCCGATACCCGGCTCATCCAGGGGATACGGACTGTAACGTGATTGACATGAATCGGTTGTCGCCCATGCGGCGGGGCTCAGGGCGGATTTACTCCTGTATGTGATGGATTTACAACAAATTAGCGAAAAGAAAGCGGGCCGCCATCGTGCCATGGCGGCCCATCCCGTGTGTCAACAGAGGCTTGCGCGGGATTGTTTCAGTGCTGCGTGTTACTGAACCGTAATAAACGCAGGTGCGGCTTCACGGTACGCCAGCCCTCGGGGAAAGCTGCTGGGCGTCCGCGGCGGCGGTCATGCCGCGTCAGCCAGGACAGCGGGCGGCACGGCGGTTTGCGAACGTGATTCGCCCAGCAGCTCGCCGAACCAATGCGAACTATCGGCCTGTGCCGCCACTTCGCCCAGGATGAGCAAGGCGGGCGCTTCAATCGCATGGCGTGCTGCGAGCGCCGGCAGATCGCCGAGCACGCCGGTGAGCGTGCGCTGTTGCGGTAGCGTTCCGTTTTCGATCAAGGCAAACGGCGTGCTCGCAGCGCGGCCGTGCGCGATGAGTTGTGCGGTGAGTTCTTCAAGCTGCCCCACGCCCATGTAGATCGCCAAGGTTTGCCGCTCTTGCGCCAGCTCGCGCCAATCGAGTGTGTTCGACGATGATTGGCCATGCGCGGTCACCAGTCGCACCGATTGCGCATGCCCGCGATGCGTCAACGGCACGCCGCTGTACGCCGCGCACGCGACGGCGGCAGTAATGCCGGGCACGATTTCATAGGCGATGCCGTGCTCGCGCAGAACATCCAGTTCTTCACCGCCGCGCCCGAACACGAACGGATCGCCGCCCTTCAGGCGTACGACGCGCTTTCCTGCCTGCGCATGTTCGAGCATCAAAGCATGAATCGAATCTTGCGGTGTATGCATGCCACCCGCGCGCTTGCCGACGGCGATGCGCACGGCATCGCGACGCGCGAGATCGAGAATGGGTTCGCTGATGAGCGCGTCGTGCAGGATCACGTCGGCTTCGTTCAGGGCGCGCAAGGCACGCAATGTCAGCAGGCCAGGATCGCCGGGACCGGCGCCCACCAGTGCGACGGAGCCGCTCGCTGCCGGTGCTGCAGCATCCGATAGTGCAGTGACCAACCGATGTTCCGCATGCGCAGGCCGCGCGGCGCGAAGTTGTGCGTGCACAGGACCGTCATGCAGCCAGTCATAAAAGCGGCGGCGTGCAGCGAGGTCCGCATGGCGCGTGCGGATGCGCGCGCGATAGCGCTGCGCAAGTTGCAGCAACGAACCCCATGCCGGATCCAGCAGGCTTTCGATCCGTTCGCGCAGGCGGCGCGCCAGCATCGGCGCCGCGCCGCCGCTGGAGATGGCTACCAGCAAAGGCGAGCGATCGATCAGCGCCGGCACCTGAAAGCTGGATAGCGCCGCATCATCCACGACGTTGACCAGTCGTTGCCTGGCCTGTCCATCGGCGGCGATACGCGCGTTGAGCGGACGTGAACGCGTGGCGGCGATCACCAGCCAGGTGCCGTCGAGCCAGTCGGATCGATACGCGCCGGGTTTGTAGGCGATGCGCCCCTGCTGTACCCATTCGCGCAACTCCGGCGCCAGTACCGGTGCGCCTACCGTGACCCGGGCGCCAGCCTTGAGCAGCATGGCCGTTTTCCGGGCCGCCACGTCGCCGCCGCCCACCACCAGCACGTGGCGATCGTTCAAATCGGCAAACAAGGGATAAAGCATGGGCTTCAGGTTCCGGAAAACGCAGTCAGATGATCCACGCTAGCGCTTTCGGGCGTGCCCATGGAAATGGCCGCTGGGCGGGAAGATATGCCTGCACGGCATAGGCTTTTTCATAACGCGAAATGGATTTTTAGATGTATAGACGTCCAAATACCGCTGTGTTAAGGTCCAGTGACGACCGGTAACAGGACCGGTATTTGTGTGGGGATCGTGATGAAACGTCGTTCAGGGTGCTTCGCGAGCTGTATGCGCTTTGCCATGCGCCGAGCACACCCCTGCATGCCTTTCATCCTGGAGCCGATCTCATGACCCTCACGCAATTGCGCTACATCGTCGCCATCGCCGACGCCGGCCTCAACATCACCCTCGCCGCCGACAACGTCCACGCCACCCAGTCCGGCATCAGCAAGCAGCTCAAGCAACTGGAAGGCGAGCTCGGTTTCCAGGTGTTCACCCGCCGCGGCAAGAGCCTGGATGCGGTCACGCCGGCCGGCGTCCAGGTGCTGGAACGCGCACGCACCATCCTGCACGAGGCGCGCAACATCCGCGCGCTGGCCGCCAACCTGCGTGAAGAGGCGCAAGGCGAGCTGTCGGTGGCCACCACGCACACCCAGGCGCGCTTCGTGCTGCCGGAGGCGATCGCTCGCTTGAAACAGCACTACCCGGAGCTGGGCGTACACATTCGCCCGCAGGGCGAGGGGCGCATCATCAGCCTGTTCGAAAGCGGCGAGGTGGACCTGGCCGTGGTCAGCACCAGCGGCCAGGCGCCGGAAGGCGGCATCGCCGTACCGTTGTTCCGCTGGTACCGCCGCGCGGTGGTGCCGCAGGGCCATCCCCTGGCCAAGCTGAACCGGCCGCTGCGCATCGAGGATCTGGCGGAGTACCCGCTGGTCAGCTACGAATCCTCGCTGCAGCCGGAATCCTCGCTGCGCCGCGCCTTTGCCGCCGCGGCGCTTACTCCGCGCATCGCCTGCACCTCGGCCGATGCGGACCTGATCAAGACCTATGTGCTCGCCGGCCTGGGCGTGGGCATCCTGGCCGAGATGGCGATCATCCCGGCGGACGCCCGCGAGTTGGTCGCGCTGAATATCGACAGCCTGCTACCGGTCTGCACCAGCTGGATGGTGCTGCGCCGAGACCACGTGCTGCGCAGCTACGTGGCGCAGTTCGCGCGCCTGGTGGCGCCGCAGATCGACGAGGCGGAACTGCGCCGCGTGGTGGCCGGGCACGCCGAGCCGAACTGGCCTTCGCCGCCGCTGTGGAGCGATCTGCAGCAACGCGGTACACGGCGTACGGTAAATCGCGCGGCCTGAGGCAGTCCGCGCGGTTTAAATCCACCTTTTGCGTTGGTTCCGGTGGTTGTTTGCATTCATTGACTACAACCCGCTTTGGTAAGGAACTCCGGTACCTGGCAGCCACATGTCTCCAAGAATGAAGTTGCTGACCGTGAACTGTTGCGCTTCCGCTTGGGTCAGGTCGTGACGCGCCAGCCAGTTCACGCGGTAGGTGGTGTCTGATCCGGCACCGGTATTGGCGTATTCGCCGAAATAGCCGGTTATTGTCCCCTCTAACCCATCAACATCAAGCAGTCCATTCGTCGTCCAGCCAGCTGGATCGATAACGCCATCAAGTTGTGACTGCATGAATACGGTGCGGGCGTAAGCCTTCCATGGGCGGCCAAGAAAGACAGTGGCACCAACAGGGAAGTCGGCTGCTTTGGTCACCGTGGCGCCTTGGAACACAAAACCTGTGTTCTGATTAGGATCAGTGCGCCCCTGGGCAGTAAGTATGACCTGCTGCCCGGTGGCCGGTTTGGTGGCGATCAGTGAGTCGTCCTGAAACACCGCTGCAGCGTTACCGAACACGGTGTCGACCGAGCCGTAGATAACGCAATCCTTGTAAAACTGGCGCAGTGAGTGCGCATAGAGCGTGCCGTTGTCGCCTTTGATTTCCACACAGTAAAAGGCCGACAAATCTGCTCCACTGCGCATAGCGACGGCTTTGTTGGGGCCTGCGCCCGCTGTGTTTTCCACCGTAAAATCAACCCCAATGAAGTTCGGGCTCACAACAGCCAAGGTGGCGGATTCAAAGGTGGTCATGCCAAGCTTGGCGGTTGAGTCATCATAGGTAATGATGGTTTTTCCGATGCCATCGCCCAAAAGCATGAGATATTTCTTGTCTTTGGGAATTGAGACCTTCTCCTTGTACGTGCCCGCGGTAACGTGTATCAAATAATAGCCCTTGGTTCCGTCCGAATTATCGGTCGCCGAGGCGATCGCATCGGAAATGGTTTTGAAGTCGCCCGTGCCGTCTTGCTTTACCGTCACCATGTCGCTGACTAAAACGCCGCCCGGACTCCCCGCGCCGTTACTGCATTCCGGGGCGATTGCAGGGGAGGCGGTTGACTGGGCTGTCGCCGTGGCAGGCATGGCTCCTTGCAGAGCAATCGCAGCCGCCAGCAGCAAGATGGTGGCGAGCCATGAGGAAAAAACAGTTAGGCTGAAGCGTGTATGTCGAAGCATGTTGACATCCTCCTCATCCGTAGCGGACCTGGCCGGACAGGTCTATCCATTGATTCCTTGGGAGAACCCCATTCGCAGCCTTCGCTCCGGCAGCGCGAGGCCAGCGTACGCTTCGTTCTGCGCCGAATAGTGATGAATAGCACAATGTTGCGTTCAGAAAATGTTTACGTCTGAACTTAGCGAGAACGTAGCGAACTGCGGCTAGAATTTAAGCATTCACATCCATGGATGTGAGCTTTCGCAACCCTGGTGAGCGATTTTTGCGGCGTAATTCAGGAGAACGCACTATGGAACATAAGATCGCGAACAAACGCATGATCGTCGTCGTGGCGACAGCGGCTATGCTGCTTGGCGGCAGTGCCGCGATGGCGCAAAGCCTCAATCTGGACAAGGCCGTCGCCACCGCGGGCAAGTGGGTGGTCAGGGCAGACGCCGGCGACGCGGATGCCATGTGGAAAGCCAGCAGCCCCGCGATGCAGAAGAGCGTCACGCAAGCAGATTGGGGCAAATATGTCGGCAATCTGCGCAACGCGGTCGGTGGTCAGCAGGAGCGAAACTGGGTCGCCGTGAGCAAGATCGACAATCCGCAAGGCTTGCCTGCCGGCGAGTATCTCAACGTGGTGTACGCAACCAGGTTCGCCAAGGCGATGACGGTGGAAACCGTATCGATGGCGAAAACTTCTTCCGACTGGCAGCCGATCGGCTACGTGGTGCGCGAGGCGAAACCGCAAGGCGCGCCCGCCGATCATGCCAAGCCAGCCACCGCACCGGCGCAGCCGGCACCAGGCAAATAATCACAAGGTCGAACGCCGCTTTCTCCCGCCATGGCGGGAGAAAGCGGCGTTTGTTGCTTACACCAAGGCCTGGCTGACCAGCCAATCGAACACCTTGCCCGCCGCTTCGTTCACCGTTACCTGGCTGGTATCGACGCGCAGCTCCGGCGTCGCAGGTACTTCATAGGGATCGTCGATGCCGGTAAAGCCTTTGATCTTGCCGGCACGTGCCGCGGCGTAGAGGCCTTTGCGATCACGGGTTTCGCATACTTCCAGCGGGGTGGAAACATGGACTTCCACGAAGCGTCCGTGCGCTTCCACCAACTGCCGTGCCTCGCTGCGCGCGCCGTCGTAAGGCGCGATCGGCGCGCAGATCACGATGCCGCCATGACGCACTACTTCGCTGGCGACAAAGCCGATGCGCGTGATGTTCGCGTCCCGGTCTTCGCGCGAAAACCCCAGGCCTTTGGACAGGTGGCGCCGCACTTCATCGCCATCCAGCACCGTGACGGGCCGGCTGCTGGTTTCCAGCAGGCGCGCCAGTACAGCCTGCGCCAGAGTCGATTTGCCCGAGCCCGAGAGGCCAGTGAAAAATAATGCAAATCCCTGGCGGGCCTGCGCTGGGTGGCGCTCACGCAAGATCTTCACGACATCCGGAAAGGTAAACCACTCCGGTATGGTGTCGCCTTGCTGCAGGCGGCGGCGCAGTTCGGTGCCGGAGATGTCGCGCACTTCGTCGCCAGGCAGCACCTCGGTCTGCGGCACGTAGACGTCGCGGTTGGCGACGTAGACCATGGCAGGGAACGGCACGATCTCGATGCCGAGTTCCTTCTCGTGCTTGGCCAACAGTTCCTGCGCGGCATACGGATCGTAGAACGGCTTGCCGTTCGCGTCCTTGCCGGGGCCGGCATGGTCGCGCCCGACGATGAAATGGCTGGCACCGTAGTTCTTGCGGATGATCGCGTGCCACAAGGCCTCGCGCGGGCCGCCCATGCGCATCGCCAGCGGCAGCAGCGAGAGCGTGGCGTGGTCGCGCGGATAATGTTCCAGCAGCGCCTTATAGCAGCGTACGCGCGTGTAGTGGTCGACGTCGCCGGGCTTGGTGCGTCCCACCGAAGGCTGGATCAGCAGTTTCGCGCCGACCTGTTCGGCTGCGCGCAAGGTCAGTTCGCGGTGCGCACGATGCATCGGGTTGCGCGTCTGGAACGCCACGATGCGGTGCCAGCCGTGTTGGTGGAACCAGTCGCGCAGTTCGCGCGGGCTCTGGCGCAGCGCGCTGAAATCGTAATGCGCCGGCGGCTGGATGCCTTGCACGCGGCCACCCAAATACACCGAGCCGGTGCGATCCAGCAGCTCGGCCACACCGGGATGTGTGCGGTCGGTGGTGCCGAACACGTGCTGCGCTTCGGCGATGCGGTCGGGAAAATACACATCTTCCACCGTCAACACCGCCAGCGGCGTGCCCTGGATGTCGTTGAGGCTGATCTGCGCGTTTTCCGGCAGCCGCGCGGCGAAGGCTTCGTCCACGTCGAGTGTGATCGGGATCGGCCACAGCGTGCCGTCGGCCAGCCGCATGTCGTGCACGACGCGATCGTAGTCGCCGCGCCCCAGGAAACCCTGCAAAGGCGAAAAACCGCCGTTGAGCAGCAGTTCCAGGTCGCACAGTTGACGCTGGTTGAGCGTCCATTGCGGCAGCGAGGCGCTATGTCGCTTGAGCGCTTCGGCTTCGGCGGCGGGAAGGTACAGCTCGCGCAGCGCGCCGCCATGCGGCGCAACCAATGCATCGTGTTCGGCCAAAACAATTTCGGCGGCCAGGGCTTTCATGATGTTTCCTCGAATCGGGGCAATGTTCTTTTGTTTTAGGAGCGAGGGGAGAGGAGTGAGAGGGAGTCAAAAGCTGGGGTTACTCGTTCTCGAACTGCTCACTCCTCTCCACTCGCTCCTGGTCTTCATACATCCAGATGCAATCCGCATTCGCGCTTGATGCCGAAAAAGCGGGTGTCCTCCTCGCGCATGCCGGGTTCCCAGCGGCGCGTGGTGTGCGTATCGCCGATCGACACATAGCCTTGGTCCCACAACGGGTGATAAGGCAGGTCGTAACGGCGCAGGTACATGCCGACGTCGCGATCGGTCCAGTCGACGATCGGATGCACCTTCCAGCGTCCCTGCCGATAATCCAGCACCGGCGCCGTGGCGCGGCTCAGCGACTGCTGGCGGCGCAGGCCCGCGAACCAGGTGCCGGCGCCCAGATCGACCAGCGCGCGCTGCATCGGTTCCACCTTCGCCAGCCGGTTGTAGCGATCGAGCCCCTCGCGCCCCTGGTTCCACAGTTCGCCGTAGCGCGCCTGCAGCCACGCCGGCGACAAGTGTGGACGGACCACGTGGAGATTGAGTGAAAGACGCTCGGTCAGCTCGTCGATGAAGCGGTAGGTTTCGGGAAACAGGTACCCGGTGTCGACCACCACTACCGGCATTTCCGGTACGCGCTGGGTCAAAAGGTGCAGCGAGACCGCCGACTGCGCACCGAAGCTGGAGGAAAGCACGTGCTGGCCGGGCAGGTGTTCCAGCGCCCAGTCGACCCGTTCCTCCGCACTCAGCGCCAGCAGCCGCGCCTCGAGCTTGTCGCGTGCGCGTGCATCGACAGCGGCCTGGTCGGGGGTGGGCGGGCTCATGCAAAAACCTCTGCATCGATCGGATGGCGCGCGGTCGGCAACACGCCGCTGCGCACGAGGAAGTCGCCGAAACGTTCCTGTTCGCGGCGCTCGGCGGCGTAGCGCGCAAACAGTGCATCCAGTTCGGCGAGGATCTCGCTCTCGTCGATGTTTTCGCGCAGCACGCGATTGAGGCGTTGTCCGGCAAAGTCGGCGCCGACGCGCAGGTCGTAACGACCGATGGCGCGACCGACTAGGGCGATCTCGCCCAGGTACGGACGCGAGCAGCCGTTCGGGCATCCGGACAGGCGCAGCACGATCGGCTCGTCGAGCAGGCCATGCCGTTCGAGCGAGGCTTCCAGCTTCGGCAGCAGCTGCGGCAGGTAGCGTTCGCTTTCGGCCATGGCCAGGCCGCAGGTGGGTAGCGCCACGCACGCCACCGCATGCTGACGGATGCCGCTGAGCCGACGATAGCCATCGAGCTTGTATTCGGCGACCAGCGCATTGATGCGTATGCGTTGCGACGCCGGCACGTTGGCGATGATCAGGTTCTGATTGCAGGTGAGGCGGAAATCGCCCTGGTGTTCCTCGGCAATCGCGCGCAGGCCGCTCAGATGCGGTTGTCCGGGAAGATCGGCGAGGCGGCCCGATTCGATCTGCAGCGTAAGATGCCAGCGCCCGTCGTCGCCCTCGGTCCAACCGTAGCGGTCGCCGTTGTGCTCGAAGCGGTACGCGCGCGAAGGCTGCAGCGCGAAACCGATGCGGCGCTCCAGTTCGGCCTTGAAGGCAGCCACGCCCATGCGATCGATGGTGTACTTCAGGCGCGCATGCTTGCGCTCCTGGCGATCGCCATGGTCGCGCTGCACTTCGATCACGCCTTCGGCGGTGCGCAGCAGTTGTTCCGGTTCGACGAAGCCGATCACGCTGGCCAGCCGCGGATACGTGCTGGCATCGCCGTGGCTCGCGCCCATGCCGCCGCCGACCGCCACGTTGAAGCCGAGCAGTTCGCCGTGCTCGATGATCGCGATCAGGCCAAGATCCTGCGCGAACACGTCCACGTCGTTGGTCGGCGGCACCGCAATGCCGATCTTGAACTTGCGCGGCAGATAGGTGGGGCCGTATAGCGGCTCGCTTTCTTCCTCGCCGCCGGCGACCAGTTGTTCGTCCAGCCAGATCTCGTGATAGGCGCGCGTCTTCGGCTTCAGGTGATCGGACAGGCGTTCCGCCCAGCGGTATGCCAATCGATGTGCAGGCGAGGCGACCGGGTTCGCACTGGCGACCACGTTGCGGTTGACGTCGCCGCAGGCCGCGACGGTGCTGACCAGCACGTTGTTCATCGCGGCGATCGAACGCTTCAGGTCGCGCTTGAGAATGCCATGCAGCTGAAACGTCTGACGCGTGGTGATGCGCAGAGTGTGATTGGCCCAGGTGCGCGCGATATGATCGAACGACAGCCACTGCGCGGGGCTGAGCACACCGCCGGCCAGGCGCGCGCGCACCATGAATTGATACGCCGGCTCCAGTTTTTGCTTGCGGCGTTCCTCGCGCAGGTCGCGATCGTCCTGCTGGTAGCTGCCATGAAACTTCAAGAGCTTGTTGTCGTCTTCGCTGATCGCGCCGGTGACCGGATCGGCCAGGCTTTCGACCAGCGTGCCGCGCAGGAAGCGGCTGTTCGCCTTGATGCGCTCGAGTTCGGAAAGGGCCGCCGCGTCAGTCATCACCCACCTCAATACACGTCGCGGGCGTAACGGCCCTGCTGAATCAACTGGCTCAGCCAGGCTTCGGCGTCTTCGCTCGAACGCGCGCCGTGCTCGGCGACGATCGCGGCCAGCGCCTTGTGCACGTCCTTGGCCATGCGGTTGGCATCGCCGCACACGTACAGGTGCGCGCCGTTCTCCAGCCATTCGTACAGGCGGCGGCCTTGCTCGAGCAGGCGATGCTGCACGTAGCGCTTTTCCGCCTGGTCGCGCGAGAAGGCGAGATCCAGCCGATGCAGTTGTCCGCGCTTGAGCGCCTGCTGCCATTCCACCTGATAGAGAAAGTCGGAATAGAAATGTGGATTGCCGAACACCAGCCAATTGCGGCCAGCAGCGCCGCGTTCGGCGCGCTCCTGCACGAACGCGCGATACGGCGCGACGCCGGTGCCCGCGCCGATCATGATGATGTCGCGATCGTCGGCGGGCAGGTGGAAGCGTTCATTGGCCTCGATGAAGACCGGCACGTTTTCGCCTTCGGCGCGTTGCGCCAGATAACGACTGGCTGCGCCCCAACGTGCCTGGCCGTCGAACGCATAGTCGACGTGGCTTACGGTGAGATGCACTTCATCGCCCACTACCGATTGTGCGGAGGCGATGGAATACAAGCGCGGCGCCAGCGGGCGCAGCGCCGCGACCAAGGTTTCCGCCGTCCATTCCGCCGGATGGCGATGCAAGAGATCGAGCACCTGCCATTGCGAGAACAACGCGGCCAGTGCATCGCGCGAGGTCGGCAACAGCAGTTCGCGCAGCTGCGTATCGCCGCTGCGCTCGGCATGCGCCGCCACGAACGGGCGCGTGAGTTGCGTCAGTTCGCGATGCTCCGCCAGCCATGTGCGCAGAGTGTGTTCCTCGTCGCCGACGCGAACGAGGTTGTCGCCATCCAGGCGCAAGCTGGCCAGCACCGCATCCACCAGCGCCGGCGACTGCGTCGGCCACACGCCCAGCGCATCGCCCGGTGCATAGCGCAGGCCGGAACCTTCCAGCGACAGTTCCAGGTGACGTACGTCGCGATCGCTGTCGCGGCCGGTAACGCGCTGGTTGAGCAGCAGCGGCGCCTGGAACGGCTGCTCGCGATGCCACGCCGGCGCGCTGCGCGCGGTGCGCAAGGTGGTGACCTTGGCCAGCGGTGCGGAGGTTTTCAGTTGCTCGCGCGCCTGCTGCAGGGCGTGTTCGAGCCAGGGTTGCGCGACGGTTTCCAGGTCGACGTCCGCTTCGCCTGCCGGAAGCAGGCGCTGTGCGCCAAGCGCAGCGAGGCGCTCGTCCAGTTGGCGACCGATCGCGCAGAAGTTCGGGTAGCTGGAATCGCCCAGGCCCAGCACGGCGTAGCGCAAGGCTTCCAGCTTCGGTGCGCGGGCGCTGGCGAGGAATTCGACCAGGGCGCGCGAATCGTCCGGCGGTTCCGCGTCGCCTTGGGTGCTGACGACGACATAGAGCAGGCGTTCCTGCTTCAGCTCGCGCGTGGCGTAGGCATCCGCACGCACCACGCGCACGGCCAGGCCGGCGGCGGAGGCGCGGCGCCCGAGGTCTTCGGCCAGCCGCTTGGCGTTGCCAGTCTGGCTGCCGTAGAGCACGGTGAGGCGGGCTTGCGTGTCGTTGGCAGGTGAAGGCTCGACTGCTGCGCTTTTGCCGGGAAGCTGGCGCTGGCCTGCAACACCCGCGAGATAGCCGGAAAGCCACAGCAACGCCGGCGCTTCCAGCCCGTCGATCAGACGCGCAACCAGCGGTTGCTTGTCTTCGGGCAAAGGCGATAGTGTGGCGGCGGTCATCGTTTGAGGTCCTGGACGTTTAGACGTCCAAATCGGTGGAAGGATGTTAGGACTTCGTGTTTTGGCCAAGAAATGATGGGGCGGCATAACCCCATGCCATTCCCTCCTTTCCACCGGACAAAAGCGCGCAGGCAGCATGGAACCCGGATGCGCCATTCCCCCGCAGGTGCGCACCAGGGGTTTTTCATCCATCTTTCACAGGCGCCGCCCACGGCGCGGGAGTGTTCCATGCCGCGACGACGATCCAAGCCGTTTCTTGCCTTGGCCGCGTGGGGCGCGCTTGCCATGCTGGCTTCCGCCGCCGCCCAGGCTGGCGATCCGGACTGGCTCTATCACTGGCCCACCCATGCGCAAACCAGCGATGGCACCGATATCGGGCTGATCCTGCGTTACCAGTACGACGTCAACGAGTTTTCCAACGACGACGGCAAGTTCAGGGATTCGCATACCAACCGCCGCAGGTACCTGGGCTTCTACGTCAAAAAGCCCGGCGTTTATGACGCCACCGTGTATTACGACTTCCAATCCAAGCAGTGGCAGGACGTGTTCGCCCGGCTGCAATCCAAGGCGGTGTTCGGCCAGGACTTGGGCGCCGTGCGCTTCGGCCAGAGCAAGACGCCGGTGAGCTTCGAAGGCGTCACCACCTCCACCCAGACCACCTTCATCGAATTGGCGTTGCCTTCGCAGGCGGTGTACGAAAACCGCCGCGTGGGTCTGGATTGGGCGATCCAGCGCACACATTGGCTGGCCAGCCTGGGTTATTACGGCGAGAACCTCACCGGCAAGAATCGCGGGCACACCGTGGCGGCCCGCGCAGCCTGGGTGCCGATCCATGAGGACAAGAATGTTCTGCACCTGGGCGTGGCCGCGTCGCAGGAACGCCCCTATGGCCTGGTGAACGCGCTGGGCGTGCAGCAACCGGCCACGGCCAGCTTCAAGGCGCCGCCCGAAGCGGGGCTCACCGCCGTCACCCTGGTCAGCTCCGGCACGCTGAGCGGCGTGAGCCATATCAACCGCCTCGGCCTGGAAGGGCTGTGGATCGACGGCCCATGGTCGGTGCAGGGCGAATACCTGCAGGCGCAGACCCGCTTCGAGCTGCCGCGGCCGAACTACGACATCTCCGGCTACTACGTGTTCGGCAGTTGGGTGCTGACCGGCGAATCACGCCAGTATCACGACGGCAATGTCAGTAACGTGATTCCTGGGCATCCATGGGGGGCGGTGGAATTTGCGGTCCGCTACAGCGCGCTCGATCTGAACGACGGGCGCGTACAGGGCGGCAAGGAACATGACTGGACCGCGGGCGCGAACTGGTACCTGGGCACGCATCTGCGGTTGCAGGCCAACTACATCCGCGCCTTCAGCAACCGCAAGGGGCTGGTGATCGATCCGCATATCTTCGAATTGCGCGCGGAAGTCTTCATCTAGCGGGCAGCAGCCTGCGCTCCCCTCCGCGGAGCGGGAGCAACAGCGCATATGGTTAGAACGATCCGCGCTTTCGGACGTCCGGCCATCCAAATCTATAGTTCACGGTGGGCGACGCTGCCCGAGGAGATTGTCACGTATGAAGCGCCTGGGATTCCTGTTGGCAGTGCTGGTTTCGCTCTGCGCGGGCTGCTCGTCGGTGAACGACACCAGGCTGCTCAACGTTTCCTACGATCCCACCCGCGAGTATTTCCAGGACGCCGACACCGCCTTCCAGGCGTATTGGGCGAAGCAGGGTGGGCAGAGCATTGCCGTCACCACCTCCAATGGCGGTTCCGGCAAGCAGGCGCGCGCCGTGCTCGATGGTCTGCAGGCGGACGTGGTGACCCTGGCCCTGGCCTATGACATCGACGTGCTGGCAGACAAGGGACTGCTGGCGAAGAATTGGCAGACGCGCCTGCCCGACAACAGCTCGCCCTACACGTCCACCGTGGTGTTCCTGGTGCGCAAGGGCAATCCCAAACAGATTCATGACTGGCCCGACCTGATCCGTTCCGACGTCAAGGTGGTCACGCCCAACCCGAAGACCTCCGGTGGCGCGCGCTGGAATTTTCTCGCCGCGTGGGGCTGGGCGATGCGTCAGCCGGGCGGCAGTGAGGACAAGGCGCGCGAATACGTGACCGCGCTCTACAGGAATGTGCCGGTACTCGACACCGGTGCGCGCGGTGCCACCAACACCTTCGTGCAGCGCGGCATCGGCGACGTGCTGGTCGCGTGGGAAAGCGAGGCCTTGATGACGCAGAAGGAATTCGGCAAGGACAACTACGAGATCATCGTGCCGTCCACCACCATCCTGGCCGAACCGCCGGTGGCGGTGGTTGATGCGGTGGTGGCCAAGCGCGGCACGCAGAAGATCGCGGAGGCGTTCCTGCAGTATCTATACAGCCCGGAAGGACAGGAGATCGCCGCCAAGCATTTCTTCCGTCCGCGCCTGGCTTCGGTGGCCGCAAAATACGCGGCGCAATTTCCGGCGGTGAAGACCTTCACCATCGGCGAGCAGTTCGGTGACTGGCGCAAGGCACAGAAGACGTATTTCGCCGACGGCGGCGTGTTCGATCGCATCACCGAAGGAGCACACTGACGATCATGGCGCGCCATGTACTGCCAGGCTTCCGCTTGAGCACCGGCTATACGCTGGCGATGCTCGGCAGTTGCGTGCTGCTGCCGCTGGCGGCGTTGTTGTGGACGGCGGGCGAGCTTGGTCCGGCGGGCTGGTGGGCGCAGATCGGCACGCCCCGCGTGCTGGCCTCGTTGAAACTGAGTTTCGGGGCCGCGCTGCTTGCCGCCACCATCGACGCCTTGCTCGGTCTGCTGGTGGCATGGGTATTGGTGCGGTATCGCTTCGCTTTCCGTCGCGTATGTGATGCGCTGGTCGACCTGCCGTTTGCGTTGCCCACCGCGGTGGCTGGCATCGCGCTGACCGCGTTGTATGCGCCGAACGGATGGGTCGGCAGTCGCCTCGCGCCGCTCGGCATCGAAGTGGCGTACACGCGGCTGGGCGTGTTGCTCGCGATGGTGTTCGTCGGGTTGCCATTCGTGGTGCGCACGTTGCAACCGGTGCTGGAAAGCATGGAAAGCGATCTGGAGGAAGCGGCCTATACACTCGGCGCCTCCTCGGTGCAGCGCTTCTTCCGCGTGGTGCTGCCGTTGCTGCTGCCGACGCTGCTTACCGGATATGCGCTGGCGCTGGCGCGGGCGATCGGCGAATACGGTTCGGTGATCTTCATCGCCGGCAATCGCCTGTTCCATACCGAGATCGCGCCTTACCTGATCGTGCAGAAGATCGATTCGCAATACGACTATCGCGGCGCCGCCGCGTTGGGCGCGGTGATGCTGGCCGCGTCGCTGCTGTTGCTGATCGCGATGGCCTGGCTCAATCGCTGGACGCGCCGCTGGGCGGTGGTGCGCTGATGGCCGCCGTCGCTGCCGTGGTGTCGATCGGCCGGCCGAGCGGGGCCACGCGTGTGGCGCGCATCGTGCTCGTGCTCGCGGCGCTGGCCGTGCTCGGCTGGTTGCTGGTGTTGCCGTTGCTGGCGATCTTCGCGGAGGCGTTCCGGCAAGGCCTGGCGTTCTATCTCAATGCGATCCGCCAGCCCGATACCGTCGCCGCCGTGCGCCTCACCTTGACGGTCGCCGCCATCGCCGTGCCGTTGAACCTGGTCTTCGGCCTCGCCGCCGCATGGTCGATGACGCATTTCGAATTTCGCGGCAAGGCCTTGCTCGCCGCCCTGATCGATCTGCCGTTTTCGATCTCGCCGGTGGTATGCGGAATGATGCTGATCCTGATCTACGGCAAGGACGGCTGGCTGGGGGAGTGGCTGCAAACGCATAACCTGCAGGTGATTTTCGCCTTGCCCGGCCTGGTACTGGCGACCGTGCTGGTGACCCTGCCGTTCGTGGCGCGCGAACTGATTCCGCTGATGCAGGCGCAAGGCTCGGAACAGGAAGAAGCGGCGCTGACGCTGGGCGCCAACGGCTGGCAGATCTTTTTCCGCGTCACCCTGCCGCGCGTGCGCTGGGCGCTGTTGTACGGCGTGCTGTTATGCAATGCGCGCGCCATGGGCGAGTTCGGCGCGGTCTACGTAGTGTCGGGCCACCTGCGCGGCATCACCAATACGCTGCCGCTGCAGGTGGACCAGCTGTACCAAGAAAATTTTTCCGCTGCCTTTGCAGCGGCTTCACTGCTCGCCTTGCTTACTGTCCTCACGCTTGGCATCAAGCGTTTCGTGGAATGGCGGCATGGCGACCAGCTGCATTGAGGGATAGAAGGCACCATGGGTATCGAGATTTCCCGCTTGCGTCGCCAGTTCGGCAATTTCGCCGCCCTGGACGACGTCAGCCTGAGCATCGGCGACGGTGAATTCGTTGCCGTGCTCGGCCCGTCGGGTTCGGGAAAAACCAGCCTGCTGCGCATCCTCGCCGGGCTCGACCAGCCGGACGCGGGCAGCGTGCTGCGCGATGGCCAGGATCTGCTGGCGCTGGACGCCAGGCGCCGCGGCGTCGGCCTGGTGTTCCAGCACTATGCGCTGTTTCCGCACATGACGGTGGCGCAGAACGTAGCCTTCGGCTTGCGCGTGCGTCCCTGGCGCCAGCGGCCGCGGGCTTCGGCGATCAAGGCGAGCGTGGAGAACCTGCTGCGCAAGGTCGAGCTGGAAGGTTTCGCGCAGCGCTATCCAGCGCAGCTTTCCGGCGGCCAGCGCCAGCGTGTCGCGCTGGCGCGTGCGCTGGCGATCGAGCCGCGCCTGCTGCTGCTGGACGAACCGTTCGGCGCACTCGATGCACAAGTGCGCGTGAATCTGCGCGGCTGGCTGCGCGAGTTCCATCATTCGCTGGGCATCACCACCTTGTTCATCACGCACGATCAGGATGAGGCGCTGGAAATGGCCGATCGCGTGGTGCTGATGAATCGCGGCCGCATCGAACAGATCGGCACGCCGGAACAGATCTACCGCCAGCCGGCGACGCCGTTCGCATCGCGCTTCATCGCGCGCGGCCAGGCCTTGCCCGGCGTGGTGAGGGAGCAGCAGTTGCATCTGTTCGGCCACACCTGGCGCATCGAGAATTTTCCGGCGGAGGGCGCGCACGAAATCACCGTGCATGTGCGTCCCGAAGACATCGTGCTGGCCTCGCTGCCCGCCGACGGCCTGAACGCGCAGCTGCTCAGCCTGCGTCACGTGGCCGGCACCGTGCGCGCCAGCTTGCGCGTGGGCAATATGGACGAGCCGATCGAAGCGGAATGGAGCGAACGCGATTGGGCGCGCCACAATGCACCGGTGGACGATGCCATCGGTATTCATTTCCAGGCGCTGTCGGTGTTCGCCACCGATCGGGAAGGCCGCGTGTTGGCGCATGCGACGGTGCATCCGCCACACGCGAGCTTTCCGGTAGCGGTAGGCCCTTGGCGGCGCGTTGAAGCGTAAGGCTGTAGGCCATTGTAGGTTGGGTTAGCGCAGCGTAACCCAACGTCTTCGACGCGATATCGTTGGGTTACGCTGCGCTAACCCAACCTACGATCGCACCCTCTGCCACGACCGCCGCCGCAGCGCATGCCGCAATGCCCGCCACGTCTTCGGACCGGCGACGCCATCCACAGTAAGTCCGTAGTCGTACTGGAACGCTTCCACCGCACGTCGGGTGCGATCGCCGAAGCGGCCGTCGGCGGTGACGGGGCCGTCCATGTCGCAGTAATCGAGTTTGCGCAACTGTCGCTGCAGTTCCCGTACCGCCTCGCCTTGCGTGTCATAGCGAAGGGCGTGGCCTGCCGATGTCGTATCGTGCGTGGTATCCATGCGTCGATCTCCGTGCTGCCGCATGCCGATAAGGCTGCAGCACGCATCCGGCAGGACGCTGTCGGAGGATCGCGGTGAAGCATGCAAGCCCTGAACGCGAAAAGCAGTTCTATCGCATGCGATGCAGGGCCCATAATGGCTGCATGGCTGTCATCTCACCTCCTACTGAATCGCCTGTGTTGCGGGCGCTTATCGACGATCGCTACGCGCAACTGGTGGCGTGCTGCCGCGCCGCGGGCGTGCCGCTGCACGACGACGCCGGCGTGGCCGAGCGCATTCGCCGCACCCTGCTGGCCAGCGATTTCGCCTTCGAGACCTGGCGCAGCCAGCCGCAATTGCTGGCGCCGCAGGGGCTGGAACGCCTGCGCGCCAGCGCCGATGCCTCTGCGCGCATCGAGGCCCTGAAGCTCGATCCCGACGAAGCGGCCTGCATGGCCGCGTTGCGACGCTTCCGGCATGCCGAGGCGCTGCGGCTGGTGTTTCGGGACGTCAACGGGCTGGACGATCTGCCCGAAACGCTTTCCGCCACCAGCGTGCTCTACGAAGCCCTGCTGGGTGCTGCGCTGGAGTGGTCCGAGCGCAGCCTTGCCGTGCGCTACGGCCATGCGCGGGATGCGGACGGTGTGCTGCAGCGGCTGATCGTGGTCGGCTTCGGCAAGCTTGGCGGCAGTGAGTTGAATTTCTCTTCCGACATCGACCTGGTGCTGGCCTATCCGCAAGCTGGCGAGAGCGACGGCGCGCGCGTGCTGGACAACAGCGAATACTTCGTACGCATGGGCCGCCAGTTGGTACGCCTGCTGCACGAGCCGACCACCGACGGCATCTGTGCGCGCGTGGATCTGCGCCTGCGGCCGTTCGGCAATGCCGGGCGACTGGCGCTGCCGTTCGCCGCGATGGAGCAGTACTACCAGCGCGAAGGACGCGACTGGGAAAGGTATGCGTGGATCAAGGCGCGCACCGTCGCGGGCGATCGCAACGCCGGCAAGCAATTGCAGGAAATGCTGCGGCCGTTCGTGTATCGCAAGTATCTCGATTACACCGCGTTTGCCGGTTTGCGCGAAATGAAGGCGCTGATCAATGCGGAAGTGGCGCGCAAGGATCTGGCCGACAACCTCAAGCTTGGGCCGGGCGGCATTCGCGAAATCGAATTCATCGTGCAATTGGTGCAGCTGATCCGCGGCGGCCGCGAACCGAGCCTGCGCGTGCGTGGCCTGCTACCGGCGCTTACCGCCTGCGAGGCGCGCGGGCATATTCCCGCTTCGCGTGCGCGTGCGTTGCGCCAAGCCTACATATTCCTGCGGCGGCTGGAAAACCGCGTGCAGATGCTGCGCGACGCGCAAACCCACGATCTGCCGGAAGATGATCTCGCGCGCGAACGACTGGCGCTGGCGCTTGATTATCCGGCATGGGAACCGTTGGCCGAGGAACTGGCCAAACACCGCGATATCGTCGCCAACGAATTTGCCGCCATGCTTATGCCCGAAGGCGGCGCCAAGGCGAGCGTGCCCGCGGCGGACGCCATCCTGTGGCAGCGCGCGTGCGATGAATCGCTCGACGCAGGCGTGCTTGAAGCGTCCGGTTTCAAGCCTGGTGCGGAAGCGGCGGACGCTCTGCTGAAACTGCCGCAGGCGTCGCAATTGCGCGCCATGCCGGCGCGTGCACGCGAGCTGCTCGACCATCTGATGCCGCAATTGCTGGCGGCGGCTCGCGACACCTCCGCGCCGGTGCCATCGCTGCTGCGCTTGTGCCGCCTGGTGCAGACGGTGGCGCGCCGTCCTTCCTATCTTGCGCTGCTGGAAGAACAACCCTCGGCGCGCAAACGCCTGGCGCAATTATTTGCCGACAGCGCATTCCTGGCCGAGCGCGTGATCGCGCAACCCTTGCTGCTCGACGACGTGCTCGATCCGCGCATCGACCAGCTTCCACTGAAGCGCGCGGATATCAGCGCGGAAATCGCCCGCGTGCTCACCACGCTGGACGAACGCGAGGCGGAAGCGGAGCTGGAGCGCATCAACGAATTCAAGTCGAGCATCGCTTTTCGCTTAGGGTTGGCCTTCAACGATGGACGCGCCGATGCGGTGGCGACCGCGCGCCGGCTGGCTGCGCTGGCCGAGTCGGCGGTCAACGCGATTGCCGCGCTGGCGGAGCGCGAGGTGATCGCCGCGCATGGACGCTTGCCGGGCGAGGGTTCGGGTTTTTCCATCCTCGGCTACGGCAGCCTGGGTGGCGAGGAACTGGGTTTCGCCTCCGATCTCGACCTGGTGTTCGTGTTCGATGGCCAGCGTGCGCAAGCCATCAGCGATGGCGCGCGTCCGCTGGAAGGTTCGCGCTGGTATCAACGCCTGACCCAGCGCGTGATGAACTGGCTTACCGTGCTCACCCGCGCCGGGCGACTGTACGAAGTGGACACGCGCCTGCGGCCTGATGGTTCGAAGGGCTTGCTGGTCGGTAGCCTGGAAGCGTTTGTCGCCTATCAGGAAAGCCGCGCCTGGACCTGGGAACACCAGGCCTTGTTGCGTGCGCGTCCAGTCGCCGGCGATGCCGCGTTGAACGCGGAACTGGCCGACGTGCGACGCCGCACGCTTGCCGTGCCGCGCGATCGCACCGCGGTGCTGGCGGAAGTCAGCAGCATGCGGCAGCGCTGGCGTGCGGAGCGCGATCGTTCGAGCGACACATTGATCGATTTGAAGCAAGGGCAGGGTGGCTTGCTCGATATCGAGTTCGCACTGCAAGGCCTGGTGCTGGCGCATGCGTCGCAATCGCCGCGTCTGTTGTCGACGACAGCGAACGCAGGCCTGATCGAACTTTGCCGCGATGCGGGTTTGCTCGATACCGCGCAAGCGAATTGCTTTACCCGCGCGCATGCGGAGCTGTTGCGGCGCGCGTTGTTGTGCACGCTGGATTTGCGTTCGCGTCTTGCGGCGCGCGATGCGGAGCTGGAGGCGCTGTGCGGCGAAGTGAATGTAGTGACGCGTGCGCTTGGGTTCGATTGGTAGGTTGGGGTGCAAACCCCAACATGGCCAACGCATGCGCTGCGACGTTGGGGGTTTGCAACCCAACCCACGGTTCTTGCGCAAGATTTTATTGCCGCGCGCTGATCGTACCCTCACCCCAAAGCGCGTTCTCGCAACGCTCCGGCAATCGCCTGCGTCTCCCGCAACGGCACCTGCCGCACCGGCACATCGTCATCCACACCATGCAACAGCCCGGCCGCGCGCAAGCTTTCATGAAACCGCGCAAGCTTCGGGGGCAAGGCCTCCGGCGCAAACGTATGCACCGCGCAGCCAACGGCGCAGGCTTCGCTGAGCATGTTCACCGAATCGGGCGTCACCACCAGGCGATCGGCCCAGCCAAGTACGCCGGGATAGGGATTGGGGCCGTCGTCAGGCCCGCTCCACATCAGGCCGGGAACGCCGCGCATGATATGGCGCATCACCTCGGCCACGGCGTTGGGCGTGCGGCGCGAGGTCAGCACCAGCAGGCTGCCGCCTTCGCGGCGCCGGCGTGCGAGCAGGTGTTGCGCTAGGCGACGCGCGTAATCGGCGTCGATACGGATGCCGCTGCGTCGGCCGCCGATCAACACGCCGGTGCGGGGGCCTGGCAGCTCGCCCAGGGCAGGACTTGCCTGGCGGCCATCGGCCAGCCATGCATCATCGATGGGATTCAATGAGCCCAGCGGGTTCAGTACGTTGATGCCGGTCAGGCCGTCATGTCTTGGCGCGATGACTGTGTCCCAATGCGCGGGATCGATGCGCGGGTCGAGAATCTGCACGGTATGGCAATGCCCATCCGTCAGGCTGCGCAACATGCGCGTGAGCAAGGCCGCGCTACGCCCGCAACCGATGGCGACCGTGGGCCATGGCGGCGCGAAGTTAATGCGTTGCGCAGCCGGCAAGGCCAGCCGGCCGCCCGCAAGCAAGCGTGGCGACAGCCACGACCATGGCGCACGCAGCGACAGCACCAGGTGACGCACCGGCAGCCCCAGACAGTCGGCCAGCGCCAGCGCCTGTCGTTGATTGCCGGCGGCGCGGTCAGTGATGGCCCAGCATTCGCCCTGCGGCGTGTGATGCATGCCGCGTTCTCGCAGGTCGATTGTCGCCGGATCGTGCACAGTATGTTCGCCTCGTTCGCCGCTGGTCGGTCCGGCTTGCGCTTACACTCTGCGCTTTATTGTTCACCAGAGGATACCCATGAGCGAGAAGCTTGCCGAGGCCGCGCTGGACCAGCTGTTCCGTACCGCCCGTACCTACAACGCCTTCCTGCCCAAGGAAGTGGCCGACGAACAGTTGCACGCTCTCTACGAGCTGGCCAAGTTCGGTCCGACCAGCGCCAATTCCTCGCCCATGCGCCTGGTGTTCGTGAAGTCCGCCGCGGCCAAGGAAAAGTTGAAACCGTTCCTGTCCGAAGGCAATCGCGCCAAGACCATGGCAGCGCCGGTGACCGCGATCGTGGCGAACGATCATGCGTTCTACGAAAAGCTGCCGCAATTGTTTCCACACGCCGATGCACGCAGCTGGTTCGTCGGCAATCAGCCGCTGATCGATACCACGGCGTTCCGCAACGCGACGTTGCAAGGCGCCTACGTGATCATGGCGGCGCGTGCGCTGGCTCTGGATTGCGGCCCGATGTCTGGCTTCGACAACGCCGGCGTGGATCAGGCGTTCTTCGCCGGCACCACGGTGAAATCGAACTTCCTGATCAATATCGGTTACGGCGACAGCAGCCGCGACTTGTTCCCGCGCAGCCCGCGGCTCGCGTTCGAGGAAGCATGCCGCGTCGAATAAGCGGTTTTTCCAGGGATGACCGTCCAGGGCTATGCCCGGGCGACGGTCCCCTCGTTTGGCACGAAGGCGATTTTTCCATCCACCCGATGAAGGCAGGAGATTTTTTTATGCGTACCCTTCGCTACATGTTGCTGGCCGGTCTGCTCGGCGCAGCGTTCTCGGCCCAGGCCACCCCGGTCACCTACAAGCTCGATCCGGGCCACACCATGGTGCTGTTCAGCTGGAGCCACTTCGGCTTCTCCCATCCCACCGCCAACATCGGCCTGGGTGACGGCACGCTGGTGTTCGACGACCAGAACCCGGCCAAGTCCTCGGTGGACGTGACCTTGCCGCTGAGCGATCTGGACACCCACGTGCCGGCGCTGGACAAGCATCTGAAGGAGCCGGATTTCTTCGATGCCGAGAAATTTCCCACCATCACTTTCAAGAGCACCAGCGTGCAGCCGCTGGGCGGCAAGCATTACAAGGTGAGCGGCGACCTCACCGTGCACGGCGTAACCAAGCCGGTGGTGCTCAACGCCACGCTCAACAACGAAGGCAAGCATCCGATGACCGGCCAGCAGGCGATCGGCTTCAACGCCACGACCACGATCAAGCGTTCGGATTTCGGCCTGGGTGCGTACGTGCCGAAGGTCAGCGACGAAATCCAGATCGACATCACCACCGAAGGTTCGGTGCCGAAGGCGGGGCAGTAAGCGCCGTCGTTTTCCTCTGCTCCCTCTCCTGCTCGCGGGAGAGGGGACGGACAAGGTGGGCACTTGCCGGGTTCCTTCGGCAAGTGCTCACGCCCGGCTCGCCACGCGCGGGCCAGGCCGCATTCCGGGTGCTGTATCACGCCAACTTGGGCCTGCTAACATTGCCGGTCCCAACGTCTTACCCCGGAGCACCATCCCATGTCGGGTTCCTCTGCCGCCGTCACGCCCATCCTGGCGAATGCCGAAAATCGTTATGAAGTGACGCGTTCGGACCTGCCGCTGTCGTGCCCCATGCCCGGCATGGCGCTGTGGAATTCCCATCCGAAGGTCTATCTGCCCATCGTGGAGGACGGCGGTGAATCCGTATGTCCTTACTGCGGCGCGCATTACGTCCTGCGCGACTGAATACAACGTCGACCTGGTGCATAAACGGCGCCATACGGCACGATTGGTGCTTGGGTTTTATGGATGAAAGTCGCCAATGAGGCAATCATGTCCGTCGCCGCCACACCGGCCAGAACGCTGACCGTTGTGCAGCTCATCCCCGCGCTGCACTCGGGCGGCGCGGAGCGCTCGGTGCTGGAAGTGGGGCAGGCATTGGTGCAGGCCGGACATCGCTCGATCGTGATCTCAGCTGGCGGCCGCCTGGTCAAGCAGCTGCAGACCGAGGGCAGCGAACACATCACCCTTGACATCGGCCGCAAGTCGCTGCTCACCCTGGGCCGGCTGGGGCGCTTGCGACGCATCCTGCGCGAGCTCAAGCCGGACGTAGTCCATGTCCGCTCGCGGCTGCCCGCCTGGATGGGCTGGTGGGCGCTCAAGGGCATGTCGCCCCGCCCCCACTTCATTACCACCGTGCACGGGCTCAATTCGCCGGGCCGCTACAGCGCCATCATGTTGCGCGGTGAGCGCATCGTAGTGGTATCGCAGACCGTGCGCGATTACCTCATCAGCCATTACGACAAGGTGGATACCACCCGCATCCGCATCGTGCCGCGCGGCATCGATCCGGATAAATTCCCCTACGGTCATCGTCCGGACGAGAGCTGGCAGAGAGCGTTCTTCAACGAATTCCCCAACCTCGCCGGCGCGCCGCTGCTCACCTTGCCCGGCCGCGGCACACGCCTGAAAGGCCATCACGACGCCATCGAGCTGGTGGCCGAACTCAAGCAGCGCGGCATCGACACGCGCCTGTTGCTGCTCGGCGTGATCGAGCCGGGTCGCGAAGCCTACGTGCAAGAACTGAAGGACCTGATCAAGGGCCGCGGCGTAACCAACCAGGTAGTGATGACTGCGCCGCGCGAAGACGTGCGCGACATTTACGCCATGTCCGCGCTGATATTGCAGCTGTCGAACAAGCCCGAAGCGTTCGGCCGCACCGTGGTCGAAGCCCTGGCGCTGTGCCGCCCGGTACTCGGCTATGCCCACGGCGGTGTGGGCGAACTGCTGGCCGAACTCTACCCCGCCGGACGCGTACCGCCCGGCGACCGCGAGCGCCTGATCGAACGCGCCGCCGAACTGCTGCGCGTGGCGCCGCCCATCTCGCCCTTGCAGCGCTATCGGCTGGTCGACATGCAGCATGCGTCGCTGGCGTTGTATGAGGAAGTGGTGGCGTAGCCTGCGGGCGTGCCACCACCTTCTCGTTTCCAGATCACGTGCCGGCGGAAAACCGGTGGCAATCCAGCCACTGCACGCCCGCATCACGCACCTGATCATGCAGCCACGGCACGGATACCTGGGCCTTGGTGTGAATGTCATGGAACAGGATGATGCCGTGACGCCATAGCAGCATCAGCGTGAGCACCCGCTGCTTGACTTGCTCGGCGCCGACCTTGGCGTTCCAGTCCTGCGAATCGATGTTCCACAGTGCGACGTGCCAGCCATGCTGCGCAAAGAAATCGCCGCTGTCGGGACGGCGTTGGCCGAATGGCGGGCGGAACAACGGCACGTAGCTGTCCGGCAGATTGTCGTGAACCAAGGCCATGCTGCGCATTACCGAATCCTGCCACTGCGGCCATGCGCTATGCGAGCGATGCTCCCAGCCATGCGCACCAACGCACATGCCTTGGTACAAGGCTGCCACGCTGGCTGGCGAACTCTGTTTCAGGCGGGCTTGCAGCGGTTCGCCGAGTGTGAAAAACGTGGCGTTCGTATGCAAGGAACGGAGGATCTGCAGCATCGCATCGGTTGAACCGCCTGCATGCGTGGGACCATCGTCGAAGCTCAGCAAAAATTCGCGGTCGCCCAGTGCATGGCCGTCGATCTCTTGCGAAGAAAAACTCATTACCTCGCTGTTGACTCGCGGGAACAACGCAGCAAGCCGCAGCAGTTCGTTCAAATACACATGCTGGAACGTACTGGCCTGATCGAACCACGCGCGATATTCCGGCGCGGGTGCGGCGACGAAGGCCGCGGCGGCGCGCTTGAAATCGGCCTGGTCATGCACCGGTGCGCAGAAGGGCTGCCGATTGTCACAATGCGCGGCGGCAAGCATGTAGTTCGCCGTAAGCCGTTGCCAGTAGGTGGCGCGGATGCGTTCGACCGAGGCGTGATCGAACGACTTGATCTGCAGTTGCTGCTGAAGAGCCTGGTCATCGATCCGCTCGCTATCGGCCAAGGCCTTGCCGAACGCCAGCAGTTCGGCGCGCGATGCCAGGTCGAACGACGCGGTGGAGTTGATGGGAGAAGGCCAGAAGGCGCGGTCGCCTCCGGCGACGTCGCTGGGACCTGCAGCATGAAGCGACCCTGCCGTGACGACCAGCAGGATCGCCGATAGAAAGATTCGGCGCATGGGCTAACACTCGGGCAGCGAAAAGAAATGCCCCGCAAGGCTGCGGGGCATGGATTGGATCAGCGATGGTTGCTGACGCGCTGGATGGCGTTGTCGTAGACCGGATTGGCCTTTTGCTGCTTCGCCGCCCGGTAGTTGCTCAAGGCGTCGTCGAGCTGACCTGCATCTTCATAGAGGCGTCCGATGTTGTAGTAGGAGCTGGCGCGAACCGTCGCCGCGGTCGGACCGCTGGCCAGAGCCAGCGCCTTGCGGTCGGCCCAGATGGCCTCGGCGGCACGGCCCGCTTTCTGGTAGGCGAGGCCCAGGTTGCTGTAGGCCTGGCCATAGTTCGGGTCTGCATCGATGGCCTGGCGGTACAGATTGATGGCGCCTTCGAGGTCACCGGCGTGATATGCCTTTTCACCGTTCTGGTTCAGCGTCTTGGCGTGGGCCGGATCGATGCCGCCCTGGTTGGCGGCGGTGACTTGCAGTTGTTCGTTGTTGTAGTTGCCGATCTCATTGAGCACGTTTTCCGCGTCGACATACACGCCGCGCACGGTATTGATGTCCTGAAACTCGCCTTCGCCCGTGATGCGAAATACCGTCCACAAATTGCCGGGCTGATTTTTCGGCACGTAATAGCTGCGTACCAACGATTTGCCGACGTAAACGAACACCTTGGCCTGACTGTCGGCAAGGGAGGTCGTATGCGGCTTGGCGCGGTCGGTGTAATCGTGCACCGCGAAGACGTAGGTATCGCCCGCGTGCTTGCGTTCCAGGGTGATGGTTTCAGGTCCGTAACTATCGGTGTGGTCGATGTCCAGATTGGCGTCAGGCCCCTTCCTTGTGCGCCAGAAGACGTGATTGTTCGGGTAGGCCACGTGCAGGTCGAGGTCGGCCGGCTCGGCGCCCCAGCTCAGCACGACGCGCAAACCGTCGAGGTTCTGCATGACGGGGCTGAGCGCATAGCTCAGGCCGGCACACGGACATTTGGCGATCAGGTCAGAGTAGCCATCCTTCTTGATGATGATCAACGAGTTGGCATCGTCGGCCTGGTCCTGGGACAGCTTGGCGTTGCCCTGGTCATCCGTGACGGCATGTACGGATTGCGCTCCGTTACGCTGCAGAATCACTGTTGCGTCGGGGATTTTCTGGTCTTTGACGGTAGCGCTCAATACCTGGACTTTCAGGTCGGTGGCGTGAGCGTTGAAGGCAAAAAGCGCGAATGCGAGCGCAACCCACTTACGGCCGTACAAGCGTGCGGTCATATAACGTCCTTGCTGCTTTGGTGTGGAAGAATCGGATAATGCGCGATCGGAATAATTCTAACGAACACATTGCGACAAAGCGGGGTCGATCTCTGCAAAATCGCGGGCAGGTTGGAGTCGGACGCGTAGCACGGGGAGCCGGCCCGACGAAGACCATCGCTAGAACTCTGGCGCTACGCCAGCCGAGTACCTCGACTCCCTTGACCGCCTGAGGCCAGCCAGCCGCCTATGCACAGCCAATCTTCCGAGCGACTCAAACGCTGGCTGCAGCAGCCATGGTGGCCGTACTGGCTGGTGGTGGCCTTGCTGCCGTTCGGGCGCAGTGCCGAGCTGGGCACTGCGGCATGTCTGATCGGGCTGCTGCTTGCATGGCGGCGAGGGATCGAATGGACGCAGCCGTCGATGCGTCTGCTATGGATGCTGCTGACGTGCTACATCGGCGCAGCATTGCTGTCTTCATTCGTGTCCGTGGCGCCTGGTAAAAGCTGGAGCACGGTACTGGGCTTGCTGCGTTATCTGCCGCTGGGGCTTTATGCCTGTCATGCGTTGCGCGGCGAGCAGCGGGTGCATGGGTTGTATGTCGCGGTGGCGGCGGTGATCGCCTTCTGGGTGCTCGATGCGTGGATGCAGATGCTTACCGGCTGGAGCTTGCGCGGGCATGCGGACGCGGAGCGGATTTCCGGGCTGTTCGGTGCGGACGATCCCAAGCTGGGCCCGACGCTGGCGATGTTGTCGCCGTTTGCGCTGTGGGCGGCGCGCAAGCGCTGGGAATTGCGCGGGCTGATCGTGGCTTTCGTGTTGTTGCTGGGGCCGGTGATGTTGAGCGGCTCGCGGTCGGCGTGGATCGCCTTCGGCTTGGTCACGCTGGTGTTCATCGCGCGCGAAGCGGGTTCGTTTGTGCGCTTTTTGGCGGTCGGTGCGTCGGTGGCTGTGGTGTTGGCGATTGCGGGCGCTATCGCATGGAAAACATCCACCCGCTTTGAGACGCGCATGCAGCGCACTTTGATGGCCTTGAGCGGCAGCGAGCAATCGCTCAACGAAGCGACGACCGGGCGGCTCGATATCTGGCACACCGGCGTGCGCATGATCGAGGCGCATCCCTTGCTGGGAGTGGGCGTGCGTGGGTTTCGCTACGCATATCCGCATTATGCACCCGCGAACGATCATTTCATGGTGGCGGAGAATTGCGGCGACGGCATGGGCGCCTGCCATCCGCATCAACTGGTGTTGGAGGTGCTGATCGAAACCGGCGTTGTGGGCCTGCTGCTGTGGCTGGTCGGTGTCGCGCTGGCTGTGCGCGCATGGCGGCGCGCAGGGTCGGCCGGCCGGGCGACGGCTTTTCCGGTGACGGTATCGCTGGCGGCGATGCTGTTTCCGCTCAATTCGCACCTGGCCTTCTATTCGGCCTGGTGGGGGCTGTTGTTCGCCTGGTTGCTGGGGCTATGGTGTGCGTCGCTGTTTGCAGCAACGAAGGAAGAACGCGATGGCGCGTGAACCGCTCTCGGTGGTGGTGATCACCTACAACAACGCCGATACGCTGGATATCTGCCTGCGCGAAGTGGATTGGGCCGACGAAATCGTCGTGCTCGATTCCGGTTCGACCGACAGCACGGTGGCGATTGCGCGTATGCATGGCGCGCGGGTGGAAGTGCATCCGTTCGACGACTACGGTCCGCAGAAGCAGCGCGCCTACGAACTGGCGCGCAACGATTGGATCTTGAACCTGGATGCGGACGAAATCCTGTCGCCCGGTACGCGCGCGATCATCGAGCGTGCATTGGAAGATCCACAGCACGCTGGGTTCCGCCTGCCGCGCCGCGAGCGCATGTTCTGGACCGTGCAGCACCGCCTGAGTCATCGCAACGGCCATCTGCGCCTGTTCAATCGCAGGCACGGCGCCATGAACGATGTGGAAGTGCATGCGGCGGTGGAAGTGCGTGGGCCGGTAAAGACCTTGTGGGGCGCCGACTTCGTCAACAACGGCGATGGCGATATCGCCACGCGGGCGGAGAAAATCAATCGCTACAGCAGCGGCATGGTGGCGCACAAGCTGCGCCGTGGGCAGCGTTTTACCGGGCTGCGCATGGTGATCTATCCGCCGCTGTTTTTTTTAAGGCAGTTTGTGTTGAAGCGGTATTTTCTGAGCGGATGGGCAGGGTTTGTCGCCAGTGTGCTGGGTGCGTTTTACGTGTTCCTGAAATACGCCAAATTGCATGAGGCGCGTCGTAGGCAGGACTGAGGCAACGACCAACCCGGCGTCTCAGCTCAACCTACTGGGCATCGCTCAAAATGCGCACGAATTCGTCGGCGATGACGCGCGTGCTGAAATGCCGGTCCACAAAATCGCGCGCCGCGATGCCCATGGGCTCGCGCACGTCTGCATCGCATAGCTTGAGAATGGCGTTGCGCAACGCCGCTGCATTGCCGGGTGGCAACAGCAAGCCACTGACGTTCGGCGAAAGCGTTTCGGGCACGCCGCCGATGTTGCTGGCCAGCACCGGCGCGCCCGCAGCTTGGGCTTCCACCGACACGCGGCCGAAGGTTTCCGTGGCGATGGAAGGGAAGGCCAGCATGGAGATCGCGCTGTAGTACGGATGCACGTCGTCGATCCAGCCGAGCATGTGATGGCGGTGCGCGAAGTTGCCGGCTTCGATGCGTTCGCCCAGTTGTTGCGCCTCCGGTCCATGGCCCAGCCACAGGCAATGCAGGCGCGATTCCTGCGCCATGGCCCCATCGAGCGCTTCAAGCAGGGTGAAGATGCCTTTGGTGTGATGCATGCGACCGAAATAGCCCAGCACGATCGCATCCTGCGGAATGCCTAGCTGGTGCAGGACGTCGCTGCGGCGCTGCGCGTCGGGCTTGCACCAGGTCATGCTCACCGGGTTGTACAGCACGCGAACGCGTTGCGGCGCCACGCCACGGTCCAGATAAGCCTGCCGCGCATGTTGGGAAACCGCAAAGAAGCGCTGCGCCAGTCGTGGCACCAGGTATTGGGACAGTCGGCCCATTGGTGGCGTGCGGTGACGGAACAGCGCCACCGGTACGCGCAGCAGGCGGCTGACCAGGATCAGCGGCCAGTATTCCTTGCCGAAGTTGCCGACCAGCCAATCCGGTTGCAGATCACGTGCGGCCTTGAACGTGGCCAAATATCCGCGCAGGTCGAACACGTTGCGGAATTTCGCCGGATAAAGTTTCGCACCGGACTTGTCCAGCGCATTGGCGATCAGGCCATTCGGATACACCACGGCGCTGACCTGGTGGCCGGCTTCCACCATGGCCAGGGCGAGCGCGACGAAGTGCGTGGCGGCGCCGGTGTTTTCCGGATTGGTGCCGACGAAAAGAAATTTCATGCGCGGCTGCCCGGGTGACGTTTGTTCTCGTAATCGGTGAATGCGCGCATGGCGAACTGCGGCAGCACGTGATGGCGGGCGACTTGCACGCGCGGCAGGCGCCATACGTCCATGCCGGCGTTGGCGCGTCCGCGCTGGGTAGTGGTGGCGGCGGCATAGCCGGCGGCGCGGGCCACTTCGGCGACGCGATCGTCCATGTCGCCATAGGGGTAGCAGAACTGCGTCACCGGCGCGCCGAGCACGGCTTCCAGATCGGCCTTGCTGCCGGCGATCTCGTCTTGCAACTGTGCGTCACTGCATTGCGTGAGATGCGGATGGCTGCGCGTGTGTGCGCCGGTCTCCATGCCGCCCTGCTGCCAGGCGCGCAGTTGTGCGGCGGTCATCAAGGGCTTCTGGATGCCGAGCTTTTCCGCGTCCCAGTTGTTGTAGCGGCCGATGCTGCCGCTGACTACGTAGCAGGTGGCGGTGAAGCCGTAGCGCTGGAGGATCGGCAGCGCGAACTCAAGGTTGTCGACATAGCCGTCGTCCAGCGTGATCACTGCGATGCGGCCTTGCCGTTCGCCGCGCAGGTACGGCATCGCGTCGGACATCGATAGGCCCCGGTAACCGAACCGCTTGAGCAGCCACATCTGCCGCGCGAAAGCGCTGGGACTCACGTACAGGCTGCGCCAGCGCTTCAGGCCGCGCGGGGCCTTGGCGATGTTGTGATACATGAAGATCGGGCAAGCCGGAGCGCTTCGCCCTTCCTGCGTGGTCATGCAGCGCTCCTTGTCTGCCGTTCGCAGGATTTTACGGCAGTCGGCGGTGCCGGGCGACGGCGCGACCGGCTGGTTCGGTGATAGGGCATGGCAACGGCGCGACAAAAGGCCAATCCATCTATGTACCGGCCGAGGCTGACGCCAGCCTGTCGTTGCGCTCAATAGATCGGCGGCTGCCCTTCAGGCCGCGTCTTGAAGCGTTTGTGTACCCACAGGTATTGCTCGGGCGCTTCGCGCACCATGTCTTCGATGCAGCGGTTGACGCGCACGGTATCGGCTTCGGCATCCGCGCTGGGCAGGTTGTCCAGCGGCGCACCCAGGCGCAGCACGTAGCCCTGGCTGCCGGGCAGGCGCCGATGGAAGAACGGCACTACCGCCGCGCGGGACAGCCGCGCCAGATGATGCGTACCGGTGATGGTGGCGGCGATCACGCCGAAGAACGGCGCGAAGGCGTTGTCCTTGCTGCGCATGTCCTGGTCGGGCGCGTACCACAGCGTGCCGCCGTTGCGCAGGTATTTCACGGTGCCGCGGATATCGTCCTTGTCGAACATGGCGCGCGCGTAACCCAGCCGCGCGCGCAGCACCGTCCATTCGAACACGGGGTTGTCCATGCGGCGGTACATGCCGGCGATGCGGATGCGTTGCGACACCAGCCGCGCACACAATTCCAGGTGCGAGAAATGTCCACCTACCAGCAAGATGCCGCGTCCTTCGGCGTGTGCGGCCTGGAGATGTTCCAGCCCTTCGATGGTGACCGGGATTTTCCCGATCGCGCGGTCCGATCCCATCCAGCCCAGCGCGAACTCGATCAGCATCAGGCCGATGTCGCGCAGGTGCGCATCCACCAGCGCGGCCTGCGCTTTCGCATCGAGCTCCGGAAAACACAGTGCGACATTGGTGGCCGCCACCTGGCGGCGCGGCGAGGGAAAGCGCTCGATCAGCCAGCCCAGCGCGCGGCCGATGCCCATCAGCACCGGAAACGGCAGCATGGCGATCAGCTTCATCACGCCCACGCCAACCCATGCCGGCCAGAGGCGTGGTGCGAGCAAGGAGCGGGTGAAGGGGGGATAAGGTGTTCCAGGCATTCGGGCAATTGTAGCGGCACATGCCCCGTATACTTCCGCGTCCCGCACAGGAATCGACGTTGCGCTATCTCTATACCCTCCTGATGTACCTCGCCACGCCGGTGCTCGTGCTGCGACTGCTGACGCGCGGGGTGCGCTATGGCAATTACCACCGGCGTTGGCCGGAGCGCTTCGGCTTTTTCAAGGCGCCGGATCTGCGCGGCAGCATCTGGGTGCACGCGGTATCGGTGGGCGAAGTGAACGCGGCCGAGCCGTTGATCAAGGCGCTGCGCGAGGATTATCCAAATGCGCCGCTGGTGGTCACGACTGTCACGCCGACCGGTTCGGCGCGCGTGCAGCAGCTGTTCGGCGACAGCGTGTTCCATGTCTATCTGCCGTATGACTTGCCGTTTTCCGTGCACCGTTTCCTGAAGCAGGTGCGGCCGCGGCTCGCGCTGATCGTGGAAACGGAGATCTGGCCAAACCTTTATTTTGGCTGCTACCGGCGTGGCATTCCGCTGATGATCGTCAACGCGCGCCTGTCCGGCCGCTCGCTGCGTGGTTATGCCCCGATGCGTGCGCTGCTGCGTTCGGCCTTGCGCTGCGTGCGGCAGATCGCGGCCCAGTCGCGCACCGATGCGGCGCGCTACCGCTTGCTGGGCGCGGATCCGGCGCAGGTCACCGTCAGCGGCAACTTGAAATTCGACATGCCCATTCCAGTCGGCGCGCCGGAAGCCGGCGAGGCGTTCCGTCAGCAATGGGGCCGCCTGCGGCCGGTGTGGATTGCCGCGAGTACGCATGAAGGCGAGGAGCTGGCCGTGCTGGAAGCACACCTGGAGGTGCTGAAGCGATTGCCGGACGCCCTGCTGCTGATCGCGCCGCGCCATCCGGAACGCTTCCGGCTGGTGGAGCACTCGGTACGCAGCCTGGGCTTCAGCATGGCGATGCGCAGCGCGGACCGCGTGCCCGGCGAATCGCACCAGGTATTCGTGATCGACTCGATGGGCGAGCTGATGCCGTTCTTCGCCGCCTCCGACGTCGCCTTCGTCGGCGGCAGCCTGGTGCCGATCGGTGGCCATAACGTGCTCGAGCCGGCGGCGCTGTCCCGGCCGGTGCTGGTGGGGCCGCATACCTTCAATTTCGAGGAAATCACCCTCACGCTGATCCGCGGCGGCGGCGCCAAGCGCGTGATGCAAAGCAATGCGCTAGGCGCCGAAGTGCTCGATCTGCTGCAGGACGAGGCACGCTGCAGGCAGATGGGCTGTCAGGCGCGAGTGGTGTTCGACAGCGAGCGTGGCGCGGTGGGGCGGGTGATGCGGTTGATCGATCGGATGTTGCAGGAGTGATTTACCGCTGGTGGGGGTGCAAACCCCAACGTATCTTTTCGATGACGTTGGGGTTTGCACCCCAACCTACGTGATCAAAAAAACGCCGGGAATCCCGGCCTTTTTTGATCACTGCAACAACGAATTGGCGTATTCCAGATCGTTGTAATCGATCGTGCCCGCCGATTGCTTCAGCAACAGGCGATTCAACACCAGCTGATGGCGCGCGACCGAATAGGTGCTCTGCGCCTGGGTCAGCTGCTGGATCGAGGTCAGCACGTCCAGCATGATCTGCGTACCCACCTGGAAGCCGGCCTTGGTGGCGTCCACGGCTTTCTGCGCCGAATCCACCGCGGCCTTGCCCGATTCCACTTCGCTGATGCCGGCCAGCACCGAGTTGTAATAGTTGAGCGTGTTCTGCGTGACCTGGCGGCGCGTCAGTTCCAGTGCGTCCTGCGCTTCGTCGCGCTGGTAGATCGACTGGCGCACCTTCGATTGCGTGGCGCCGCCGGAGAAGATCGGCACCGACAGCGTGACGCCGATGGTAGTGCCGTAGCGGCCGTTGCCGGTTGCACCAAGCGCGTTGTAGCTGCCGTTCTCCAGCCATGCCGTGGTCTTGCCACGGCTGAGGCTGGCGGTGATGGTTGGCAGGTGGCCAGCGCGTGCCGCGTTGATGGTGTGCTGGGCCGCGTCGACGGAAAGCTGCGAGGAAGCCAGCGTGGGGTTGTTCTTCAGTGCGCTGTCCACCCAGTTCTGCGGATCGGCCGGGGTGGGCGGATCCATCGGCAGATCGGGGCGCAGCTTCCTCAGCTCGCCGACCGGCTTGCCGGTGATCACGCTGAGCGCCTGGCGATCGTTAGCCAGCGTGTTCTGCACGCTGACCGTGTTCGCCTTGGCAGCCTCGTAATATGACTTGGCCTGGTACACGTTGGTGACGGCGGAGATGCCCACCTTGTACTGCTGCTCGGCCTGGTCGTAGGTGACGCGATAGGCTTCTTCGTTGGCCTTGGCGTAGGCGAGCTGCTCCTCGTCATTCAACACCGTGAAATAGGCCGAGGCCACGCGCACGAATAATTCCTGCGCGGCAGCCTCATAGGTTTTTTCCTGCGCATCGGAGGTCGAATGTGCAGCTTGCAGGTTCGCGATGTCGGACAGGTTGAGAATGGTCTGGTCGACACTGGCCGAAATCGAGCGCGTGCGTTCGTGACCGGAACCGGTGCCCTGGGCCAGGCTGCTATTGCTGCCGGAAAGACTCTGCTGCTGCAGGGTCATGCCGGCATTGATCTGCGGCAACAGCAATGCGCGCGCCTGCGGCACATTTTCGCGCACGGCCAGACGTGTGGCGTCGGCCTGTGCCAGCACAGGGTCGTTCGCACGCGCCTGACGATATGCATCCAGCAAATCCTCGCCGTGGCTGGGCAGGGAAACTGCAGCCAGGGACAGGGCAAGGGTCAGAAGCTTCAAGCGCATGGTTCGCCTCGTGGGTTCGAAAATCGGGGTCAGAAAACGAAACGGCGAGGAGGTTCGGCGTGCGCGAGATAGGGAAGATCCGTCTCGAACAGGCTTTCCTCGCGATAACGGCCGTTGCCTTCGTGCGTAAGCACCAGCACCTGCTGCACCGGGGACTCGCCGCGAACGACGAGCAACCGGCCACCGGGCTTGAGCCAGCCGAGGAAACGGTCGGGGATACGGTAGACGGCGCCGGTGACAATCACCGCATCGAACGTGCCCTGCGGCTGCCATTCGTTGACGGCTTCGCCGGTCTGCAACTGCACGTTGGTGATGCCGGCGGCCTGCAGGCGCTGATTGGCCACGGCGGTGAAATCGGCATGGATGTCCACGCTGGTGACCTGCGCGGCGAGGTTGGCCAGGCAGGCGGTAAGAAAGCCCGAACCGGTGCCGATCTCCAGCACGCTGTCTTCGGGTTTCAATGCCAGCGCCTGCAGCACGCGGCCTTCCACGACCGGCTTCATCATCACTTCGCCGTGGCCGAGCGGCAGGTTCAGGTCGGCGAACGCCAGCTGGCGATGGGCGGCCGGGACGAAATCCTCGCGGCGGACGTGACGCAGCACGTCAAGCACGCGACCATCCAGCACCTCCCAGGGGCGCACCTGGTTCTCAACCATGTTTTGACGCGCCTGATCGAAGTTCATCGCCATGGAAAACAAAGCCTATATGGATCGGAAAAAGGTCAAAAAGGATAAGCGTTTAGACCCTGTTTCGACAATGGTAAGGTTGCGTTGCATCATGCCTCGCACGAAGTGCCGGAAGTCATCGCGATGACCTGACGTAAGTCATGCTTTTGTTCTGTGTCCGCGGACACTTACGCGCTTTTCCGGTGATTGCGAACGGCGCTCAAATCCACCCCAACCGGAAGCAGTGAGAGCGCCTTTTCGGTGCTTGCGCCGAGCACGGCGTCCAGCCGTTCGATGCGTCCGAGCAACCATCCGCCCCGCTGGCCGGCCGCGACGCACCACCAGGCGAGCCACCGGCACAGACGATGCTTATCACTGACGTCCAGGGTTGGAATGAGGGCGCGGATCGCGAACACCTGTCTGCGCGCTGTCCGGCCTCCTTCCAGCCACTCCGACAGCAGGCGCTGGGCCTTGCGGAATGGGGCGCTGAGAGCCATTTCAGGGATAGTTGCGCACATCGGCCGAAATATTCGGTATCATTCAGAAAATAAGTAAACCGACCCGTATAATAAATTGGGTTTTTTGATTTGTGAAGGTGCATCCATGAACTCGATCCCGCTGACCAAGCCACATGGGCCAGGCCGCCCTAAGGACATGGAAAAGCGCGCGGCCATTCTCGACGCCGCCAAGGCTCTGTTCATACGCAATGCCTTCGCCGGCACCAGCATGGATGCAATCGCCGCGGAGGCGGGCGTATCCAAGCTCACGGTCTACAGTCACTTCGGCGATAAGGACAACCTGTTCCGCGAGGTCATCCGCGCGCGCATCCAGGATCTCCTGCCCGAAGAGACCTATCAGTTCGAGTCCGATACCGATATCGGCGAAATCCTCAACCGCATCGCCCTCACCCACGCCCGCCTGGATTGCGATCCGGAAACCGTGGGCACGTTCCGCGCCATTCTCAGCGACTGCCGCCAGGGCAATCCGCGCTATGGCAAGCTGATGTGGGAAGAGGGTCCGATGCGTTCCCGCGCCCTGCTCGAGCGCCTGCTGCAGCAAGCGGTTGATGCCGGCAAGCTCGACATTCCCAACATCTCGCGCGCGGCCACGCAGTTCATTTCGCTGATCAAGGGCGATTCGATGATGCGGCACATGTTCGGCTGCGTGGATTGCCAGCAGTCCTACGCCCGGGAAATCGAAGAGAACGCCCGCGCCAGCGTCACCATGTTCCTGCGCGCCTATTCGCCGTCGCACTAAAGGATCAAGGCATCCTGCGGCCTGCACTCGTTTATCACCCCGCTTCATGGTCAAATAGCGGGGTTGTTGTTAGTTAGGAAGCGGGGGTGCCGACCGCAGTCGGCTGAGAGAGTCCCTTCGAACCTGATCCGGTTAGCACCGGTGTAGGGAGCTTCGTCGCATGGGTCACCATGCGTTGGCGCCGTCGCTTCAGTTGCTGGTATGCCGCACATTCGTGCGGACTTCTCAATAAAGCGCGTCCTTCGGGACACTGCTTGAGCACTGGACGAATGCCGATGAATGCCTTGCCCTCCGATCTCGTGCGCGCCGCGCAAGAACTCTCCGAAGCCGTCACCCGGCCCATTCCTGGCTCGCGCAAGATCCACGTGCAGGGCAGCCGCGCCGACCTGAAGGTGCCGATGCGCGAAATCTCGCAAGCGCAGACACCCACCCTGTTCGGCGGCGAAGCCAATCCGCCCATCACTGTCTATGACACCTCCGGCCCTTACACCGATCCTGACTACACCGTGGATCTGGCCACCGGCCTGCCGGCCTTGCGCGCGCAATGGATCATGGAGCGCGGTGATGTGGATCAACTCGCGGGCCTCACCTCCGCCTTCGGTCGCGAACGCGCGGCAGACGCCAAGCTCGACGCCGTGCGCTTCGGCCACACGCGCGCACCGCTGCGCGCCAAGCCGGGCGCGAACGTCACGCAGATGCACTACGCGCGCCGGGGCATCATTACGCCGGAGATGGAATACATCGCCATCCGCGAAAACCAGCGCATCGAGGCGCTGAAAGACAGCGCGCTGCGCCACCAGCATCCGGGCCAATCCTTCGGCGCCTCGCTGCCGAAGCTGATCACGCCCGAATTCGTGCGCGACGAAGTGGCGCGCGGCCGCGCCATCATCCCGGCCAACATCAATCACCCGGAAAGCGAGCCGATGATCATCGGCCGCAACTTCCTCACCAAGATCAACGCCAACATCGGCAACAGCGCGGTCAGCTCCAGCATCGCCGAGGAAGTGGAAAAAATGGTGTGGTCGATCCGCTGGGGCGGTGACACTGTGATGGATCTTTCCACCGGTAAGAACATCCACGAAACGCGTGAGTGGATCATCCGCAACTCGCCCGTGCCGATCGGCACCGTGCCAATCTACCAGGCGCTGGAAAAAGTTGGCGGCGTGGCCGAGGAACTCACCTGGGAGCTGTTCCGCGACACCTTGATCGAACAGGCCGAGCAGGGCGTGGATTACTTCACCATCCACGCCGGCGTGCTGCTGCGCTTCGTGCCGCTTACCGCCAAGCGCGTCACCGGCATCGTCTCGCGCGGCGGTTCGATCCTGGCCAAGTGGTGCCTGGCGCATCACAAGGAAAATTTCCTCTACACGCACTTCGAGGAAATCTGCGAGATCATGAAGGCATACGACGTATCCTTCAGCCTTGGCGACGGCCTGCGTCCGGGTTGTGTGGCGGATGCGAACGACGCCGCGCAGTTCGGGGAGTTGGACACGCTGGGCGAACTCACCCAGATCGCGTGGAAGCACGATGTGCAGGTGATGATCGAAGGCCCCGGCCACGTGCCGATGCAGCTGATCAAGGAAAACATGGAGCGCCAGCTGGAGAAATGCCACGAGGCGCCGTTCTATACGCTCGGGCCGCTCACCACCGACATCGCGCCCGGCTACGACCACATCACCAGCGCGATCGGCGCGGCGATGATCGGTTGGTTCGGCACTGCCATGCTCTGCTATGTCACGCCGAAGGAGCATCTGGGCCTGCCGAACAAGCAGGACGTGCGCGACGGCATCATCGCCTACAAGATCGCCGCGCATGCCGCCGATCTCGCCAAGGGTCATCCCGGTGCGCAGGTGCGCGACAATGCGCTCAGCAAGGCGCGCTTCGAATTCCGCTGGGACGATCAGTTCAATCTTGGCCTGGATCCGGAAAAGGCCAAGGAATTCCACGACGAGACATTGCCGAAGGATGCGCACAAGTCCGCGCACTTCTGCTCGATGTGCGGTCCGAAGTTCTGCTCGATGAAGATCACCCAGGATGTGCGCGATTACGCCGCCGAACACGGCGTGGAAGAAACCGTCGCGCTGGACGAAGGCATGGCGGAGAAGGCGGCCGAATTCCGCGCGCAGGGCGCGGAGGTTTATCACAAGGCGTGATGGTCAAAGCTTGCCGCCATCTATCCCTCCCCTGCATGCAGGGGAGGGAGCAAACATTCGCTCAGTCACCCAAACGACCTTCCGCACGAGCGTATTCCGCAGGCGAACGTCCCACCAGCTTGCGGAAATCACGAATGAAATGCGCCTGGTCGAAATAGCCGAGCGTCAACGCCAATTCCATCCACGATACCGATACACCTGCCTGCATTTGCGCAACGGCTTCGTGCAGCCGGTAGCGGTTGATCACCCATTTGGGACTGACGCCCACGTACTGATTGAACAACCTTTGCAAAGCGCGCTTGGTGAGCTTGGCCTGCTGGGCCAGCGCATCGACCGAGGTCAGGTTGCGATCTGCCGCAATGCCGGCCACAAGTTCGCTCACGCGAGCAACATTCGAATCCACGTTCCGCAGGTGCGTGAACAACAGGCGCTCGGCGGCCGCGACCATGATATCGACGTTCGTCGCCCCAAGCACTTCCGCTTCGAAGCCGCCCGCGTCATCTCCAAAGATCTGGCACGGATCGAGCGAGCGATCCCGTAGCTCCGAAACCGGCTTGTCGTAAAACGGGAAAAAGCCACCGGCCTTGAACTTGATGCCGAACACTTGCCCTTTGCCTTCAAGCAATCGAACGAAGCGGCCCGTGTGCACGCCATAGATGGCGGTCAAGGCCGGCTCGATCACATAGTGGACATTTGGATGCGGCAGCGTTTCCTGCTGCTGCGCCGGGAGCCCGCGCAAGTCCCAGGCTACGTGCCAGTAATGCTCCACCACGCCTGCAAGCGCAAGGGACGGCGTGCGGCGCGCATGCAGGAATTCACCGTGCGCCAATCGCGGGTGCAAGACGCCGCGAGGCTTGCCCAAGTCAATCGTCATGCAGTCCCCAACTGTCGCGTTTTTCCAATCGCCATGTCCGCCGTTGTAATAATGTCGCGTCTGCAATGCGAACCGGAACCTATCATGCAGGCAAACGGACCTTTTGACGTAAAGCTGACCCCGCAACCCGCGGCGCCTGGCATCGAGCCGGCGAACCTGGGGCGGATGACCATCGACAAGCAGTTCCACGGCGATCTTGAGGCCACCAGCCTGGGCGAAATGCTCTCGGCGATGGGACAGGTGCAAGGCTCGGCGGGTTATGTGGCGATCGAGCGTGTAATCGGCACCTTGCACGGCAAACAGGGCAGCTTCGTGCTGCAGCATTACGGCATCATGGATCGCGGCGCGCCGCAACTGACGATCACGGTGGTGCCGGATTCGGGGACGGATGCCCTGGCCGGCTTGCTGGGAACGATGCAGATCCAGATCGAGGATGGCAAGCACTCCTACGTTTTCGACTACACACTTCCATAAGCGAAGCAGCGGAACGCATTCGCGACCTCAATTTCACCCGTGCTTCGCGGCAGTGAAGACAGGATGGATGGAGCAGTCCCGACTGGCCGGATACAGGAGACAGCCATGGCGTCCAAGCCCTTCCTCACGGACATCCAGACCATCCGCAAGCGCGCCCGCGAACACATCGACAAGGGCGCGATCACCGAAGGCTACAAGGCCGATCGCGACACCGTGATCAAGCTGCTCAACGAAGCGCTGGCCACCGAAATCGTCTGCACGCTGCGCTACAAGCGGCACTACTACATGGCCTCGGGCATTCACGCCAAGAGCGTGGCGGCGGAATTCCTGGAGCATGCGCAGGAAGAAGAGCAACACGCGGACATGCTCGCGCGGCGCATCACGCAGCTCGAGGGCGAGCCGAATTTCAATCCGGACGGTTTGCTCACACGCGCGCATTCCGATTACGTGGAAGGCGGCGACCTGGTCGATATGATCAAGGAAGACCTGGTCGCCGAGCGCATCGCCATCGACAGCTATCGCGACATCGTGCAATACCTGGGTAACGACGATCCTTCGTCGCGCCGTGTCATGGAGGAAATCCTGGCGAAGGAGGAAGAGCACGCCGATGATCTGCGCACCTTGCTCGAGGAGCTGGGCAAGAAAGGCGAACCGGCGAAGCCGGCGGTGCATCATTGATGGCGGCGGTTATTTCCGCGAGCGAAGCGTATGCGCTTCTTCGCGGGAATGACCGCCGCGGTGGATGCGAAGCTACCAACCCGCAACCACCAGCTTGCCGATCGTGCTTCCCGATTCCAATCGCCGATGCGCTTCGCGCAGATTTTCCGCATTGATCGGGCCTAGCGTTTCGCGCTGGATGCCGCGCAGCTCGCCTTCGTCGATCAAGGCCGCGACGCGTGCCAGCAGGCGGCCTTGTTCGGCCATGTCGGGCGTCTTGAAGCGAGGGCGTGCGAACATCATTTCCCAATGGATGCCGATGCATTTGACCTTGTAGGGATCGCCGATGTGCACCGGTGAGGTCGGTTCCACGATCAGGCCGACATGGCCTTGCGGCGCGAGCAGCTCGCCCAGTTCGGTCCAGTAATGCACGGTGTCGGCCAGGTTGATGGCGGCGTCGACGTGCTCGAAACCCAGCGCCTTCAGCTGCGCTGTGAGCGATTGGCGATGATCGATGACGTGCTGCGCGCCCATCGCGCGACACCATGCCTGCGTTTCTGGTCGTGACGCGGTGGCGATCACGGTGAAGCCAGCGCGGCGCGCCAGTTGAATCGCGATCGAGCCCACGCCGCCGGCACCGGCGATCACCAGCAACGACTTGCCGTCGCCGCCGTGTTCCGGCGAATAAGGCATGCGATGGAACAGCAGCTCCCACGCAGTGATCGTGACCAGCGGCAGCGCCGCGGAAGCGGCTGCATCCAGCCGGTGCGGCCGATGCGCAACCAGCCGCGCGTCCACCGCCTGATGCTGCGCATTGCTGCCGGGGCGGGTGACGTCGCCGGCGTAATACACCTCATCGCCCGGCTTGAAACCGCTGACCTCGGCGCCGACCGCTTCCACCGTGCCGGCGGCGTCGAAGCCGAGTACGCGCGGTTGCGTTTCCACATTCGGCTTGGGCGAGCGCAGCTTGGTATCGACAGGATTGACGGACACCGCCTCCACGCGCACCAGCAGATCGTACGCGCCGATCTGCGGCGTGGGCAGCTCCACATCGACCAGCGCTTGCGGATCGTCGATGGGCAGGTAACGGGTGAGGGCGACGGCTTTCATCGTGCGAGCTCCAGGTCGAGAGATCATGCGATCGGCACAGCGGGCCGATTGCGTTCGGCGAACTGCCCGTTCCAATACGGGTAATAGGGATAAGGCGGCGTGACGGCGCTGGCGGCATCCAGTCGCGCGATCTGCTCGCGTGTCAATGCCCAGCCGATCGCGCCCAGGTTTTGCCGCAGTTGTTGCTCGTTGCGCGCGCCGATCAGGATGCTCGATACGGTAGGACGCTGCAGCAGCCAGTTGAGCGCAATCTGCGGCACACTCTTGCCGGTTTCCGCCGCGATCTCGTCCAGCGCGTCGATCACGCGGAACAGCCGCTCTTCCTCTACCGGCGGCGCGAAACCGGCCGTTTCATGCAGCCGGCTGCCTTCCGGCGGCGGCTGGCCGCGACGGATCTTGCCGGTGAGGCGGCCCCAGCCGAGCGGGCTCCACACCAGCGCGCCGATTCCCTGGTCCAGGCCCAACGGCATCAGCTCCCACTCGTAATCGCGGCCGATCAGCGAATAGTACGTCTGGTTGGCGACAAAGCGCGTGTAGCCAAATCGGTCGGCGATAGCCTGCGATTTCATCAGCTGCCAACCGGAGAAGTTCGACGCGCCTACGTAACGCAGCTTGCCGTCGCGCACCAGGTCGTCGAGCGTGCGCATCACGCTTTCCACCGGCGTCATGGCGTCGAAGTGATGCAGTTGCAGCAGATCGATGTAATCGGTGCCGAGCCGCTTGAGTGCGCGCTCGACACCCGTCACCAGATGATGCCGCGATGCGCCAACATCGTTCGGGCCGTCGCCGCTGCGCAGGGTGAGCTTGGTGGAGATGATCGCCTGATCGCGGCGCCCCTTGAGCGCATCGCCGAGAATGCTTTCGGAAGCGCCATCCGAATAGACGTCCGCCGTGTCGAACAGGTTTACGCCGGCGTCCAGGCAGATATCGAGCAGGCGCCGCGCTTCGGTCGCATCGGCATTGCCCCAGGCGCTGAACAGCGGCCCTTTGCCGCCGAAGGTGCCCGCGCCGAATCCGAGCACGGGGACCTTGAAGCCGGAGGCACCGAGAAATCGGTATTCCATGGTCGTTTTTCCTTTGAGCACAAAGATTGGTCGATTACGCGCCGCTGCCCGGGCAGGCGCGGGCCGGCAGCCGTGCAAGCGCGCTTTCGCGCTGCTGCGCCCACAGCGCAATCAGCAAGCCGGAAAAAGTGACCAGCGCCGCGACCCAGGTCAGCGCGCCAAGGCCGGGGCCGCGCGCCACCACCACGCCACCCAGCCATGCGCCCAGCGCATTGCCCAGATTGAAAGCGCCGATGTTCAAGCTGGAAGCGAGGTGCTTCGCATCGTTGGCTTTGTGCAGCACCCACAGTTGCAGCGGTGGCACCGTCGCGAATGCCGCGACGCCAAGCAGGCCGACGAACAGCACCGCCAGTGCTTTGCTATGCAGCGCGAAGCTCATCGTACCGAGCACCACGATCAGCGCCACCAGGGTCGACCACAGCGCGCGCGTGAGATGACGATCGGCCAGCTTGCCGCCGAGCAGGTTGCCGGCGATCAATCCGACGCCGAACACCAAGAGGATCGGTGACACCGCGCCCTGTGCGAAGCCGGTCACTTCGGTCAGGATCGGCTGGATATAGGTGAACACGGTAAATACGCCGGCAAAGCCCAGCACCGTCATCAACAAGCCGAGCAGCACGGAAGGCTGGCCGATGGCGCGCAGTTCATCGCGCACGGCGATGCGCTTGCCGTGTTCGTGATCGGCGGGCACCAGCGCCGCGATCACCAGCATCGCCAGCACACCGATCGCCGCCACTGCCCAGAACGTCGAGCGCCACCCGAAATGCAAACCCAGCCACGCGCCCGCCGGCACGCCGAGCAGGGTGGCGATGGTCAGGCCGGTGAACATGATCGAGATGGCCGACGCGCGGCGATTGGCCGGCACCAGGCTGGTCGCCACCACCGAACCCACGCCGAAGAAGGTGCCGTGCGCGAGGGAAGTGACCACGCGCGCCAGCAGCAGCAGCGTGTAATTGGGTGCCATCGCGCAACACAGATTGCCGAGGGTGAAGATCGCCATCAGGCCGATCAGCACCGCCTTGCGCGGCCAGCGGCTGGTGGCGACGGTCAGTACCGGCGCACCCACGAACACGCCCAGGGCATAGCCGGAAATCAGCAGGCCGGCGGTGGCGATGGTCACTTTCAAATCGGCGGCCACCTGGATCAGCAAACCCATGATCACGAACTCGGTGGTGCCGATGCCGAAGGCGCCGGCAGCCAGCGCGTACAGTGCCGCCGGCATGGCGCGGGAAGGGGA
>NZ_JBQCHP010000047.1:0-25732 GCF_051954575.1 Dyella sp. | reverse complement strand
CGCAGGCCGGAGCGCACGTGGCGGGGCAGGTCGATCTGGCTGACGTCGCCGGTGATCACCGCGACCGAGCCGAAACCGATACGGGTGAGGAACATCTTCATCTGCTCGACGGTGGTGTTCTGCGCTTCGTCGAGGATCACGTAGGAATCGTTGAGCGTGCGGCCACGCATGTATGCGAGCGGCGCGATCTCGATCACGTTGCGCTCGATCAGCTTGGCCACTTTTTCGAAGCCGAGCATTTCGTAGAGTGCGTCATAGAGTGGGCGCAGATACGGATCGACTTTCTGCGACAGATCGCCGGGGAGAAAGCCCAGCTTCTCGCCGGCTTCCACCGCCGGGCGCACCAGCAGGATGCGCTGCACGCGGTTGGCTTCCAGCGCTTCCACCGCACTGGCCACGGCCAGATACGTCTTGCCAGTGCCGGCGGGACCGACGCCGAAGTTGATGTCGTGCGTGGTGATGGCGTGCAGGTAGCGGGCCTGGTTCGGGCCGCGGCCTTTGATCACGCCGCGCTTCACCTTGATGGTGACTTCCTGCGCGCTTTCGGCAGCTTCTTCCACCATCGAATCGATGCCGGATTCGGCCAGGTGCAGGTTGATCTTCGCGCCGGTGAGCGCTTCGCTTTCGGTGGCGGCATACAGCGCGCGCAGCACTTTCTCGCCGGCGCGCGCGGCGGCTTCCTCGCCGATCACCTGGAACAGGTTGCCGCGGTGGTCGATCTCGACCCCTAAGCGCAACTCCACCTGGCGCAGGTGTTCGTCGAACGGGCCGCACAGGTTGGCGAGCCGGGCGTTGTCTTCCGGATCGAGGGCGAAATCGTGTTGGTTCAGGCCGTTGGTCATAGATATCGAATGTTTTCGTATGTCATCACACTGGTAACAGATGCGTAGGTTGGGTTAGCGCAGCGTAACCCAACAACTCACTCCGAAAATGTTGGGTTTCGCTGCGCTAACCCAACCTACGCCTACGCACTTACGCAAGGTCTAGGCGATAAAAGCGCGTATCAACAGGCATGAACGGAAAGCTTGCCGGCAGCATGGTTTTATCGATCGATGCGAAACCGTGTTTTTCGTAGAAACGATGCGCGGCGCGAAATTTATCCGTGGTGCCCAGAAACACGCTCCGCACAGCGTGCTGCTTCGCCCAATCCAGCGCGCCATGCAGAAGTTTCGCCGCCACGTTCCACGCCGCGCCGCGATACCCGGCGTCAACGAACATCTTGCGCAGCGCCACGCCGTGATAGCCGATGTCTTTCAGCGCGATCGTACCGACAACCTTTTCCTGATCCAGCGCCACCCAGAAATTGCCAGCACCTTGCTGGTAATAGGCGGGAATCGCCAACAGATCCGGCTGGCGTTCCAGGTCGATGTCGAAACCGAATTCCTCGCGCTGGATCGACACGATCAGCTCGCCCACTTGCGCAGCGTGTTGTGCCTGGAAAGGCAGCAAGCGGATGCGTGCGGCGTCAGCGTTCATGCCGGCGAGTCAGGCCGCTTCGCTATCCACGCTGGCAATGCGTCCACGCAGCGAGTTGGTCATCGCCTCGGTGATCGTCACGTCCACGAACTGGCCGATCAGCCGCGCGGGGCCGGGAAAGTTCACATAGCGCATGTTTTCCGTGCGGCCGGTGAGCTCGTTCGCATTCTTGCGACTGGGTTTTTCCACCAACACGCGCTGCACGGTGCCGACCATCGCTTCGTTGATCGTGCGGGCGTTCTCGTTGAGCACGGCCTGCAGTCGCGCCAGGCGTTCGCTTTTCGCCGCCGCCGGCGTGTCGTCGGCGAGATTGGCGGCCGGCGTGCCGGGCCGCGCGGAGAAGATGAAGGAGAAGCTCTGGTCGAAGCCGACGTCGTCGATCAGCTTCATGGTCTTTTCGAAATCGGCATCCGTTTCGCCAGGGAAGCCGACGATGAAATCGGAGGAGATGCAGATGTCCGGGCGCACCGCGCGCAGCTTGCGGATCTTCTGCTTGAACTCCAGTGCCGTGTAGCCGCGCTTCATCGCTGCGAGAATGCGATCGGAACCGGCCTGCACCGGCAGGTGCAGGAAGTTCGCCAGCTTGGGCACATTCGTATACGCCTCCACCAGCGAGTCGGAGAACTCCAGCGGGTGCGAGGTGGTGAAGCGGATCCGGCCGATGCTTTCGATCTCGGCGATGGCGTGGATCAGCACGGCCAGGTCCGCGGTGCCGCCGTCGTGCGTGGGGCCGCGGTACGCGTTGACGTTCTGGCCCAACAGGATCACCTCGCGCACACCTTGCTCGGCGAGCTGCGCCACTTCGACCAGCACGTCGTCGAACGGGCGGCTGATTTCTTCGCCGCGGGTGTAGGGCACCACGCAGTAGCTGCAGTACTTGGAGCAGCCTTCCATGATCGACACGAAGGCGGTAGGGCCTTCGGCGCGCGGTTCGGGCAGGCGGTCGAACTTCTCGATTTCCGGGAAGCTGATATCTACCTGCGGTTTCCCGGTGGCGCGCTTGGCCTCGATCAGCTCGGGCAGGCGGTGCAGGGTTTGCGGGCCGAACACCAGATCCACGAACGGGGCGCGCTTGAGGATCGCCTCGCCTTCCTGCGAAGCTACGCAGCCGCCCACGCCGATCAGCACGGGCTTGCCACCCTGCTTGTACTCGCGCCAACGGCCGAGCTGGCTGAAGACCTTCTCCTGCGCCTTTTCGCGGATCGAGCAGGTGTTGACCAAGATCACGTCCGCTTCCGACTCATCCTGGGTCAGCTCCAGGCCATGCGACGCCTTCAGTACGTCGGCCATCTTGGCCGAGTCGTACTCGTTCATCTGGCAGCCGTGGGTCTTGATGAAAAGCTTGCCGCTCATGGTGTGAGGTACCGTGGCATCGGAGGGGCGGCGCGGAATGCGTCGAACCGCGTATTGTACTCGGGGATGAGCCCGGATGCCCACGTAGGTTGGGGTGCCAACCCCAACGCCGCGGTGCCTGTGCGCATGGTGGTGTTGGGGTTTGCACCCCAACCTACGGCTTTCGGTTTCCCGCGAGGTTGGCCCCTCACTCCAACCCTCTCCCCGCAGAGGAGAGGGAGCCAGGCTGTATATCCATGTTCTGGCACACGATTTGGCCAATTCATGCTTGGCGCCCGCCGCGCTTGGGCGCAAACTGCCGGCCATGTTTGCTGCCGTCTGCCAAAGGGGAGGCCACGGCCCCAGGGCAAGCCGCCTCCCTGCGTTCCTGATGTCCGTCCTGCTGGTCGTGCTGGCCTGTGCGCTGCTGTTGGCGGCGCGGCCGGCAAGGGCCGGGGTGCTGTACCGCTGCGCGGGGGCGCAGGGCGAAGCGGTGTTCAGCAGCAGCAAGGCGGGGTATCGGGATTGCCGGCAGGTGGCCGCGTTCGCCGCACCGGTTCCGCACGCGGGGCCGCGCAGGGGGGTGTCGAAGGAGATCGCCTCGCTGGCCTGGGTCACCGGATGGGTGGAGACCAGCGCCAAGCCGATCTCGCCGATCGTCGTCTCGCTGGACCGGGTGGAGGCGGGCGTCGACACCACCGCGCAGGTAGCGCCGCGTGCTGCCGGCAAGCCGGGGCAATGGACGTACAGCGAATCGCGCGACAGCCAGTTGGCTCAGCTCCCGGCCATCGGCGCTTCGAACACCGCGGACAGCCGCGTGCTGCGGGGCGCGGTGTACCGTGTGATGCATCGCGACGGTAGCGTGGAATACACCAACATCACCCCGGCCGGCAGCCAGGCCAGCAACGTCACGCGGCTTTTCACCTACATCGCCACCTGCATCGCCTGCAACCTGCATTCGACTATCAACTGGGGCACGGTGGCGCTGAATCTGGATGCGTACAAGGACGTGATCCGCGATGCGAGCGTGGAATCGGGCGTGGACGAGGCGGTGATCCGCGCCATCATCCATGCCGAGAGCGCGTTCAATCCGCGCGCGATGTCGCTCAAGGGCGCGCAGGGGCTGATGCAGTTGATGCCGGGTACGGCCAACGACATGGGCGTGCTGGATGCGTTCGATCCGGCCCAGAACATCCGTGGCGGCGCGCGCTATCTCGGTTTGCTGATGAAGAACTTCAATGGTGACGTGCGATTGACTGCTGCAGCGTACAACGCGGGCCCCGGCGCCGTGCAGCACTACAGCGGCGTGCCGCCGTTCGCTGAAACGCAGGTCTACGTGCAGCGCGTGGGCGAACTGGTGCAGCGGTATTCGAAGGCGTTGCATCCGCCTTTAGCCAGTCTGTAGGTTGGGGTGCAAACCCCAACGTGACCAAGTCCCAATGTTGGGGTTTGCACCCCAACCTACGATTTTCAGCCCTCGATATTGCTGCCGGTGTTGGCTGCCGCATTGGCCGTAGGCAGCTGCGGTGGCCGCTGAATCACGTGCACTTCCACATGGAACGGCACGCCGTTGCGCAGGCCGGAGACTTCCACCTTGCTGCCCGGCTTGAGCGCGGCTTCGCGGCGGCTGAGGTCGGCGGGGTCGCGGATATCGGTGTCGCCCAGGCGCAGCAGGATGTCGCGGGGTTGCAGGCCCGCCAGTGCGGCCGGCGTGCCCGGCGTGACATCGGTGATCTGCGCGCCGCGCGCGGCGGCGGCAGGCAGGCCGCTGTCGGCGGCGACCGGCACGAAACCGTAGTTGGCGCCGAGCCAGCCGCGGATCACGTGGCCGGTTGCGATTAATTGTCGCAGTACGTTGGTGGCCGTATCGACCGGAATGGCAAAACCGATACCCTCCGCATTGGCTGCCTTGCCGATGAGGAGGGTGTTGATACCGACCAGATCCCCGTTGCTGTTGACCAGCGCGCCGCCGGAGTTGCCGAGGTTGATCGCGGCATCAGTCTGGATGAAATCTTCCGGGCTGCTGTTGCTCAACTGCCGGCCGATGGCGCTGATGATGCCCATGGTCACGGTCTGATTGAGGTTGAGCGGATTGCCGATGGCGAGCACCACGTCGCCCACGCGCAATTTTTTCGGATCGGCCATCTGGATCACCGGCAGGTTTACGGCGTCGATGATCTTGAGCACCGCCAGATCCGTTTCCTCGTCGGCGCCGATCAACTTGGCCTTGGCGACGCGGCCGTCGTACAGCAACACCTGGATGTCGTCGGCGTTGGCGATCACATGGTTGTTGGTGAGCACGTAGCCGTCGGCGCTCACGATCACGCCGGAACCGAGGTTCTGTTCGCGCCGCTTCACCGTGCCGATGGGCGTGCCGCCGAACAGCTGCTGCATCAGCGGATCGGTGAACATGCGCACGGCTTGTTCGGTAACGATCTTGTTGGCGTAGATGTTGACCACCGATGGCGCAGCCTTGGCCACGGCATCGGCGTAGGAAGCGGGTGCGGCCGATGGCGGAGCAGACCTGACGGCCGTGGGCGTGGTGTCGTGTTGCAAGCCGAAGCGTGCGCGCAGGCGATCGCCGACGCCCGGCCAGATGAGGCTGATCACGAACGCGATCGCCAACCCGAGTATGACGAATCGGGCAACAAAGGCGACGATGCCGGCGGCATGCTTCATGTCGTAATGCAGTCTGTGGAAATTAAGGATGCTCTGATCAATTCTACGCAGGCGTCACCGGTTCTGTCTGTTCGCAGGCCACAGGACCATCGGCGAAGGCAGACTGGCCGTCTGTCAAGGCGATGGGCCGAAGGCATGTGGACAGACAGAACCGGCCCCAACGGTGAATTGATATGACGGGTGATGTTCAGAAGGTCCGCATGCTGTGCCGCGCGACTTGGCAAGACGGCCAGTCTTGCCTGCTTCACGCGACACAACCTGCGAACCTTCTGAACATCATGCCGCCTACGTAGAATTGATCAGAGCATCCTTAAGCGCGCGAGTGTGGCACAGCGACGTGACCGACCCTGTCGTTTTATTGTAGGGTTTAAGACCTGAGGCTAGACTAACGCGATTTTTGTAGGTAACGCGATTTTGCAGGGGCACGATCCTGGGGCGGTCGGCGAAGCGGAACCTTAGCTCGTCCGCAGTGGCAGAATCTGGTTTCTGCAGTGTCAATGGCATGCAAGTACCGGAGAGCCTGATGGCGAACGAAGTCGTCGATCAAGGCCGCCGCCGCTTTCTCACCACGACGACAGCCGTGGTGGGAGGAGTAGGCGTAGTGGCGGCAGCTGTGCCTTTCATCAAGTCGTGGGAACCCAGTGCAAGAGCCAAGGCCGCCGGTGCTCCCGTTACCCAATCGCTGAAAAAGATCGAGCTCGGTCAGCAGTTGATCGTGGCCTGGCGCAGCCTTCCGGTATTCATCGTCAACCGCTCGCCGGCGCAACTGGCGGCGCTGCCCAAGCAGGATCCCAAGCTGGTCGATCCCAAATCCGACGGCGTTTCCGCCGATCAGCAGCCGAAGTACGCGCAGAACGAAACCCGCTCGATCAAGCCCGAGTGGCTGGTGATGATCGGCATCTGTACGCACTTAGGTTGCGTGCCGGATTATGTGGGCGAGATGAAGCCCGAACCGTTCGATCCGAACTGGCAGGGCGGCTATTACTGCCCCTGCCATCACTCGCGCTACGACATGGCCGGCCGCGTCTACCAGGGCGTGCCCGCGCCGAAGAACATGGCGATCCCGCCTTATCACTTTGTCGATGACACCACGGTGCAGATCGGCGTGGATGCGGAAGGGGCAGCGTAATGGCGAACGTCTTCTCGAACATTGGCGATTGGGTCATCGAGCGCGCACCGGGCTTGATGCCGGTGTACCGCAAGCACATGACCGAGTATTACGCGCCGAAGAACTTCAACATCTGGTACTACTTCGGTTCGCTCGCGTTGCTGGTGCTGGTCAACCAGATCGTCACCGGCATCTTCCTCACCATGAACTACGACCCGAGCGCGAGCGGCGCATTCGACTCGGTGCAGTACATCATGCGTGACGTGGAGTGGGGGTGGCTGATCCGCTACATGCACACCACGGGCGCCTCGCTGTTCTTCGTGGTGGTTTACCTGCACATGTTCCGCGGCATCATGTACGGCTCGTATCAGAAGCCGCGCGAGCTGGTGTGGCTCTTGGGCATGCTGATCTTCCTGGTGCTGATGGCCGAAGCGTTCATGGGCTACGTGCTGCCGTGGGGCAACATGTCGTTCTGGGGCGCGAAGGTGATCGTGTCGTTGTTCGGCACCATTCCGGTGATCGGCAAGGACCTGGTCGAATGGATCATGGGCGACTTCCTGCCCGCCGACGCCACGCTCAACCGCTTCTTCGCGCTGCACGTGATCGCGCTGCCGCTGGTCTTGCTGCTGCTGGTGGTGCTGCACCTGGCGGCGCTGCATGAAGTGGGTTCGAACAATCCCGATGGCGTGGACGTGAAGCACGGGCCGAAGGGCAATCGGTGGGATCCGACCAAGCCGGTCGATGGCATTCCGTTCCATCCGTACTACACGGTGAAGGATCTGGTCGGCGTGGGTCTGTTCCTGGCCATCGCCGCCTTCATCATCTTCTTCCAGCCCAGCTTCGGCGGCTGGTTCCTCGAGCACGACAACTCGATTCCGGCGAACAACCTGGTGACGCCCGCGCAGATCAAGCCGGTGTGGTACTTCACCGCGTTCTACGCGATCGTGCGCATGATTCCGTCGGCGCTCGGTACCGCGGTGTGGGGCGTGCTGGGCATGTTCGGCGCGATCGTGCTGTTGTTCCTGATGCCGTGGATCGACGGCGGCAAGGTGCGGTCCATCCGCTATCGCGGCACCGGCTTCAAGGTGGCGCTGACCTTGTTCGTGCTGGCGTTCTTCGGGCTGATGCTGATCGGCACCGACTCCACCGCCGAGCTGATCCCGATGCTGTTCGGCGCCAATGCCGACGTGACCGGCATCGAGAACCTGTTCGGTCGCACGATGGTGCTGATCTACTTCGGGTTCTTCGTATTCCTGTGGCTGTACACGCATCTTGGCTGGGAAAAGACCAAGCCGGTTCCGGAACGGGTGACGACGCATGAATAAGCGCTACATATCCATCTTCATGCTGGCGTTCGGCCTGCTGCTAGGCACCGCGGCGGTCATGGCGGAGGGTGAAGGCCCGGAGCTGCCCGCTGCCGGCAACAACCTGCGCGATACCGCATCGCTGCAGCGCGGCGCGCACATCTTCTTCAACTACTGCGTGGGCTGCCATTCGCTGAAGTACCTGCGCTATGAGCGTATGGCGGACGACCTCGGGCTGACCGAGGACGACGTGATGAAGAACCTCAACTTCACCGGCGGCAAGTTCGGCGATACGGTGATGTCGCACATGCCGGCCGACGATGCGCAGAAGTTCTTCGGCAAGGCGCCGCCGGACCTGTCGCTGGAGGTATCGGCCAAGGGCGCCGATTGGGTGTTCGCCTACCTCAATTCGTTCTATCTCGACCCCAAGAGCCCGATCGGCTGGAACAACACCGTGCTTCCGAATGCGGCCATGCCGTTCCCGCTGTGGGAGCTGCAGGGCGTGCAGGTGCCGGTGATGAAAGAGGCCAAGGCCGGCGACGATCCCCAGATCGAAAAGCTCACCCTGCTGCACCCGGGCAAGCTCACGCCCCAGCAGTACCAGCAGGCCGCCCGCGACGTCACCAACTTCCTGGAATACGCCTCCGAGCCGGCCGCGCTGCAGCGGCGGCACTACGGCATCTGGGTAGTGCTGTTCCTGCTGGGCTTCACCTTCCTGGCATACTTGCTCAAGAAAGAATATTGGAAGGACGTCCACTGACGTCCCATGGGATGCTCTGATCAATTCTGCATAGGCGGCATGATGCTCAGAAGGCTCGCAGGCTGTGGTGCGCGACGCAGGGAAGACTGGCCGTCTTTTCAAGTCGTGCGGCACAGCCTGCGGGCCTTCTGTGCATCACCCTTCGGGCCGACTCTGTCCGTCCGCATGCCTTCGGCCCATCGTCTCGACAGACGGCCAGTCTGCCTTCGTCGATGGTCCTTTGGCCTGCGAACGGACAGAGCCGGTGACGCCCATGCAGAATTGGTCAGAGCATCCCGAGGAACAAGGGACTTGTGGCCGCAGGGGGCAAAACGCCATCCTTGCGGCCAAACAAAAGGGGAGACTCGTGCATGGTCCAGAACGCCCGTTCCCGGACAGTACTCGCCCTGTATTCCGCTGCCGATGACATCCAGTGTCATCGCGTACGGCTGGTGCTGGCCGCAAAGGGAGTGACCTACGATCTGATCGTGGTCGATCCGGCCAAGCCACCGCAGGATCTGCTCGACCTGAATCCGTACCACACCCTGCCGACCCTGGTCGACCGCGAACTCACCCTGTACGACACCTCGGTGGTGTGTGAGTACCTGGACGAGCGCTATCCGCACCCGCCGCTGATGCCGATCGATCCGCTCTCGCGCGCCCGGCTGCGGCTGGCGGCGGTGCGCATCGAGCGCGACTGGCTGCCGGAGATCGAGCATATCAAGGCCGGCGGTCGCGCCGCCGATGCGGCGCGCAAAAAGCTGCGCGAACACCTGCTGGCGGCGCTGCCGCTGTTCAAGGTATCCAAGTTCTTCCTCAATCCGGAAATGAGCCTGGCCGACTGCCTGGTGACCCCGGTGGTATGGCGCCTGCCTTCACTGGGCGTGGACCTGGGCCGGGAGGGCAAGCCGATCATGGATTACGGCGAACGCCTGTTCCACAGCCAGGGCTATGCGCGCAGCCTGACGCCGGAAGAAAAGGCCTTGAGGGCGCTCTAGCGAGTTTGGGTGTACGGTCTCCTGGACATCGCTGCGTCTTTTCCATTCAATACGCGGGGGGCCGGCCCTGTCTGCATGCATTCCTCGGGTCCATCGTCTCGACAGGCCGCCAGCCTGTCCGCGCCGATGGCCTTGCGGGCTGCAAGACATCCGGCGACATCCACGCAAGACCGGCTAGAGCACCCCTGGTGACCCAACAGCAACAACCGAAGATGAGTTCCAACCGTCCGTACCTGCTGCGGGCGATCTACGATTGGATCAGCGACAACAACCTCACGCCCTACATGCTGGTCGACGCCACGCGCCAGGGCGTGCGCGTGCCGCCGCACGTGATCAAGAACGGGCAGGTGGTGCTCAACCTGGCCATGCGCGCCGTGGCCAACCTGGACCTGGGCAACGAGTGGATCAGCTTCCAGGCGCGCTTCTCCGGCGTCAGCCACAGCATCCAGATTCCGGTGCCGGCGGTACTGGCTTTGTACGCGCAGGAAAACGGGCAGGGCATGATGTTTCCGGCGGATGAGGAAGAAGGCGGCGAGCCGCCGACCAATACCCCGCCCTCGCCACCCGAACCGGAACCACCGTCGGGCGATGGTGACAAGCCGAAGCGTGGGGGTGGCTCGCATTTGCGGGTGGTGAAGTAGGTTGGGGTGCAAACCCCAACAATGGCCATCCATGCGGGCACGATGATGTTGGGGTTTGCACCCCAACCTACGCTGCTGTTACCAGATAGCCGCATCCCAGCATTTCCTCTAAGGTAACGGCTTCTTCCTACAAAGCCGCTCCGCATGTCCGCAGCCCAGGAACACCCGGATCATCTACGGCGCAGTCTGTCCAATCGCCATCTGCAATTGATCGCCATCGGCGGTGCGATCGGCACCGGCCTGTTCATGGGGTCCGGCAAGACGATCAGCCTGGCCGGGCCATCGATCCTGTTGGTGTACCTGATCATCGGCATCATGCTGTTCTTCGTGATGCGGGCAATGGGTGAGTTGCTGCTGTCGAACCTGGAGTACAAGTCGTTCATCGACTTCTCCACCGATCTGCTTGGGCCGTGGGCCGGATTTTTCTGTGGCTGGACGTACTGGTTCTGCTGGATCGTCACCGCCATCGCCGACGTGATCGCGATCGCCTCGTATGCGCAGTTCTGGTTCCCGGGTTTGATGCCGTGGATGCCGGCAGTGCTTTGCGTGGGGTTGCTGTTGGCCTTGAATCTCACCGCGGTTCGCGTGTTCGGCGAACTGGAATTCTGGTTTGCGCTGATCAAGATCGTGGCGATCATCGCCTTGATCGTGATGGGGCTGGGCATGATCGTGTTCGGCTTCACCTCGCCGTCGGGCCATCACGCCGCGCTGGCGAATTTGTGGAACGACGGCGGTCTGTTTCCCACCGGTGTGGGCGGTTTCTTCGCGGGTTTCCAGATTGCCGTGTTCGCGTTCGTCGGCATCGAGCTGGTAGGCACGACGGCGGCGGAAACGGCCGATCCCATGCGCAATCTGCCCAAGGCGATCAACTCCATTCCGGTGCGCATCATCCTGTTCTACGTGCTGGCGCTGGTGGTGATCATGACAGTGACGCCGTGGCGCCTGGTGCAGCCGGGCAAGAGTCCGTTCGTGGAGCTGTTCATGCTGGCCGGCATTCCTGCGGCGGCGAGCCTGATCAACTTCGTGGTGTTGACTTCGGCAACGTCGTCGGCCAACAGCGGCATTTTCTCCACCAGCCGCATGCTCTACGGCCTGGCCGAAGAGAATCACGCACCGAGCTTGTTCGCACGCCTGTCGCGCGCCGCGGTGCCGTCGCGCGGCCTGATGTTTTCCTGCGTGTGCCTGCTGGGTGGCGCGATGCTGGTCTACGTGGTGCCCAACCTGGTGACCGCGTTTACCCTGGTCACCACGCTGTCGGCCGTACTTTTCATGTTCGTGTGGTCGCTGATCCTGATTGCGTACATGGCGTATCGGCGCAAGCGTCCGCACTTGCATGCTGCATCCACGTACAAGATGCCCGGCGGCGTATTTATGTGCTGGGCGTGCCTGGTGTTCTTCGTGTTCGTGCTGTGGCTACTGACGCTGCAGGCAGATACGCGTGAGGCATTGTTGGCGAGCCCGGTGTGGTTCGTGCTGCTGACGATCGGCTATTGGTGGAAAGGGCGGCGCGTTGCAACCGTTGCGCCAGTTCACGAAGAAGGCTAACAAGCCTCGTAGGTTGGGGTGCGAACCCCAACGTCGTGATCTATGTACATGGCGATGTTGGGGTTCGCACCCCAACCTACATGGATTGGACGCTAATGCCGCAGGTCCCGGTCGCGATGTTGCCGGCGGAACGGCACAATGTTGCCGCTTTCGACGGTTGTTGTTCCCTGCGCCGAATGCTCTGGCAGGTACAGTTCGACGGTGGGCAGGATCAACGCGGTGAGCACGTTGCCGACCATCCATAGATGCCCGGCTTCGCGATCGTCGCCATCGATACTGACTTCGAAACTGTAGCGCCGCTCCAGCACCCTGCGCTCGTGAAAGCGACGCAGACGCGCGCCACTGAGGCCCACCGTTTCGTCCAGCAATTGCAGACCGTGTTGCTGGCAGCGCCAGCGCGCTTCCTGCACGGCGCGATCACGCGCGCGGCTCAGCATCAGCCAGGCGCCGACGATGGCGAACAGTACGAGTAACAGGAAGAGAGTGGTGAAGTCGCCCATGTCCGCAATGTGTGGGCAATCAGTCCAGCTTCAAACGTAGCGAGAGATCGATGGCTCGCAGGTGTTTGGTCAGCGCGCCCACCGAGATGTAATCGACGCCGGTGTGGGCGTAATCGCCAATGGTCTGGAGATCGACGTTGCCGGATATCTCCAGTGGCACGCGGCCGTCGGTCTGCGCGACGGCTTCGCGCATCAGCGGCAGCGTGAAATTGTCGAGCATGATGCGGTCGACGCCGGCATCCAGCGCCTGCTGCAGTTCGTCGAGGTTTTCCACTTCCACTTCCAGTAGCAGCGTAGGATGCAGCTGGCGGGCGGCCTGCACCGCGGCGGCGATGCTGCCGGCGGCAATGATGTGGTTTTCCTTCACCAGGATCGCGTCATAAAGACCCATGCGATGGTTATGGCCGCCGCCGCAACGTACCGCATATTTCTGCGCCAGGCGCAGTCCCGGCACCGTCTTGCGGGTATCGAGCACGCGCGCGCGAGTGCCGGCCACGGCCGCAACGTAGGCGGCGGTGACGGTGGCGGTACCCGACAGCATCTGCAGGAAGTTCAAGGCCGAGCGTTCGGCGGTGACCAGCGAGCGTGCATGGCCGCGCATCTCGCACACGATGCTACCCGGTGCGACGCGATCGCCGTCGGTCACGTGCCAATCGATGCGTGCGTGCGGATCGAGCTTGCGCACGCAGGCGTCGAACCAGGGAATGCCGGCGATCACAGCGTCTTCGCGGCAGGTGAGTTGCGCGGTCGCGACGGCGTTGGCCGGTAGCAGGCTGGCGGTGGCGTCGCCATGGCCGATGTCTTCGGCAAAGGCGCGTTCCACGTCGGCGTCGATCAGGCGCTGGTCGGGCGGGGCAAAGCGGAAGGTGCTGGACATGCGGGACGGGGGCGTGGGGGAGAATGCCGCGCATGCTACTCGGATTGGGGCGAGCGCGTCTTCGTAGGCTGGGACGGAATCCCAGCTTTCCGATGTTCGTATGCATGGCAATGCTGGGATTGCATCCCAGCCTACGAGGTTTAGGGCGCTTCGCCCGGACGCGCCTCTTCGTGGCTCAGGCGATCCACGATCGCGTCCATCGCGCGATCGAACAGCGCGTTCGATGCGAGCACGCGCGCACGGCCCTCGGCCATCACCGTAGCCAGCTCGTAAGGCGAGTAATCGCCCACCTTCAGGCCTCGCCGATTGACGAACAGGTAGCGGCCGCTCATCGGGCTGATCCACGACAGCTTGGCGCGCTCGAAATGCTCTTCCTGCCCGCTGAACTCCAGCCAGGTGCCGGGCTTGAGCGCCTTGACGTGCTCGAGCTGCTCGCGCACTTCCGGTGTGACCGTGTCGGCCGGCGGCTCGGCGCTGGCGGGGTCTTCCAGATCCTCGACGCTTTCGGCGATCGGCTGGATGCTTTCCGGAATCGGCAGCGGCGCGGGCGCGGCTTCGGCGGCGGGTTGCGCAGGTGTTTGCGCCGATTCGCCAAGCTGGTGGCGGTAGTAGTTGTGCAATTGCGCGAGCAGTTTCTCGATGTCTGCTTCCTGGAAGGCCACGTTTGCCAGGCCCTTGCGCAGCGCGCGCTCGATGCCAGGCAGCAGCTGGCGCAGGTCGCGCTTGGCTTCCGGCGTGCGCACCGGCTTGGTGCTGGCGATGAAGGCATCGACGAAGCGCAGCGCCTCGCGGAATTCGTTCGATTCCTCGCCCTTGCGCAGGATGGTCAGCACCAGGTAGTTGGCCCACGCGCGCGACAGCACGCCATGGATCAGCGGCGGCAGCACGTGGTCGCCGATGCGGTTGAGAATTTCGCGCGCGGCGCGGCGGCGTGCCTGTTCCAGTTTTTCGCGGCCGCGGGTGGATTCGGCCACGCGCTGCTCGGCCAGCTCCGCGCGACGGCGGTTGGATTCCTGGAACTGCTGCAATTCGGCGGACAGGCGATCGAAGATCGTCATGTCGTCGTCGAATTCCTGCAGCAGGCGTTCGACGATGACCTTGATGGTGTCGTGCAGGCGGCCGTCGCGATCGGATTCTTCGGACCAGCTCTTGGCCGCATCGGCGAGGCCGTCGAGCAGGCGGCGCGCCGGATGCTGGCGGTGCGCGAACAGCTTGCGATCGAGAATGGCGGCCTTCAGATACGGAATCTGCAGGCGCGCCAGCATCACTTGCATCTGCGGCGGCAGGTTGCGGTCTTCAAGGATGAATTCGAACAGCATGCCGACCAGGTCGATGGTGTCTTCATCGATCGTGGCGATCTGGCCCGGACGCTGGCCGCGCAGCGAGCCGAGCTGGCTGAGCAGTTGTTCTTTCAGATGCAGCACTTGCTCGGCGATGTCGACCGCGCTGCCGCCTGGCACCGCGGCCGTGACCGGCATCTGCACCAGCGCCGCTTGGCTTTGCAGCACGCTTAGCGCGCCGATCAATTCGTTCGCGGTCGGCAGCGGGCCTTGCTGTGGCATCGCTCCCATGGGTGTGGCCGGATGGCCCCGGCGCGCGCTGAACAAGGTGCGCAAGGTTTGCAGCAGTTCGGCCGAAGCTTCGCTATCGTCGGTCGGCAGCGGCGCCGGCACTTCGCCCGCCGCCGCCGCGCCGCTCGCGGCAGCGCCAGTGCCGCCGGCAGTGTTGCGCACTACTTCGTGACGCAGTTGCGGCAGCACGCCGGCGCGCATCAGTTCGGCGTTGACCTCTTGATAGAGTTCTTCCAGCGCCGCCATTACGTAGCGGTCGAACAGCTTGTAGATGATGAGCTTCACGCGCATGTCGGCGTTGAGCTCCCGCATCGCCTGGCGGAACGCCTGGGCGAGCAGGGCAGGACCGATCGGATTGCTGGCGTCTTCGATGCGCGTGCCGCCGCAGATCACCGACAGGCGCTGGTTCACCGCGAACAGGTCGCGCGACAGGCGCGTCTCGTTCTTGCCGATCATGCTGGTGATGGCCAGCGATTCTTCCAGTTCGTTGTCGGCCACCAGCGAGAGTTCGACCGAGCCGGGCATGGGTCCGATCGGTGCAGTGACACTCGGCGCCGAAGACGCACGATTGCCGCCGGCGAAATCGTTCAACTCGCGCGATACCAGTGCCAGGAAGCCGCGCTCGATCACCGGCCGGCGCTTGCGCACTTCGCGCATGCCGTCGAAGTAATGCATCTGCGCGGCGTTGTTTTCGGCTTTCTCGGCAAGGTCGAACAGGGCATCGTCGACGTGCTCGAACATGTTGCCGATGAACTGCTGCAGCCGGCGCGAAGAAATGTTCCGAACAGCGTTCAACAAGTCGCCTCCGCGTCCGCTGGAGGGGTCCAGCCGCTGGCTGAGATTGACGACGTTGGACGATTCGTTGGCTTCTTTCATCGCCACACCCCTGTGGTTGGCTGGCTAGGCCGGTACCTACTGCCGTAAGCGGCAGCCGATTTACCTTTAAGACCGCGGACGGTCGGGACAGGGATGCCGCCTATGCGTGGAACATAAGCGAAATCGTGTTTCACCGCCATGTCCCAAGTCATCCTTTTGTGTACTGTCTGTACAGGTTACGTGAACCTGACGCAAGTTCTTACGCTGCGGCGGGGAAGTCGGTGAACTGGGTGGTGCCGATGCCTTCCTCCGGCAGCATGACCGGAATGCCGTCCTCGATCCGGTAGATGACCTTGCGGTCGACCGTGATCAGCCCTTCGATCAGCCGGCCTTGCACCGCGCCGCCGGCCACGTTCACCACCTGGCCGGCCTCGATGGCGCGGTTCAGGGCGTCCAGTTCATGGGCGGTGAGCGGGCGTACCGGGGTCTTGCTCACAGGGCAGCAGAGGATGTCGAGCAGGCGTTTGTCCATCGTGTCCAAAGGTATCGTTGCAATGCGGCGAAGTCCGTACAATAGCCCCTTTTGGACGACCGGACCATGACGGATACAGCTTCTGCACCGCGGGTAGGTGTGGTGATGGGATCGCGTTCGGATTGGGAAACCATGACGCACGCGGCCGAGGTGCTGGCTGAGTTGGGCGTGGCGCACGAGGTGCGCGTGGTTTCCGCGCACCGCACGCCGGATCTGTTGTTTCAGTACGCCGAAGAGGCGGTCGGACGCGGTATCCAGGTCATCATCGCCGGTGCCGGCGGGGCGGCGCACTTGCCGGGCATGCTGGCGGCCAAGACCCGCCTGCCGGTGTTCGGCGTGCCGGTGCAATCGAAGGCCCTGAACGGCATGGACTCCCTGCTTTCCATCGCGCAGATGCCGGCCGGCATTCCGGTCGGCACGCTGGCCATCGGCCGTGCCGGGGCCTGCAATGCCGCGCTGCTGGCCGCCGCGGTGCTGGCCCTGCACGATCCGGCCCTGGCCAAGGCGCTGGAAAGCTATCGCTCTCGCCAGACCCAGCACGTGCTTGACCACCCGGACCCGCGCTCGTGAGCGGCACCATCCGTCAAAAGCAGCCGGTATTGGGCATTCTGGGCGGCGGCCAGCTGGCTCGCATGCTCGCCATCGCCGCCGCACCGCTCGGGGTGAAGACGCTGGTGGTGGACAGCGCGCCCGACGCCTGCGCCGGCCAGGTAGCCCCGCTGCGGGTGGCCGACTGGACCGACTATGACGCGCTGGCGAAATTCGCCGCCGAAGTGGATGTGGTCACCTTCGATTTCGAGAACGTGCCGGCCGATACGGCGCACTGGCTGGCGGAGCGCGCGGCGGTGTTTCCCAATCCGCGCGCGCTGGCGGTGGGGCAGGATCGCCTGGCCGAGAAAACCCTATTCCGCGAATGCGGCTTGCACACGCCGGCGTTCGAGGCCGTGGATACACGCGAAGACCTCGATCGCGCGCTGACGAAGATCGGCGCGCCCGCCATTTTGAAGACGCGCCGCCTGGGCTATGACGGCAAGGGCCAGTTCCGCATCAAGCATTTGAAGGATGCGGATGCCGCGTGGGCCGCGCTGGGCTCGAATGCGCATGGCCTGATCCTGGAAGCTTTCGTGCCGTTCGAGCGCGAGCTATCCGTGCTGGCGGTACGCACGCGTGATGGCGATTTTCGCGTCTGGCCGCTCACCCAGAACTGGCATACCGATGGCGTGCTCAGCCTGAGCCTGGCCCCTGCGCCGGACGTGGGCGCGTTGCAGTCGCGCGCGGAAGCCTTGGCGCGCACGCTGGCCGAGCGCCTGGATTACGTCGGCGTATTCGCGCTGGAACTGTTCGTCAAGGATGGCGACCTGCTCGGCAACGAAATGGCGCCGCGCGTGCACAACTCCGGGCACTGGACCATCGAAGGCGCCATCGCCAGCCAGTTCGAAAACCACGTGCGCGCGGTGCTCGGCCTGCCGCTGGGCGATACCGCGGCGCGCGGCCTTTCGGCCATGTTCAACTGGATCGGTGAATTGCCGGATGCGGTACCGGTGATGGCCACGGTCGATGGTCATTGGCACGACTACGGCAAGCAATCGCGTCCTGGCCGCAAGGTGGGACATGCCACGGTGTGTGCGACGGATGCGAAGGTGCTGGCGGCGCGAATCGGCGAGATTGCGCGCGCGTTGAATCGCGAAGAACAGGCGGCGCCCGGCCTGCAAGCGCTTTGATGAATCCCTTCTCCCTGCCGGGGAGAAGCTGCCCGAAGGGCGGATGAGAGGTCAATCTTGCGGGAGGCTTGATGCGAAGAGCGCTTCGCAAAGAGATCGTCGCGAGGATGACCCCTCACCTCAATCCTCTCCCCGAAGGGAGAGGAGATAAACGCGAAAAGCGGGCTATTCGATTAAACCAGGTTCTTCGCCGCGAAATCCCAGTTCACCAGATCCCAGAACGATTCCACGTACTTCGGGCGCGCATTGCGGTAGTCGATGTAGTACGCGTGTTCCCATACGTCGATGGTGAACAGCGGTTTGTCGCTGCCGGTGATCGGCGTGGCGGCGTTGGAAGTGTTGACGATGCCCAGCGAACCATCCGGACGCTGCACCAGCCAGGTCCAGCCCGAGCCGAAGTTGCCGACGGCGGACTTGGAGAACTCTTCCTTGAACTTGTCGAACGAACCGAACGCCTTTCCGATCGCGTCGGCCAGCTTGCCGGCGGGGGCGTTGTCCTTCTTCGGCGAGCGCATGGACTGCCAGTAGAAGGTGTGGTTCCAGATCTGCGCTGCGTTGTTGAACACGCCGCCGGAGGACTTCTTGATGATGTCTTCCAGCGCGGCGCTTTCGAACTCGGTGCCCTTGATCAGATTGTTGAGGTTGGTCACATAAGCCTGGTGGTGCTTGCCGTGGTGGAACTCCAGCGTCTCGGCCGAGATGTTCGGCTCCAGCGCGTTCTTTTCGTAGGGCAACGGGGGAAGTTCGATCGCCATGGGTAACTCCTGGGCGTTGGCTGAGGATAAAGGCGTGGCCGGCCGGGGCGGCTGGTACACTACTAAGCTGGCTGCATTGTAGTGATGAATCCCAAGTTATGGACGTCAACGAGCGAATCAAGGCGGTGCTGGCCGAGCACCCGATCGTGCTTTTCATGAAAGGCACGCCGCAATTTCCCATGTGCGGCTTCTCCGCGCGCGCGGCGCAGGCGCTCGATGAAGCGGGTGCGACATTCCATGCGGTCAACGTGCTGGCCGATCCGGAAATCCGTGCGGCCTTGCCGCACTACGCCAACTGGCCGACCTTCCCGCAGCTTTTCATCCAGGGCGAACTGATTGGCGGCTGCGACATCGTGGAAGACCTCAAAGTCTCCGGCGAGCTGGCGCGCATGGCCAGCGACGTGGCGGGGGAACACCACGCATGAGCCTGAGCCTGCCTCTGCACTGTTTGCCCGAATCCTGGATGCCCGCCGCCGATGAACTGGCCGGCCGCGTGGTGCTGGTCACCGGCGCCTACGGTGGATTGGGCAGCGCGGTGGTGCGTGCGGTGGCGCGCGCCGGCGCCACGGTGGTGATCACCGGCAAGCGCAAGCGTCAGCTGGAACAGCTTTACGATGCGATGCTGCGCGAGGGTCTGCCCGAACCGATCATCCATCCGCTGGACATGGAAGCCGCCACGCCGCGCGACTACGAAGCACTGGCCGAAGGCGTGCAGCGCGATCTGGGCCGGCTCGACGGCATCGTGCACGCCGCGACGAGTTTCGCCGGCCTGATGCCGGTGTCCACGCACAAGCCGGATGCCTGGCTGCGCAGCCTGCATGTCAACGTGTCTGCACCGTTCGCGCTGATGCAAGCGTGCCTGCCGTTGCTCACCGCGGCGCCGGACAGTGCCGCGATATTCGTGCTGGACAATCCCGACCTGGTGCGTCGCGCGCATTGGGGCGCATATGGCGTATCGAAGGCGGCACTGGAACGCTTCGTCGCGATCCTGCATGAGGAGCATGACGAGGGCGCGTTGCGCGTGCATGCACTGTTGCCCGCGCCGATGCGTACCACCTTGCGCCGCACCGCCTACTTCGGCGAAGACACCATGCAGCATCCGCTGCCCGACAGCACTGCCGAGGCCGTGGTTTATCTGCTGAGTGCGAAAGCTGCCGCCGCCCGCGGTGGCGTGCTCGATCTGCGTACTGCATGATCGAGCCGACTTAACCCAAGGGGATTCGATGGAAACGCAGATGACCACCATGTCGGCGGCGATCCTGCTGTTCCTGATCATGGATCCGCTCGGCAATATTCCCCTTTTTCTGACCCTGCTCAAAGATGTGCCCCCCAAGCGGCGCCGTGCGGTGATGGTGCGCGAGCTGTTGATTGCGCTGGCCGTGCTGCTGTTGTTCCTGATGGGCGGGCAGCTGATCTTGAAGTTGCTGCAATTGCGGCAAGAGTCGGTCAGTATCGCCGGCGGCATCGTGCTGTTCCTGATCGGCATCCGCATGGTGTTCCCTCCCGCCGAAGGGGGCATTTTCGGCCAGGCCGGCGAAGGCGAGCCGTTTATCGTGCCGATGGCGATTCCCGGCGTGGCGGGCCCTTCGGCGATGGCCGCGTTGCTGCTGCTTACCAACACGCAGCCGGGGCGTACGGCCGATTGGGCGATTGCCCTGCTGTGCGCCTGGCTGGCCACGGCCATCATCCTGCTCAGTTCCACTTACCTGTTCCGCTGGCTCGGTGAGAGCGTGCTGACCGCGCTGGAACGCGTGATGGGCATGCTGCTGATCGCCTTGTCGGTGCAGATGTTCATGGGCGGCATTGCGGCGTATCTGCATCTGACGCTTTAAACGCATCGGCCGGCATGACGATCGGCCGAGGACAAGCCTAATCGCGGCGAGCAGAATCAAATCAATGGGATAGATCGCAAGACACGGTCGGCTTGAACGTGCTTTTAAGCCTTTGCCCAGGACCCTTCGTGTATTCTTGCGTTCCGTATACGTTTGACCCTGTGATTTCTCGCAGTTGTCACACTACGTCGGCAACATGGACTAAGCAGTTGTCATACTACGTCGGCTACATGGATTAAAGGGAGGCGGTCATGCTTCACGTTGAACAGGCCCTCACCGAACGTCTGCCATGGCTAGCGCAGCATCCGATGATCCGCAAGCCCGTCGCCGGCATGCTGGGACGACTGGCCGATGAGGCAGGCTTCAATCGGGTTCTCGATCGGCTTGCCGATACCAAGGGGTTCGATTTCGCCGAGCAGGTGCTGGACCTGCTGGGCTGCAGTTACCACGTCGTGCAGCGCGAGCGGGAACATATTCCCGTGGAAGGCGCAGTGCTGATCGTCGCCAATCATCCGCTGGGCATGCTCGATGCGATGGCCTTGCTGGACCTGGTCGGCTCGGTACGCAAGGACGTGCGCATTCTCGGCAACGACTGGCTGGCGGCCGTGCCGCAACTGGGCCCGCTGCTGCTGCCGGTGGACGTCTTCGGTAGTGGCGCGGCTTCGCGCATGCGCAACATCTACCGTGCACTGGATCGTGGCGAGGCCTTGATCATCTTCCCGGCTGGCGAGGTTTCCCGCATGGGGCCGGCAGGCGTGCGCGATGCGCGCTGGTCCGATGGTTTCGCGCGCCTGGCCATGCGCAGCAAGACACCGGTGCTGCCGATCCACGTGGCGGCGCGCAATTCGGCCATCTTCTATGGGCTTTCCATGTTGGCCAAGCCGCTCAGCACGGCCATGCTGCCGCGCGAAGCGGTGGCCACGCATGTCAGCCGCATCGGCTTCAGTGTAGGTGCGCTGGTCGGCGCGGACGAACTGAGCAAGCGCAGCGGCGACAACGCGCAGCGTGCAGCCGACCTGATGCGTCGGCATGTGTACCGCATCGGTCGTCGCCGTGGCTTGATCTTCGGCGGTCAGGTGGCGCTGGCGCATCCCGAATCGGTGGATCGCGTGGCGCAGGAACTGGCGCAGAGCGAAAAGCTTGCCGATCTCGCCGACGGCAAACAGCTGATCGTGCTGCGCGGGCAGACCGATGGCGCCGCGTTGCGTGAAATCGGCCGCTTGCGCGAACTCACCTTCCGCAAGGTGGGCGAGGGCACCAACACGCGCCGCGACCTGGATGCCTACGACGCACATTACGAACACTTGGTGCTATGGGATCCGAAAGCCTTGCGCATCGTCGGTTCGTATCGGCTGGGCCATGGCGGCCGGCTGATCGCCGAGCGCGGCATGAATGGCCTCTACACCGCCAGTCTGTTCAATTATTCGCCGGCACTGGAATCGCGACTGGCACAAGGGCTGGAACTCGGACGCAGCTTCATCGCGCCGGCGTACTGGCGCTCGCGTGCGCTGGACCAGCTGTGGCAGGGCATCGGCCTGTATCTGCAGCGGCACCCCGAGCTGCGTTATCTGTTCGGGCCGGTGAGCATGTCGGTCAACCTTCCGCGCCAGGCGCGCGAATGGATCGCGGCGGCGCATCAGCATTATTTCGGGGCGCCGGGGCTGGCATCGGCGCGCCAGCCGTTCAAGGTGTCCGCCGATGTGCTAGAAGGCGTGCGCCGCGAACTGGAAGGCCTGGACCCGGTCAGCGGATTGGGCAAGCTGCGCAACCATCTGGATGCCTTGGGCGTAAGCCTGCCGGTGCTCTACCGCCAGTACGTGGATCTGGTCGAACCTGAAGGCGTGCAATTCCTCGACTTCGGCGAAGACCCCGGTTTTTCCGGCTGCGTGGATGGTCTGGTGATGCTCGACCTCGCCCGCCTGAAACCAGCCAAGCGCGCCCGCTACCTGGGCAAGGGCGCCTGAACCCGGCTTCCCTTGCTCCGTCCGCTAGCACAGGCCTGATTTTGATAGATAAAGACTGCGCGCGCCGGCGCCGGCCAGCGCGCGGACCCGTTGTGCGCGAGCTCCACGATTGAGATGCGGCTGTAAAGTTCGTGTAAAGGAAATATGCGATTGTGCTAAGGTATCGCTAAGGATACGTGACCGCTTTCTTCTCAGTTGAGTGCCCGCGAACCACTCAGCACAAAGTACGGATCAGCTTACACAGGTATCTTCCAGGGTTGTGTCACAGAGGGCGGAGCTCTTCTCGTCCCGCCGAAAAAAACCAAAACCTAGGGGTTCCAAAAAAGGCCGCACGGCTCACGCAGTCCATGAGCCTGAGCCTTTTTTGTGTCGATGGATCACCAGCGTTGCACGGGGCAGGAAGCCTGGCTGATGTCGTGGTTGGCGAGAGACGTTAGAGCGGTCATCGAAAGCGATGCCTAAAAAATCTCGAAATCAATAACCGGACTACGGGGCTCTTCATGAAACGAACGCATCTTTCCGCAGCGATTGCTTTGGCTTGTTACCTCACCGTGGGTGCTGCGCTCGCGCAGACAGCGGCCGATCAGACGCAGGCGACGAATGTGCAGCAACGCGCCTCGGTGTCGACCACGTCGAACACCACCAATGACACGGCCACCAAGCGCGGCGTGCAGCAGATGAGCGCGGTGCAGGTGCGGGCTCAGTCGCTGGCGCTCGGCGGTGGCCTGATGTCGGTGCAGGAAGCGCCCAAGGCGGTGTCCACCATTTCGCGCGATGCGATCGTCAAGTCGGCGCCCGGCGCCACCTTCGTGCAGGCCATCGCCAGCATCCCGGGCGCGGTGACCGCGACCGATGACTTCACCGGCCTCAACGACGGCACCGCCAGCATCCGCGGCTACACGCTCGACGAAATCGGCGTCACCGTGAACGGCGCGCCGATCAACGACAGCGGCAACTACAAGATCTACCCGACCGAGTACGGCGACACCGAGAACATGGGTGACATCACCGTGCAGCAGGGTTATCCGGACAACGACATGCCGATTCCCGGCGCGGCCGGCGGTTCGATCGCGTGGGTGACGCTGGATCCGTCGCACCAGGGCGGCGTGGATTTCAGCCAGTCGTTCGGTACCCACAGCTATCGCCGCACCTTCTTCCGCCTGAACACCGGCGATCTCGGCCCGGTGCGTTCCTGGGTTTCGTATTCGGACAACTCGGTGAACCTGTGGCGCGGTCCCGGTCATTCGAACGTGACCAAGGTTGACGGCAAGTCGGTGTGGACCATCGACGCCGACAACACCATTTCCGCCTCGGTGCAGTACAACCGCGAAATCAAGACCAACTACGAGTCGCTGACCAAGGCGCAGGCGCAGGCCGATTACAAGCAGAGTTACCTGGGCACCTATACGCCGGGCCAGACCAGCAACAACTACTACCGCTTGCACCAGAATCCGTTCGTCAATTACATGGCCAGCCTCGACGGCGAATTCAAGCTTTCCGACAACCTGCATCTGTCGGTGGTGCCTTACTTCCAGTGGGGTGAAGGCGGCGGCGGTTCGGGCACCACGTTCAGCGAATACAACGGCAAGGGTTCCAACAACCCGCTGTTCAAGGTCGTGAACTACGACCTCAACGGCAACGGCAAGATCGACAACAAGTACTCCAACGTGCTGGTCAATTCGTACAGCTACTCCTACACGTTCCGTCCTGGCGTGATCGCCAAGTTGAACCAGGATTTCGGCCTGGACAACACCCTGGAATACGGCGTGTGGTTCGAGCGTCCGCGCCAGGCGCAGGGGCAGGTGTTCGTTCCGATCAATTACGCCACGGGCATTCCGGTGGACGTGTGGGCCAACAATGCCAGCCTGATCCGCTACTCCAACGGCGTGGTGCAGAAGACCTACGACCAGTACACCACCACCACCAACACCAAGGCGTTCATCACCGATACGTGGACGCCCAGCGATCAGATCACGCTGACCGGCAGCGTCGCGTACGTGTGGTCCAAGCGTGACGGCTTCATGTACGAGTATCCCGGTTCCACCGGCTCGCTCACCAGCAAGCTGGCAGTCAGCACCAAGAACGCGGCGTTCGGCGGCAACACCAGCCAGACCTTCCACGATTTCACGCCGACCTTCGGCGCCAAATATCAATTGAACGACCAGAACCAGTTCTACTTCGGCTACGGCCACACCTTCCGTGCGCCGATCAATGGTGCGGTGCTGTCCAACGCCTTCGCCAACTACGGCAAGAATCCGGTGGCGGTGAAGCCGGAAACGGCCGATACGGCGGATCTGGGCTGGCGCTTCTATGGTGACAAGATCTCGGCGAACGTCGATGCATACGCATCCAACTTCCACAACAAACAGGTTTCCGGCTACGACCAGAACACGGGTCTGACGGTGTACGTGCCGCTCAGCCGCGTGCATGTGCGCGGCATGTATGCCGAGGCCAGCTACAAGATCACCGATGATTTCACCGCGTACGGTTCGTACACCTACACGCAGGCTCGCTTGCAGGACAACATGAACACGCTGGGTGACGGCATCTTCTACACCCGCGGCAAGACCATGATCTCCACGCCGAAGAACGTGGCGTACGCGTCCTTGAACTACAACCACGGCCCGTTCTGGGCGCAGTTGAACGCCAAGTACACGGGCAGCCAGTGGGGCGACTGGTCCAACACGGAAAAAGTGGGCGGCTACACCACGTTCGACTTCAACGCCGGCTGGAACTTCCCCGATTTTGGCAGCTTCGTGCATAAGCCGTACATCAAGGTCAACGTCTACAACCTGGGCGACCGCAAGGCGCTTACCTATGCGAGCAACGTCGGCGCGTTCCTGGCCTCCAACCCGACGAATCTCAAAGACGTCAACGGCGTAGTGCTGTTCCCGTCCGCGCCGTACTACTCGGTGCTGGAAGAGCGCACTTTCATGGTGACCTTCGGCGCGTCGTTCCACTAAGCGTCGAACCCCTGCCGCGGCTGCACGGTCGCGGCGGTCATGCCAACCAGAACGCCCCGCAGTTCGCTGCGGGGCGTTTTCATGTGCGCATTGACCCCGCTGCATGGAAGAGGAGATGCTAGGGATGCTCTGATCTATTCCATGTACCCGGCATGACGTCCAGAAGGCTCGCAGGGTGTCTCGCGCGGCGCAGGGCAGACTGGCCGTCTGTTCAAGCCGCGGGGTACGGCCTGCGGGCCTTCTGGACGTCACCCCTTCATTGATTTCAAAACGTTGGGGCCGCACGGTATGCCACCCACGATTAGCCACCGCGTTTTTTCAGACGGTCACTCAACCTGCACCGACACGCCAAAACGATGGAACCATAACGTGCGGTGAA
>NZ_JBQCHP010000046.1:0-15351 GCF_051954575.1 Dyella sp. | reverse complement strand
TGGATGACTTGATCAAGCGAACGTTGGCGCTCGAGAAGCTCGTCAACCAGAAATGATCTGCGGCTCTCACTGCGACGGGTCGTGAAGTCTCGGCGCCAACAGCGCCGACGATATGCCGGCATCCTGCAGATGCATCGGCAGCGGCCGGCCAAGAACCAGATGCGCACAACTTTCGCCCATCGCCGCGCTGGTCTGGATGCCGTAGCCGCCTTGCGCGGCGATCCAGAAGAAGCCTTCCGCATCAGGAGCGAAACCGCCAACCAGGTTGCCGTCAGCGGCGAACGTACGCAGGCCGGCCCAGCTGCGCGTCGGTCGACGGATGGTCAGCGTGGTGGCTTCTTCGATGCGATCGATGCCCAGCGCGATATCGAAGTCTTCCGGTTGCACGTCATGCGGATGCACGTCGTCGGCATTGGCGGGTGAGCCAAGCAGCAGGCCGGCGTCGGGTTTGAAATAGAAGGTTTCGCCGATATCCATCACGAACGGCCAGTGCGCGGTATCGATGCCTGCGGGCGGCTCGAACAGGAAGGCGGTGCGTCGCCTGGCTTGCAGGCCGAGCGGTTTTACGCCGGCGAGCCGTGCGACATCGTCGGCCCATGCGCCTGCCGCATTGAGCAGCAGCGGTGCACGAAACAGGGTATCGCCGCCATGGAGTTCCCATGCGCCTTGCGTGCGCTCGATGGCCTTGATGTCGATGCCGGTCAGCATACGGCCACCTTGTTCGCGCAAGCCACGAAGGAAACCCTGGTGCAGTGCGTTGACGTCGATATCGGCGGCGCCCGGTTCGAACAGGGCCGATTGCGCGGCCTCGGGCTTGAGCACCGGGACCATGGCTTGCACGCTGGCTGCATCGAGCAGACGCAGGTCGCGCGTATGCGGCGCCATGGTTTGGTACTGGGCGTGGATTTGTTCGGTTTGCTCCGCGCTGCCGATCATCAGCGTGCCGCGTGGTGAAAGCAGGGGATGTTCGGTAAAGCCGGCTGGCGGCTTTTCCAGGAACGGACGCGTGGCGCGCGAGAGTGCGCGTACCTGGGCGGAGCCGTAGGTTTCACTGAACAACGCTGCCGAGCGACCCGTTGCATGCATGCCGGGCCACGCTTCGCGTTCCAGCAACAGCACGCGCGCATAGGGTGCAAGGAACCATGCGGCCGAGGTGCCGGCCATGCCGGCGCCGATGATGACGGCATCGAAGTGCTGGGTTTGCATGGGGGATGCGTGTCCTTTTTTTTATTTGCAACGTGCGATCAGCTTTGCATTAGGCGCATGACGCTGACATAGGCTACTGACGCCATGCATGCCGTGATCTGCTCCCTCCCCTGCGGTAGCAGGGGAGGGCTGGGGTGGGGTTGCTTGGGCTTTAGCGCGTAGCCAAATTGCTCCATGATCTTTTTGCCGGTAAGAAGATGTACCTTGCTGCGATATCGGCTTCCTGCCGCTCGCTACGCTCGCACCCCACCCTAACCCTCCCCTGCAAGCAGGGGAGGGAACGTATTCCGCGAGCATCGCCATCCATTCAAGGCTCCAGCACTTGCTGTATGCGTTCCAGATTCGCCATCCACCGCGTGCGTCGCACGGCATCGGCTTCGCATAGCCGCACGAAGACACCATCCAGCAAATGCTGCAAGGCCGATTGATAAAGCAACGACTGGATATACGGCCTATCGTCATGTGCCGAGACCAGCAAGGCCATATCGGCCAGCGCGCGCAAGGGATTGGCGGTGTGGCGGGTCACGCTGATCACGCGGCCGCGGCGTTCGTGGAAGTAGCGGCTGATCTTGCACAGGGCAGGGTGGTTACCATGTTCGGAGAACACCACCAATACATCATCAGGGCCTGCCGCCGATGCGTTGGCGATCATTCTCGCGGTATCGAAGTTGTGCACGGTAAGCATGCCGAGCAAGGACAGCTTTAGCGCGAAACTTCGCGCATGGACGTCGTCCTCGCCCAGGCCGATGACGAATACCTTGCCGCTGTCGCCGGCGTGGCCGATGGCTTCGGTAACGGCGAGCAATGCCTGCGGCGGATTGATCAGCCGGGTGGCTTCCTCGGCCTCGGATTTCAGCCACCACAGGTTGCCGGCAAGCGATTCTTCAGTGTCGCCGTTGCTGCGGGTGGCAGCTTCCTCGCTGTCGCCGTTGAGGGCGCGAGCAATCGCTTCACCAACGGAATATTTCAGATCCGGGTAGCCCTTGAAGCCCAGTTTCTGCGTGAACTTCACCACGCTGGACTGGCTGATGCCCAAGGCATTGGCCAACTGCTGCGAGGAGTAGTCGCGCAGCAGTTGCGCATTGTCGAGGATGAAATCCGCGATGCGGCGCTCCACCGCCGACATCTGGTCACGCTCGGAACGGATCTTGATCAGGGGCGACATGTCAGGCCGCGGCTTCAGTGACAAGGTTGCGGATCTCGCGGATCCCCAAGCCCGGTGCATCGGTGACGGAAATTTCCGCTTCGTTGAAAATCACGCCGCCTTCCACCGGGTTGTATTGGCACAGCGACGGGCCATCCAGATCCACCTTGGTGATTACATCGGCTCTGGCCACCGCCACGTGTACGGCGGCGGCCACGCTGATTGCCGATTCGAGCATGCAGCCGATCATGCATTCCACGTTGTGCATGGCGGCGATGTCGGCAATGCGGATGGCGTTGGAGATGCCGCCGGTTTTCATCAGCTTGATATTGATGATGTCGGCGGCGCGCAGGCGGATCAGTTCGATCACTTCCATCGGCCCGAACACGCTTTCGTCGGCCATCACTGGCGTATGCACGCGCTCGGTGACGTAGCGCATGCCGGCCAGGTCGCGCGCCTTGACCGGCTGCTCGACCAGTTCCAGCTTCACGCCGGCATCTTCCAGCGTGTGCAGCGCGTAGACGGCCTGCTTGGCGGTCCAGCCCTGGTTTGCATCCAGGCGCAGCAGCGCGCGGCCTTCGACGGCGGCGTAGATGGCCTTGACCCGTTCGATGTCCACGCCGATGTCCTTGCCCACCTTGATCTTCAGCGAACCGAAGCCGCGATCCACTGCGCTGATGGCATCGGCCACCATCTTGTCGATGTAATCCACGCTGATGGTGATGTCGGTGGTGATCACCGGATCGCCACCACCCAGAAGCTTGTAGAGCGGCGCGTTATACAGCTGTCCCCACAGGTCGTACAGCGCGATTTCCACCGCTGCCTTGGCGCTGGAATTCTTCTCCATCGACGACTGCACCAGCTGGGTGAGGCGATTGAGGTCGGCGATGTCCTGGCCGATCAGGCGCGGGGCGATGTAGTGACGGATCGCATCGATGATGGAGCCATGCGTGTCACCGGTGATCACCGCGGTGGCAGGCGCTTCGCCATAACCGGTGTGGCCGGTATCGGTGGTGATCATCACTACGATGTCGTCCACCTGGTTGACGGTGCGTAGCGCCGTCTTGAACGGGGTCTTCAGCGGTACCCGCAGCATGCCGAATTGGATGTTGGTGATTTTCATGGGTTGCGGCGTCTATGTGATTCGGTAAGTCGCACTATTTGGAGGCCCGCGCATGCACGGCTGCGTTTTCGCGCTGAGGTTCACCCAGATACACAATACTGGTCATGTGATCGATAAAGCTGCTGCCGTCCTTGCCGTCCTTGCCGTCCTTGCCGTACAGCAGCGGCAGCAGGGGCGTGACGGAGACGGAGTTGAGATTGATCTCGGCCACCGTGCCGTCGGGCTTGCGATAGCTGATGCTGCCCACATCGTGGATCACCCATGGCTGCCCCTGCCATTGGCCCAGCACCATCATCACGTGACCAGGAATGTAGACCAGGTCGCCACGCTGCAATTGCAGCGCCGCTTTAAGGCGTGCCTCGTGGTTGTCGGCGTCGGTGAACAGGCGATGCGGCAGGGCGGGGCTCTTGGCCTGGTCGCCGGTGTTGCGCGGCATTTGTACGCCCATGCTGCGATAGACGTCGGAGACGAAACCGGAGCAATCGCGCCCGTCATAGGAGTGACCCCAACCATAGCGCTCGCCGAGAAACTTGAACGCCTGCGTGATCAGCTGGCGTGGCGTCAGCGGCAGGTAGTCGGCGGCGGTGTCGGTGTTTTTCTGCAATAGCGCGGGCACCAGTTCAAGGCTGCCATCGTCCTTGCGTACCGGCAATTGCAAGACGTGCGCGGCATACGCGGTCTGGCCGTTGACCGGCTGCTCGGGCGGCAAGCCTTGCAGCAGCGGTACGCGCGTGCCCATGTCCAGTTGCAGTTGCGATACCGCCAGTTGTTCAGGCGTGAACACGGTGCGGACGCTATCGCCGGTGACGATGCGATACGGTTTTTTCGCCGCGTAGCCGAGTACCACATCCTTCGGCGCCATCGCCACGGATTGCCGCTGCATCCAGGCCGCGTAACGCGGGCTCAGCACGAACAGCCATTGGCCGTCGCGGCTGGTATGGATGATCGCCACCGGCGTGCCGGGAAATTCCGCGCTTTCCTGGAAACGGTCGATATCGGTGTCGCCGCGATGGCTGAAGACGCGTAGCGTGGTGGGAAAGCTGCGCAGTGCGGCGCGTTGCACCACCAGGCCATAGCGCACGGTTTGCTGCGCGGGAATGGTGTCGAGCGCCACGTCGTTGACCAGGCTGTCCAGCGTGCTGGCGGGAACAGGTTGGCCGTGCACGTCGTACAAGCTGCGCTCGGGGCGTTTGGACATGCGCTCGATCCAGGCCGTCACCTGCGCACGCGGCAAGCTGGCGGGCAGGGCGGCCAGGTCGTGCATGGTGGAATCTTGCGCCAGCAGCCTGGCGTTCTGCGCATCGATGTCGGCGCGGCTCAAGATGGGCTGATCGGGATGCGCTTGCAGGCCGATCCAGAAATCAGGGCTCAGTTGCGCGTCGCTGATGCCCGGCACACCGTGCGGAGGAATCGGCAGCGTATCCGCGGCGCGCATGGATAGCGGCGACAGTGCCAGTGCGAGAACAATGGCGAAGAGGGACATGCTGCGGGCCATCGTTTCTCTCCTGCGCGGCCGGATAGCCGGCGGGTATTTTCCAATGAAACGACGCGCGCGCAGCGCTTGCGCGTCACCGCAGGATCGTGCGGCGAGGCACGCCGTGGCGGCGAAAGCTGACCAGGCTGAAGCAAACACCCTCTCTCCTTCCTGCCCGGAACCGGCGGCGTGACGCCACCTTGGAGCCCAGGGCTGTCGACGAAAAATATTTATTCCCTAACTCGCCTAGTCAAAGAATAAATTATTGACCGCCGATTGCAAGCGTGTTACACAACCTGCCGGGGCGCGGCGGGAGTCTTCTCATGCAGGTGGCGTCGGGCAGTACATGCAAGACCATGCCGTGCCGGTTTCGCCTGGTGATGGCGCTGGCCATGTTGATGGCATCCTGGGCGGTGGCAGCCGGCACGTTGGACGACGTAAGCCGAATGGTCGACGCGGGGCAGTTCAAGGCGGCCAATGCGGCCATCGACCAGGCTTTGGCGCAACCGAGGCTGGACGCTGCCGCACGTGATGCATGGCTATTCCAACGCGAACGCATGCGCCGCATCCTGCTCGACTTCACGCTGGATGCCGATGCCATCAAGTCGCGCCTGCGCAAGCAGATTCCCGATCTGCGCGACGACGAATTCACGCGCTGGGACGACCAAGGCCTGCTTGAACGCATGGTGATCGATGGCCGCGTGCTGTATTTCAAGCGCGATTCGTCCAACCTGTTTCGCCTGAGCGCCGAAGCTGCTGCGCGGCGTGCCCATCCCACACCGTTCGACGACAGTCCGCTGGAGGTACTGGGCGATCATCACCGCACCGTACGCCAGCAGGCGCTGGCCGAACAGCGCACCAGCGTGGCGCCGCATCGCGTGCGTATTACCCAGACGTTGAAGGTGGATGCCGATGCGGTGCCCGCCGGACAGACCCTTCGCGCGTGGATTCCGTATCCGCGCGCATTGCCTGGGCAGCAGCAAGACATCCGCTACGTGAGCAGCGAACCGGCGCAGCATCAGATCGCACCGGACACGACACCGCAACGCACGATTTACTTCGAAAAGCCGGCGCAGGCCGGCAAGCCCACCACGTTCTCGGTGACTTATGAGCTCACCATCTATGCGCAATATCACCCGATCGATCCGGCCAAAGTGGTGCCTGCAGCACTTACGCCGGAACTGAAGCCGTATGTGGACGAACGCCCGCCGCATATCACGTTCACTGAGCCGCTGCGCCTGTTCTCGCGGCAAGTGGTGGGGAACGAGCAGAACCCCTATCGCATCGCCCAGAAACTGTTCGCCGCGGTGGACGAGATTCCATGGGCCGGCGCGCGCGAATATTCCACCATCGGCAACATCAGCGATTACACGCTACATGCAGGCCACGGCGATTGTGGGCAGCAGACGTTGCTGTTGATCACCTTGCTGCGCATGAACGGCATTCCCGCGCGCTGGCAATCCGGCGCGATCTTCGCCGAGGGCGATTACAACGACATCCACGACTGGGGCGAGCTTTATCTCGAACCTTATGGCTGGGTGCCGGTGGATGTCACGTTCGGGCGGCTGCATCCAAAACCATCCGATGACGCAGCGCTGGAATGGTTCTATCTCGGCGGACTGGATGCTTACCGCATCGCCTTCAACAGCGATTACGGCCAGCCGTTGGTGCCGGCCAAACAGTTCTTTCGTTCCGACACCGTGGATTCGCAACGGGGCGAAGTCGAGTGGCGTGGCGGCAACCTCTACTACGACCAGTGGCATTACGACTTTGCATGGAAGCTGGTGCAGGAAAACGCAAGTTCGTAAAGCTCTTCACCCAGGCGTTCGCCGGGACGACAAGCGCGAAGTAAACGTCTTAATCGAGGTTCGAAGCTGATCAGGTCCATTCATCAACACTGCTAACGCATCCATCGGGAGTCAGGGTATATGGGCAACAGGGGATATTTCCTCAAGACTGTGCTGGCGGTGGCCATTGGCCTTGGCTTGTCGGCGCAGGCGATGGCAGGCAACAACGACGGTGCGGTGGTGGGGCATACCCAGGCCAATGCCACGGTCACCATCACCAATACGGCTACCGGCTTGACGCGCACCATCGTCGCGGACGAGCACGGCAACTATCGCTTTCCCTTCCTGCCGGTAGGCCAGTACACGCTTACCGCCAGCAGCGCGGGCAAGACACTGGGCGAAACGAGAGATGTCACGGTGTCCCTGGGCAACACCACTACCATCGATGTGGGCACGCAGCCCAATGTGAAGGAGCTGGGCACCGTCAACGTGGCAGGCAGCATCTTGCCGGTGATCGATGTCACATCGACGGAGTCGGCGACCAACCTCACCCATGCGCAATTGCTGCGCTTGCCGGTGGAACAGAACGTGGCCTCGGTGGTGCAACTTGCACCCGGCGTGGTCAAGGGCAACGCCGGCTTCGGCGGCATTTCCTTCGGCGGTTCGTCGATTGCCGAGAACGCGTTCTACGTAAACGGCCTCAACGTCACCGATTTCTATAACCGCAACGGTTTCTCCGAGGCGCCGTTCGATTTCTACCAGGAATTCCAGGTGAAAACGGGCGGCTATTCGGTGCAGTTCGGCCGCACCACCGGTGGCGTGGTCAACGCGGTGGCGCGCTCGGGCACCAATACGTTCAAGTACGGCATCACCGAAACCATCGAGCCGGACGACTGGCGCTCCGCCGCGCAGAACCGCTACGACGCCAGCGGCAATCGCTACATTACTGCCGACCGCGATGGCGAGTCGCTGTACAAGACCAACCTGTGGGCCTCCGGCCCCATCATCAAGGACAAGCTGTTTTTCTTCGCCATGTACGAGCGGCGCCAGCATCCGTACAACAGCACGGACGATCTTGGCGAGGTGATGAACGACCATCATGACAACAACGGTTTCTGGGGCGCCACCATCGACTGGAACATCACCGACAAGAACACCTTGTCGCTGATGGCGTTCTCCGACAGGGATCGCGACACCGCCGATGTCTACGAATACGACTACGGCAGCGACACGCGCGGCAAGCGCAGTAATGTGGTGCACAACCAGACCGGTGGCCGCAACTGGGCGCTGACCTGGAGCAGCTATCTCACCAACGATTTTTCTATGAAGCTGATGTTCGGCCGCAACCAGCGCATGGCCAATACCGTGTCGCAGCTGGATGAGGCCTGCAATCGCGTGGTCGCCACCAACGACATCCTGGCCGAGTATCCGCCCGGCGCAGCATTGGGCTGCACCACCAGCTCCACCGTGTATGCACGCACCGATACGCGCACGCAGTATCGCGCCGACTTCGAGTGGACACTCGGCAGCCATCTGCTGCGCTTCGGCTACGACCACGAGAAGAACGTATCGGTGTACGCGCAGCACTACGCCGGCCCCGATGGCTACTACTACAACGTCTATGCCGCCTCGCCCGGCAGCAGCATTCCCAATGGCGGCGTGGTGCCGCCCGGCTACGACGGCTATGTGCGCGCGCGCCAGTACGTGATTGCCGGCACCTTTCCCAGTATCAATTCGGCGGTGTACCTGGAAGACAACTGGTCGGTCACGCCGAACCTGGTCATCAACGCCGGCGTGCGCAACGACAGCTTCAACAACGAGGCGGCCAACGGCGCCAGCTATATCAAGATCACCAAGCAGATCGCGCCACGCCTTGGGTTCTCCTGGGATGTACGTGGCGACGCCAGCATGAAGCTGTTCGGCAATCTCGGCCGCTACTACCTGCCGGTGGCGAACGTGATCAACATCAAGCAGGCCGGCGGCTTGCTCGATCGCCGCACTTATTACGCCTTCGGTGGCTGGGATACGCTCACCCTCAACGGCGTGCCTTATGTGATACCCAAGCTCGGCCCACAGCTCGGGGCCGTCGATGAGTCGCAGGGCAACGGCACGGTGGGCGATTTCCGCTCCGAAGTGTCCAGGAACATGGATCCGGTATACCAGGACGAGGCCATCCTCGGTTTCCAGCAGTTGCTTACCCCGCAATGGTCATGGGGTGTGCGCGGCATTTATCGGCGCATGCACAACGCGATCGACGACATGCAGATCAGCGCCACGCCGCAATGCGGCGGCGACGGCTACGTGGGCTGGGTGATGGCCAACCCGGGCAAGAACGTGACGGTGTGGGGCGATACGCATTGCACCGGCAAGGCCGATGGCTGGATCACCATCGACACCTCCAAGTACGGCTGGGCGATGTATGACGCTGATGGCAAATACCTGGGGCAGCGCGGTTGGGTAAAGCCCAGGCGCTCCTACGCTGCCATGGAGTTCCAGGTCGATCGCGCGTGGGACGAGAAATGGGCGCTCAACGTTTCGTACACGATTTCCTGGAACCGCGGCAACGCGGAAGGCCCGGTCAATTCCGATACCGACTTTGCCGACACCGGCCGCACCGAGAACTGGGACAACCCTTATGTGAATCTCGCCAACGGCTTTCTGCCCAACGATCGCCGCCATCAACTTAAAGCGCGCGGCACCTATGCGTTGACGCCGCACTGGCAACTGGGCGCCGATCTCAATCTCGCCTCCGGCGGGCCGATCACCAGCTACGGCGTGGGCAACCCGTTCGATGCCACCAACTACTACAGCTATTACATTTGCGTGGACAAATGCGGTTTTATCCCCGGACAAGTCGATGCAAGCGGCAACCCCGTACCGTATCCGTCCGAGCAACGCGTCTATCGCGAAGTAAGCCGCGGCAACTATGGCCGCCTGCCATGGACGTATACGGTCGATGCCAGCCTTACCTACCTGCATCCATTCTATGGCGGTAACCTGCGCATCAAGCTCACGGCGTTCAACCTGTTCAATCAGCAACGCACGGTGCAGGTGGACCAGAACATGCAGACCAGCATTTCCTCGGACATCAGCAGCACCTTCCTGCAACCGTTGATTTTCCAGCCGCCGCGCTATGTGCAATTGATGATGGCTTTGGATTTTTGACCTCCCCGGCCCGCGCATGTCGCCGGGCCGTTTTTTTGAAACCGCCGCATCACCGGATCACCGCATGCTATCCATCGCACTGCTCGCCCTGGGAATGGCCGTTGGCGCCGCGCAAGCCGGCGATCCGCCGATCACCCTCGATACCCATGTCGATATCCCGTTCACCTATATGCGCGAGCCGCGTTTCGACGTGGGCAAGAACACGCCGCTGCTGGTCGACCTGGGCAAGATGGAACGCGGCGGGCTCAACGCAGCCTTCTTCGTGATCTGGGTGCCGCAAGGCCCGCTCACCGCCGAAGGCTACGCCAAGGCGGTTGCCCAGGCGGAGGAAAAATACGACGGCATCGGTCGCATGCTGATGCAGTATCCCGATCGTATCCGGCTCGCCACCACGTCCACGCAAGTGATGGCCAACCACCGCGCCGGTTTGCTGTCGGCGATGATCGGCATCGAGAACAGCTACTCGCTAGGCCATGATCTGCACCGTCTCGATGCCGCTTACGACCGTGGTGCGCGCTACGTGGGGCTGGTGCATGTCGGCAATAACGATTTGTGCAGCAGCTCCTTGCCCGACGCCAAGCACGGCGAGCCAGCGATGAACAGCGCGGACGATCACGGCATGACGGCGTTCGGCCGGCAGGTGGTGGAACGCGCCAACCAGCTCGGCATGATGGTGGATATCTCGCACGCCTCGGACCGTTGCGTGCAGGATGCCTTGCGTTACTCGAAGGCACCCATCATCGCCTCGCATTCCGGTGCGCGCGCCGTGCTCGATCATCCCCGCAATCTGCCGGACGATCTATTGCGTGCGATTGCCGCCAAGGGTGGCGTGATCCAGGTGGTGGCGTACAAGGAATTCCTGAAGCACGATCCTGCACGCGAAGCTGCCGAGAAGGCCTTGCAGCAAGCCGTGGCCAAGGCCAACGGCGATGCCGAGTACGACAGCGACAAGCACGATTATCTGCCGGCGATGGCCAAGGGCATGGTGGAAATCGAAAAAAATCATCCCTTGCCGACCCTGGATGATTTCGCCGGCCAGATCCAGCACGTGGTGAAGGTGGCTGGCATCGATCACGTCGGCATTGCGTCGGATTTCGATGGGGGAGGGGGTATTACTGGATGGATGGATGCGAGCGAGACGCGCAATGTCACGGCTGTGTTGCGCAAGCGTGGGTTCAGTGATGCGGATATCGCCAAATTGTGGGGCGGGAATTTGTTGCGTGTGTGGGGTGAGGTGGAGCAGGGAGCGCGGGATCAGGCTCAGCCGTGAATCGGCGCCACCCCCTTCTGACGAACGACTAAAATAAATACCTCACCGTCATTCCGGCGAACGCCGGAATCCAGTTTTAATATGTTGTGCGAAGCACTCAAAACCTTATGTGGTGTCCTTCGGACGCATATTTACACTGGATTCCGGCGTTCGCCGGAATGACGGCGAGGCAGGATGGAGGGGTATGGCAAAACAGATTTCTCGTTCCGCTTGGCTACGGAAACCATCGCTAAAGAGACTGAGCACAGGCTTGGCATTGCTTGCACTTGGCCTGATCGCGCCTCCCATCGCAGCACAATCCCCCAACCCCTACGACACCATCATCAACGCCATCATGGCCCGCTATCACCTGCCGGGTATCGCCGTCGGCGTGATCGAGCATGGCAAAGTCGTCTACACCGCCACACGCGGCGAAACCGTGGCCGGCTCAGGTCAACACATCACCACACAAACCCAATTCAAGATCGCCTCCAACAGCAAGGCGATGACCACCGCCTTGCTCGCACGCCTGGTCGACCAAGGCAAATTGCATTGGGACGATCCGGTCACTAAGTACTTGCCGGATTTCCGCATGTACGACGCGTGGGTGACCACCAACATGCGGGTAGCCGACCTGCTGACGCATTCCAGCGGTTTGCCCGAAGGCGGCGGCGATCTGATGCTGTGGCCGGAGCCCAACGACTTCACGCGTGCCGACATCGTCCACAGCTTGCGCTTCATCAAGCCGGGTTACAGCTTCCGTTCCAAATACCAGTACGACAACCTGCTGTACGTAGTAGCAGGCGAAGTCGCTGCCGCTGCGGGCGGCGCGCCGTATGAAACCCTGATGCACCGCGAAGTATTCGAACCGCTGGGTCTTTCTCGCTGCGTGGTGGGCGAGGGCAGTGGCAATGTGGCGCAGCCGCATGCTCGCGAAGACGGTCGCAATATCCCGTTGCACGATGCTTCGCTTGCGTCGGTGATGACGTCCGCGCCGGCCGGCGGCATTCGCTGCGACCTCGACGATATGCTGCGCTGGGCACGCAACTGGCTGGCGCCTACGCCGGCGCAACTGCAATGGCTATCGGCACAGCAGCGGCGCGTGCTGCAATCGCCGCAGATGCTGATCCCGGTATCCGAACAACGCCAGAGCTGGGATCACGCCCACGTCATGGCCTACGGCTACGGCTGGCGCATGGCCGACGCCGATGGCGTGTGGACGGTATGGCATACCGGCACCTTGAATGGCATGTATTCCGAACTGATGCTGTTGCCCGATCGGCAGAGCGGTTTCGTGTTCATGATTAATGGCGAAGCGGAAGATGCACGCACCGTGCTGAGCGAGGTGCTGCTGAAGCACTTTACGACACCGGGCGACACACGCGGTGTGGCGTGGTATGCCGATGCCGTAGAGCATGCCGGCAAGGAGCAGCGCGCCCACGCCGCGGTGCCGGATAGCGCAGCGGCGAAACTGGCCGAGGTCGCCGCACTGGCAAACTGGACCGGTCGTTACCGCGATCCCTGGTTCGGCGAGATCCTGCTTTGCACGCGTGGCGATCGCATGCATCTGGCGTCGACCAAGTCGCCCCGTTTCAGCGGCGAGGTGCGGCGCCTGGGCAAGCGTTATCTTGTGCGCTGGGATGACCGTAGCGTATCGCCCGATGCCTGGCTCGATTTCCATCCGGCCGCTTCCGGCCAGCCGGTTTCCTTGACCATGGCCAAGCTCGACCCACAGGGCGATTTCAGTTCCGACTATGAAGACCTGCATTTTGAGCGGATCGGAGCCTGCCCATGAAAGCCTCGCATAGTGATACGCGCCGATTCGCCGTCTTGCTCATGACCTTGTTCTTTGCCACTGGCCTGACGCATGCATCGAGCGCCGGCGCCATCCATAACGCCGACCGGCTGATGCAGCCTTATACCGGCAACGTACCCGGCGCGTCGCTGCTGGTGATCAAGCACGGCAAGATTCTGCTGCGCCGGGGCTATGGCATGGCGGACCTGGAACACCATATCGCCGCCGCGCCTGCCACCGATTATCGTTTGGCCTCGGTCAGCAAGCAGTTCACGGCCGCCGCCGTGCTATTGCTGGTGGAAGACGGCAAATTGAAACTCGACGATTCCATTCGCCATTGGCTGCCTACGCTGCCGCCCTTTGCGGATCAGGTAACGTTGCGCGAACTGCTAAGCCATACCGGTGGCTTGCTCGATTACGAAGACTTGATCCCTCCCGGTACCACCCGCCAGCTCAACGATAGCGACGTGCTGCGCATGATCAGCGCCACCACGCGCACCTATTTTTCGCCCGGCACGGCGTATCGTTACAGCAATACCGGCTATGTGTTGCTGGGTTTGGTGGTGGAGAAGGCCTCCGGCATGAGCCTGCAGGATTTCCTTAAGCAGCGCATCTTCGCGCCGCTGCATATGGATCACACGCTGCTCTATGTGCATGACGCGAGGACGGTGTCGAACCGCGCCTACGGTTACAGCAACATCGATGGCAAGTGGCAGCTGACCGACCAGGATCTCACCAGCGCAACGCGTGGCGATGGCGGCATCTACGCCAGTGTCGACGATCTGGCCAAGTGGGATGCGGCGCTTTACGACAACCGCCTGCTGAGCGATGCCTCGCGCAAGCTGGCCTTCAGCGCGCATGCGAAAGTGGTGGGCGAGTCCTATCAGGCGGACTATGGTTTCGGGTGGCGCATCACCGGCGATACGCTTTGGCATTCCGGCGAGAGCATCGGTTTCCGCAACGTGATCGTGCGCTGGCCAAAGCAGCAGCTTACGGTGATCCTGCTCAGCAATCGCAATGCGCCGGAGCCTTACCGTACCGTGCTGGCGATTGCCGCACCGTTCCTGGACCATTGAGCATGACGTTCATCCATCGCAAATTCTTCCGCATGGCCGCGCTGATAGGCGTGTTGCTGCTGGCTGCTTGCGCACATGCGCCGCCACGCAATCCACTGGCCACCTGGGTGGCTTCACCCAACTACGATGCGCGCCGTCCGGTATTGATCGTGCTGCATTACACCGAGCAGCAATCCGTGCAGCAGAGCCTGGAAACGCTACGCAGCAGCAACAGCGGTGGCCCGGTCAGCGCGCACTACCTGATTGGCAGCGACGGCCATATCTACCAGCTGGTGGCGGATGAGCGGCGTGCCTGGCAGGCGGGGCAGGGACGCTGGGGCACCATCACCGACGTCAATTCCGCCTCCATCGGCATCGAGCTGGATAACGATGGCCACAGCGCGTTCGCCCAGCCGCAGATCGATGCGCTGTTGCGCTTGCTGACCGATCTCACCACGCGCTGGCGCATTCCGCCCACGCAGATCATCGGTCACGAAGACCTTGCCCCTGGCCGCAAGGTCGACCCGGGCCCGTTGTTTCCATGGCAGCAGCTGGCCGCGAACGGTTTCGGCCTGTGGCCGCGCGGCGCGCTGTGCGATGCGCCCCCCACGTTCGATCCGTGGATGGCGCTGGCCGCCATCGGCTATTCGCTGGATAACCGTGCTGCTGCCGTAAGTTCGTTTCATCATCATTTTCGCGGCATGGAGGGCGACGAACTCGACGCGCAGGATGCGCGCATCCTGCAGAACCTCGTACAGCAGATCATGTCGGGCGCGAACACCTGCCTGACGCCAACGGTGGCGGGAGAGCGCTGAACCATGCAAACCCGCTCATCCCAGCGCGAATTCATGGGGCATCCGCTCGGACTTAGCGTGCTGTTCCTCAGCGAGACCTGGGAGCGGTTTTCCTTCTACGGCATGCGCGCACTGCTGGTCTATTACATGACCAAGCGGCTGGACATCGCGCAGGCGGACGCGTCGCTGATCTACGGCGCCTATACCGCGATGGTCTATTTCACGCCGATATTCGGTGGACTGCTGGCGGATCGATGGCTGGGCAAGCGGCGCTCGGTGATCATCGGCGGCGCCACCATGGCGCTTGGCCATTTCATGATGGTGTTCGAGCCGCTGTTCTATCCGGCCCTGGCCGTCATCGCGATCGGCAACGGATTTTTCCTGCCCAGCCTCACCAGCCAGATTCGCGGGTTGTATCGCGACGACGATCCGCGCGGCAAGATCGCCTACAACATCTACTACGCCGGCGTGAACCTCGGCGCCTTTGTCGCACCGCTGGTATGCGGTTTTCTGGGCGAGCGCCATGGCTGGCATTGGGGCTTTGCGATGGCGGGTATCG
>NZ_JBQCHP010000045.1:0-5505 GCF_051954575.1 Dyella sp. | reverse complement strand
GCCGGGGCGGGTGCTGAGCGGCCTGGCGCGACACCATGCACGTGCGCGCGAGCACGTGATCGTAGCGGCGCTGCGGCATGGGCAGGATGCAAGCGGTGACGCCCAGGTGCTGCAGCAGGCGCTGGGGCAGGTGTGGCAAGCGGGCATGGCGATCGACTGGCCGGCTTATCACGCCCACGAGCGCTGCCGGCGCATCCCCTTGCCAACCTATCCCTTCGAGCGGCAGCGCTACTGGATCGACAAGGGTGTGCAGGTCGCCTCGGAACGCCGCGGTCTGGACGATTGGTTTTACATGCCTTCTTGGCGCCTGACGGCACCAGCCGCACTTTGTGCCGGCGACGAACCCGCCTCTTCAACGTGCCTGCTGTTCTCGGACGACGCAGCTTTCACGCAGACATTCAGCGCGGCATGGCAGTCGCTTGGGCTGAAGGTTTTTTGCGTACGCCGTGGTGAAACTTATGCGTATGGCGCAGACGGTGCGGCCATCGACGTATTGCAACCCCAGCACCATCAGCAGCTATTGAAGGATCTGCATCAGGCCGGACAACGGGCTGATTACATCGTCCACGCCTATAACGTTGGTGCATCGAGCCGGGATGAACTCGATACGGAGCTGCTTGACTGCAATATCTACGGCTTGCTCTATCTGGTGCAGGCCATCGCCGAGCAATGGCCACAGCATCCGTTGAGGTTGTGCCTGCTGGCCAGCCAGTCAGCGGATGTCCTGGGCAACGAATCCGTACGCGCAGAAAAGGCACTGCTGATCGGTGTATGGCGCGCGATCAATCGTGAAATGACCCATATCGATTGTCGCTGCATGGATATACCCGTCGCAGTGGATGCCGGCGATTGCGCTGCGCTGGTACGGGAGCTGCTCTGCTGTGGACCGCGCGAGCTGGTGGCGTATCGCGCGGGACGGCGCTGGGAGCGGGCTTTCGAGCCCATACGCCTGGCGCAACCACGCGGCATTCCCGATTTGCTGCGCCAGCGCGGTGTCTATGTGATCAGTGGCGGATTGGGAGGCATTGGCCGATCGCTTGCGCATTACCTCGCCTCTACCGTGCAAGCACGCCTGGTGCTGTTGGTGCGCAACGGACTTCCCGCGCGGAACGAATGGCAGGAGCGGCTTGATTGCGGCGACGACGTGGAACTTTGCGAGCGTATCCGCGCGGTGCAGCAATGGGAGGCGCTGGGCAGCGAGGCCATGGTGGTACAGGCGGACGTGGGTGATCCTGACCAAGTGGATGCCGCGGTATGCGCGGCACTGGCGCGCTACGGCGTGATTCATGGGGTGCTGCATGCCGCTGGCGTCGCCGGCGAAAGCCTGGTCAGCACCAAGACCGCTGAGCATGTATCCAGCGTGGTGCGCCCAAAGATTCATGGCGCGGTGAATCTGCACGAACGGTTGCGGGCGCTCGATCTGGATTTCTTTGCCATGTGCTCGTCGATGAGCGCCATCGTCGGCGGGTTTGCGGTGTACGACTATTGCGCCGCGAACGCCTTCTTGGATGGTTTTGCGGTTCAACATGACGCACCCGGTAGCACACGCTACATCGCCATCGCCTGGGATGCATGGAAAGAGGTGGGCATGGCCGTGCGCACCCGGCTTCCCGAATACCTGTCATCGCAGCGCGATCGCTTTCTGCAATCGGCAATCACCAGCGCGGAAGGTACGGAAGCGTTTGCGCGCGCCATGGATCGTCCAATGCCGCATTGGCTGGTCAGTACGCGCGAGGTCAAAGCGCAACTGGCGATGCATGCCGGCCAGCATGACCTGGCTGTCGCGCAGAAAATGCCGGCAGGACCGCAACAGGCGAGGCCGGAGCTGACCACGGTTTATCAGCCGCCCACCACTGCCATCGAGGTCGGCCTGGCGGAAATCTGGCAAGAAGTACTCGCCATCGAGCGAATCGGTATCCACGACAGCTTTTTTGATCTTGGTGGTGATTCGCTGCTGATCACCCGCCTGCATGCGCTGATGCGCAACCGTCTGCCAGGTGAGACACAAGACCTGGCGCTGAAGGCATTGTTCGAACGCCCCACCATTGCCGGCATCTCGCAATTGCTAGGGGAGCTAGGGGACGCGCGCGACTATGCCGGCCAACTGCAGGCATTGCGCACGTCTTCGACGATCACGGAGGAAGGGGAAATATGATGTCCGCGCAGACCTTGGTCAAACGCATGCTGGACGCTGGCGTCATTCTGCGCGTCGAGGATGGACGGCTGAAATTCGAATCCACCCGCGGCGCGTTGTCCGCAGCCCAACGGGAAGAATTGCGCGAACACAAGGATGCGCTGATTGCCTACCTCAGCCGGCTTTCCGAAACCGCCACGATGGGAGAGGTACCACCGCTTCAGCGCCAGGAATTCGAACGGCCGGAGTGCGCCGCGTCATACGCGCAGACGCGCCTGTGGTTGATCGATCGCCTGCACGGCAGCGCCCAGTACAACATGGGTGGCGCGTTCCGGATCGAGGGAAGGCTGGATGAAGCGGCGTTGCGCGAAGCACTGGCCGCGATCGTGCACCGCCACGCGGTACTGCGTACACATCTGGTGGAGCGTGACGGCGAAGTGCAGCAGGTGGTGCGCGCCGAGCTGGATCTTCCATGGCAGTGCGTCGATCTAAGCACATACGCGGCGGAAGAGCAGGACGCATTGCTCGCCGAAGCGTTGAACAGGGATGTTTCCGACCCCTTTGACCTTGGCCATGGGCCGCTGTTGCGCCTGCGCCTGTATCGCTTGGCAGCGACGCGATCGATTCTGTCTTTCACGATGCATCACGTCGTGTCCGACAGTTGGTCGTTGGCAGTATTGACGCGCGAACTGAGTGCACTGTATTCGGCTTTCGTTCGTGGTGAACGCGATCCTCTGCCGCCACTGCCGGTGCAATACACCGATTACACGCTATGGCAGCGCAGCTGGTTACAAGGCGAATACCTGGAGCGCCAAGCGCGCTATTGGGAGACCACTCTGGCCGGTGCGCCATCTTTGCTTGAGCTGCCGACCGACCGACCGCGGCCGTCGCAGCAGAACCATGCCGGCGCCATCATCGAAGTAAAGATCGAACGTGAGCTCACTGCTGCGCTCAAGCATCTGAGCCAGGCGCACGGCAGTACGTTGTTCAATACGGTACTTGCCGCTTGGGCAGCTCTGCTGGGCCGCCTGTCTGGGCAGAGTGAAGTAGTGGTCGGTGTGCCCGTCGCCAATCGTAGCCAGCCTGCACTGGAGGGCTTGATCGGTTTCTTCGTCAACACGCTCGCTGTGCGTCTTGATGTGTCACCCGAGTCAACCGTCACGGCGCTGCTGCAACATGCGCGGCAGCGCATGCTCGAAGCCCAGGCGCACCAGGATCTGCCGTTCGAATTGATGGTTGAGCGGATCAAGCCGGCACGCAGCCTGTCCTACAGCCCGGTCTTTCAGGCCTCCCTGTCCTGGCAGAACGTGGAGGCGGTCGCGCCAACGCTGGAAGATCTGCAATTGCAGCTGATGCACGGTATCGGTGCGACCGCAAAATTCGACGTCTCGTTGGAACTGGGCGAGGCGGATGGATGCATCACTGGCGCGTTCAGCTACGCCACGGCGCTGTTCGATGCCGCTACCGCGCAGCGCCACGTGCTTTATTTCCAGCGGGTGCTGGCGGCGGTGGCCGCCGATCCGGCGTTGCAGTTGGGGCAAATTCCACTGCTGGACGAGGCCGAGCGGCGTCAGGTATTGGAAGACTGGAACGCGACGACGGCGGCCTATCCGCTGGAGCAGACGGTGCACGGTCTGGTGGAGGCGCAGGTTCGGCGGACCCCTGACGCGATAGCGCTGATTGCCGGCGAGGAGCGGGTGAGCTATGCGACGTTGAATGCCCAGGCGAATCGGTTGGCGCATCAGTTGCTGGCGCTGGGGGTGCAGCCGGAAGAGCGGGTGGCGCTGGGGGTGGAGCGCAGCGTGGCGCTGGTGGTGGGGTTGCTGGCGGTATGGAAGGCGGGGGCCGCGTACGTGCCGTTGGATCCGGGGTATCCGGGGGCGCGCAACCGGCAGATTTTGCAGGAAGCGGCGCCGCGGGTGCTGTTGCTGGATGCGGCGGGCCGGGCGGGGCTGGAGCCCTGGCCGAGCGGCGCGGCACCGTGCCAGGTGCTGGATCTGGACCGGTTTGAGGGCGAAGCATGGCCGGCGAGTGATCCGTCAATCGCCGGGCGCGGCGGCGGGCAACTGGCGTATGTGTTGTTCACCTCCGGCTCGACCGGGACGCCCAAGGGCGTGATGGTGGAACACGGTGGGCTGGTGAATCACGGGTATTGGCAGGTTGAGCAGTACGGCCTGGGGGCGCAGGACGTGTTCCTGCAACGCACGTCGCCGGCGTTCGATGCGGCGGGGTGGGAGCTGTGGACGCCGTTGAGTGTGGGGGCATCGTTGGTCCTGCTGCCGGCGACGGCCCAGCATGATGCGGAAGCGATCATGGCGACGGTGGCGGCGCATGAGGTCAGCGTGCTGCAACTGGTGCCCTCGCTGCTGGCGGCCCTGCCGGAGCGGCTGCTGGCGGCGCATGCAGGGCGGTTGCGGTACGTGTTTTGCGGCGGCGAGGCGCTGAGCGGGGAACTGGCGGCGCGCGGTGCGCGCCTGGCGCGGGAAGGGGTGATCAACCTGTACGGGCCGACCGAGGCGACGATCGACGCCAGCGCCTGCCGGTGGGAAGCGGCGCAGCACGGCGAGGGCGGCGGGGTACCGATTGGGCGGCCGATTGCGAACACGCGGCTGTACATCCTGGATGCGTGGGGTGAGCCGGTGCCGGTGGGGGTGCGGGGCGAGATCCACATTGGCGGGGCGGGTGTAGCCCGCGGCTACCTGAACCAGCCGGCGCTGAGTGCGGCCAGCTTTGGACCGGACCGGTTTCACGGCGGGCGGATGTACCGGACGGGCGACATGGGCCGCTGGCGGGCGGACGGGGAAGTGGAGTACCTGGGCCGCAACGACGGGCAGGTGAAGGTACGCGGCTTTCGGATTGAGCCGGGCGAGATTGAAACGCAGCTGCTGCGCCAGGCGGGGGTGCGCGAAGCGGCGGTGGTGGTGCGCGAGGATCGGCTGGTGGGTTACCTGGTGCTGGCCGAGGAGGGCGTGCTGGCGACGGTGCGGACGCAGCTGGCGCAGCACCTGCCCGACTACATGGTGCCGGCGGCGTTGGTGGAGGTCGCGGCGCTGCCGCGCCTGCCGAACGGCAAGCTGGACCGATCCGGCTTGCCGGCGCCGACGGCGCAGGCGTATGCGCACGCGGCGTATGAAGCGGCGCAAGGCGACCTGGAGCGGCGGCTGGTGCAGGTGTGGCAAGGCTTGCTGGGACTGGAGCGGGTCGGTCGGCACGACAACTTCTTCGAGCTAGGAGGCCATTCGCTGCTGGCGTTGCGATTGCTGAGCCGGCTGCGCGAGGAACTGGAGGTGGAACTGCCGTTGCGCGAGCTGTTCGCCCATCCGACGGTGGCGGGCCTGGCGCAGGCGGTGCGGGCGGCGGGCGGCGCGGTG
>NZ_JBQCHP010000044.1:0-22135 GCF_051954575.1 Dyella sp. | reverse complement strand
ATCGGGTTTCACGGTTTGATATGCCGGAAGGCCGAAGCGTCTAGAGATAGGATAAGCACCCATACATTGTGGTCTTCATGGGAGAAGACGTCATGCACGCAAGGATTCCCTCGTTTACGCGGTACGGCATGATTGCCGGCGTCTTCACCATGTTGTTGATTGCAGGGAGGACCTTCGGGGCGCCAGTCAGCGCACTGGGTAGTTCGATCTATACGATTGCCGGCAACAATATTCCCAATGATGCGGGAGATGGCGGTGTTGCCATCAATGCTCAAGTGGAATTGCCCGATGGATTGGCATTCGACGACTTGGGCGATTTATATATCGCCGACCCGGAAGCCGCAGTAATCCGCAAGATCGACGTACTTGGAATCATCACGACCGTTGCAGGCAACGGTTCGAAAGCTTATTCAGGCGATGGCGGTGCGGCGATTTCGGCCAGCCTGTACTGGCCTGAAGCGGTGGCGTATCGCGACGGCTATCTTTATATCGCCGACCTTGGCAACAACAGGGTGCGGCGGGTCAATCTTGCCACCGGGATCATCGATACTTTCGCCGGCAACGGCATCCAAGGCTTTTCGGGCGATGGCGGCCGGGCCACTTCCGCGCAGTTGAAATTTCCCGCGGCATTGGCCTTCAATGCCAACGGCGTGCTGTACATCGCCGATGCGGGCAACCAGCGCGTCCGCGAGGTTGATCTGGACGGCATAATTTCGACGGTGGCCGGAAACGGCGCCGAAGGCAGCGGTGGCAACGATATTCCCGCTACCAGCTCGGCGCTGGCCGACCCCTCAGGCCTGGCTGTCAATCCACGCAATGGAAACCTCTATATTGCCGATACGGCAGAAGACACCGTGCGCTACATCGATTCGGCCGGCTATATCCATATTGCGGCGGGAACAGCGAATGTCAAAGGACACGCGGGTAACGGCGGCCTGGCGGCCAGTGCATTGTTGAACGAGCCGCACAATCTGGCTTTCGATTCTGCAGGCAACCTGTATATCGCCGATACGCAAAACAGCCAGATCCGAAAAGTCGACGGCAAAGGGAATATCTGGCTGGTCGCCGGCCTCGCTTCCGCAGCCGATGGCTACAACGGTGGCGATGGCAGTTCGGCTACAGCAGCGCAGTTGCATTTTCCCACCGGTGTTGCGGTATCTCCCGTAGGTGATGTCTTCCTCAGCGATACCTTCAACTTCATGGTGCGCAAGGTTGGTCTTCTTCCTGGCATCCTGATGCCATAGACATTAGGAAATTATGCTCTGAGACAGAAGGGGCCGCAGAAATTGGCAGTGATCTTTGCCGCCGGTTTTACCGCTGGCGCCATTTCTTTTTTTCCAACCCCAATGGCATCTTGGTCAAGGAGTGTCCGTCATGCGAAGTATGCTGTTGTGTGGTGTTTCAGCCCTTTTCCTCGCGTGGTCAGGCTGCGCAGCAGCGCAAGAGGGCGGAAAGATTCTGCAGTTACAACCCGAATCCTCACAGCAAAGCCAACTGCTGCAAGGGAGTCCGGCGAGGACGGCGCGCCTTCATGATGAGGCGGTGGCAAGCTTCGTGCTGGCCAAGGTCGACATGGCATCCATGGCGTTGAATGTTCAGACGATGGACGTGCCTCTCACCCGTGGGCTGAGGGTGCGTGCGCATCGGCTCAGCTACAGAACCTTGCCGGGCGGCATGTCGTTATGGGTGGGGCAGAGCGATGCGCAGCATGCTTTGGCCCGGCCTTTATCCGGCGAGGTGCCTGTGGACAGTCGCAATCTTGTGATGCTGGTGCGCCATGGTGAAAACCTGACTGGCCTGGTGCGCACCCATGGTGAGGAGTACCAGATTCTGCCCTTGGGCAATGGATTGCACGCGATCCTGCACATCGATTCGAACAAACGCCCGCCTGAGGACACGGTGGTCGAGGAGCGTGCGGCGCAGGCCAAAGAACGTCACCTCGGACCGCACACCGCCTTCAGCACCATTCGAGTGATGATCGCCGTTTCGCGTCAATTCAAGGAATCCATGGCTGACCTGGACGCAGAGGTTGCCCTGTACTTCGCCTATGCCAACCAGGTGAACGAGAACAGTCGCGTGCCGATCGAGTTTGAACATGCGGGCACCTTGGAGACCGATTTCGACGAGACACAGATCGTTGACGCAGACGCTTACAACAATGTATTGACAAAAATGCTGAACCCTAGCGATCCCGAATTAGGCCAGCCCATCGCCGCCTTCCGTGATCGGCAGCGGGCGGATTTGGCGTCGATCTTCATCGAGAAGGTGATCTATTGCGGTGTGGCAACCATCCGATCGCGAAAGGAGGGCGCCATGTCGGTGGTTACCGCTACTCCTCGCTGCCGGCTTAAATCCTTCCCGCATGAGCTTGGCCATAACATCGGCGCCTACCATGATCGGGAAACGTCTGGTACGCACGAGCCACTTTACGCGCACGGCTACAAGCTGAGGGGGGGCGAGGTAAGTTTTCACACAGTCATGGCTTACTGGTGCGAAACCATTGCGGCATGCCCGCTCATTGATCACTGGTCGAGTCCTCATGTTAGCTACGATGGCGTGCCGACCGGTACAGCCGAATACGAGGACGTTGCGCGCGTGATTGATGAGCGGCGCGAGGAGGTGGCCGACTTTTATCCGCCACCCGCCGATGCCGTTCCGCCTAATGTGGAGGCGACTGTCTCACCTGCAGACGTCACTGGTGCTGCCACGGTTGCCTTGGATGGCACCGCATCAAGCAACCCGGGTGGTGGTGCGCTGCATTACCAATGGCGTTTGGTAGGTGGGGTGCCGGCAGCGGGCATTGAAGACGCAGGAGTGGCATCGACCACGGCATCCATTCCTTCCGTTGCGGCGGATACCACGTATACGTTTGAGTTGATTGTCACCAACGCATCGGGCTTGAGCGCGTCCAAGGAAGTCAGCGTCAAGGCCCATCGCGACTCTGCTGGTGAACTGTCCGGTGCTTTGGCTGTTCCTTGCGCTGTGCGTAGCGGTGAGCTGGTGCCGGTGTATGTGCATGTGATCAACCCCGGCGGTCTGCCGCTTCACTACCGGTGGTCCTCAGTGGGAGGCATTGTCACGGGAAGCATCGGATCCAATCCGGCCGGAGCCCTGCGCGCACTCAACGTTACGCACGATGTGAATGGCCGAATTATCGTCGATGTCGACGATGGCACGCATGTGATCAGGTTCGAAAGGGAGCTTATAGTCCAGCCTGCACAAGCGTTGTCAAATGGAAAAAAGGGTTGTGAGCAACCAGCATGTGGAATGATAGACAGGCAGCATTGAATTCCAATAACGAATTTGCGACACACGATTTACTGTAATTGTTTTCGTCGCATCGGCTATCCGCACGTTCGCCTGAGAGTGCCTTGGCGACTGCATGGTTTGGGATAACGCGTATCGATGAACCTCCCTTGTCGCGATGGCGATCAGGAAGAGGTGTCGGAGGTGTGCACACGAATTCGATCAGGGATTCCCGCCATCAGGCCGCCAGTCGGAACTTTACCCGCGCCTGGCATGCGCAGTGTAGGTCCGGATTGACAGGGTAGCGCGTGCATCTTACAGTGAACCATATGGTTCACTATCAAGCTCGCCTCGACGCAACGTTTTTCGCACTCGCCGATGTCACCCGACGCGGCGTGCTGGAGCAGCTCGGGGTTTCAGACGCCTCCATCACCGACCTTGCCCAAAGGTTTGACATGACCCTCACGGGCATGAAGAAGCACGTCAGCGTGTTGGAGCAGGCGGGGCTAGTGGCCACGGAGAAGGTCGGGCGCGTACGAACCTGCAAGCTCGGGCTGCGCCGGCTGGAAGAAGAGGCCGCCTGGATCGAGCAACACCGTCAACTCTGGAGCGCGCGCTTCGACGCGCTGGACGAGCTTGTCGAACACATGAAACGTAAGGAGAAGGCAGATGCCAAACGTAAAAGAAGGTAGTTCCGCCGCCACGAACCGCACCACCGTGGAGCGCACATCCGACTTCGAAATGCTCGTGACGCGAACGTTCAATGCTCCCGTGCACATCGTTTTCGAAGCATGGAGCAAACCCGAACTGTTCAAGCTTTGGTGGGTTCCGAAGTCGGTGGGCATGTCGCTGCTTTCGTGTGACATGGATGTACGCACCGGGGGCAAGTATCGTCTCGCGTTTAGCCACCCTGACTTCGATCAGCCGATGGCATTCTTCGGCACGTACAAAGAAGTAACGCCGAACAAGCGTATCGTGTGGACAAACGAAGAAAGCGAGCAGGGCGCCGTGACCACGGTGACGTTCGAAGAAAATGCTGGCAAGACGCTGGTCACCTTCCACGAACGCTACCCCACCAAAGAGGCCCTCGACGAAGCCCTCGCCGGTTCGGCCGAAGGCCTGCCCGAACAGTTCGCGCAGCTGGATGAATTGCTCGCGGACAGATCGTGACTTCATTGCGGCCCTCGGCGCATGGAAGGGAATGACGATGAAATACACGATCATCGCCGCGCTGGCCAAACTCGGCGCCATGTGAGGACGCTATGCTCAGACGCGATTTCCTGAAGACTGCCGTGGCGACCGCTGTGCTGACTGCGGCGCTTCCCATTCAAGCCAAGGAAACGCGCGCCGCTTCGAATGGGCATTTTGCCGACGTCAATGGCCAGCATCTGTTTTACAGGGTGCATGGCGTCGGCAAACCGCTCATTCTTCTCCATGGCGGCATCAACCCCGATTGCTTCGGGAGCAACCTGGCCGAACTGGCCAAGGGCCGCCAGGTGATCGCCGTGCATCTCCAGGGACATGGACGCACGCCGGACACGAGCAGGCCATTGCGCTGCGAAGCAATGGGCGACGACATTGCCGCGCTGGTCGGCCATCTGAATTTCGGCAAGGCCGACATCATGGGCTACTCGCTGGGCTCCCACGTCGCACTGCAGACCGCTATCCGTCATCCGCACGCGGTCGATCGGCTCGTGCTGGTGTCCGGTGCGATGAGGCAGGATGGCTTTTATCCGGAAGTGGTCACGGCCTTCCAACAGTTGGAGGCCAACGCTGCCACGCTCGGCGCTGGCGCCAAGGCATCACCGTTAGGCAAGACCTATCCCGATGTCGATTGGACCAAGCTCTTCAGGAAGGTCGGTGAGCTGACCAAACGCCCCTTCGACTGGAGCGCCGGCGTCGCCAAACTTCAGGCACGCACGCTGCTGGTCTTTGCCGACGCCGACGCCATCCGGCCCGAACACATGGTCGAATTCTGGAAGGCGATGGGAGGCGGCCAGCGCGATGCCGGAATCGATGGCTCCCTGCGGCCCGCCAACGAGCTCGCGATCGTGCCGGACACCACGCACTACACGCTTCCTGTCGAGCCGATGTTGTCGGAGATCGTTGGACGCTTCCTGGGAAACGGATTGAAGGCGGCAGGTTGACCGCTCACGGAGCTGGCTCTTAAAGCGGGTGATGGCTACAGTGGCCTGCGGCACAGCAACGTAAATGGTAAGGGCAATGATGCGAATCGGATCGGTTTTGTTGGTAATCATCATGATGACTACCCAGGCCGTGGCCGGGTCCTGGCCAGACGGCAAGCGGGCGGCCGTGGTGCTGACCTATGACGACGCGCTTGTCTCGCAACTCGACATCGCGATTCCCGCGCTCGACGCCGCCGGCCTCAAAGGAACATTCTTCCTGATCGGCAGCAAAATTGCTCCGGAGCAGGTTGCGCGCTGGCGGTCGGCCGCAGCCGAGGGCCACGAACTCGGCAACCACACCATTCGCCACGCTTGCCCACAGGCCAACTATCCGCCCGCAAAAAAGATCGACACCAGCGAAACCTACGATGTCGACACCATGCTGACGGAAATCCGCACGATGAACACCATGCTGACGGCGATCGACGGCAAGCTGCAGCACAGCTATGCCACACCGTGTGGCCAGCACCTGGCCGGAGGCGTCGATTATCTTCCGGCGCTGCGCGCCAGCGGGTTGGTACGCTACACCCGGGCCGCCGACCCGACAGAGCATCCGCTCGATCCGATGGATGTGCCGGCGCGCTTTTTCCCCTCGAACGCAACCGGCGCTGATCTGATCGCCGCTGTCCAGGATGCCGAGAGTAAGGGCGGAATGATCGTGTTCGGTTTCCACGGCGTGGGCGGCGATTACCTCTCCGTATCCGCACAAGCCCACGCTCAGCTTCTTGCCTATCTCAAAGCGCATGCCGATACGATTTGGGTAGCGCCGTTCTCGACCGTGATCGAGTACGCCACCACGCATTCGAGCCATTGACGCAGGCAGCCCACTCAGCAGTCTTTCGCATCGTGGTTTTCATAACCCGCTCCTTGGGTGAAGATTATTGAGTGACGAATAGGCCGCTGGGCTCGAAACCCAACGCACCCTGCGTGGCCATGCCGAAATCGCTCACCGTAGTGCGCGTGCCGTCTGCCGGGTTCACCAACAACACATCGCCGTCGTCTCCGGTGCCGGCTTCGCTGCAAGGACGGGTGAAAAGCTGCGTGTGGCGCGTTCTTTTGAGATGTGCGCGCAAAATTTCTGTAAAGGCCTGGCGCTTGCGCGACATCTGATGAGCGCCGAGTCGCCGCCCCGGCGAAGGCCCTCGAAAACACAGCCACCATAAAGCTGAAATCCCCGGCTATCAGGACGCAGGGCATCGGTCAGTCCACTAACGCCATCCGCCTGACCCCACCAATTTAAGACTAGTTCTAATCGTAAATCAGCCGAGTTCGATAGGTTCGCCTGCTTCGAATTTCTACGATGTGTCCTGTCGGAAGCGCACACCGCGCCACGGCGTCCTGAAACCTCACAGCCATCCCCGCACGGTCAACGGCCAGCGCGGCGGAGAAGGACGCCCCGAAAAAATCTTCAACCATCGGGAGAGATCGCATGAACACCATCTATCGCATCGTTTTCAACGCCAACACCGGCAAGTGGGTGGTAGCGTCTGAACTGGCCAAGGGCCGCAAGAAGAAGGCATCGACCGTGGCTAGCATTGCTGCGGCGGTGGCGCTGGGATTGGGCTTTGGCGGCAACGCCGCAATAGCGCAGAGTACGGAGGTGGTAGGAACTTCTTGCACTGCAGCCAACGGTCAGACCGGTACGGTAGATGCGGCTGGTCAATGTGATACCGATGCGTCGGCAATGATTCAAACTCGCAGCGTCGGGATTCTTGCCAGCCTGACTGTTGGCGGCGGAACAGCGGGGGGCCTGAACGCCATAGCTATCGGAGCCCAGTCCAACGCATCGGGTGCAGGCTCGATTGCGATATCCAATTCGCTGGATTCGGGCGGCACCCCGGCGGTTGCGTCCAACTATAACTCTATTGCCATCGGCACCGGTACGACTTCCACGCAATGGGCTTCGGTAGCCGTGGGCTGGCGTGCGAATGCCATTGGCGCATATTCGGTTGGGCTTGGTTCGCAAGCCATGGCAAGTGGCGACTACGCGGTCGGGCTGGGCTCGCAAGCCCACGCAAATGCTGCGTATGCAGTCGCACTTGGTAATCAAGCAAATGCTGCGAGCGGCATCAACGCCATTGCGATTGGCAGCACTAGTAACGCGTCAGGTACCAATACGCTTGCCCTGGGTGCCAATGCCAAGGCCATTAATCCCAATGCCGGTTACTCGGCTACGGCAATCGGGGTGAACGCCACGGCCAATGCGTACTCTGCGCTGGTTGTCGGCGAGTCTTCTACTGCCACAGCTACGGGCGCCAGCACTTTCGGTCACCATTCGAGCGCCGCAGGCCAGGAAGGCGTAGCCTTAGGCGGTTATGTCACAGCTTCGGGTGATTACTCCATCGCCACCGGGTATAACGCAAACGCTTCGGCAGTCGGCTCCGTGGCCATCGGCAATGCTGCGACCGCCACGGCGGCCAGTTCAGTTGCACTGGGTGACGGCGCGGTCGCCGATGCGGCCAACACCGTGTCGGTGGGCAGCTCTACGGCTCAGCGCAAGATCGTCAACATGGCCGCTGGCACCATCTCCGCCACCAGCACCGATGCCGTGAACGCCAGCCAGCTGTATGCCACGGCCAACAGCGTGGCGACCGCGCTGGGCGGTAGTTCGAATGTGGCCGCGGACGGCACGGTCAGCAAGCCGAGCTATGCGCTGACCGACTCCTTCGATGCGGATGGCAAGCCGGTCACCAGCAACTACACCTCCGTCGGCGCCGCGCTGGCCCAGGTCGATGGCCGCGTGGCGACCAACACCACCAGCATCAGCACCCTGCAAAGCCAGGTGAGCAGCGGCTCGATCGGCCTGGTGCAACAGGCCAACGCGACGTCGAACCTGACGGTGGCCAAGGACACCGGCGGCACGGTGGTGGACTTCACCGGCAAGGACACCGCTGGCGCCGCACAGGCGCGCGTGCTGACTGGCGTGGGCGCCGGCCAGGTGAGCAACGTCAGCGCCGATGCGGTGAATGGCAGCCAGCTGTATGCCACGGCCAACAGCGTGGCCAGCGCGCTGGGCGGCGAAGCCAGCGTGAACACGGACGGCACGATCAAGGCGCCGACCTACACCCTGACCGAATCCTTCGACGCAAACGGCGATCCAGTGACCAAGGACTACAGCTCGGTCGGCGATGCGCTGGCCCAGGTCGATGGCAGGGTGGCGACCAATTCGTCCAGCATCACCACGATCAACAATACGCTGGACGATCTCACCAGCGGCACGGCCGGCCTGGTTCAGCAGGCGGCCAAGGGCGCCAACCTGACCGTGGGCAAGGACATCGACGGCGACAAGGTGGATTTCACCGGCAAGAACCTCACCACCAATGAAGCGCAGACGCGCGTGCTGACTGGCGTGGGCGCCGGCCAGGTGAGCAACGTCAGCGCCGATGCGGTGAACGGCAGCCAGCTGTATGCCACGGCCAACAGCATCGCCGATGCGATCGGCGGTGGCGCGAAGGTCGACACCGACGGCACGATCACGGCGCCGACGTACACGCTGACCACCGGCACCGACAGCAATGGTGACCCGATCACCAAGGACTACACCTCGATCGGCGATGCCTTCACCCAGATCGATGGCCGCGTGGCGCAGAACAGCACCGATATCACTACCATCAACACCACGCTGGACGGTATCAGCAACGGCACGGTGGGCCTGGTGCAGCAGGCCGATGCGGCCGGCGCCATCACGGTGGGTGCGGGCAGCGGCGGCAGCACCGTCAACATCGGCGGCACCGGCGGCGCGCGCGTGCTGAGCGGCGTGGCCAACGGCACGGCCGATACCGATGCGGCCACGATTGCCCAGCTGAAGGCCGCCGGCCTGGTGGATCCGGAAGGCAAGCCGCTGGCCGCGGTGGTGTACGACAGCCTCACGCTGGATAAGGCCACGCTGGGTGGCAGCAAGGGCACGATCCTGGACAACCTGGCCGGCGGCCTGATCGCCTCCGGCAGCATGCAGGCGGTGAACGGCGGCCAGTTGTACACGATGCAGCAGACCTTCCAGTCGAAGTTCGACCAGCTCAACAGCCAGTACACCAGCCTGGATGGCCGCGTGACCACGATCGAGCAGAACGGTGGTGGCGGTGGCGGCGGTGGCGGCACGCCGGGCTACGGTCCGGGCTCCGGTACGGGCGACAACAGCCTGGTGATCGGCAGCGGCGCGGATGCCTCCGGCGACAACAGCTCGGCAATCGGCAACGACAGCGTGGCCGCCGGCAAGGGCAGCACTGCCACGGGCAACGGCGCGAACGCGGGTGGTGACAACAGCACCGCGATCGGCAGCGGTGCCAAGGCCAGCGGCAACAACGGCACGGCGGTGGGCAGTAATTCCAACGCCAGCGGCAGCAACAGCACCGCGATCGGCAGCGGCTCGACGGCCACCGGCAACAACTCGGTCGCCATCGGCAACGGCTCGGTGGCCGACCGCGACAACAGCGTGTCGGTGGGCTCGGCGGGCAACGAACGCCAGATCACCAACGTCGCCGCCGGCACGGCCCGCACGGATGCGGCCAACTGGGGCCAGGTGCAGGACGCGGTCAACGGCGTGCAGGACTGGGCCAACCAGAAGTTCCATCAGGTGGACCGCCGCATCAACCGCATGGGCGCGATGAGCGCGGCCTATGGCCAGATGGCCTTCAGCGCGCAGGGCATCAATACGCCGAACAAGGTCGGCGTGGGTGTGGGCATGCAGGGCGGCCAGTCGGCGATCGCGGTGGGTTACTCGCGCCAGTTAAAGCCGAACTTGAACGTGTCGTTCGGCGGTTCGGCCTCGGCGGGCGAAGTGTCGGTAGGCGCGGGTATGTCGCTGGGTTGGTAATAACAACAACGAGTGTTCCGATGGTTGAATTTGCCGGCGCCTTAGGGCGCCGGTTTTTTTTTGCCGAGTCCCTCAGATCGCCGAACCTGCTCCCTCCCGTGGGGAGGGCCGGGGTTGGGATGAAGCACTCTTGCGGTTGAGTTCAAACGAACGGCAAGCGCATGCAACCCCATCCTAATCCCTGAGGTATCCCCACGTTTTTGTTCGACGGTTTCAACAAAATCAAAGAGTAACCAACAACCCGAATCTTTCCGGCCGTCATTCCCGCCAAAGCGGGAATCCATCTTCGGTTTTGCGTCAGCGCAAAATGGATTGACCAGCATTCGCTGCTGAAAAACGTCTCCGTTTTCGCGGGAATGACGGCAGGGAAGGGAATGTATTTCGCATAGTTGAGACCCAGCACTTAAGGATGCTCTGATCTATTGCGCGCACCCGGCATGACGTCCAGAAGACCCGCAGGGTGTGTCGCGCGGCGCAGGGCAGACTGGCTGTCTGTTCAAGCCGTGCGGCGCAGCCTGCGGGCCTTCTGGACGTCACCCTCGTTTAAATTCAATTGATTGGGGCCGCACTGTATGGGCGCCCAGCCCGGGCCCCCCCGCGCGGCCCTGGGCGCCCGGGGCGGCGCCCCCCGCGGGCCCCCCGCGCCTCGCCTCGGCCCCAGTCAGCCCCCGCCACTGGGGCAGGGCGTGGCGCGCATACAGTGCGGTGACGGGTACGTGGAATAGATCAGAGCATCCTTAATTGTGCGTGCCGGCAACATGCCCCCGAGACACCTGCGACGCCTGCACCAAGCCATGCATCATCGCGTACTGAAAAATCTCCGCATCGCCCTGCAGGCCGAGCTTGCGCATGGCTGACAGCTTTTGCGTGCTGACAGTCTTGCGGCTTCGCCCGACGCGGTCGCCGATTTCTGACACGGTGAGCCCTTCGGCGTACATGCGCAGTACTTCGGTTTCGCGTTTGGTGAGCGCCGCGCCGTCAGGTGCACCGCCACCGGCTTGGGCTTCGCGAACCAGCCGTTCCACTTCCGGCGACAGATACGCATGCCCTGCATACGCGGCGCGAATGGCCGGTTCCAAAAGATGATGAGGATCGGTCTTGCTCACGATCACCGATACATGCACGTCAAGGATGCTGCGCAGAATCCAGGAGCTTTCCACGCCCGTGAGCACCACTCTCCGCAGCTTGGGAAACCGTCGGCCCAGCAGGCGCAGCAGGGTGATGCCATCGCCATGGCGACCGTGCGGCATGGAAAAATCGGTCACCACCACGTCAACGGAAACCTGGCGTTCAAGCAGCTCGACCAGTTCGGTGGAATTGCTTGCGAGGCCGGCGACGTCGATGTCAGGGATGCCGGCAAGCATATGGTCCATGCCGGACAGCAGCACCGGGTGATCGTCGGCCATCACCACTTGAATGTTCACTGCGTAGGCTCCTTCTTATTCTTGAAGGCCGCCCTGATCGGTTTGTTTGCGCGGCTGGGCGGTCTCGTTATAGTACTAATACCAAAATGCAAGGCAGCGCGACGGGGCATGCTCCATACCGTACCGCTCGCCGGAGGTCATCATGGAAAGCGTTCGCATTCGGGTCGCCGTGGCGGATGATCATTCGATGATCCGCATGGGCATCGAATTGTCCATGAACGCGTTTCCCACGCTGCAACTGGTCGGGTCGGCCAGCCACTCCACCGAGCTGGTGCAATTGCTGGATACGCAACCGTGCGACGTCCTGGTCACCGACTACGCCATGCCCGGCGGCAACTACGGCGACGGCTTGGAGCTGCTTGGCTTTCTTCGCCATCGCTATCCGGAACTGGCGATCGTGGTGATGACGGGCATGGACCGTTCGGCTACGGTGCAGGCCATGCTTGCGCTGGGCATCGAAAACATTTTGAGCAAGGCTGACGACACCAGCCACGTGCCGGCTGCTGTGCAGGCCGCGCATGTCCGTCGTCGCTATCTGTCACCCACCATTGCCGCGCTGATACCGATGGGCAAGCCACGCGCGAAGGCAAAACTTTCTCCGCGCGAACGAGAAGTGCTGGCCTTGTACGTAAGTGGCATCACCATCAGCGAAATCGCCGAGCGCCTGCAGCGGCGCAAGCAGACGATAAGCACGCAAAAGGCCAGCGGCATGGCTAAGCTGGGTATCGAGAAGGATGCCGATTTGTTCAAACATGCTGCGGAGCTGGGATTATTGCCATCGTCCGGCAAAGTTTGAGGGGAACAAGGGGCAACGAAACGGCACGATGACATCTCTTGCTTACGACAGCACTTTCTTGCAGTTCTGCTTCGTTGCCGGTTTTGCGGCGGCCAAAAAAGGCGCGGGAGTCATCAATCTTGATCAACCCACCTGCGCCTCATACCGCCGCACAACTGCATCCAGCTGATCGATCAGCCGGCTCACTTCCTCCTCCAGGACAAGCGCTTCACCTTCGTGCAGGCGCAATTCCAGCGTGGAGCAAAGCTGGCCTGCTTCCCGTTCGCCGATCATCAGCAGCGCACCCTTGAACGCATGCGCAAGATCGATCACGCCTTGCACATCGTTCGAGGCGGCGGCATCGGCCAGGCGTTTGATATCGCGGCGGCCGGTGTCGATGAAGATACGGCGCAGCTTTTCCGGCAGGCGAGGGCGCGCAGGCTCGGGCTCGGCAGCGGGCGCAGCGGTTGCGGCGAGGTTTTTTATGGAAACGTAGCGATTGAGCATGCCATCGAGCGCATCGAGCGTGAGCGGCTTGAGCAGCAAGTCGTCGATGCCGGCAGCCTTGCAGCGCGTGCGTTCGCTGGCCAAAGCCGTGGCCGTGATGGCGAGAATCGGTTGTTTTGCGCCGCGTTCGCGCAGGGCACGGGCAAGCTCATAGCCGGACATGCCAGGCATGTTGATGTCGGTCAGCACGGCGTGGTGAACATCTGGCTTGTAGCTGAGCAAGGCCTGCTCGCCGTCTTCAGCAGCGTCGACGGCAAAACCCAGTTCTTGCAGCTGCTGCTGGATCAGCTCGCGATTGACCGGGTTGTCTTCCACCAGCAACAACCGGCCGCGTTCAGCTCTTGTGGCAGCCGGCGCGGCTTCAGCCGCGGCCGGCGTCGCGCTCTTTTGCCGAATGGCGCCCAGCAGCGCCTGGCTGGCGTAGCAGGAAACATAGATTGCGTCGGTACGTTGTTCGGGAATCAGCGGGCCGTTTTGATAGGCGCGTACGACGCGCGCGTGGCCGGCAATCAGGACACCTTCTTCTTCCTGGCTCCATGAGCGCGGTTCGCCGAAGATCAGCAGCACGTCGTATTCCTGGCCTGGCGGGCATTCGGATGGTTGGGCAATGACGTTCGCTTCGGCACCCCACGAAGCCAGCAGTGCGCCGATCTCCTGGCGCCATTCAGCAGCGAACGACAACAAGGTGATGCGCTGGCCCGCGAGCGGTCCGGACAGCGAGCGCTCCGGCGGCGCGGCTTCGACCGGTACGTCCAGCGTGAACACGCTGCCCACGCCCTGCGTGCTCTCCGCTCGAATCTCGCCACCGAGCAATTGCGCCAACTGCCGGCATAGCGCCAGGCCCAGGCCGGTGCCGCCGTAGCGGCGCGAGATGCTGGAATCGGCCTGCGAAAACGCATCGAACAACTGGCCAAGCTGTTGCTCGTTCATGCCGATGCCCGAATCCACCACCTGAAAGCGTAGCCAGAGCGGTCGTTTTTTGCTTGGCTCGCCTTGCGATACGCGCAGCACGATGCGGCCGGATTCGGTGAACTTCGTCGCGTTGCTGAGCAGGTTGTTGATGATCTGGCGCAGGCGATGCACATCGGAAACATAGCTCGCCGCAAGGGCCGGATCGATGGCATAGAACAGCCGCACCCCTTTGCGCTGCGCCGTTGGCGAGTAGAGCAGGGTGGCTTGCTCCACCAGGGGACGCAAGGCAAACGGCGCAGAGGTGATGTCGAGCTGGCCGGCTTCGATCTTGGAAAAATCGAGCACGTCGCTGATGATCGCCAGCAAGCTGTCGGCCGAAAGCCGGATGCGATCCAGCCGTTCGCGCTGCGACGGATCGAGCTTCGAACGCGACAGCAGTTCCAGATGGCCCAGCACGCCATTGAGTGGCGTGCGGATCTCATGGCTCATGGTGGCGACGAAGGCGCTCTTGGCGCGGCTGGCCGATTCGGCCGCCTGGCGCGCCTGTTCTGAATCGTGCCGCGCGCGGCGCAGGTTTTCTTCCAGTTGCGCCTGCGTGGTGACATCGCGCAGCGCACAAACCCATGCCGGCCGCATGCGATACATGGACAACGCCATGGCCACCTGCAGATACCGACGCTGATCGCCATCGCCTTCGGTCCACTGGAATTCGTGCAGGGAAGCGGCCCCGTGCGTGGCGGCGCGCTTGACGAGCTGCGCATACAAAGGCGCGGGCATGGCGTCTTGGCCTTTGCCGGCCATGCTGCGTGCCACCTCGTTTTCCACCATGGGCGCGCCGCTGTCCGGATCGAGCAGGCACAAGCCTACCGGCGCGGTGTCGATGATCACCCGGCTCAGCGCTTCGCTTTCGTAGACGCGCGAAGCGTCGGCCAATGCGGGACCGAACACCTGGCGATCGAGCCGCACCAGCATCGCCCACAACAGCGCCAGCGATATCAGCGCGATGCCGGCGATGGTGCTCAGCTGCGGGCCTTCCTGAGCGAGCACGTCGCCCCAGGTGTAGAAATGCACCAGCGTCCAATCCACCCCTTGCAATGGTTCGGCCAGCATGAAAATACCGTCGGCGTACTGGCGCTCCGGCAGTTTTTTTGCGGACGGACGGAGCGAAGCCAGGGTAGCGCGCGCCTTCAGCGGCATCGGGCCGCATACGAACACCTGCGCGCCTTCACTGTCGATGGCGGCAAATGCCGCCTGCGGTACGGCGCTCATCAGACGCGCCTTGATGTTTTCGATGGATTCGAACACCACCCGGCGGAAATAGGGTTGATCACCTACCGTAAGGGTCAATAAATCCACCAGCGCAGGCTGGCCGGTAAGCGGATTTTTATCGTAGTACGACACTAGCCGCCCGGCAGCGGCCGAGCTTGCGATGGGGCCGGAAGCAGGCTTTGCGCCGCGCAAACGTTCCTCGCCTTCGCGTAGCACGGTAAATGCCTGATCGCGCGAAGAGACCTTCAGCTTCTGCAACAGCTCTGTTTCATCACGCACGCCAGTCACTGCAAGCAACTTGCCTGAAGGTTCGTAGGCATACACGAACACCGGCTCTTTGGAATCGATCGCCGAAATGCTTGCCGCCGTATACGCCGAATATTCCTGCAGCATGCCCATGTAGGCGGCCAGTTCCTCCCGCGGCATGGTGGCGGCACCTTGGCCCAGCACCAGCCACGGCACCGCCAGCTTGCCTTCGGCACGTACCAGCAGTTGCTCTCCGTGTTCGATAAACGCGTGGGCCAGAGGCGCGCCGGTGCTTGCCAACATGGGTCGCTGCATCGTCCACAGGGCATCGTTGGCATTCATGCTGCTGGCGTAGGCCCGATCACGCTGGGCCAGGAAGTAATCGACCGAGGTCTGTCCATCATGGAAGACCTGCCACTGCTGCGCGTGGAAATCCACAATACCCGAATAGCCGCTGGCCAGCGCCGTAAGCAGGATAAGGATGCTCAACACCCCGCCACTGCCGAACAGCAGGCGGCGCTGGTGCCGGCGCAGCTTGGATAGCTGGCGCTGAGGGGCAGTGCGTGAAGCGGGTAAAGCTGCGGGCGAATCCATTGGCCCTCCATGGTGCTGGAAATTGAGTCCAATCCAGTCCTGAGTCCAATCCAGTCCAGGGCTCATTAACCGGCCCCATCTTGATTAAACAGAAGTGTCGAAATCACACAAGACAAGATTGAGTGCGTGTTGGCGGACAACGGCCTGGAAGGTCGTAGTGCCCTGGCTACCGCTTAAATCCAACGGATCCAGCCATTGCTTGAAAGGGTTGCCCGCAGGGCCGCGTGCAGCAAAGCAGATATCCAGAGCACGACAACACCCACTGCAAGTGCCCTGGCTGGAGCCGAATATCATGCCGCGCTCCCGCATACGCGATACGAATTTTCGCTCCATGTACGTAATCAGGCGTCCACGTATCGCTCCCTCAGGATCGCCCCGGCTCTTGTCAAGCGTCTCGCGCAGCCCCTTGGCTGCGGAGTTGGTGACTATGTATGACGTGGCCCACTTGATGAAGATATATCGAAGGATGCGCGACTCGCCGTGAAAGCCGGTCTTGTCCGGGGCCCTTCTGAAAATGTCCTCATCCATTACGACGATTATTTGCTGTATCTCCCTGGACAACTTCTTTATCAGCTCCGCCATTGTTTCAGGATCAGCATCGAAGATCGTGTTCATCATCGGCGTGAAGATCGACTTGCGTATCTTATTTATTTTCTTATCGGACGATAAGATCGTCTGCTTGGCTCTCGGTAGGCCAGTTGCCGTAAATTGTGCGCCGATCTGGCCGGAAAGCACGCATTGCTCGTCCCACCAGATGCCGATCTTTTTCTCCTTCGTGCCTCTTGCAATCACCAGCTCTCGTAGCGCCGCGAGCTTGCGTTCGATCTGAGTGATATTGATGCCCTCAAAACCAAGATTGTTTTGTGAGGTGACCAGTAGCGATGCTTCTATCAGGCACAGCGTTGTCGTGTTTTCAGAGCTGCCTGGATGAATCGCAAACGCAAGCGCCTCCAGAATCGGTGTAAAGCCATGTGTCTTATGTGACAGGATGGTAGTGCCGTTGGCCACGTTCAAGCTCATACCGCCTCCCGTGAAAAGGATTTGCGACGCCTGGCGTCTGGTTGCTGAAGTTGGTTGCAAGCCGGATGAGGCAACGCAGATGGCCCATGTTATTAACCATCTCGTTTCATTTGTTGAATTGCGTCAGGACGTCTTTCGCTCCTCTACCTACGCTTACCGATGGTGCGCATAGGGAGCAAAGACGAACCCAAGTAAAAAATGCAACTTCGGAGTAGCTGTTAATACGCCGAACATCCTATTCATGACCGCCCCTGGTTCGGTCTATGCGATAACGCATCATGCGGTTGAACTTCTTCGCGGTCAACGTACGGCCGAGCACCAGGCGGCCATCGTGATGGCCAAGTGGCCGCCCTGGAAACATGCTCAATCGCTGGGTTGGGTTAGCCGGATTTCACGCCAATTCCACATGGTTGCATGATAGCTTCATCGAGCTATCGGGGAATTCAGGAATTCGTTTGAGTCGGCCAGGCATGGCCACATTCGCGGTGCCACATCCTGGTCGTCGGATTTCCGGCATCCTTTTGGTATTTCCATTGGTTGGCTAGCTCTCGCTGCAAGCTGCTGCGTTTTATCGTGCTTTTTACCGGCGATCGGGCATTTGCTCGATCGGGGGTGGAGTGCGCATCCATTTTGTTGTCTGCACGCCATGGTTTTTGTGAGTCGCATGGGAAAGCGCCTTTGATAATCGGTGCGGTGCGTGCCGGTTGAGTAGGTGAGTGAGATTGCCGGTGTGTTGTGCTTTTGATTATTCGAATGTCATCGAGAAAGGCCATCAGCTGTATCACTTCGACAAGGAGGGAATTCGTATGCGCTTTAAATTTCAAGATTTAGGGTATTTGCTTGCGTGCGGTGCGTTGTCGCTGACCGCCATGTCCTATGCGGGCGCCGCGTTTGCGGCTCCGGTCACTGGCACAGCAAAGGTCAAACTGACCCACGTGTTCGCGACGCTGCAGACCGGGCAGCCCGATAAGAAGCCGGAAGATATTGCCGCTTGCCGTAAGCAGGTATCGTCACCGGATTCACGGTATTTGGGTATTACCGTCAGCACGCGCTATTCGGTCGATGCGCAAACGATGATTATGAGCGCATCGTCGATGCTGCCGTCTCCGCAGGCTACCAAGCCGGTAGTGCTCACGATCAAGCTATCGCCGCTGGGTATTGCCGGGCAGTACGCATTCGGCGCGTTCCGTCCTTCCGCGCTACCCAACAATTATGTGCTGTTCTCCATCGGCACCGACTTCAAGGCGGCGAAATCCTCGATCCTGGTTCTTAACGAGGGCAAGGATTACAACTGCCTGGTCAGCAGTGAGGCATCGCCGTTCAACGGCGGCTTTAGCGAAAAGCTCGGGGCCGATCAAAAATAAGGCACGGGCCGCACATGCGCTTCGATGGCGCCGGTGATTAACGGCGCGCTATGCTTTTTGCGTGGCGCGCCGCGTTCCTTTCAGCTACTTATCGTCGTGCTTAGGGGACGCGCCGTTGGCCATGCAAGGCAATGCAATCCGTTGAGCAGCCATCCTGCCGACACTACACGGTTTTCGCGTTATTTTTTGGCAGCGAAAGCACGGATGATGGAAATGGAGACAAGTCTTGGAATCGAGGAGCTGCATGCTTACTGGGCTTGCCAATGCGAGCCAGGGTCTGCTGCCCCGCTACCGCAGGATGTCGTGAAGACATTGCTGGCCGGCTTGCAACTCAATGTGCTTGAAACCCTGCGCTACCTGCATCAGCAGCAGCCGAGCTATGCGCAATTCGAGGCGTGGGTATGGGAGCGCAATGGTGGCGAACTGGAAGAAGCCGCGCTGCATCGCTTGCGGCGGGCACTCGCAGGCGAGGCCGTCGGCGCCGAAGTCGGCAATCTCGATTTTGTGGAAGGCCTGAGTGCCGACGACCTTGCGCACTGGGACGAACAGGGCTACGTCATCCTGCGCAACGCGATCAGCCCGGACGCAGCACAAAGCACGGAAACGGCCATTTACGACTTTCTTGGAATGGATCGCGACGACCCGGAATCGTGGTATCGCCCATCGCTGGGCCATTCCATCTGGGTGCCGTTATTGCGGCATCCGACGCTGGTAGCTAATCGTCGAGCGCCACGCATTCATAAAGCCCATGCCCAACTGTGGGGGCGTGAGGATCTTTGGGTAACCGTCGACCAGGGCGGATTCAATCCGCCGGAGCGCGACAACTGGCCGTTTCCCGGGCCGCATTTGCATTGGGACGCCACCCTCGCCGAGCCGCACTGCTTGGAATTGCAGGGCATCCTGTACCTCACCGACGTAGCGGAGGATCAAGGAGCATTCAGCTGCGTGCCTGGCTTTCATCGCACGCTGAAGCAATGGCTGAAAAGCGTTCCCGAAGGCACGGATGTGCATGCGCATGCCGCACGCACCTTGACGATGAAGCCGATTGCCGCCAAGCGCGGCGACATGATCATCTGGCATCACCTGCTGCCGCACGGAAGCAGTCCGAACCGCGCGCAGCGCCCACGCGTCGTGCAATATATGTCGCTACGGCCTACGCGTTTTGCGTATACCGAGGAATGGAAATCTTGACTGCGATGGCTTCGACGCAACTCAAACCCATCGGTAGATAGCTCTGGCCAGCTACCGATAACGTTTTTAATGCAAGCCGGATTTTGATCCGTGCCGATTAGATGGACCTGTTCGGCCTGCCGCTCTTTTCAGGCGTCCCGAAAACCCGCATGGCAGAAATTGCCTCTCTTATGTCATTTGCGCAGCCTTGGGCTTGTTTGAGAATGCCGGCACGCTTTCCTTAAACCGCCGGAGTACTCGATGAAGCTCTGTTCCTTGCTGCTCGCAACAATGACGGTCATTGCAGCAGCCACCGTCCAAACAGTTCCGCTGCACGCCCAGGAGGCGGCGCAAGCGGCGGGTACGCCGGAGCACATGGCGCCGTACGTATCCCGATTCGGACGCAAGCGCGCCGTGGTCGCCGTCGTCGCCGAAAAGAACGCCGTGCTGACCGACTTCGTCGTTCCCTATGGCGTACTGGCGCAGTCCGGCCTGGCCGACGTCGTGGCGCTAGGCGCGAACACCGGCAATCTCCAATTGGGACCAGTCACCATCCAGCCTGACGCGTCATTGGCGCAATTCGATACGCGTTACCCCGATGGTGCCGATTACGTGATCGTACCCGCCACGAGCAGCCACCACGAAGAAGAGGTCGCATGGCTAAAGGCGCAAGCGGCCAAGGGCGCTACGCTCGTCAGCATTTGCGACGGCGTGGAAGTGTTGGCGGATGCCGGATTACTTCACGATAAAACCGCAACCGGCCACTGGGCATCGTATACGGAGCGGACCACAAAATACCCCGACACCCACTGGCAAACCAACGTACGCTACGTCGTCGATGGCAAGATCGTATCGAGTGCGGGCATTTCCGCGGCGATGCCTACGGCGCTGGCCCTGGTCGAGGCGATCGGCGGCACCAGCCAGGCGAGCGCGCTTGCGCAAACCCTAGGGGTGGCGAATTGGAGCACGCAGCACCATAGCGACGCCTTCTCGATACGCAACAGCGACAGGCTTACCGACTGGGTCAATATGCATCTGCACCACACCGATACCATAGCCATGCCGATCGCATCGGGCGTTGACGAGATTGCACTGGCATTGCAGGCCGAAGCCTGGACGCGCACGATGCGCAGCAGGGCGGTTGTGATTGCCGCAACGGCCGCACCGGTTCGCACGCGCGGCGGGTTGATGGTCATACCCAGTACAACGACCGGTGCCGCAGCGCCGGCCGCGCTTACCCTCAACGTGAACGATGAAACGAAAGACGGCCAGATGTTGGATGTGACGCTCGATGCCATCGCAAAACGCTATAACCGCAGGACGGCGCGACTGGCGGCGCTCGCATTCGAATACCCGTGGAAAGGACTGTAATGGTCAACACTTTGGGCATCCGGCAATGACCGTAACCAACGCCAAGCCCCGCCGGATCGTGCTGCTGACGTACGACGGCATCAACTTGCTGGATCTCAGTGGTCCGCTGCAGGCATTTTCCACCGGGAACCGACTCAATCCTGGAAAAAGCCCGCTCTACGAGACCATGGTGGCGTCGGCCGAAGGCGGTTTGGTCATGACCAGCGCGGGTCTCGCCATCGATACCAAGCCTGTCGGCGCACTCGACGGCCTGGCCATCGACACGTTGATCATCGCCGGCGGTTGCTGGGGCGACGACTACGACGAACACCCGACACTGGCCAAATGGATCCGCCAACAGGCATCGAAGGTACGGCGCTTGTGTTCCGTGTGCACCGGCGCCTTTCTGCTGGCAGCCTCCGGCCAGCTCGACGGATGCCGGGTGGCGACGCATTGGGCATGGGCGGAGCGCCTGCAACGGCAGTACCAGGCACTGCATGTCGATGCCACGCCGCTCTTCATCCGGGAGGGGAAGATCTGGACCTCGGCCGGCGTGACCTCCGGCATCGATATGAGCCTGGCCCTGATCGAGGAAGACTACGGCCATGAGATCGCGATCCAGATCGCCCGGCAGTTGGTGGTGTTCTTCAAGCGCGCCGGTGGACAAGCGCAATTCAGCGTTCCGCTGGCGGCCCAGATGCGCAACGATGGCGACTTCTGCGGCCTGCACGCATGGATCGCCGAGCATCTGCATGAATCGCTGCCGGTCGAACGACTCGCCGACAAAATGCACATGTCACCCCGCACCTTTGCGCGCATCTACAAGGCCAAGGTCGGTCGCCCACCCGCCAAGACCGTGGAAGCGATGCGTCTGGAAGCCGCTGCCCGTGCACTTGAATCCACCGACCTGCCGCTGAAGACGATCGCCGATCAAGTAGGCTACAAAGACGACCAGGTCATGCGCCGCGTGTTCCTGCGCCGGTGGAGCGTCACGCCGCTGCAGTTTCGGCAACGCTTTGCGAGCATGGCGTAAGGACGTTCTTGCTCATCCGCTACCTGCGGCCACGATCATGTCGATCGGTTTACCGTCGGCGCCGGGTTCAGGTGCGGCACACCGATCTCCAGTAGGTGTGCCGCGGTAACGAATCATGCGTACGCGATGGGCCTAACCGTCCCGCTCTGCCTGCAGCAAACCTTCGCCATGGCGGCGAAGGAAATACAGCGCAGCACGCAGGCCTTCCACTTGCGTGGGGCTAAGT
>NZ_JBQCHP010000043.1:0-85570 GCF_051954575.1 Dyella sp. | reverse complement strand
GCAAGCATGCTCGCACCTGCGGGCTCACCGCAGGCACGCCTGATCGCCACGCTGTATATCCAGCTCGATCAACCAGGCTCGGCGTTACCGTACCTGGATGACTGGATCCGCCTGCACCGGAATGACGCCGAGCTCGGCCTTGCGCTCAACGAGCGCTGCTGGGCGCGCGCGTTGAGCAACCAGATGCTTGATGACGCATTGAAAGACTGCCGCAAGGCGATCGATCGCGACGGTGAAGTTGCCGCCTACCTCGACAGCCTGGGTTTAGTGCAATTGCGGCTGGGCCATTACGCCGAGTCGATCAAGGCGTATCAGCAATCCCTCGTGCATGCGCCGCATTCGGCGTGGTCGCATTATGGCCTTGGCCTGGCCGAGATCCGCAACGGTCAGGCCGAAGCGGGCCGTGCCGACCTGGTGGCGGCGCGTGCGCTCAGCTCGAGCATCGACGATCGCGCCGGCAAGTATGGCTTGTCCGAGAAAAGCCCATAGCGTAGAACTGAAGGAAGCCGGGCTGCACGCTAAGCGGTTCGTGCCTTGCCGCCCGGCTTGCGCTTGGCCGTGCGCAAACGCTCTGCCGCCTGAATCTGATGCGCCTTCATGATCGTCATGATCAGTCCGGGAAACCGCTGATTGATCTCTTCGCAACGGGTGGTATTGCGCATTTCCACGCCATGCCGTTCGCTGCGGATCAAGCCGGCCTCGCGCAGCGCGCGGAAGTGCTGTGACAGGGTGGACTTGGGGATCTCGCGATCGCTGATCTTGAGGAAGTTCGAGCAGGTGGCGCCGCTGGAAATGGCCAGTTCGGCGTAGATGGCCGCGCGCACCGGGTCGGACAGGGCATGCAGGATGCCCTCGACGGTGACGTCTTCGATGGATGGGTGAACCAGCGGCCTCATGGCGCGCATTTTATCAGGCACTTGATTTCTAGTTCTATAGTTCATAAGTTACGAACTACAGGAATTCAGAACTCCTTCATCCACCCAACCATCAGGACACATTCCATGAGCAAGCTGAAAGACAAGGTCGCCGTCGTTACCGGCGCATCCAAGGGCATCGGCGCGGCCATCGCACGCGCTTACGGCGCAGCGGGCGCTTCGGTCGTGGTCAATTACGCCTCCAGCAAGGCCGGCGCGGACGCCGTCGTCAACGACATCGTCAAAGCCGGCGGTAAGGCGGTGGCCGTGCAGGGTGACGTATCCAAGGCCACCGATGCGCAAGCCCTGGTCGACGCCGCCATCAAGCATTACGGCCGCCTCGACATTCTGGTGAACAACTCCGGCGTCTACGAGTTCGCCCCGATCGAGGCGATCACGGAAGAGCACTATGACAAGCAGTTCAACGTGAACGTGCGCGGCCTGCTGCTGACCACCCAGGCTGCCGTGAAGCATCTGGGTGAAGGCGCCAGCATTATCAATATCGGCTCGCTGGTTTCGCGCATCGTGCCCGAGCATACCGTGGTGTACACCGCCACCAAAGGCGCGGTCGATGCGATCACCGGCGTGCTGTCGAAGGAACTTGGCCCGCGCAAGATTCGCGTGAACGCGCTCAACCCTGGCATGGTGGAAACCGAAGGTACGCATGCTGTCGGCGCTATCGGCGGCGATTTTGAGCAGTACGCACTGGCCGCCACGCCGCTGGGCCGCATCGGCCAGCCCAACGATATCGCTTCGATCGCCGTGTTCCTGGCGTCCGACGATTCGTACTGGCTGACCGGCGAGCGTTTGTACGCAGGCGGCGGCGCACGCTGATCAACAGCCGAACTGTGAAGCCCATGGCCACGTTCCGGTTTCGGCCGGAACGTGGCTGTAAATATCAGCACCGATAACGCGCGATGACGTTGCGCTTTTGCCGATTACTGCCGATGCACACGGCCGTCACCGATGCCCAGGCAGATGCGCGGGCGTGCAGGCGTTCCACTGCTGTGCACGCGCGAATCTCTGATGGCCCTGGATACCTGTGGCGCATCTTGGCGCGGCTTGCCCACACCGGATCCACCGCCATCCACCTGTCCGAGCAAACGCCCAACCCAGCGAGAACGCATGACTGCCTCCCTCTGCGACATTGTTGATAGGTGCTCAAGATAGAACCGCTCGACAGGCCACAGTAGCGATATCTCGGCAAGCCAGTTTCAAATTTTACTCAAGCATCTGCGACGAATACGTTGTTGCCAGCCGCATCGATCGATCCACAGGCTGGCCGCTTTGCCCCCCACGCCCGTCCCTTTTGCCCTCCCCTCTTTGCATGCGTTGCGGGACAGTGCATTCGTACGCGCCCGTATGGCGCACGGGGAGAACGCCTGTCATGCGCAAGATCTGCTCGTTGATCGCAGTTCTGCTGTTGTCCGCCTGCGGCCACCATGAAAATCCTGCACAAAGCCAAAGCGACGCATCGTTCGAAAGCAAGCTGCAGCAGCAATTGCTCGACGCCAAGCCCGGCAGCGTGATCGACATTCCGGCCGGGCATTACGCACTCAAGCGCGGTTTGAGCCTGCGCACCAGCGGCGTAACCATTCGTGGCGCCGGCATGGACAAGACCGTGTTGTCGTTCAAGGGACAAATCGTCGGCCCCGAAGGGCTGCTGGTGAACGCCGATGATTTCACCATCGAGAACCTCGCCATCGAAGACACCATGGGCGATGCGCTGAAGATCAACCAGGGCAGGAACATCACCATCCATGGCGTGCGCATCGAGTGGACCGGCGGGCCGAAAAGCACCAATGGTGCTTATGGCCTGTACCCGGTGAAGACGCAAAACGTGCTAGTGGAAGATTCGGTGGTGATCGGCGCGTCCGACGCCGGCATCTATGTGGGCCAGTCCAACAATATCGTGGTGCGACGCAACCGCGCAGAGCAGAACGTGGCCGGCATCGAGATCGAGAATTCGGTGAACGCCGACGTGTACGACAACACGGCGACCAAGAACACCGGCGGCATCCTCGTCTTCAACATGCCGAACCTGTCGCAGGCCGGCCATGCCACACGCGTGTTCCACAACAAGGTGTTCGCCAACAACACCGACAACTTCGCCAAGAAAGGCGCTGCCGTGGCCAGCGTGCCGGCAGGCTCCGGCGTGGTGGTCAATTCCAATGACAAGGTGGAGATCTTCGACAACGACATCGCCGACAACCAGACGGCGAACGTGATCATCTCCAGCTACTTTTCCACCAACTACTACAACACGCGCGGCGTCGCGGCCGATTACAACCCGTATCCGAAAGGCATCAATGTCTACGGCAACCGCTTCAAGGGCGGCGGCAATTCGCCAGATGGTCTCAAGCTGAAAACATTGAAGGCCACCGTGTACGGCCTCAACGGCAGCTTTCCCGACGTGGTGTGGGATGGCTATGCCGATCCCAAGACCCAGACCGACGGCCTGCCGGCACCGGACGACCGCATCTGTGTCCAGGACGCCAATGGCGTGCTCAATGCAGACGGTCCGCACGATTACAAGAATCCCAGCACCGATACCAGGCCATTTCAGTGCAGCCTGCCCAAGCTGCCGCCCGTCGTGCTGAACCCGGAACCGAAAGTCTAAAGAGCGTTGCCGATGCAGACGAAGATGTGGATGCGCGGACTGCTGCTGTTCGCGCTGTTGTCGCTGGCGGCCTGCCAGCGCGGTATGCCGCCGGTGGCGTTTCACGCTGACGGCTATCCGGCGAAGCTGAGCGACTGGCACGTGGTGGAAGCGCGCGACGGCGTGCTGCAGTTGAACGAGGGCGTGGTCCCCTACGAACTCAATACGCCGCTGTTCACCGACTACGCGCACAAGCTGCGCACGATCTGGATGCCCAAGAGCGTCTCGGCCAAGTACAGCCCCACCGATACCTTCGACTTTCCCGAAGGCACCATCATCAGCAAGACATTCTTCTATCCCTTGCCAAAAGGCGCGGCGCGCAACGCGTCGGATGTGGCGCGCACCTACGACACCAGCCGCGATTTCGCCGCTCCGGGCCAAGGCCTGGATCTGGCGCATGTCCATTTGATCGAAACCCGCCTGCTGGTGCGGCGCAAGGAGGGTTGGGTAGCCATGCCTTATGTGTGGAACGCGGACCAGACCGAAGCCACGCTGGCCCGCACCGGCGACGTGCAAGCGTTGACCCTGGTGAGCGACAACGGCGAGCGCGAAAACTTCAACTACGTGGTGCCCGATCAAAGCCAGTGCGCCAGCTGCCACGCGCGCGACTGGACCACGCGCGCGATCCAGCCGATCGGCCCGAAGGCGCGCCATCTCAACCGCGACTACCGCTATGCCGAGGGTGACGAGAACCAGCTCGCGCATCTGATGCGCGTGGGTTATCTCACCGGCGCGCCTGCTCCGGCCGAGGCGCCACGCAACGCGAACTGGATGGATCCGCATGCATCGCTCGATGCGCGTGCACGGGCTTATCTGGATATCAACTGCGGCCATTGCCACAACGCGAAAGGCGCAGCCAACACCACCGGACTGACGCTGGACATCGCAACACCGGAAGATCGCCACATCGGCATCTGCAAGCCGCCGACGGCGGCCGGACAAGGCACGGGCGATCACTTGTTCGACATCGTGCCGGGCCATCCCGACGATTCAATCATTACTTACCGGCTCAGCGCTACCGAGCCGGGCACGATGATGCCGGAGATCGGCCGTAGCACGATGCATCGAGAGGGCGTTGCCCTGATCAAGTCGTGGATAGCGAAGCAGCAGGGGGACTGCCTGGTGTTGCACTGACCGCGTAGGTTGGGGTGTAAACCCCAACATCACCAAGCCGGGCACCAGACGTTGGGGTTTGCACCCCAGCCTACCATTCGAGGGGAAAAACACCATGACGATACGTCAACGAGCACTGCCCGCCCACCTCCGCTGCCTATTGCACGGTGGCGTCGCCGTGCTGCTGTGCGCACCGCTCGCCGCCCTCGGCGATACGCCTACGCAAACCGGCACTGACACGCAAAACCAGCCGGATGCCAGCAAGGCCAAGCAACTGGGCAACATCACCGTCACCGCGCAGAGCCGCACGCAGCAGATGGAACAGGTGCCGATTCCGCTGCAGATCCTCACCGCGAAACAGATCGAAACACAGGCCGCCACCGATCTAAGCAAGATCTCGATGTTCGTACCCGGATTGGTAGTGGACGGCAGCCAGCCCACTCAGCCGAATTATTCATTGCGCGGGATCAGTACCAGCGACTTCGGTATCGGCACTGAATCGGCGGTGGGCGTGTATATCGATGGTGTGTATGCAGCGCGCTCGGGCGGCGCATTGCTGGCCTTCAATGATATCGATCGCATCGAAGTGCTGAAAGGCCCGCAGGGCACCTTGTTCGGCCGCAATGCGGCAGGCGGCGCGATCTCCATCGTCACCAACGAACCTTCCGACAAGTTCGAGGGCAAGGCGCTGGTGCGCATCGGCAACGAAGGCGCGCATTACGAGAGCGCACTGGTCAATCTTCCGCTCAACCAGGACATGGCGCTGCGCATCAGCGTGCTCGACAACCAGAGCAACGGCTGGATCCGCGACCAGGCCAACGGCCAGCGCTATGGCAGGAACGACGACTGGGGCAGCCGCATCGTCTACCGCTGGAACATCACGCCGAACACGCGCGTGCTGTGGTCATGGGATCACGAACGGCTGGATCAGCCACCGCGCCCGGCGATCGGCCTGGTGCCGCTGTCGCGCGACACGAACGAACGTCCGCCGTTTCCGCCCGATCCCTCAACGTATTTGAACCCACTCACCGCGCCGCTCTACAACGATGCGCTGCAGGCGCGCGAATGGCGGCACTTCGATGGTTCCACCTTGATCGTCGACCACAACTTCGCATGGGGCACGCTCACCTCGACCACGGCGTGGCGCCGTTTCAATACCTTCAACGATGAAGACAACGACGGCACCGATCACGTCGTCAGCTATCTCGATACGGCCAACGTCGAGCACAACAACAGCTATTACCAGGAGTTCAAGCTGTCGGGCTACAACGATCTGATGGACTGGGTGTCCGGCATCAGTGTCTATTCCGAGCAGGCGCGCCAGACCAGCCAGGTCAACACCAACACCAGCAGCCTCGACACGCTGGCGCAGAATGTCTATGGCGCAGGCTTGCCGCTCACCGACATCACGCAAGGCCTGCAAGCGCTGGGATTGCCGTTCAACCTGCTCGGCGATCCCTGGCGCGAGCAGATCGACAACGTCGGCAAGTTCAGGGCTTATGCGGCATTCGGCGACGTGATCTGGCACGTAAGCGACAAGCTCGATCTCACCACCGGCCTGCGCTACACCGAAGACAAGAAGGATTTCACTTGGTACACGCCACCGCGCAACGCCGCGGCGTTCGACCAAACGGTGGCGGCACTCATCGCCACTGGTGTCTACGATCTGCTGCCGCCGCAAGCACAGCAGGCGCTGGCGGTGTTCGGCAGCAACATCGTGTTTCCCAACGCCGTGGGCCAATGGGTGCCGGTGCACCATAGCTGGCACGACTTCAGCCCGCGCCTGGTGCTGAGCTACAAGTTCACGCCGGACACCATGGCCTATATTTCCGCCACCAAGGGCTACAAGGCGGGCGGCTACAACAGCCTGCAGGTAGGTTCGTTGTACGCGCCGGAAAAAGTGTGGAACTACGAGGCCGGCATCAAGACTGTGCTGCCCGACTACAACCTGCTGTTCAATGCCTCGGCGTACTACTACCGCTATTCCAACCTGCAATCGTCGGTGCTCAATCCGAACTATTCCGGATCGGGCGTGCCGTTCTACATGGTGCAGACCTCCGACCAGCATGCGCACGGCATCGACCTGGAAGCGCAATGGCAGCCGACCGCGAACCTGCGCTTGAACCTCACCAGCGAATACATCGATGCCACCTATGTGCACGGTACGTCGACCTCGGGCGTGGTGCTCGACGGACAACCCACCGGCGAGCCGACGTTCTCGATGACGGCCGGCTTCGATTACACCTGGCGCGGCGTCTACGGCGGCGAGCTGGAACTCAACATGCAATATGCCTATCGCGGGCGTACGCGCTGCAACAGCGATTCCGAATTCCAGGGCAACTGCTTCGCCACGGCCGCGTTCAAGATCGGCAACTCGCAGCAGCGCACCGACGCGCGGCTGGACTGGCACACACCGGACCAGCACTGGGGCGTAGGCTTGTACGTCAACAACATGTTCAACCGGCGCTACGTGCTTGGCATCGGCAACGACAGCACCAATGATTTCGGTACGCCGTATGCCACCATCACGCCGCCGCGTACGTATGGCGTGGAAATGCGAGCGAAGTTTTGAATGCCATGAACCTGCCTGATCACCCGGACCCATCTGCCGAATTCCTGCGCCTGCGCATCGCGCAAGCGCGCGATCCGTTGCCCGACTGGCCGACGCGCGCGCGCCGGCTGCGTGCTTTGGAGGCGGTGATAAGCCAGCATCGCGAGGAAATCGCCGCAGCGATCAATGCGGATTTCGGCTGCCGTCCGCGCGAAGAAACCGACTTGCTGGAAGTGTTCCCCAGCCTGTCGGCGATCCGCCACGCGTTGCGCCACGGCAGGCGCTGGATGAAGCCCCGGCGCGCGATGGCCAGCCTGGCGTTTCTGCCGGCGCGCACCGAGCTGCGCCCGCAACCCTTGGGCGTGGTCGGCATCATCGTGCCGTGGAACTATCCGCTGTTTCTCGCCGCGGGGCCGCTGGTGGATGCATTGGTGGCGGGCAATCGCGTGATGGTGAAGATGAGCGAATACACGCCGTGTTTTTCACAAGTGTTCGCCGAACTGGTCGTGCGGCATTTTCAGCCTGACGAAGTGATCGTCATCAACGGCGATGCCGCGGTGGGGCAAGCCTTTGCGGCGCTGCCGTTCGATCATCTGTTGTTTACTGGCTCGACATCGGTCGGTCATCACGTGATGCGCGCGGCGTCGGCCAACCTGACGCCGGTGACGCTGGAATTGGGCGGCAAATCGCCGGCCATACTCGGTCCCGGCGCGCGCTTCGAGCATGCGGTGGAACGCATCCTGCTCGGCAAGCTGGTCAATGCCGGACAGACCTGCATCGCGCCCGATTACGTGTTGCTGCCGCGCGCGGACGTGACGCGTTTCGTATCCGTCGCCCGCGACGTCGCCGCGCGTCTGTATCCCGATTTCGTCAACAACAGGCAGTACGCCAGCATTGCGACGGAGCGGCATTATCAACGCCTGGTTGAACTCCGCGACGAGGCGGTGCGCGCCGGCGCACGCAGCGAACGGTTGAGCGATGCCGCCGACCATCCCGAGCAGCGCTGGCTGGTGCCGACACTGCTGACCGGCGTGCGCGACGACATGCCGGTGATGCGCGAGGAAATTTTCGGCCCCCTGCTGCCGCTGATGCCCTACGACACGTTCGACGAAGCGATCGACTACATAGCGCACCATCCGCGCCCGCTCGCCTTGTATCTGTTCGAGCAGGACCAGGCGCGCATCGACCGGATGCTTGCGCGCACGCACGCCGGCGGCGTCACGCTCAACGACACGCTGTACCACATCGCCCAGCACGGCCTGCCGTTCGGCGGCGTGGGGTCTTCAGGCATGGGCGGCTATCACGGCGAGGCGGGTTTCCGTACGTTTTCGCATATGAAGCCGCTGTTCCGGCAGGCGCGCTTCAACGGCGTGGGCTTGTTCAATCCGCCGTACGGGAAGCGTTTCCGTCAGCTATTGGAAATTCTGCTGCGCCGCGGTTGAGCTCGACAGAACAACGCCGAGCACAACAAACCTCCCCGCTCGCGCGGAGAGGTTTGTCGGCGAACGTCCGGCCGTGAAGCGATCAGAACTTGTACTGCATCGACAAGCTCAGCAGGTTGCCGTAATCGTCGTAGCTGCCGGTCAGCACGTCGCCGGTCGCACTGACGGCACCGTTCATGCCCGCGTGTGCCACAAAGATGTGCTCGTAGGAGGCATTGAGTTCGAGGCGATCGGTTGCCTTGTAACCGAGACCAACCGCAACCGTATGACGCGCACCGTCGGGCACGCGGGGATCGCGATTGCCGGCATTCATCGGGGCCTGGTCGACTGCCAAGCCGCCGCGCACGGTCAGCTTGTCGGTGGCGTAGTACTCGCCGCCGACCGAGACGTAAAAGGTGTTGCGCCAGTTGAACGGCAGGACGGTGGCCGGCTGCGCGTTGGCATAGTTCACGGTGAGCTGGCGCATCACGCTCCACTGCGTCCAGGCCACGTCCGCACCGAAGCCGAACTTGTCTTCCTGGTGCCAGTAGCTCAATGCGGCGACGGCCGGATTGGTGAGGCGCGCATTGCCGCTGGTGTGCTGGAAAGGCGGCAGACTGCCGGACAACGCCGGATTGCTCAGCAAAAGGTCGTAGCCTTCCGTGGTCGTGAAGTTTGCGGTGCCTTTGATGTCATGCGTGATGCGCGAACGGTAGTCCAGCGCCAGGCGGTCTTTCGCGGTCGGCTTCCAGTACGTGCCGACTTGCCAGCCCCATGCCCAGTTGTTGCCCTTGACCTCGGCGAAGCCGTCGTTATCGACCGGAGTAAGCGCCGCCACGCCGGCTGCCGCCGTTTGGCCCTGCGCCGCTGCCGCCTGAATCATCGCGGCGGCTTGCGCCGGAGGAATCTGACCTGCCGCGGCGGCTGCCTGGATCTGTGCGACCGCAGCCTGTGTCTTGGCCGCAATGCCCTGCTGCACGCTCAAGCCGATGGCGTTGAAGTTGATCGCGTTGGTGAGGTCGGCATTCATGCGCTCGGCGATCACGCTGGCGCCGACGCTCCATTGGTCGTTGATCTTGAACGAGGCCGAGAACATGGTGTCGAACGACCGCAGCGAGGTCTTGATCGCGTCGTAGCGACCCATCCAGTTACTGTCGTACTTGGTCTGGAAACCGAAGGGTACGTCGAGCGCAAAACCTAGATTGACGCGGTCGCTGACCTTGGTCGACAGCGCCAGCGCCGGCACCGGCAGCGTGGTGCCGGCATCGCCGCCGTTGCCGCCGCTGATTGGGCGTCCCAGCACATCGGTCGAGGTGCCGGTGAACCTGGCGCTGAAGTTGATCGCGGTGACGTCGGCCTGCACATAAGTGCCATCGAGGTCGCTCATCGCTGCCGGGTTGTTGGCCACTACTGAGACATCACCGCCCGCCGTCGCGCTACCGGCGTAAGCGCGGCCCATGGCCTTGGCGCTGTTTTCCTTCAACTGGAAGGCGCTGGCATGGGCCTGCGGCGGCGCAGCCAGCGAACCGGCAATAGCCAGGCCCAGCGCGGCCAGGGCAAACGGACGGCCACCACGGGCGGTGTTACGAAAGGTCGTGTGCATCGCATGCTCCTGCTTTTCTTTTGGTCACGAGTCCGGCCCTGGAAGGCCGGGTTCTTGCCGCGAGGCTGCACCCCTCTCGGCTCGGGTCGTAGCGGGGGCCGAAAACGAACAGAATTTCATACGCGCGTTTGATACCCCAGGCCGGCACTGTGCCGACTCGGGGCGGGCTGTGCAAGTGCGGATGCAGCATGCGCATGAAGGATTGGGAATCGAGAACGGCGAATCGAAAATCGTAGGAGCGAGGGGCGCTCCCTGCGCGCGACGGCTCTTCCTGATTCCCCGATTCCCGATTTCCGATTCACATCCCACCCTTTACGATTCCCCTCCCTCACGATTTCCGCGGGCAAAAGCCATGCACTGCTTCGTCTACGCCAGCCAGCGCAAGGCCGACACCTATCTATGGCTGGATCGCAAAGACAACTTCGATGCACTGCCGGCGTCGCTGGCGCTGCTGCTGGGCGATCTGCGCTTCGTGCTCGAGGTGGAGCTGCATGCGGATCGCCGCCTGCCGCATGAGGATGTCAAAGTGGTGCTGGAGCATCTGCGCGCACGAGGCTGGCATCTGCAATTGCCGCCGCAGGAGACGCTCGCCGTTCCCACACCTGTGCACGATCTGCCGCCCACGCCCAAGGACCAGGACGAGTAAGCCTCACCGCGACGCTTGTTAACAAGCGATTACCGTCTGAGGCGCCACTCGTTTCTATACTCCCCCGCATGCCACCCATCAAATCGCGTCACCCTTCCTCCGCGCTCATCTCGCTCGTCTGGTTTCTTCCCGGACTGGTGATGGCCGGCGTCGCCGCCTTCGACGCGCATCCGCTCGCGCTGATTCCGCTGCTGCTGGCCAACACCTTGACCATGGCCGCGGTTTGCCACGCGATCGGTTTCGATCCCGAGCCGGATTTTTTCCGCACGGTGATGCGCCGGGGTGCCGCGCATCTGGCGATGTTCACCTGCTATGTCGCACTGGTGTTCCTGCTGATCGCCTGGCCGATGTTGCGGCTCAGCCAGCATCCCACGCTGGGCGCCAGTCTCCTGCTCGCCGCGGCGCTGGTGGTGGCGCTGATGGTGCTGTGGCGACTGTGGCCGGCGTTTGCGCTGGTCTACGTATGGGATGACGCCTATCCCGCACACGGCCAGGGCGAAGGCTCCTGGCTGTTCACCGCCACCGCGCGCAGTGTCGCCTTTGGTCGCCACCTGTCGCGCGAAGAGCATTTTTTCAGCCATTTCCTGCCCAGCGCGCTGGCGCTGCTGGCGCTATCGTTCTCGGCGATCGCGCTGAGCGGCCTGTACGGCGTGCTGCCTTCGGAAATGCGCACCGCAGCGCTGGTGCTTTACGCCGTGCTGCTGATGCCGCTGGGCTGCCTGATCGTCGCCAACCGCACACTGCGCGTGATGTTGTGCGAAAGCCGCCGCCCGCGCCGGCAAGAAGAAAAAGCCGAACCCGTTGTCGCCGCGCCGCCGCCACTGAGCGAACAGGAACGCACCGCCGGCACACCCGAGCAGGCGCAAGCATTGCTGGCTGCAGCACGCAGCGGCGATGCCGCCCGCGCGCTGGCGCTGGTGGAAGCCGGCGCCGACCCCAATACCGTGCCTGCGTCGACCGATCGCGATCAACGCCCGGTGCTGATGCTCGCCGCCCTGCTGCCGGACACGCGCCTGCTGCGCGCCTTGATCTCCAAGGGTGCGGACGTGAACCGTGCCAGCGGCGGCCTTACTCCGCTCCTGGCCGCCACGCGCGACAGCTGGCATGGCCGCGCCGATGCCGTGATGACCCTGCTCACCAACGGCGCCAATCCGCTCGCCACCGATGCCGACGGCAACACGCCGCTGCATGGCGCGGTGCTCAGCGGCGAACCGACGGTGGCCGCCATGCTGCTGGATGCCGGCGCGGCGATCGACGCGTTGAACAAGTCCGGCGCCAGCCCGCTGTCGATCGCCTGCCGCGCCGCCAACTGGCCGCTGGCGAAATTCCTGCTCGAACGCGGCGCCAAAAGCACGCTCCTCCATGGCGAGCCGGCGCTGGTCGCTGCCGCCGGTATTGCCGACGACGATGCGGCCGGCGTAAAGCTGCTGCTCAAGCACCGCGCGGCCGTCAATGCCGTCGACGCGCGCCAGCGCAGCGCGCTGATGACCGCCGCCGCCGAAGGGCACGAACAGATCGCGCGCACGCTGTGCGCCGCCGGTGCCGACGTGAACCTGGCCGATCAGCATGGCAGTACCGCCTTGATGGAAGCCGCGCGCGCCGGCGCTGTCGGCGTCGTCACCCTGCTGGCCGATGCGCAGGCCGACGCGCGCGCACGCGATCAACACGGCCGCGATGCGCTGACGCTGGCCTGCCAATCGCCGCACGCGCAGGTCGAAACCGTGCGCGCCCTGCTCGCACTCGGCGCGGAGCCGAAAACGCCGGGCAGCGACGGCCGCAGCGCGCTCGATCACGCCGCCGCCAGCGGGCGCTGGGACTTGGTCGCCCTGCTCGATCCGGACACCCCGCTACCAGCCAGCCTGGATATCGAAGCGATTTCCGAAGGCGCCGACACACCCGCGCATCTGCTGGACGCGCTGCGTTTCAGCCACTGGGCGATCGTCTCCAGCTTCAGCCTGCGCGTGCGCGACTGGTCGCAGGCGCAGCTCGCGCAGCTGTATCTGGAGCTGACCGAGCCCGGCCTGCGCGCCGCGCGCCGCTGGCTGCTCGATCATGGCTTGCAGGCCGAAGCGCGCTTGCAGCCGCAACTGGTCGACGAGCTGGAAAGCGAGCAACCCACCTTGCCGCCGCTGGGCCGCCGCCTGTTCGACGCCCTGCTTCCGCTGTTGCCGGAAAGCAGCGCAGCCATCGAAGACCTGCTCGATGCCGGCGCCAGTCCGGCCGGCGCGGGTTTGCTGGCGCAGGCGCTGGGCCGGCTGCCGCACGCTTCCTCGCTGCCACTGGCGCTGCTCGAACGCGGCGCCGATCCGTTCGGCGTGGACGAGCGCGAGCGCACACCGCTGCAGTTGGCCGCCACTCACGGCCAGCTTGCCGTGCTGCAGGCGTTGCTCGCGCGCGGCTGCGATCCGAACACGCGCGACAGTAGTGGACGCACACCGCTGTTCGCCGCGCTCGAACATGGCGCGCACGCGCTGCCGCTGGTGCGTGCACTGGTCGCGCACGGCGCCGACGCCGAAGCGATGGACGCGAACGGCGAAACGCCACTCGGCCTGGCGCTGGAACATCCCGAACTGGAACGCTGGCTGGATTGGAATGGCTGGCAACGTCCACGCCGGCCGTTGCGCGCGGACGATCTTATCCACGCCGCCACGCAAGGTGCGGATACGGCAGTGCGCCGCCTGCTGGAGTTGGGCTTTGCGGTGGATACGCGCGATGCGCAAGGCGCCACCGCCTTGCTGCATGCCTGTGGCGCCGGCCATCGCGAGGTGGCCGTGACCTTGATCGATGCAGGCGCGGATATCGGCGCCAGCGCCCACAACGGCATGACGCCGCTCGCCGCCGCGGTCGCCGCGCGCCGCGACACGTTGGTCGCGCTGTTGCTCGACCATGGCGCAGTGGTGGATCAACGCCTGCCGAACGATGCCACGGCGCTGATGATCGCTGCCGTGCAGGGTTATCCGGAGATCGCCGAACTGCTGCTCGATGCCGGCGCCAATGCGAACGCTGTCGATGCACACGGACACAGCGCGCTGCACGCGGCCTCGCAATTCGGCTTCGAACAGAACGACAGCCTGCGCGCACGCCGCCTGTTCGACGTACTGCTGAAACGCCAGGCCGATCCCAATCTCGCCGATGGCGAAGGCAAGACCGCGCTGCTGTTGTTGCTCGGCGCGCACCTGCGCCCGGGCAGCGCGTGCGACGCCACGCATATCGGCGCGCTGCTGCCCGTGCTGCTCGACGCCGGCGCGCAGATCGAACACGCCGACCAGCGCGGCGTCACCGCGCTGCATGCCTGTGCCATGCACGCACTGCTGCCGCCGGCCCGTGTGCTGCTGGCGCGCGGCGCAGATCGCAATGCGGCGGATGCTTTCGGACGCACGGCGGCGGATGTCGCGCGGCATCTTGGCCTGATCGATATTGCGCACGAACTGGCGGTGCGCCATAGCGTGATTCCCAGTGTGCGGCAGACCTTGCGGCAACCGGCGCAGCCGGATTGATCGTAGGTTGGGGTGCAAACCCCAACGTCGCGATGCGGATTGAGATAACGATGTTGGGGTTTACACCCCAACCTACGAGAGTCGTGACGCCTCTGGCGCAGCGATACTTTTGCGCAGGGGCAAGGAGCGCCACGCTTCGATCACCTGTTCCGGCGCAATGGCATCGACGCGCGTGCTGACCGGGGGGCCGCCGAGCACGTGCACCGCTTCGGGCGTACTGCTGCGCGGACGCCAATGGCTGACCGATCCGCCGCCGAACATCACCACCAATGGGCACCCCATGGCGGCGGCCAAATGCGCCGGTCCGGTGTCGACGGAAATCATGCTGTGCGCCATCGTCAATAGCGCTTTCAGGCGCGGCAACGGCAGCTCCTTGGCGACGACTTCCACGCCGGGCTGCGCCATCGCCGAGCGGATGCTTTGCAGATAGGCGTTCTCTGCCGGCGATCCGCACAACAGGATGCGCGCCTGCGGCAGGTGCGCATGCAAGGCCGAGCCGATGCGCACCCAATGCTCGATCGGCCAGGATTTGTCGTCGTCGCTGGCCTTGCGCACGCCGCTCCAGCGCATCGTGCGTTTGTTGGCCGGCTGCAACAGCACCAGCGGATGGCCCGCTAATCCGCGATGCACCAACCATTGCTCGCACTCGGCGCGATCTTGCACACTCACCTGAAACACAGGGACGGCGGGCGTCGCGCAGGTGATGCCTCCAAAGCGCTCGCGAAAGGCGACCGGCGTGCTGTCGGCCAGTTGCAGCAGGTGTTCGATCCAATGGCTGCCGGGCACGAGCGGAATATCGTTGAGAAACACGCGGTGATCGTTGGGAATGCCCGCCAGCTTCAGCAGCAGCTGGATGTGCTCCAGCGACCGCGGCTGCGGCTCGCAGACATACACCGGCACGTGTCGCATACGCCGCAGCGCGGGCAGTACGCGCCATTGCTCCGGGCTCAGCAGAAACGGCCGATGGCGTGCCTGCAAGGCCAACACCTGCGCGACATCGGGCTGATCGTGATAGAGATCGATCGCGTAGCTGCCAGCTGCCAGCAGCGTGCACGGCTCACCGTAGCGCGCATGCAGGCGGCGCAGCAGCGGCTGCAGCAGCAGCGTGTCGCCGAGACGGCCGTAGCGGATGACGAGCGGGCGAAAAGAGGTCGGCATGGGAGGCGGTATGCGCTCGTCAGGGGTTCACAGCCGGCAAGCATGCGTGCCGACCGCTTTCGGGAAACTTACCGTATGTTCTTGCCGCGATTTCCCCCTCCCCTGCGTGCAGGGGAGGGCAGGGCTGGGGTTGCACGAGCTTGCCGCAGAGTGCGAACTCGCCGCGAGATTGCCTCACCCCGCCCCGACCCTCCCCTACTTCGCAGGGGAGGAAACTGATCGGGAAATGTCTTGCACTTTTACCGCACGCATAAGAACCGCGTGGCGAAGCGCGAAAGAATTCATGCCTTCCCCGATTCCGCCTGTCCGCCATCGGCGACCAGCGGCGTGTCCGCATCCGGCCCCCGGTCTGGCGGCGGCGCGATTTCGGCATCGGCTTCGAACAGCTTGTTGAGATCCTCGATCGCTTCGCGCGTGGTCTGCACCAGCTTGGCTTCGTCGTCGTAAACCAGGTATTGCACCTTGAGCAGCTCGGCGTCCTTGCGTCGGAAGCGTTCCACTTCTTCCATCGCTTCTTCGGCGCTCAGGCCGAGCGCCTCGAGCGTCTTGCGGCTCATCTTGAGGCTGGAGAACAGCGTCTCGCGCACCGGCTCCTCGATGCCCATGTCCATCAATCGCCACACGTGCTGGCGATTGCGGGCGCGGGCGACGACCTTCAGGTGCGGATACTGGCGGCGCACGATGCGCGCCACGCGCAAGCTCGATTCCGGATCGTCGCTGGCCAGCACGAACACCTCGGCCTTGTCGGCCTGGGCGGCACGCAGCAATTCCGGACGAGCCGGATCGCCGTAGAAAATGTCGTTGTCGTTGCTGAAGCGGTGCACCAGGTCGAGCTGTTCGACCGAATGATCCAATGCCACGAACGGAATCTTCCGCGTGCGCAGGATGCGCGCGACGATCTGGCCCATGCGGCCGTAGCCGGCGATGATCACGCGCGGGTGCTCGACCGTGATGGCGTCGAACGGACGCTTGGGCTCGGCCTTTTTTCTGGCGCCGATCAGCTTGCCGGTCGCCGCGACCAGCAAGGGCGTCAGGCCCATCGACAAGGTGATCGCCAGCACTAGCAAGGCACCCAGCTTTTCATCGAGCAGGCCTTTGTCGCTGGCCTGGCGCAGCACCACGAAGGCGAATTCGCCGCCGCTGGCCAGCAGCACCGCCAGGCGCAAGGCGTCACTGCGCTGCAGGCGGCCCAGGGCAAGGCCCAGCGGCCACAGCAAGATCCCTTTGGCCAGCAACAAGCCCAAGGTGAGGCCCAGCACCAGTAGTGGCGATTGCAACAGCAGATCGACCTGCATCGACATGCCGACGCTGATGAAGAACAGGCCCAGCAATAAACCCTTGAACGGCTCGATATTCGATTCCAGCTCATGCCGGTATTCCGAATCGGCCAGCAGCACGCCGGCGAGGAATGCACCGAGCGTCACCGACACATTGAATTCTTCCATCAAGAGCGCCGTGCCCATCACCACCAGCAGGGCCGTCGCGGTGGACACCTCCACCGAATCGGTACGCGCCACGAAGCGGAACACCGGCCGCAGCAGATAACGACCGCCGATCACCACCGCGACGATCACCGCAAGCGTACGCAGCGCCGCGATCGGATCGATGCCGTGATGCGATTGCGAAGCCAGCAGCGGAATGGCGGCGATCAACGGAATCGCAGCCAGATCCTGGAACAGCAAAATCGCGAACGACTGGCGGCCGTACGCCGATCCGGCCTCCTTGCGCTCGGCCAGGATCTGCAGGCCGAAGGCGGTGGAGGACAAGGCCAAGCTGCCGCCGACGATCGCCGCGGCGCTCGGCGCCAGCCCGAAGCCGAGGTGGGCGATGGCGCCGATCACGATGCCGGAAGCCAGCACCTGCACCAGGCCGGTGCCGAACACCGCGTGGCGCATCACCCACAGGCGCTGCGGTGATAGCTCCAGGCCGATCACGAAGAGCATCAGCACCACGCCGAACTCGGAGATGTCGCTGGCGCCGCTGGGATCGGCGATCAAATGCAGTTCGGCCGGGCCGATGACCACGCCCGCCAATAGATAGCCCAGCACCGCGCCGAGCCGGAAGCGCTTGGTGATCGGCACCGCGATCACCGTGGCCAGCAGAAAAATCACCGCCGTCTGCAGAAAATGATGACTACCCACGATCGCTCCATCTGCAAATTCCTGCGATCGATTATTTCACGCGGCGGCGGCGCGTGCCGTAAACATTCGGGCATGCGATGATCCGGCCCCATGAAACGGATCACATCCCTGCTCGTCATATTCGCACTGCTGTTGGCATCGGCCGCTCATGCGCAGTCGGGCATTCCGATCTATGGCTACAAGGTGGTGCACACCTACCCGCACGACACCGCCGCGTACACCGAAGGCCTGTTCTACCTGGACGGCTACCTGTACGAGAGCACCGGCACGGAAGGCGAGTCGACCATCCGCAAGCTGGACCTGGCCACCGGCAAGGTGCTGCAGAAAGTCGATCTGCCGCCGCCCGATTACGGCGAAGGCATCGTGGCGTGGAAGAACCGCCTGATCCAGCTCACCTGGCAATCGCAGCGCGGCTACGTGTACGACCTCAAGAACTTCAAGCGGCTGTCGCAATTCAGCTATCCGGGCGAAGGCTGGGCGCTCACTACCGACGGCCGCCGCATCTACATGAGCGACGGCACCGCCACCATTCGCGTGCTCGATCCGGAAACGCTCAAGCAGGTGGACAAGATCGAGGTCACCGCGATGGGCCGGCCGCTGCTCAACCTCAACGAACTGGAATGGGTGAAGGGGCATTTGTACGCCAATGTGTGGCTGACCCAGAACATCGTGCGGATCGATCCGGCCAGCGGCAAGGTGGTCGGCGTGATCAATCTCACCGGCCTCGCGCCCGATCCCAAAACCTTGACCGATCCGGGCAATGATGTGCTCAACGGTATCGCCTACGACGCCAAGCGCGATCGGCTGTTCGTCACGGGCAAGCGCTGGCCGTCGGTCTATGAGATTACGTTGACGCCGCCACCCGCGGAGCATTGACGTAGATTGGGGTGCAAACCCCAACGTCGTATTGCGTGGTCCCACGGTGTTGGGGTTTGCACCCCAACCTACGTTGCCTCGCTCACGCGCTGCACGATCAGCTCAGCCAATCGTTCCGCGACAGGTTCGAGTTCGGCCTCCCTGCGATAAAGCGCAAGCCCCAGCTTCGGTAGCGCAGGCAGCTTCGTCGCCGCTGCGTCCAACGTGCATACGTCAACCGGAAGCCCTAATGGCGTGCGCACGCTGAGGCCCAGTCCCGCCTTCACCGCCGCCCAGGTTCCCGCCAGGCTGGCGCTGGTGAAGGCGATGCGCCATGCAAGGCCGGCGCGATCGAGCGCTTCGGTCGCCGCGGTGCGCATCAAACAGGGGGCGTCCAGCACCACCAGCGGCAGCGGTTCGTCGGTGGCATAGGGAAGCTGCTCGGCGTCGTTGCCGATCCAGCACATCGGCAAGCTTCGTATGTGCTGTGCGTGGGCTGCGCGGGCATCCGTTTCCCAGGCCAGCGCAAGATCCAGCCGGCCCGCATCCAGCGATTGCATCAGCGCCGCATTGCGCGCGATATGCACTTCCACGCGCAGTTTGGGGTGCGCGCGCTTGAAGCGTCCCAGCACTTCAGGCAGCACGTTTTCGCCGAAATCTTCCTGCAGGCCCAGCCGCACGCGGCCCTCCAGTTGCACGCCGCGCACCGCGCTGGCCGCTTCATCGTTGAGTTCCAGCAGCCGCCGCGCGTAGCCCAGCATTACCTCGCCCGCCTCGGTCAGCGCCATACCGCGCCCCGCCTTGCGCAGCAGCGGCGTGCCGGCTTGTTCTTCCAGTTTCTTCAGCTGCGCGCTGACCGCCGAGGTGGAACGGCTCAAGCGGTCCGCCGCCTTGGCGAAGCTGCCCAGCTCGATGCCGGCGACGAAGCTGCGCATGACGTCGAGATCGAAGTGGATGCGGCTCATGGATTGTCCTGTTTTTCGGGATTATCAGTTCACAATTTCCCGATTTTCAGGATCATGCTGAGCCGATACTCTGGTGCCGTCAAGTTGCACCGAGGCCTGCCATGCTCACCATGCAATACCGCATCGCCCTGCCCGCCGACTACGACATGGCGATCATCCGCAAGCGCATCGCCGATCGCGGCCATTTCACGGATGAGCTGCCACAGCTCGCCTTCAAGGCCTACCTCTACGCCGATCGCCAGGCGCCCTACGCCGCTGCACGCGAGAACCGCTACGCACCGTTTTATTTATGGCGCGATCCGCAGGGCATGAACGATTTTCTCGGCGGCGCGGGCTTCGCCGGCGTGATCGCATCGTTCGGTCGGCCGATCGTGCAAACGTGGTCGGCCTGGCAGGCGGAAACGCTGCCGGATCTTTCCATCGCCACGCACGCCACCTGCGAAAGCGTAGCGATACCCGAACGTGCCGCGCTGAGCACGGTGCGCGATACGGAGCACGCGAACCTTCGTGCCGACCTCGATCGCGGCGCCGTGGCCGCCATCAGTGCGTTCGACCCCACCCACTGGACTGCCCTGCGTTTTCGGCTGTGGCGCGATATCACCGGCCTTTCCGGCGAAAACGTGGACATCTACCAGGTCGGACACATTTCCCAACCCAAGCATTGAGGAATCTCCATGCCTCTCGTCCGTATCGCTTTGCGCCGCGGCAAGTCGGCCGCCTATATCGCCGCGCTTCGCAATGGTATCTATGACGCCATGCGCGAAAGCTTCAACGTGCCGGAAAACGACCGCTTCATCCTGGTCAGCCAGCACGATGCGGAAGAGTTCGATTGCGATCCCAACTATCTTGATATTTCGCGCACGGATGATCTGGTGATCGTGCAGATCGCCTGCAACAACACGCGCACGGTGGAGCAGAAGCAGGCGTTCTATCGCAGCGTGGCGCAGAAGCTTTCGGCCGATCCTGGCGTGCGGCCGGAAGACGTATTCATCAATTTGCTGGAAACGGCGAAAGAGAACTGGTCGTTCGGAAATGGAATAGCGCAATACGCGTAGGTTGGGGGTGCAAACCCCAACTTAGCGGGGCGAATCCAGATCACGGTGTTGGGGTTTGCACCCCAACCTACGGTGCTTCGCGCAACCAGCGGGCGGCGTCGATGGCGTAGTAGGTGAGGATCGCATCCGCACCGGCGCGCTTGAACGCGGTCAGCGTTTCCAGCACCACCGCACGCTCGTTCAACCAGCCGTTCTGCGCGGCGGCTTTCAACATGGCGTACTCGCCGCTTACCTGATACACGAAGGTGGGTACGCCGAACGCATCCTTCACCCGGCGCAGCACGTCCAGGTACGGCAGGCCCGGCTTCACCATCACGGCGTCGGCACCTTCGGCGATGTCCAGCTCCACCTCGCGCAGGGCCTCGTCGCTGTTGGCGATGTCCATCTGATACGTGTGCTTGTCGCCCTTGCCGAGGTTGGCGGCGGAGCCGACCGCATCGCGGAACGGACCGTAGAACGACGACGCGTATTTGGCCGAATAGGCAAGAATGCGCGTGTGGATGTAGCCGGCCTGTTCCAGCGCTTCGCGGATGGCGCCGATGCGGCCGTCCATCATGTCCGACGGCGCCACGAAATCCATGCCCGCTTCGGCCTGCGCGAGCGACATTTTGATCAGCGCCTCGACGGTGGGCTCGTTCATCACGTAGCCGTGTTCGTCGATCAGGCCGTCCTGGCCGTGCGTGGTGTAAGGGTCGAGCGCCACGTCGCCGATCAAGCCGAGCTGTGGATATTTCGCCTTCAATGCGCGCGTCGCACGCTGCATCAGGCCCTGCGGATTCCACGCTTCGGCGGCGTCTTCGCTTTTGGCGGACGCATCCGGCGACGGAAACAGCGCCAACGCCGGAATGCCGAGCCGCACGCACTCGCCCGCCAACGCCAGCAGCCCGTCGATCGATACGCGCTCCACGCCCGGCATCGACGCCACCGGCTCGCGCCTGCCTTCGCCCTCGATCACGAAGGCGACCATGATCAGGTCGGTGGGCAGCAGGGTGTGTTCGCGCATCAGCGAGCGGGAAAAAGCGTCGCGGCGCATACGGCGCATGCGCATGGCGGGGAAGTTCATGGAAAAAAGTCTCTGATGAAACCGTCGCCTAGTTTAGCGCCGCGACCATGACGGCGCTGAGGGCAGAACGCCGCGCCCGAAAACTCAACGTATGAGATGCATCGGTTCAAGAAGACGCACCGGAGCTAAGGCAACACTGACCAAGTATCGCCGTCGTCACCAGCCCTGTCTGTTCTCAGGCCACAGGGCCGTCGGCGAAGGCAGACTGGCTGTCTGTCGAGACGGCGGACCGAAGGCATGCGGACAGACAGGGCTGGCCCCACGTATTAAATGTAAATGATGGGGTGACGCCTGGAAGGCCCGCAGGATGCGCCGCGCGGCTTGGCAAGACGGCCAGTCTTCCCGGCGCCGCGCAACACACCCTGCGAGCCTTCCAGGCGTCATGACGACGGCGATACTTGGTCAGTGTTGCCTTAACGCCCCGCGCAACCATGCGCGAGTTCGACACATTTCCTATGCCATCTTTGGTGGCGTCCGTCCCCTCTCATTCAAGGAGCCGCGTCATGATCCAGCAGGCCAAGCGCCCGTCACACTGGACCACGCCCGAAGGCATGAAATATCTGGGCCCGCACGACAGCAACGAACCGATGGATGTGACCGTGGTATTGCGCCGTCGCTCGGACGCCGCACCCACACCCGCGCAGTGGCCGCAAACGCCGCGCCTGACGCGCATCCAGTTCGCCGAACAGCACGGCGCCGATCCCGCCGATGTCGAAAGCCTGCGCGGCTTTGCGCATCAACATGGCCTTACCGAAACCGGCTACGACCAGCGGCGCCGCGTGTTGCATTTGCGTGGCACGCCGACTGCGCTCGAACAGGCGTTCGGGGTTTCGCTCGGCACGTACCAGATGGACGATTGCACGTTCGTCGGCTGCGGCCATGCACCCACGCTGCCGCCGGAAGCGATCGCGGTGCTGGGCCTGGATCGCCGTCCCGTGGCCAGTCCGCATTTCCGCCTGCCGCGCGCGCAGCCGGCCACTTCGTATACGCCGCTGCAGCTCGGTCAGCTGTATGCCTTTCCCAATGGCACGGACGGCAGCGGGCAGACCATCGGCATCATCGAGCTGGGTGGCGGCTACACCAGCAGCGACCTCAGCCAGTATTTCTCAAGCCTGGGCATCAGCAAGCCGCCGAAGGTGGTCGATGTCTCCGTCGCCGGTGGACAGAACCAGCCGGGAAGTGGCGACGCCGATATCGAAGTGGCGCTGGATATCGAAGTCGCGGGCGCGCTGGCGCCGGGCGCGACCATCGCGGTGTATTTCGCGCCGAACACCGACCAGGGTTTTTACGAGGCCATTTCGCAGGCCGCGCACGACACCACGTACAAGCCGTCGGTGATCTCGATCAGTTGGGGCGGCCCCGAAGACAGCTGGAACGGCCCGTCGCGCAGCGCATTGGAAACCGCCATGCAGGATGCGGCGGCGCTCGGCGTTACCGTTATCTCGGCCGCGGGCGACAACGGCTCCGGCGACGGCGTGAGCGATGGACAGCCGCATGTCGATTTCCCAGCCTCCAGCCCGTATTCGCTAGCGTGCGGCGGCACCACGCTGACCGCCAACGGACAGTCCATCACCAGCGAAGTGGTGTGGAACGAAACCGCCAACAACGAAGGCGCCACCGGTGGCGGCGTCAGCATCGAATTTCCGTTGCCGAGCTGGCAGCAAAACGCAAAGGTACCCGCCGCGCCGAGCGGCAGCACCGGCCGCGGCGTGCCGGACGTGGCGGGCAACGCCGATCCTTCCACCGGCTACCAGATCCTGGTCGGCGGCCAGACGCAGGCCATCGGCGGCACCAGCGCGGTGGCGCCGTTGTGGGCAGCGTTGATCGCGCGGCTCAACCAGAAACTGGGCAAGCCGGTGGGCGACGTGCATGCGGCGATCTACCAGATCGGCGCCAGCGCATTTCGCGATATCACTCAAGGCGATAACGGCACGTACCAAGCGGCCGCCGGCTGGGATGCCTGTACCGGATGGGGCAGCCCGAACGGACAGGCGTTGCTGGATGCGCTATCGAGGCAACCGAGCGCATAAATCGAGGCAAACCGCTTGAACGGTTGCGAAATGACAGCGGCCCCGGCAAATGCCGGGGCTCGCCCTCGTTGTCATCGAATCGACACGCCGGTGTTTTTTCACATGTCCGGCAACGAAAGGAATAAGGTCGACGCTAGACGAATACGGCGACAACGGGCAGTCTTGTAAGGTTCGCTATCTCGGATTGCCCATGGATCGCTCCATCGCCTCCCCCACCCTGCTTGCCGATCTCGGCGGCACCAACGTCCGCTTCGCCCTGGCCGATACCGCCGCTGCCGACCCATTGCTGCTGGACAGCGTGCGGCGCTATCGCGTGAAGGATTTCGACACGCTGGCCGACACCATCCGCCAATACTTCGCCGACACCGGCCACATCGCCACGCAGGCGATCATCGCCGCCGCCGGCCGCATCGCCAACGGCGAAACGGTGAAGATCACCAACAATCCCTGGAACGTGTCCGCGCATGGGCTGCAGGAAGAACTGGGCTTCGAGCGCGCGCGGCTGGTGAACGATTTCGCTGCGCAGGGCATGTCGATCCCCTTGCTGCACAAAGACCAGCTGCAAGCCGTCGGCAACGTGATGCCACCGGAGCACGACCGCAAATCCTCGCAAACCTTCGTGGTGATGGGTCCCGGCACCGGCCTGGGCGTGGCCGGCCTGCTGTACCGTCACGGCCACTGGATCGTGCTGGAAACCGAAGGTGGTCACTCCGGCTTCGCCGCGCATACCGCCGAAGACGTGGAAATTCTGCACCGTCTCAATGCGCGCTTCGGGCGCGTGTCGAACGAGCGCATGATCTGCGGCAATGGCCTGGTGAATCTCTATCTCGCACTCGCCGACATCGCCGGTCAGCCCGCGCAGGAATACACACCCGAGGACATCACCGCGCGCGCCACCGACGGCAGCGATGCGCTATGCGCACGCACGGTGGAAACGCTGGCCGGCATTTTCGGCAGCGTTGCCGGCGACCTGGTGCTGAGCCTGGGCGGCTGGGACGGCGTATATCTCACCGGCGGCGTGTTGAAAATCTTGATGCCGTGGCTGCAGCGCGGCGGCTTCCGCGAGCGCTTCGAAGCCAAGGGCCGCTTCCGCGACACCATGGAACACGTGCCGACCATCGCCATCACGCATCCCGAACCAGGTCTTCTCGGCGCGGCGGCATTGGCCGTGCTGGAATCGGGCAGAACCTTGTAACCACCCATGTTCGTCAATCCCGCGAAAGCGGGTATCCAGCTTTGTTTTTGCATCAGGTCACATCGGATTCCCGCCTTGGCGGGAATGACGGCCTCGAATGATGATGAGGATCGCCATGCCACGCTCGCACACCGCCTTTCTGTTCGACCTCGACGGTACGCTGATCGACAGCGTCTACCAGCACGTGCTGGCCTGGAAGGAAGCGCTGGACGAGGAAGGCGTGGTGCTGCCGGTATGGAGCATCCATCGCAAGATCGGCATGAGCGGCGGGTTGTTCACCAACATCCTGTTGCGCGAGACCGGCCTGGACATCACGCCCGAGCGCATCGAACGCCTGCAGCAGCGGCATGCGGAAGCCTTCAACCGCCATCACGCGCAGGGTTCGGTGCGGCCGTTGCCGGGCGCGCGCGAGCTGCTGCAATTTCTCACCCGGGAAAAGATTCCCTGGGCGATCGCCACCAGCGGCCGCATGCGCACCGCCGCACATAATCTCGCCGCGCTTGGCGTCGATCCGAACGAAGTGCCGGTGGTGACGCGCGACATGGTGCGCCACGCCAAGCCCGATCCGGACCTGTTCATCGCCGCGGCCGAGCGCCTGGGTGTGGACATCCACCATTCGCTGGTGATCGGCGACAGCATCTGGGACATGCTCGCCGCGCAGCGTGCGCGAGCGTTGGGTGTGGGCCTGCTTTCGGGCGGCTACGGCCAGGACGAACTGCAACGCTCCGGCGCGTTCCGCGTGTATGACGATCCGGCGGACCTGCTCAAGCACATCGACGAGGTCGCCGCCCGCGACTAAGCATAGGTTGGGGTTTTCACCCCAACCTACGATGGCGCGAGTAACGCATCCAGGTCCGATTGATCGAAGCTCAGCTTCTCGCGCGTGCCGCCGCCTTCCAGCACCGCCTCGGCCAATTCGGCCTTGCGCGCCTTCAGCTCCTCGATGCGCTCCTCGACCGTGCCCGAGGTGATCAGGCGGAACACGAACACCGGCTTGTCCTGCCCGATGCGATGCGCGCGATCGCTGGCCTGCGCTTCGGCGGCAGGATTCCACCACGGGTCGTAGTGGATCACGGTATCGGCGGCGGTGAGGTTGAGGCCTACGCCGCCAGCTTTCAGCGACAGCAGGAACAGCGGTACATCGCCTTCCTGGAAGCGCTGCACCGGTTCGGCGCGGTCGCGTGTTTCGCCGGTAAGCATCACGTAAGGGATGCGATGGCGTTCCAGTTCATTCGCGATCAGCTTGAGCATTTCGGTGAACTGCGAGAACAGCAGCACCTTGCGGCCTTCGGACAGCAGCGCGGGCAGCATGTCCATCAGCAATTCGAACTTGGCCGAATCGCGCACGCCGCGCGCCGCTTCCAGTTTCACCAGGCGTGGATCGCAGCACACCTGGCGCAGCTTGAGCAGCGCATCGAGCACCACGATGCCGCTGTGCGCGATGCCGCGCTGCGCGATCACCTCGCGCAGTTCGTCGGCGAGCGACAGGCGCAGGCTTTCGTAGAGTTCGCGCTGGCGGCCGTCCAGCACCACGCGGCGCGTGATCTCGGTTTTGGATGGCAGTTCCGAGGCAACCTGCGCTTTCGTCCGGCGCAGGATGAACGGTGCGAGACGGCGGTTGAGGCGCGCCTGGCACTCTTCGTCGCGCTGCTTTTCGATCGGCACGCGATAGTGCCGGCGAAACGCGCCTTCATCGCCGAGCAGGCCCGGCACGGCAAGGTCCACCTGCGACCACAGTTCGCCCAGGTGATTTTCCAGCGGCGTGCCGGTAAGACAGATGCAGCGCGGCGCGCGCAAGGTGAGCGCGGCGCGGCGTGCCTGCGTGCGCGGGTTTTTCACCTGCTGCGCTTCGTCGAATACGATCAGCGAGAACGGCTGCTTGCGCAGGGTGACGACGTCGCGCGGCAGCAGGGCGTAGCTGGTGAGAATGATGTCCTGCGTGGCGATCTGCGAGAAATCGCCGCTGCGTTGCGGGCCGTGCAAGGCCAAGGCGCGCAGCGATGGCGCGAAGCGCGCGATTTCCGCCAGCCAGTTCGGAATCAGGCTGGTCGGCACTACGATCAATGCCGGCTGCTGCAAGGCGCCGCGTTCTTTCAGTGCGAGCAGGTGCGTGATCAGCTGCAGCGTCTTGCCCAGGCCCATGTCGTCGGCCAGCACGCCGCCAACGCCCGCTTCGGCCAGCGCGTTCAACCAGCGCAGGCCTTCGCGTTGATACGGGCGTAGTTCCACTGTGAGCCCTTCGGGCACCGCATCGCTGGCGCGCTCGGCCGCGTCGCGCAGGCGGGCGGTGAAGCCGCGCAATTGTTCCGGCGCCTGCAATTCGCCGCCGACCGGCAAGGCCTCGACGATTTCTTCCAGGCGGCCGGCCTGCACGCGCGGCAGGTGCAACTTCTTTTTCGGTTTTTCGAGGTATTCGGCAAGCGGCGCCAGCAAGCCGCGCAGCTCTTTCAGGCGCACCGGCACGCGGCGGCGTTCGTCGACCGGCGCGTACCACACGGCGTCTTCCGGCTCGTTCGGCGCGGGACTGAGATTGAGCTGGTGCTCGGCCAGCGCCTGCGCCACCGCGGGCAACAGATTCCTGCGCTTGCCTTCGACTTCGATGCCAATTTCCAGATCGAAGGCGTGATCGTCGGCATCTTCGACCGCGTTGCCGTACCAGCGCACCGGCCCTTCCAGTACTTCGAACGGAAAGCTCGGCGCGTATTCGAGCACGAAGCCTTCCGCTTCCAGCTTCGGCCGCAGCGCGAGCCAGCGCGCGGGGGTATTCACTTCGAGCGCACCGGCGTGGCCTTTGCCGGGGAACAGCCAGGCATCTTCCGGCAAGGTATCGGCCAGGTCCCAGGGCAGGCCTTCGGTATCCACGCCCAGCGTGAGGCCGGCGCGTTCGAGCTGCTCCATGGTGGACAGTTCTTCGGCGCGCTTGCGTGTGATCTCCACCAGTTGCCCATTGCGGATGCGACGCACCAGCGGCTCGCCGCCGCGCCCCGGCAGGCGTTCGCCGGCATAGTCGAAGGCGAGCCGCGCGTAGGCCAGCGGTGGCGTGCCCGCGGCCAGGCGCGCATGACGCGTGAGCGCGTGCAGGGTAAGCACAGGCTTGGGCGCCAGTTCGGCGCGGCGCAGTTCGTCGAACACCTGCGGCAGCGGAATGCGATGCGCCAGGCGGCTCTGCGGCAAGGCGCGGCGCAGGGCGCGGCTGTATTCGTGCTTGAGCGGCGGCAGATCCAGCCAATGGGTTTCTTCCGGATCGGCTTCGAGATGGCCGAGCTCGGCGCGTTCGGCGTCCAGGTACCACAAGCCGTCGACGCGCAGCAGGCGCTGGCTGTGCGGCAGCGCCGGCAGCAGGCGCTGGCTGCCGTCCTGTTCCAGATGCCAATGCCAGTTGAGTTGATGCGCCTTGCCGCGCGACAGGCGCAAGCCGGCCAGGCCGCCGAGGAAACACGGCGTGGTATCCAGCATCTCGGCCAGTAGCGCATTGCCGACGTGGCCGGACAGGCGCGCGTAACTGCGGGTCTTGCGCAGGGTCTGCGGAAGGCCGAGCACAGTGGTGGCCAGACGCTGCTCATGCAGGGTGAGCACCGCATGCGACAGCAGTTTCGCTTCCAGCGGCGCCGGTCGCGTGAAGCGGCCGTGTTCGCTCGGCACCAGCAGCACCGGTGCGGCATCGAGCCGCGCGTAGGGCATCCCGTCTTCGGGCATCACCTCGAAGAAGAACCCCAGCACGACATGCTCGGGCGCCAGCGCGGTCGCGGGTTTACCCAGCAGCTTGCGCCACGTGCCGGGCAGGCTTTCCTCGCGCTCGCCGTTCGACGCGGAAGGATCGCCGTGCTGGTTCTCGTCCGGTAGGTGCATGCGCATGCGATCCCTGGAGCGATCAAAACCTTGAGCTTAGCAGCGATCAGGGTGCACGCCGCAACAAGCGCGTGCACGCCGATCGAAAAACGTGCCGCTCAATGGGTTTCGAACAATCCCTGCGGATATTCCGGCTTCTGTTCGCGCGCCATCAGCGCCTTCAGGCTTTCCACCGGCGTGACTTCGCCATGCAGCACGGCGCGCACGCCCTTGCTGATCGGCAGATCCAGGCCATGCTTGTCGGCCAGACGCATCACTTCGTCGGCGGTGACGACGCTTTCCACCACCTGGCCGATCTGCGCAACGGCTTCGTGAATGCCGATGCCCTGCCCCAGCGCGAGGCCCAGGCGGCGGTTGCGCGACAGGTCGCCGGTGCAGGTGAGCACCAGGTCACCCAGGCCGGACAGGCCCATCAAGGTTTCCGGTTTCGCGCCGAGCGCCACGCCCAGGCGCAGCATTTCGTTCATGCCGCGCGTGATCAGGCCGGCACGCGCGTTCAAGCCCAGCTTCATGCCATCGGCCACGCCGGTGGCGACGGCCAGCACGTTTTTCATCGCGCCGCCCAATTCCGCGCCGAGCACGTCGTTGCCGGTGTAGGCGCGGAAGTTCGGCGCATGCAGCAGCGTGGCGAGCTGCTGCGCGAAGGGCTCGTTCTCCGAATGCACCGTGACCGCGCTCGGCATGCCGGCGGCCACTTCGCGCGCGAACGAAGGTCCGGTGATGACCGCGGCCGCGCGTCCCGGCAGCTTCTGCGCCACCAGTTCATGCAGGAAGCGCCCGGTACCGGGCTCGAAACCCTTGGTGGCCCAGGCGATGCTGGCGTGCGGATCGAGCATCGGCGCGATCTCGTCCAGCATTTCGGCGAAGGCATGGCTGGGCACCACGATCAGCACGATCGTGGCGCCGCGCACGGCCTTGGCCAGATCGGGCTCGAAGCCGAGCCCGGCCGGCAGTTCGAGATCGGGCAGATAGCGCTGGTTGCGGTGGCTGGCCGCCATTGCGGCCAGGGCCGACGCATCACGCCCCCACAGGCGCGTGGGCACACCGTTGCGCGCGGCCAGCGCCGCCAGGGCCGTTCCCCAGGAGCCAGCGCCGAGGACAGCCAGGATCGGCTGGTCGGTCATGTCGGGACCTGGTCGCTCGATCAGCTGTTGAGCTGCTGCGGCGCCTCGCCGCCGGTCGCCGTGCGGCGCTGCTGCTCGGCGTACAAGGCTTCGAAATTGATCGGCTGCAGCAGGAACGGCGGGAAGCCGCCTTCCTGCACCAGGCTGGAAATCACCTGGCGGGCATACGGGAACAGCAGGTTCGGGCAATAGCTGCCGATGATGCCGGCCTGGTCGGCCTCGGTGAAGCCGGCGATGCCGAACAGGCCCGCCTGCTGCACTTCGGCGAGGTACGCGGTGCGCTCGTTGATGGTGCAGGTCAAGGTGAGCGTGAGCACCACTTCGTACAGGTCATTGCCCAGGCCGGTGGCGCGCTGGGACAGGTTCAACTGCACCTGCGGGGCCTCGGTGATTTCGCCGATTTCCTGGAAAATCTGCGGCGCGTTGGGCGCCTCGAAGGACACGTCCTTGACGTAGATCTTCTGCAGCACGAGCTGCGGCTGGTTGGCCGAGCCGGTGGCCTGGCCGTTGGCGGAGATGTCTGCCATGGGTATCCCTCGATTCAAAAGACGGGCGCACGGGGCGCAAAGGAGGGAGATTGTTCCATACATCCCCGTCTGTCGCCATGTCGGCGAACGACGACGGATGGGGTGACGGATTGCACATGCGGCTGTTTTTACGGGATAATGCACGGCTCGCCCATTGTCGACCCGGTGATCCGGGCATTCCGCGACGCGATGCGGACCTCACGGCTACGGCGAAAGCAGCACCCTCCAGCATCGCGTGGCGCACAGCGCCGCTGGGCCGATGTCGCCCTGGCCAACGGGCGTTCACCAAGATTACGGAGGTCATCATGGCCCGTGTATGCCAAGTCACCGGAAAAGGTGTGCAGACCGGCAACAACGTCTCGCACGCCAACAACAAGACCCGCCGCCGCTGGTTGCCCAACCTGCATGAGCGTCGGTTCTGGGTTCCCAGCGAAAACCGCTGGGTGAAACTGCGCGTCTCCAACCAGGCGCTGCGCACCATCGACAAGAAGGGCATCGAGGCCGTGATCGCCGACCTGCGTGCCCGCGGCGAAAAGATCTAAGGAGCCCAAGCCATGTCCAAGAGCAAGAGCGACAAGATCCGCCTGATTTCGTCGGCCGGCACCGGCCACTTCTACACCACGCAGAAGAACAAGAAGAACACGCCCGACAAGTTCGAGTTCAAGAAATACGATCCGGTCGTGCGCAAGCATGTGATCTACAAGGAAGGCAAGATCAAGTGACCTGCCGCAAGGCATGTCATCATCCGGCCTAGGCCGGATCCAGGAAAGCCCGCCGCCCGGCGGGCTTTTTTTTGGCAGGTCAAACACGAGATATTCCACGCCATGGCTACTCGCTCGGGATCCAAGTGCGCACTCCTCGTTGTCGACGTCCAGGTCGGCGTCGTCGCCACCGCCTGGGAGCGCGATCGCATCGTCGGCAACGTGGTACTGGCAGTTCGCAGGGCGCTTGAAGCCGGGGTGCCCGTAGTCTGGGTGCAGCACGAAGACGAAGAACTCAAGCACGGCACGCCACCATGGCAGTGGGTCCCGGAGCTTCAGCCTCTCGTCGGCCAGACCCGCATCAACAAGAAGTACAACTCAGCGTTCGAGGGCACCGAGCTACTCTCTTTGCTCGAAAGGCTCGACGTTTCCCGCATATTCCTGGCCGGCGCCCTCACAAACTGGTGCATACGGGCCACCGCGCACGCCGCCCTTGAGCGAGGCTTCGACCTCACACTCGTTGGCGATGCGCACACCACGACGGATATGGAGCTTGAATCCGGGCGGATGATAGAAGCCTGCACCATCGTTGAAGAGCTGAACACTGCGATGCACTGGCTTTCTTATCTGGATCGCACCAATTCGGTCGTCACTGCAGCAGAAGCCGACTTCGGCGCGTGCGCAGGGGCAAGCTGACCCTTGCGGGCGCGCATTGCGTCGATCTATCGAAATGATGACGGCAGAACGGAAGAGCGCACATCCCATGAACATCGGCGACGCACTGTTTCCTCGCCTGCTGGGCGAATCGGCTTGGCGCCAGTTACCCGGATCGGTGCGCCGCATGCATGGCGCTGACGCCTGCGTGCTGGCACGTGGCATAGCCAACGTGGAAGGCGAGCATAACTTCGCCTTGCGAACGCTGCGGCGCATGCTTGGCCTGCCGCCTCCTGCCACGGGGCAAACGCTGGAGGTGCGCATCGAGCGCCGCGGCAGCCGCGAAGTCTGGACACGGCGCTTTGCGTCAGGCCGCATGCAATCGACCCTGCGTCACGACGCAGCGGCCACGCACCTGCTGGAGCGGCTTGGACCGGTCATCCTGCGCTTCAAGCTATGCCCGGATGCACAAGGGGTGACCTGGCATCTGGATGGTGCATCGATGCTCGGCCTGCCCCTGCCTCGCCGCTGGCTCGGCACTGTGCTGTCTCACAGCGGCGAGCGTGATGGCCGCTACGCCTTCACCGTCGACACTCGCCTACCATGGCTAGGTCGATTGGTGGCTTACCGGGGCTGGTTGGAGATCGTTAGCGATGACTGAGGATGCCCACTCTGCCGTGGTGGTTTATGACGGCGTCTGCCTCTTGTGCAGCCGCTGGGTGCGCTTCCTGCTCGAACACGATCGCCAGGGACGCTACCGCTTCGCCTCCATGCAAGCGCAAAGCGGCCGGCAATTGCTGCGAAGCCACGGGCTGGATCCGGATTCGCCGTACTCGATGCTGCTGGTCGAAGGCGGCCACGGCTACACCGATACCACCGCGATCGTCCGTATTTTGCGCAGCTTGCCTGATCGTCGCTGGCGTTGGCTCGGCGGCTTGATGTCATGGATTCCGCGCATCCTGCGCCATGTTGCCTATCGCTTTATGGCACGCCACCGCTATCGGCTGTTCGGGCGCAGTGAGCAGTGCTTCGTGCCATCGCCGGAGCAGCGCTCGCGCTTCATCGCGACATGATTTTTAGGTCAACGCGAACGCCGTAATCGGCGAGCGCCGCCAACGCGTCATCCAGGTCGAACAAGCCCATGCACGGCATCGCTCCACGCGCGGTGAGCGTACCGTCCGCCTTCTTGCGCGCCAGCACCACGGCAGGCATGGCCGGAATCTGCGGACCGTCTCCCGTCGCGGCATGCAGCGACCAGCGCAGGCGTAGCGGCCGTGAATGCTTGTCGATACCCTCGAGGAGCATCAGCATGCCGCCTTCGTCGGTACCGGCGCGAAGAAACCATTCGCTGATACGCCGCAACCGATGCGCATGGCGCGCCAGGTCGTGGATGACGCCAAGGCGCACCAGCCACGCCAGCAACCATGTGCCGAAGTGGAGCCGGCGCAACTCCAGCCCCGCGCGAAAGGTGACGCGCTGCACGCCGGCGTAGCGTTGTGGGAAGAGCGTGAGATCGGGAACGTCGCACAAGCCGACCCAGCGCGGTCCCGACACGAACGGCAGGCGCTGCGTCGACAGCCAGCCATGGCCGCTTCGCCACGCGCCATCGCGCCACAGCGGTATCGGGCGTCCGCAGTAACCGAGTATCGCCGCCACCGTCGCGTCGCCGCGCGGCGTGCGGTTGCCGGGGCTGATCGCGTGATCGATGGCAAGCAGCGTGCTGAACCGATCGCGCAAGTGGTCGACCACCGCACTGCTCAGCGCCGGCACCGTCGAGGCGCCACTCACCAGCAGGCAGCCTGCTTCGCGTGCCTGCGCATCCAGCGCGCCGATACCCGCCACGAACTCGCGGCCATCGGCCAGATCCACATAATCGCTGCCGCAGTCAAGGCAGGCCTTGGCGACGCGATAGTCCTGCTTCTGAAAGGGACCTGCGGCGTGAATGACCAGGTCTGGCTCGAGGCTGCGCAGCACGCCCTCGAAACCGGGCGCTTCCACGTCGATCACCGCCGTCCGGACGGAAGGGTCGGCAAGTTCATCCTGCAGATGCGCCAGCGTCGCTGGCGTGCGACCGGCAAGGGTCAACGCAAATCGCGCATCATGCGCAAGACGCGCAGCGATACGCGCGCCGAACACACCGGCTGCCCCGATCAACAACACCCTTGTTGCCATGATGCATCCGTCCATAAAAAAGCCCGCCATGAAGACGGGCTTTTGCTGAAACGTCAATCTGCGATCAGACGCTGCTGGCCACCGAGTAGCCCTTCAAGCGCTGCGCAAATTCCTGCAGCGCGCGAATGCCGCTCTGCTCGGCCTCGACGATCCACTGCTGCAGGCCCTTCAGCGCCTGATCGGCACCGCGCTGCTCCATCAGCTCGGCCAGGCGATTGCGGAATTCGCACACGGTCTTGAGCGCTGGACGCTTGGCCAGCACCGCCTGCATGCGCTCGCGGCCGTCACCGTCGAGCCAGCGGCCGCCATCGGCCAGGGCGCGACGCATGCGGCGCGGGATCGACTTGATGCCTTCGCCGGCGTGCTGCGCTTCATCGCGCAGGGTCGGCACGATCACGTTGCGGTAGTAGTCGGTCATCGCCTGGAAGCGGTGGGTGAGCACGGCCTTCAGGGTTTCGGCGTCGGGCAGATGCACGTTGGGACGCACGTCCAGCGTGGGCGCCACGCGCAGCACCTTGGCCAGGCCCAGCTTGCGCAGCACGCAGATGGCGGCCCAGCCGATGTCGAACTCCCACTTGCGCAGCGCGAACTTGGCCGAGCTTGGGAAGGCATGGTGATTGTTGTGCAGCTCTTCGCCGCCGATCCAGAAACCCCAGGGAATCAGGTTGGTGGCGGTGTCGGAGCTTTCGAAGTTGCGGTAACCCCACCAGTGGCCGATGCCATTGACGAAGCCGGCGGCCCAGAACGGGATCCAGATCATCTGCACCGCCCACACTGCCGCGCCGATCACGCCGAACAGGGTGAGGTCGATGATCAGCATCAGCGCCGGACCCCAGTAAGGGTGGCCGCTGTAGAGCTTGCGCTCGATCCAGTCATCCGGCGTGCCGCGGCCGTACTTTTCCAGGTCTTCCTTCACGTAGCTGGCGTCGCGGTACAGCGACACGCCGTCCCAGAAGACCTTCTTGATGCCGTAGATCTGCGGGCTGTGCGGATCTTCCTCGGTTTCGACCTTGGCGTGGTGCTTGCGATGCACCGCCACCCATTCCTTGGTGACCATGCCGGTGGTGAGCCAGCCCCAGAAGCGGAAGAAGTTGGCGACGACAGGATGCAGGTCGACACCGCGATGCGTCTGGCAGCGGTGCAGGTACAGGGTGACGGTGAAGATGGTGAGCTGGGTCACCACCAACAGGTAGACGAGAATCGCCACCCAACCGGCCTGGCTCACGCCACCGGAAAGGAAATGCAGCACTGCATCGAGCATTTTGGTAAATCCTGAAGTAGTAAAGGCAGTCTAGTGGAGGGGAGCCCGTACCTACCAGCATGGTACGGCCTTGGGCGTCGGTTTCCGTTAAACCGTGACGTCAAACGGTTGTGTAGCGGATGGGGTCGCCCCGACAATCATGCAATGAACGCGCCGAAACCCGCTTTATCTCCCGTACTGCAACTTGAAAGTGTGACCCGGCGCCGCGCCGGCCGGCCGGTCGTGTCCGATCTCAGCCTGCGCCTGGAGGCTGGGCAAGTCCTTGGGCTGCTTGGGGTGAATGGGGCCGGCAAGTCCACCACGCTGGCAATGGTCGCCGGCGCGCTGCGGCCCGATCGAGGGAGCATCCGCATTCAGGGACAGGACTTCCTGGAGCACCCGGAACTGGCCCGGCAGGCCCTCGGCTGGCTGCCCGAGGCTGCCCCGTTATGGCCAGAACTGACCGTACGCGAACACCTGGAGGCCCACGGCCGCCTGCGCGGGCTCTCCGGCGCTCGGCTCGACGAAGCCCGTAACGGGGTGCTCGAACGCCTCGAACTGAACAACCTGTCGCGCCGCCTGGCCGGCGTGCTGTCGCAGGGCCAGAAGCAACGGCTGGGGCTGGCCTGCGCGCTGCTGCACCGGCCCGCCCTGCTGGTGTTGGACGAACCGGCCAACGCACTCGACCCGGTGCAGGTGGTCGCCTTGCGCACCCTGCTGCGTGAACTGGCCGCCGCCGGCACGGCGGTGATCCTTTCCACGCACCAACTGACCGAAGTGACGGCGGTGTGCGATCGCGTGGCGATCCTGCACGAAGGCGTGCTGCGCTATGACGGCGCGCTTGCCGCGGACCAGCACGCCGTGCTGGAAAAAACCTTTTTCGACATCGCCATGAACGGCAAGGCGCAGGCCGCATGACCTTACTCGCTGTGACGCGGCTGGAATTGCGCCGTCTGTTCGTGCGTCCGCTTGGCTGGATCGTCGCCGCGCTGGCGTTGGCCGAGCTGGGCTGGCGTTTCGCGCTGCTGCTGCAGATTTTTCTGCTCAACCAGGTCAAGCTCGCGGCCTTGCCGGATGGCCCGGGCTATACCGACCTGGTCGCCGTGCGCCTGTACAGCAGCTTCATCACCGGCAGCCCGTTGCCGTTCGGCATGATCGAACTTGCGTTGCTGCTGGTGCCGCTGCTGACCATGACGACACTCGCGAGCGAGCGCAGCGCCGGCACCTTGCCGCTGCTGTTTTCCACCGGCCTTTCCGCCTCGCGCATCCTGCTCGGCAAATACCTGGCGGTGCTGATCTGGCTGGCGTTGTGGTTGCTGCTTGCGCTGGCCATTCCTACAAGCCTTGCGCATGGCGTGGCGCTGGATTGGGGCAAGCTCGCCGCCGCCACGCTGGGCACCTTCCTGGGCCTGGCCGTGCTCGGCGCAATAGGCGTGGCCTGTTCGGCGTTTGCCTCGCATCCGGCGGTGGCCGCCGTGGCCGCGCTGATGATCAGCCTGGCGCTCAACTGCATCAATCTCGGCGCGCAGCTCGCCGGCATCAACAGCGGCTTCATCAACTGGCTGGCGATGAGCACGCATCAGGAAACGCTGCTGCGCGGCCTGGTATCCAGCGCGGACGTGGTGTGGTTCCTGCTGGCGATCGCGGTGGCGCTCGCACTGGGCGTGCAGCGCCTGGCGGCGGACAAGGAGCGTGGCTGATGGACATGGCTTTCATGCGCCGCCTGCACGGTTGGCTGTTTGCGGTGCTGGTGCTGCTGGGCGCCGGCGCGATCGGCTATCTCACCGCTCGCCATGATCGCGTCGCCGATTGGACGTTCAACAGCCGCGTCAGCATGTCGCCGGAAACGCGCGCGGTGCTGGCGAAGTTCGATGGACCGGTCGACATCGTCAGTTATGCCAGCCCGCAAGGCGACCTGCGCCAGACCATTGCCGCCGCCTTGCAACGCTATCAGCGCGCCAAGCCGGATCTGCATTTGAGTTTCGTCGATCCGCAGCAGGATCCGGCAGCCATGCGCAACCTCGGCATCACTGTCGATGGCGAACTGATCCTGCACTATCGCGATCGCCAGCAACGCCTGGACACCCTGACCGAGCGCAGCCTCACCGATGCGCTGGAGCGCCTGGTGCGCGGCGGCGATCGCATCGTCGCGTTCGTCACCGGCGACGGCGAACGCCGCGCGGACGGCCCAGGCAATCCCGATCTGGGCACCTTCGTATCGCAACTGGAAAAGAGCGGCCTGCGCGCCGTGCCGCTGAACTTTTCGCAGGTCACCGGCGTGCCCGAACACACTGACCTGGTCGTGCTGGCCGGGCCGCAGGCATCACTGGCGCCCGGCGCCACCAAGGCGTTGCTCGATTACCTGGCCGGCGGCGGCAACCTGCTGTGGCTGGCCGATCCGGGCAATCTCGACGCGAGCCTGCAGCCGATCGCCGATGCGCTCGCGCTTCGCGTGTTGCCCGGCGAATTGATCGATCCCTCGTCCGCGGCGCTGGGCCTGAAGGATCCACGCATCATCGCGCTGGGCGATTATCCGCCGAGCATCATCACGCGCGGCTTTACGCTCACCACGCTGTTTCCGGAAGTCGCGCCGCTGGCCCAAACGCGCAAGAGCGACTGGAAACTCGAACCCTTCCTGCGTTCCAGCCCGCAAGCCAGCACGCAGTCGCTCGACAAAAGCGCCGCTGCAGTACTGAAAGGCCCGCTCGATTTCGGTTTCGCGCTCAGCCGTCTTTCGCCAAGCCCCGACAAAAGCGAGCAGCGCGTGGTGGTGATCGGCAACGGCGATTTTCTTTCCAACAGCTATCTGGGCAACGGCGGCAACCGGGCGCTGGGCGAACGCATCTTCAACTGGCTGCTGGGTGACGACCAGCTCATCAGCATGCCGCCGCGCGGCGCGCCCGATCGCATGCTCAATGTTTCGCAAGGCGAACTGGGGTTGTTGAGCGCCGGCTTCATACTGATTCTGCCGCTGATTCTGCTGGCGATCGGCGGCCTGATCGCCTGGCGCAGGCGGCGCGTGTGAAGCGGACGGTGCGCAAGCAGCTTTGGTTCTTTGTTGCGGTAGTCGCACTGCTGGTCGCCGCATGGTGGCAACTGCACGCCGACCAGCAGGCCGCGCCCGGCACGCTGCTGCCGCTCAAGCCGGACGCGATCACGCACGTGACACTGGAAACCGGCCGCGCGCCAGCGGAGCGCTACGTAAAACGCGGCGAACACTGGTGGCGTATCGATGCAGCCAACGAAACGCGCGCCGATGATCAGCGCCTGGAAGAACTGGTGCGCATCGCCGCCGCGCCGGTGCGCAGTTGGCAACCGGCAGCCGGCTACGACCTGGCGAAGATCGGCCTGGCGCCCGCGCAGGCCAGGCTCGAACTGGACAGTGAAACGCTGCGCTTCGGTATCGCGACGGCGATCGGCCACAACGTTTACGTGCAGGTTGGCGACCGCATAGGCATCGTGTCGATGCAGCATATGCCACGCTCGGCACAAAGCCAGACGATCCAGGCGCAATAACATGCCTGAACTCCCCGAAGTCGAAACTACACGTCGCGGCATCGCACCACACCTGATCGGTCGTCGCGTCGCCAGCGTTACGTTGCGGCGCGCCGACCTGCGCTGGCCGATTCCGCGCGAGATCACCGAAGTGCTGCCCGGCCAGCGTATCGACGAAGTCGAACGCCGCGCCAAATATCTGCTGTTGCACACGCATGCCGGCAGCGCGCTGTTGCATCTGGGCATGACCGGCGTGCTGCGCGTACTGCCGCCGGACGTAGCACCCGGCCCGCATGACCACGTGGACATCAGCCTCGAACCATTAAAAGGCGAACGCGCACGCATCCTTCGCTTTACCGATCCGCGGCGCTTTGGCTGCCTGCTATGGCAAGCACCTGGCACCACGCACGAGCTGCTCGCAGACCTCGGTCCCGAACCGCTCACCGATGCTTTCGACGGCGATCTGCTGTGGCAGCGTTCGCGCGGACGCAAAGCGGCAGTGAAACTGTTCCTGATGGACAACGCGATCGTGGTCGGCGTAGGCAACATCTACGCGAGCGAAGCGCTGTTCGCGGCCGGCATCGATCCGCGCCGGCCGGCCGGCACGGTATCGCGCGCACGCTATCAACGCCTGGCCGGCGAGGTGAAACGCATCCTGGCCTGGGCGATCGAACGCGGCGGCACGACCTTGCGGGATTTCCTCAATCCAGATGGCGCGCCGGGGTATTTCTTTCGCGAGCTGTTCGTGTATGGGCGCGAGGGCGAGCCATGCAGGGTGTGCGGTACGCCGATACGGCAGCAGGTGATTGGGCAGCGCTCGACGTTTTGGTGTCCGCGGTGTCAGAAGTGATCAACGTGCGGTGCTGATCTGCTCCCTCCCCTGCATGCAGGGGAGGGCCGGGGTGGGGTTGCACGAGCTTGCGGCGCAATTGAAATACGTCGCGAGATTGCTTCACCCCCACCCCAACCCTCCCCTACTGCACGTAGGGGAGGGAGCGGAAATCGCGCGCTAAAGTGAATGCAGAAGTTCAGGCCGCATCAGGCCAATAAAACTCAACATACGTATTGTTGAATTGCGGATCGTCAAACGCGCCACCCACCTCCGCGACCAGGCCGCCGACCATCCCATCCACTTCCAGCGCTTGCCCATCGGCAAAACGCGCGCCCAAGGCTTCCAGCTCCATCAACCGCTGGCACAACGCCCCGGCGCGATCGGTTTCGCGCTCCGGCACGTTGCGCAGGCTGATATCCGGACGACCGAACTTGCGCATGCCGCGCGTGTGGATCCAGTAACGCCCCGCTTCGTCTTCGTCGCGCAAGATCAGCACATGGTTGCGCAAGGGCGCGCCGTCCTTGACCAGATAACGGTCGCGCCACTCGGTGGCATCGAACAGGGTGAGAATCTGCGGATCGAGAATCGCCACGCCACCGATGTCGAGCAAGCCTGCCAGCACGCCGAACGTGTCGCGCAGATAGCCGGTATCGGCCTGGTCCTTGAAACGTCCATGCAGCACCAACACCTGCGGCGCGGCCATGGCCTGCTCGAACGCTTCCGGCGCATCGTTCTTGAACAATTCGCCCAGTGGTCCTTTCAGCGGATAGCCTTCCCAATCACGCAACACGTGATGATGGTGACTGGTGAGCTGCACTTCTTCCGGCAGGCCGTCGCTGCCGTAGGTCGCCGATGGCACGCGCGTCGGCTGGAATTTGCCGAACGCGTAGAACTGCAAAATGACTTCCTCGTCGCTGGGCTGCCAATGCGGGCGCTGCCAGGCGGGAAAATAAGTGTCCGGATTGCTCATTCGATGTTTTCCTTGTACTGATGCCATTGCGGATCAGTGCTTCTCTTCCAGTGGCAGAGTGGACTGCTTCAGTTCGATACGGCCATGTCCGCGGGTGATTTTCTTGAATTCGGCGCGGCTCACCGAGACATAGCGTTCGTTGCCGCCGATCTCAACCTGCGGCCCTTCGGTGATCGCCCGCCCCTCGTCATCCACCCGCACCACCATGGTGGCCTTGCGGCCGGTGTGGCAGATGGTCTTGATTTCTTCCAGGATATCGGCCCAGGCCAAGAGATAGCAGCTGCCCTCGAACAGTTCGCCACGAAAATCGGTACGCAAACCATAGGCCAGCACGGGAATATTGAGTTCGTCGACCACGTCGGTGAGCTGCCATACCTGCGCCTTGTTGAGAAACTGCGCCTCGTCCACGAACACGCAATGCAGGTCGCCATGCGCGACGATGTCCGCCCGCACCTGCGCCAGCAGATCGGTCTTCGCCGTGAACCGCTGCGCCTGCGAGCGCAGGCCGATGCGCGAGGCCACCACGCCCTCGCCATAGCGGTTGTCCAGCGCCGGCGTGAGAATGAGCGTGCGCATGCCGCGCTCGAAGTAGTTGTACGCGCTCTGCAGCAAGTTGGTGGTCTTGCCGGCGTTCATCGACGAATAGTAGAAGTAGAGCTTGGCCATGGGCTTGGGGGTAAGCGGGATGGCGCATGGTAGCGCGACCGGCTGCCACCGCGAGGAAGTCTTTGCAAGCCTGCTCCGATCGGCCCTGCTTTGCTACGATCTGGCTTCGCGCTGCGCGCACCTGACCGATCCGACCGACGCATGCTCAACCCCCAACAACTGGCCGCTGTCGAACACGTCGACAGCCCGCTGCTGGTGCTCGCGGGCGCCGGTTCCGGCAAGACATCCGTGATCACGCAGAAGATCGCGCACCTGGTGCAGCGCCGTAAGCTGGCCGCCTCCAAGATCGCCGCGATCACCTTCACCAACAAGGCCGCGCGCGAGATGCGCGAGCGCGTCGCCAAACTGGTAAGCACCGAGGATGCGCAAGCGCTCACCGTGTGCACGTTCCACGCGCTGGGCCTGAAGTTCCTGCAGATGGAACACGCCCGCGCCGGACTGCGCCGCGGTTTTTCCGTGCTGGACGCCGACGACAGCGAGGGCATCGTCAAGGAACTGGCGCCCAAGGGCGCAAAACCGGACGTGCTGTTCGGCCTGCGCAATCTGCTCAGCCGCGCCAAGAACAGCGGCCTGTCGCCGGAAGAAGCGCTGGCCGCTGCGCGCAGTCCGCGCGAGCTGGAAGCGGCGACGATCTATGAGCTCTACCAAAACCGCCTTGCCGCGTTCAACGCGGTTGATTTCGACGACCTGATCCGATTGCCGCTGCGCATCCTCGAAAGCGACGATGAATGTCGCACGACATGGCGCGAACGCCTGCGCTATCTATTGGTAGACGAATACCAGGACACCAACGACGCGCAATATCGCCTGCTCAAGGCGCTGACAGGCGAGCGCGGCAGCTTCACCTGCGTGGGCGACGACGATCAGTCGATCTACGCCTGGCGCGGCGCCAATCCGGAGAACATCGATCAGCTTGGCAAGGACTGGCCGAGCCTGCGCGTGATCAAGCTGGAACAGAATTACCGCTGCGGCCGCCGCATCCTGCGCGCCGCCAACCAGCTGATCGCCAACAACCCGCACCTGCACACCAAGAAGCTGTGGAGCGAGCATCCGGAAGGCGCGCCGATCCGCGTGATCGAATGCAAGGATGCCGAACACGAAGCCGAGCGCATCGCCGGCATGGCCGCCACCCTGGCCGAAAAGCACAAGGTGCGCTGGCACGACATGGCGATCCTGTACCGCGGCAACTTCCAGGCGCGTCCGCTGGAAAAAGCCTTGCGACTGGCGCGCGTGCCGTATCACCTGACCGGTGCGCTGTCATTCCTCGATCGCGCGGAAGTAAAGGATCTGCTCTGCTATCTGCGCCTGCTCACCAACCCCAGCGACGATGCGGCGTTTTTGCGCGTGGTGAACGTGCCCAAGCGAGAGATTGGTGCGACCACGCTGGAGAAGCTGGGCCAGATCGCACAAACAAAACACTGCTCCCTGCTCGAAGCCACACGCAGCGACAGCGTGCTGCGCCAGCTGAGCCCACGCCCTGCCGCGGCGCTCGCTTCGTTCTCGGAACTGTTGGATGAGTTACGCAGTGCATCGCTGCACGAAAGCGCCGCCGATCTGGTCGACCGTGTGCTGACGCGCACGCAGTACGCCACGCACATCATGGCCAGCACGCAAGACGCCGCTTTGCGCGATCGTCGCCTGGGCAATCTGCGCGAACTGGCCGACTGGTTCCGCGCGATGCAAAAGGGCGGCAACAGCGCCGGCGATCTCGCCTCGCAACTGGCGTTGCTCACGCATGCCGATCGCGACGAACCGGGCAACGCGCTGCGCATGATGACGCTGCACGCGGCAAAAGGCCTGGAATTCCGCTTCGTCTTCATCGTCGGCTGCGAGGACGGCACACTGCCGAACGACGCCGCGATCGACGAAGGCCGCGTCGATGAAGAACGCCGGCTGATGTACGTGGGCATTACGCGCGCCAAGGAATTGCTGACGCTGTCATGGTCGTCCAAGACCAAGCGCTACGGTGAAATCCACAGCAACCAACCTAGCCGCTTCCTGCACGAATTACCGCAGGACGATCTGCACTGGGAAGGCAAGGATCCGGAAGCGGACAAGGAAGCTGTGCGCGAAACCGCCGAATCGCATATGGCGAAGATCGCCGCGATGCTGGCCGGCAACTGAGCCCAGCCATGAGCGATCATCGTTTTTCGGAAGAGCAGCGCGCGGGCCTGTATCGCGCCATCCATGAGCGCCGCGACGTGCGTTCGCAATTCCTGCCTGATCCCATCGCCGCGGAGGTGCTGGCGCGCCTGCTCCTGGCCGCCCATCACGCCCCTTCGGTCGGCTTCATGCAGCCGTGGGATTTCATCGTCATCGACAGCATCGACGTGAAACGCGCGGTGAAGGCGCTGTATGACGATGCGAACGCCGACGCCGCCAACAACTATTCGGATGAGCGCGCCGCGCAGTATCGGCGACTGAAGCTCGAAGGCATCGTCGACAGCCCGATCAATCTGTGCATCACCTGCGATCGCCAGCGCGGCGGCCCGCACGTGCTTGGCCGCAACACCATGCTGGAGACCGACCTCTTCAGCACGTGCTTGGCCGTGCAGAACCTGTGGCTGGCCGCACGCGCCGAAGGCATCGGCGTGGGCTGGGTCAGCATCGTCGATCCGGCACGGCTGGCCGAGACCTTGAAGCTGCCCGCGCAGGTCTATCCCGTGGCCTATCTATGCCTGGGCTATGTCAGCGAGTTCCTGCCCAAACCGGAACTGGAAATCGCCGGTTGGCGGTCGCGCCTGCCGCTGGAGCAGTTGATTCATGGCAACACCTGGGAGGGCGCCGTGGAGAACGATGCGCTGTTGAACGCCATACGCTCGTAGGTTGGGGGCAAACCCCAACATTCATGTCGTCGTGCATCACGATGTTGGGGTTTGCACCCCAACCTACGGAATCAGGCGCCTGATCAAATCAAGCGCTGCTGCTCCAGTTCCCGTTTCAGATACGCGTAATAGATCGGCGCCGCCACCAAGCCGGCCAGCCCGAACGCCGCCTCCATCACCAGCATCGCCACCAACAGCTCCCACGCGCGGGCGCGGATCTGCGTGCCGATGATGCGCGCATTGAGGAAGTACTCCAGCTTGTGGATCACGATCAGAAAGCCCAGCGCCGCGGCGGCTACCCAGATCGATATGGACAGGCTGGCGATCGTCACCGCAGTGTTGGAAATGAGGTTGCCTATCACCGGCAGCAGGCCAGCGAGGAAGGTCACCACTACCAGCGTCTTCGCCAGCGGCACGTGGATGTCCATCAGCGGCAGTACGCCGAGCAGAAAGATGGCGGTGGCGACAGTGTTGATCAGCGAAATCTTGATCTGCGCGAACACGATGTTGTGAAACGCCGCCGCCAGATGGTGGCAACGCTCGCCCAGCGCTGCCGCCAGTGGACCGACCTGATGCGGAGGGCGCGCCCGGTTGAGCGCCACCAGCGCACCCAGCACCAGGCCCAGGATGATATGCACCAGCACGCGCGCGGTCTCCTTGCCGACGTTCTGCAGGCTCATCGCATGCTTGCGGGTCAGTTCCAACGCCATCACACGCAACTCGTCCACGCTGTCGGGCAGCCAGTTGGTGAGCGATTGCGGCAATTGCGCACGCGCCTTTTCCACCAGCGGCATCAACTGTTGTTCCCACAGCGCGGCGGGGTTGCTGATCTCGTTACGGAAGAAGCCCACCAGCGCCACGATCAGCAGGGTCAGCAGACCGACCACGATCACGCCCAGCACCGTCACCACGACCAGGCGCGCACGCTCGCCGGAGATGCGCCGCCCAAGCAGCGGCGTCATCGCATGCACCAGCTCGTACACCAGCAATCCCGCCAGCAGCGCGGGCAGCAGATGGAGCCACAGCACCAGCAACAGCGCCAGGGCGGTCAATGCATAGCTGACGGTGCGGATGCTGCGGGTGGAAGGCAGGGCTGCGTACACGGGCGCGATCCATGGCTGAAGGACGTAGTGCGGCAAGTCTGTCATAAACTTGCGCGATCCTCTGCCGGTTCCGTCTCTCCAAACAGGGTGTTTCATGACCAAGTTCCTGCCCGTGCTGTTGGGCACGCTGCTGCTTTGCGGTTGCGCCAGCGAGGCGCAGCATCCATCGCTGGCTTCCGCGCAGCCCACGCCCGCCTCCGTTGCCACTGTCGCCGCCGATGACAATCTCAACGCCGTCGCCTGGACGCAGACCGCGCTGGAGCATGATTTGATCTATCAGGAGACCTTCCGCAGCGCGCAGTCGCAATTGCTCGCCGCGCTGAAGGACAGGAACTGGGACGCCCTGCCCGCAGAAGATCGCAGTACGCCGTACAAACATCTGAAACCGGCGGTGATCCTGGACATCGACGAAACCGTGCTAGACAACTCGCCCTACCAGGCACGCCTGATCCGCAAAGGTGGCGAATTCAACGAGGCCGATTGGGCCGCTTGGTGCAAGGAGGAGCGCGCACGCGCCTTGCCCGGCGCGGTGGAATTCACCCAATTCGCGGCCAGGCACGGTATTGCCGTGTTCTACATTTCCAATCGCGCACAGGACCTGGATGCCGCCACGCTCGACAACTTGCGCAAGGCTGGCCTGCCTGTGTCCGGTCCGGAGGCCTTCCTGGGGCTGGGGACGCTCCTGCCCGGCTGCGATCAGGTGGGCACCGAGAAAAGCTGCCGCCGCCAGCTGATCGGCCAGCATCATCGCGTGCTGATGCAACTCGGCGACCAGCTCGGCGATTTCCTCAGCGTACTCACCAATACCGCAGCCGGCCGGGTTCAGGCTATGGCACCCTATAAGGACTGGATCGGTACGCGCTGGTTCGTATTTCCCAATCCCACTTACGGTTCATGGGAACCATCGCTGTTCAACAATGAGTGGAGCACTCCGCGCGAGCAACGCCGCCAGCAGAAAATTCAAGCTCTTCGTGTTGAATAAATTCAATTAGTTACAGGATAAAACTTAAAGTATTGCCTGAAGTCAGGAAGGGCCGTATCATGGCCGCGCCGATCCTGCTGACCTCCAAATTCTGCGGGCAAGGCCATTTCCCTTCCGGCTATGCCGGCATGACCCTGCGAGGCCCAACGCCCGCGGGGTTTTCTTTTTGGCGGGCTACGCGAAACTCCGGACAGGCTCTAAGATGCACCGCGCACCGCCGTACGGCGCCGCACTCTGCCCCTTGCCAGGACGGCAAGCCACCGCCCTCCCAAGCGAGAGAATCCATGCGTTTTCAAACCCTTGGCCGTAGCCTGCCGCTGTTGGCGCTGCTTGCGCTGGCCGCCTGCCACAACAAGGAAGCGGCCACCGCCGTGCCGGGAGGCGCCACACCGGAAGCGGCCGTGCAGGAGTCCGTGACGCTGATCAAGGCCGGCGACTTCAACGGCTTCTGGAAGCATGCCCTGCCCCCGGCCGACTATGCCGACCTGCGCACCGACTGGACCCGCCCGCGCCCCGACCAGCGGCCAATCACCGACCAGGACCGCGCCCGCTTCGCCCAGGCGCTCAAGCAGCTCACCGCGCCCAACGCCCAGACCACGCTGTACGACCAGCTCAAGCCGAAGCTGACGCAGATGGAACAGCAGTATCACGACCAATTGCCGGTGATGATCGGCATCGGCCAGGCCATCCTCACCACCGGCATCGCGCAGAACAAGACGATGACGGAAAACCAGAAGCAGCAGATGCGCGACGCGCTCAACGTGCTGCTGCCCTGGGCGCAGCAGACGCCGTGGTTCGACCAAGACAAGGCCAAGCAGGCCGTGGGCGTGGTGGTGACCACCGCGCGCCAGCTCGACCTGAAATCGCCCGATCAGCTGCAGAGCATGGATTTCGACACTGCGATGAAGAAGTACGCCACCGCGTACCAGGGCATCAAGCAGCTGCTGACGATCTACGGTCTTTCCATCGACGACACGCTCGACTCGGTAAAAGCCAGCACCATCGGCATCGATCATGGTCACGCCCACGTGAAGATCGACTACACCCTGCTCGGCAAGCCACTGAGTTCCGACTCGCAACTGGTGCTGGTGGACGGCCGCTGGTACAGCCAGGATCTGCTCGACAGCGAACGCGCGCAGCACGAACAGCTCCTGCACCCGCCGGCACCGGCCAGCAGCAGCGCCGCGCCGTCATCCTCGGGCAGCACGCCACCACCGGCCAACGATGCGCCGGCCGGCACGACCGTGGCGGCAAAGCCCTAAGATCGCCGGTGCACCGACCGCTACACTATGCAGATGCCTACTATGACGACCGCGGAATCCAGCTACCGCAGCCGCGCCCCCTGGTGGTTCAACCTCGCCGGGCACCTGCTTGAACCGTGGGTACGCATTCGCCGCGATCCGGCCGAACCGGCCGCTTTGCTGCAAACCGATGCCCCCGTTTGCTACGCGATCGAGCGCGACGGTTTTTCCGACGCGCTGATCCTGGACCGCGCCTGCCGCGAAGCGGGCTTGCCCAGCCCCATGCAGCCGCTACCGTTCACGCGCCGGCGCCGCTCGGTGTTCGCACTGGCGCGCCGCGATGGCTGGCTGTTCGGGCGCAATCGCAAGCGCTCGCCGAATGAACCCTTTGGCCAGTTGGTGCGCGCCCTGGAAGGTTTTCCGGATCGCGACATCCAGATCGTGCCGGTATCGATTTACGTCGGCCGCGCGCCCACGCGCGAGTCCGGCTGGTTCAGCGTGCTGTTTTCGGAAAACTGGGTAATGGTCGGCCGCTTCCGCCGCATGCTCGCGCTGCTGCTCAATGGCCGCGACACGGTGGTGCATTTCTCGGCACCCGTTTCGCTGCGCTCGGTGCTGAACGAAGAAGGCGAGGTGCGTCCGGAGCGCTTCGCCCGCAAGATGGCGCGCGTGATGCGCACGCACTTCCGGCGCATTCGCGCGGCGGTGATCGGGCCGGATCTTTCGCACCGCCGTACCGTGGTCGACGCCGTGCTCAACGCCGAGCCGGTGCGCAGCGCGATCGCCTCCACCGCGACGAAGGAAAACATCACCTACGCGAAGGCGTGGCAACGCGCGCACAAGATGATGATGGAGATCGCCGCGGACTACTCGCATCCGGTAGTGCGCTCGGCCTCGTTCCTGCTGCGCAACTTCTGGAACAAGCTGTACGACGGCATCACCATGCACCACTTCGACAAGGCCCGCGCCGCCGCGCCGGGCTACGAAGTGGTGTACGTACCCAGCCACCGCAGCCATGCGGATTATCTGTTGCTGTCGTACCAGTTGCACGATTCGGGCGTGGTCGTGCCGCACATCGCCGCCGGCGTGAACCTCAACCTGCCGGTAATCGGGCCGATCCTGCGCCGCGGCGGCGCGTTCTTCCTGCGCCGCAGCTTCAAGGGCAATGCGCTGTATTCGGTAGTGTTCAACGAATACGTCGCGCAGCTGATCGACCGCGGCGTGCCGATGGAATATTTCATCGAAGGCGGGCGATCGCGTACCGGCCGCCTGCTCGCACCGCGTGCCGGCATGCTGGTGATGACCGTGCGCGCCTTCCTGCGCGCGCCGCGCCGTCCCGTACTGTTCCAGCCGGTCTACATCGGCTACGAGAAGCTGATGGAAGGCAAGAGCTACATCGGCGAGCTGTCCGGCAAGCCGAAGGAAAAGGAATCACTGATCGGCCTGCTGCGCGGCCTGGGCGTGCTACGCCAGCGCTACGGCCATGTGGCCCTGAACTTCGGCGAACCGATCGAGCTCACCCCGCTGCTCGAGGCGGCCAGCAACCAGTGGCGCGACACCACCACCGATCCGAGCACCAAACCGGAATGGCTGAGCAGCGTGGTCGATCAGCTGGCCGAAAAAATCCAGATCAACATCAACCGCGCCGCCGACGTCAATCCGATCAACCTGCTCGCACTCGCCCTGCTTTCCACGCCCAAGCACGCGATGGCGGAAAACGATCTGCTGGCGCAGCTGGAATTGCTCAAGGCCTTGCTCGAAGCGTTGCCGTACTCCGATCGCATGACGCTTACGCCGCTGGCGCCGGACGCGATCATTGCCTACGGCGAGCAGATGGGCTGGATCACGCGCGTGCGCCATCCGCTCGGCGACGTGCTTACGGTGGAAGGTGAGCCGGCGGTATTGCTGAGTTACTTCCGCAACAACGTGCTGCATCTCACCGCCGTCGCCGCGTGGGTGGCCTGCTGCTTCCTCAACAACCGGCGCATGTCGCGCGCTTCGGTCATTCGCCTGGGCCGCATCATCTATCCCTTCATCCAGGGCGAGCTGTTCCTGCCGTGGGATACCGAAGGCTTTGCCATGCAACTGCAGGCCACCATCGATTTCTTCGTGCGCCGCGGCCTGCTCGAAGCGGTCGGCGAAGGCCGCCTACTCGAGCGCGGCCCTGGCCAGGACGACGCCGCCTACCAGTTGCGCGTGATCGCACGCAGCCTGATCCAGGCGTTCGAGCGCTACTACATCGCCATCGCCGCGCTGGTGAAGAACGGCCCGCACACCATCACCGCATCCGAACTGGAAAACGTCTGCACCCTCACCGCCCAGCGCCTTAGCCTGCTCAGCGAACCGCTGGCGCCTGAATTCTTCGACAAGGCCCTGTTCCGCGGCTTCATCCAGAAACTGCGTGAACGCCGCATCGTCTGGACCGACGCCAACGGCAAGCTCGACTACGACAGCGCACTGGAAGACATGGTGCGCGATGCCCGCGTGATCCTCGCCCGCGAAATGCGCCATTCGATCCTGAAGATCACCGGTGGTGAAGAAAGGGAAACGCTTCGCCCCGCTCCGGAAACCGAGCAAGCGCCTGCCACGTCAGAGCCGGCGGCCGAGTCCCAGCCCATGACTACCAGCGAAGAGCTGCATGAGCGGCATGTGATTGCCGAGCATCACGAGCATGCCCCAGTAGATCACGAGAAGGACTGATTCCCGCTCGCTGCGCACGAATGCCGCCATTCGTGCGCAGCCGGGATGCGGTCAGAAGCGATACCTTGCACCAGCGCTGAATACTGCCGCCTTCGTTCCGCCGCCTGCAATCTGGCCGTCCAGATTGGCGAACCACGACCACTGGTTGTTCAACGAGGCATTCAAGCCCGCCCCGATCCAACCGCTGTTGCGCGGGGTATTCACCCCCTCCAGCTCGAACGTGGCGCTTGGAGCGCCAGCATAGGAGGCAGTGAACCCGAGGTTCCGGCCAGCGAGCACGCGCTGGTACAACGCAAAGCCCTTCAACGAAAGCTGGCCTGTACCCCAATTCCAGCGATAACCCAGCCGAGCCCCGATTTGCGCATAGCTCTGGTTGAAACCATGGTCAGAAGCGGTGATACCAAAGCCGCCAGCACCATGCTCCGCAATGGCGCCACGGCACAAATATTCGCCTCCTGCAGATACGAATGGCGTGGTGGTCCATGCATTCGACCTCGCGTCGTATCCCATTTCCAAATAGGCCGACGTCATCCTGTCGTTGCGCGAACTGTTGATTGCGGCCGGCACGGTACCTAACACGCCCCAGCGGCTGGTATCGGCATGAATCCAATCCTCGCCGATACGGCCTGACAGATAGGCATTACCCATGTCGTACTTGGCATACAGCATTACACCCGTGCTGCGTGAGGTGTTGTTACCGCCTTGCATGGAGTAGCGCGAACTCAAGCGATTCCAATCGAGGCCAAGCCCCAGTGCAAAATGCTCTGCGAGCTTGACGTCGTAACCGGCAACGGAGCCACCGCCGCTATAGCTTCCCGTTGCATAGCCTGTACGGGCGATGTTGCCATCCGCTCCAGTCCCCTGAAACCACACGCCCTGAGCCGTACGATCTTCGCCTAGATCGGCAAGGCGATCAGCCACCGTGCGATTGACGATGCCGGCTTGTTGAAAAGTCAGACCTTGGGAAGAGGCCAGCAACTGGCCCGAAAGACTGTTGATCGAAGATGCAGCCTGTGCAAAGGAGTTAACGTGCAGAAAGTCACCCGCTGCATCGAGGAACGCTTGGTGCGCCGAGGGATCGGTCGTTGCCCATTGATTGGCCTGTACCAATGCAGTTTGTATGTGTTGCGCCGTCTGCTGCGTGGTGGCCACCGCAGGCATCGCGGCACGCGCGACGGCTGCAACCGACGACTGACTAAGGCTGACATCGACCTCAGTAGCGGTGTAAGACAGGGTGCCACTGGTATAGACGCCATCTGTGACAGTGAACTGCCCGAACACACCAGATACACCTCCGTTCGCCTGTAGCACCAGCTCCGTTGCCTGCGGTGTATAGCCCGAAGGTATTCCTACGATGAGATGAGAGTATTTGTCCAAGGTCACCACACCGGAAACCTTGATCGACGAAGTCAGCAGCACCTCCGTTTCAGACGTCTCTGCTGCGCCCGGAACCGTAGAGAGCGTCAAGTTGCCATTGATTTGCAATGGACCACCGCCCCCCGAATAAATAAAACCGCTGTCGATCACGTTGCCGTTGATGACACTCCCCTTTTCAACGCTCAGCACCCCCCCTGATGGATTGATGACGACGTTGGAAGTCAATGTGCCATCAACGATAAGTTCGCCACCGTTGACGGTTGTTTTGCCAGCGGCAGTCGTCGTGCCCACTGATACATATAGCTCACCGCCATTAACGGTAAGACCACCGATTGCATTTTGCCCCATTAAAAACAGCGATCCTGCACCGTCAAGCTGGAGCGAACCGCTGCCGCTCAGGTTGTTGGAGAAAATTGCCGTTTGATTGTTTGGGATATTGACATCGAACGCACCCCAATTGAGTTGCCCTGGCCCATTCACCGCCGCCGCTGCATTTACCAATCCGTACCCGTAATAATCCGGGCTGCCCAGATTGGTCGCCGTACCCAGCAGCGTCTGCTGGACATTGGTAGCGGTAAAGAATGGAAAGCGCTGCCACACTAGAGCCGCGACGCCACTTACCACTGCGGCGGCTCCCGAGGTGCCATCACCCGCCCCGGTCGAGAAACCGGTATTGGCTACCGGGGAAACGTAAATGTATCCCGGCGCAGCCAGACACCACGGCGCAGCAACGCCGCACGCATTGGATGTAGCCGCTGTATCGAGTCCGGTGACTTGGCCGCTTGCATTCAACGCCACGTTCACCACAGCGAGCCAGTTCTTTTGGAGCGTGGGCTCGTAGTACGGCAAGCCTGCTTCAATGCTTGGCTGCGACATGCCTTCGTTGCCCGCCGCCCAAACCATCAATTGGCCATTGGCAACAGTTGGCTGGAGGATCGCATACCTTGTGGTCACCTTCGGATCCGAGGCGCCAACCGCGGTGATTGACGTGCTGCTGCCGTAGGAGTTGTTGATCAGCTTGACGCCTTGCGCAGTCAGGTCGGCCAGCGCCTGCGGGATCAGGCTGACGCTGACGCTGCCCGTGCTGTCGCCGACCCTTGCGATGTACAGCGACGACTGCGGCGCCACGCCGCCATAGAAAGGATTGCCGCCGGAGCCGCTGGCGTTCGCAGCACCCCCGATGATCTCCGCCATCATGGTGCCGTGCCCATCCGTATCTTTTGGCGTGGTGTTGCTGGAATCGACGTAGTCCTTGAACCAACTGATGCGATTGATCAGCGCAGGGTTATCCGCCTGTGCGCCGCTGTCCAGGACGCCAACTTTCACGCCCTGTCCCTGGTTACCCGTCAGGCTTTGCGTGTTCACCCAGGCAAGCGGCACGTTCTCTGGGTCAAGTTGCGCACGCAACGGGGTGTACAAAGCTATGGTCGGCGTGGGTAGCGGCGTAGGGCTGCCCGTCAATGTCGTCGGCGCCGGTCCCGGCGGAGGGGTTGGGGCAGGAGCGGGAGCAGGGATTGGAGCAGGCGCTGGGCTAGGAACAGGTGTTGGCGCCGGAGCGGGAGCGGGAGCTGGCGTCGGCGTCGGTGCTGGGGCCGGTGCCGGGGATGGCGTTGGCACCGGCGCCGCTGACGACGGCCGCACGTTTCCATTACCACCGCCTCCACCGCCGCACGCAGTCAACGAAACCGCCAACGCGATCGCAACGGAAAAGGCCAACAGGTTATGACGGTTGAAACTCATGATGATCGCTCCCTGCTTTTGGATTAGATGCACGCGGCCCATACACGCTGACGCATGCGACTTCGGTGTCGATAAAAGGGAAAGGCGCCGCTATGGATTAGCGCAGGCGACTACGCTGGGCTGCTTTTGTTGCTGGAATCGATGGCAAGGAGGGGGCGTCAGCCATGTGGAATGGTGCTCCGGCTGACCTGCGTAACTATTCAAATTTGCCATCGATCCATCGAACCCCTGAATTGAAACAAGGACAGGGACCGCAGTCGCCTGTCCGCCGCCGAGAAGCCTTCAAGAGCATCCAATATCGCAAGCAGCTCAGACATGCTTGCGGTTCAATCAAATGAGCGGCAGCGTGATGCACCGCTTTGCCCCTTGACGCAGCACGACGCTTGCGCGTCAGCTGAAGCCCCCGTCGATGGCCATGCTACGGCATTCTTTGGCCGCCTTGCATAGGCCGGTTGACCTGGCAGGGAATTTTTTCCGCATGAATTTGCGAACGCATAGATCTTGCCGTGCCTACCGCGTGCTACACCAAGCACGCTCATGATCCCCTGCACCGAGCTGCGTGTTGCCAACCCTTTGGCCGCGCCGGAGCGCAAGGTTCCGCCGGCCAGCCGATCAAGCCATCATGATACGGACATGACAGGCAAGGTTCTCTTAATCCATACCACGCATCCTGTACCATGCGCGCATGAGCGAGCAGCCCACTACCCATTTCGGCTTTCGTGACGTTCCGGTCGCGGAGAAGCAGAAGCTGGTCGGCCAGGTTTTCACCTCGGTCGCCCGCAACTACGACCTGATGAACGACCTGATGTCGTTCGGCATCCACCGTCTGTGGAAGCGCCATTTCGTGGCTGTCAGCGGCATTCGTCGCGGCGATCGCGTACTGGACCTGGCTGGCGGCACGGGCGACATCGCCGCCCTGATCAAGCCGGTGGTGGGTGAGAGCGGCGAAGTGGTGGTAGGCGACATCAATGCGTCCATGCTCAACGTGGGCCGCGATCGCCTTACCGATCGGGGCCTGGTGTCGGGCTTGCGCTGGACGCAGTTGAACGCCGAGGCGCTGCCCTTTCCGGACAACAGCTTCGATGCGGTCACCATGGCCTTCGGCCTGCGCAACGTCACCGACAAGGACAAGGCGCTCGGCGATATCTACCGCGTGCTCAAGCCGGGCGGGCGCGCGCTGATACTGGAATTTTCCAAAGTGCGCAACGAACTGCTCAGCAAGCTCTACGATTTCCATTCCTTCCAGGTGCTGCCGAAACTGGGCAGCCTGTTCGCGCGTGATGCGGACAGCTACCAGTACCTGGCCGAATCGATCCGCAAGCATCCGGACCAGGAAACGCTCAAGAGCATGATGGAAGGCGCGGGTTTTGAGCGCGTCGACGTGCGTAACTTGAGCCAAGGCATCGTGGCGATTCACCGCGGCTACAAGTTCTAGGCTCGCGCTGACCCGTCGTTCGCCCGCCTCGCCACAGCCATCCAATTAAACAAGCGCCGGCCGGCCATGTGGCGTGCAACTGTCTCTACGCGCGTCACGCGGTGCGCAGATCCTGCAACAAATCGCCTTGCCGCAACGTTTCCTCTTCATGATCAGGATCGCGCCAGGTTTCCTGCAAGGCGGCGTCATACCAGCGGCGCATGGAAGGCAAGGCCAGCATGCGCTGCACGTACGCTTGCGATGTTTCGTCGACGGGCAGGCGGTAGCTTTGCATGCGGAACACAACCGGCGCATAGAACGCATCAACGGCAGTGAAGGCATCGCCAGCAAGATAGGGGCCGCCGAAGCGGCTCAGTCCTTCGTGCCACAGCTCCTGCACACGTGCGATGTCGCGCGTGAGTGCAGGTGATACCCCATGCAGCTGCAAGCGGATGCCGCAATTCATCGGACATTGCGAACGCAGCTCCTGAAAGCCCGAATGCATTTCCGCCGCGGCGCTGCGCGCCCACGCCCTGGCGCGCTTGTCAGCCGGCCATACGCCGGCGTGGCGTTCGGCCAGATATTCGGCGATGGACAGCGAGTCCCACACCACCGTATCGCCGTCGTGCAGGCAAGGCACTTTGCCGGTCGGTGAAAATTCGCGGAATGCATCCCAGCTCGACGAGGTGCCGCCACGGAACGGCGCCAGCTTTTCTTCGAATGGAATACCCAACTGTGTCAGCAGCACCCACGGACGCAGCGACCAGGAGGAGTAGTTCTTGTTGGCGATGTAGAGCGTGTACATGTGCGTTCCTTTTTGCCTATGCAGTGCAAAGCCCGATCATCAACACTCTTTCGCCGCCACCGCCTCGGCGGACACTGTTCTTGCCGGCGCACGCCGCTTCGTATTGGCCAGCGCCACGCCGCCCACCGTGATCGCGCCACCAACCAGCGTCAACCAGCCCGGCTGCTCGCCCAGCCAGACCCAGCCGATCAGCACCGCGATCGGCGGCGAGAAATAGATGAAGCTGGATACCTGCGAGGCCGACGCGCGACGCAACGCCGCATTCCAGGTGAGGTAACCGACGAAGGTCGGCGCAATGCCGAGCCACACCAGCGCCGCGATATGCGACCACGGCGCTGCAACCAAGGCGTGCGGCAGGCCCAGGCCAAACGGCACGGTGCCCAGCGTGCCGGCCATAAACGCAAACGTGGTGACGCCGATCATGTCGTTGCGCACGAAGAACGGCTTCTGGCCAACGAAGAAAATGGCCGACGCGAGCACGCTCACCAACACCAGCGCCGCCATCGGCTGGAAGCGCACTTCCTTGCCGCTGGTGAGCACCACCAGCACCACGCCGAACAGCGCCACGGCCAGACCGATGGCGCTGCGCAAGCCGATGCGCTCGCCGATCCACACTGCCGACAGCGCAGCAGTGACGGCCGGCACCAGCGAGATGAGGATCGCTGCGGTGCCGCTGGCAATGCGCGTTTCCGCATAGTTGAGGCAGACGTGGTAAGCGGTGAGGCCGATCACGCCCAGCACCGCGAGCTGCGGCCAATCGCTGCGCTTGGGCAGCGGCGAGCGCCGCGCCAGAAGCAAAAGCACGAAGCACGCGGCGCCGATGGCCAGCCGCGCCAGCGCCACCTCGCCCGGCGTGAACGAGGCCAGCGCATAGGCGATCGCCGCATAGGCGGACGACCAGGTAAGCAGCGCGATGGTGATATAGATGAGCGCGCGCCCGTCGAGGCGTTCTTGGGTGTGCATGAGTTGATCCCGTTGGGGGCCGGAACGATACAAATCCTAGTCTTGGCCTCCCGGCCGAGGAATAATGGATCCGAAGTCCATCCCCACGTTTCGCCATTGATCAAATCATCTTCGACGCTTATGGCCTACGAATCGAAACCCGAATGGGACACCAAGGATTGGCAACTGCTCGAAGCCCTACAGCAGGATGCACGCATCGGCTACGCCGAACTCGGCCGCAAGGTGCGCCTTTCCGCACCCGCCGTGGCCGAGCGCGTAAAGCGCCTGGAAGAAGCCGGCGTCATCACCGGCTATCGCGCCGTGGTCGAACCCAAGCGCATGGGCTTCGGCATCGAAGCGATGGTGCGCTTGCGCTGCGATGGCGGCACCTGCTCGCGCATCGGCAAGGTAGTGGCGGACGTGCCCGAAGTGCTGGACTGCCGTCGCCTGGCCGGCGAGGATTCCGCACTGTTGCGCGTGGTGGCCATGTCGATCGAGCATCTGCAGGCCGTGCTCGATCGCCTGCTTAAGATCCATCCGAGCATCAGCACCACCACTTTGATCGTCTTGCAGACGCCGCATGCGAATCGCACCGTCACGCGCAGCATGTGGGACGCGGCGCGCGCACTGTCGAACGATTGAGCATCACTTTTCCCTTCAAGGATTGCCCGGCATGCGCACGATGTACCCCGAGATCGAACCCTACCGTACGCATCGCATCGCGGTGGACGCGCGGCATACGCTGTACGTGGAGGAATGCGGCCATCCGCAGGGCCTGCCGGTCATCTTTTTGCACGGCGGTCCGGGCGCCGGTCTCGCGCCGTATCACCGGCGCTTCTTCGATCCGGCGCGCTACCGCATCATCCTGTTCGACCAGCGCGGTGCAGGACGCTCCACACCCTTCGCCGATCTCACCGACAACACTACCTGGCATCTGGTTGCCGATATCGAAGCCATCCGCGAACAGATGGGCGTGGAACGCTGGGCGGTGTTCGGCGGCTCCTGGGGTTCCACGCTGGCGCTGGCGTATGCGCAAGCGCATCCGGAACGCGTGCTGGGCCTGGTTCTGCGCGGCATCTTTCTCGGCCGGCCGGAAGAAGTGCGCTGGTATTACGAGGAAGGCGGCGCATCGTGGATCCTGCCGGAAAAATTCCAGCGCTACGCCGCGGCCATTCCGCCGCAGGAACGCGGCCAACTGCTGGACGCCTATTGGCAGCGCTTGACCGGCGACGACGCGCAGGTGCGATTGAACGCCGCCAAGGCGTGGGGCACGTGGGAAGGCAGCGGCCTCACGCTGGAAGAGAGCCCGGAAACCGAAGCGAGCTTCGCCGCACCCGAAGTCGCGGTGAGCCTTGCGCGCATCGAGGCGCATTACTTCCGCAACGGCATGTTCCTGGAACCCGGGCAACTGCTGCGCGATGTCGGCAAACTCCGCCACATCCCTACCACCATCGTGCACGGCCGCTACGACATCATCTGCCCGGTGAAGAACGCCTTCGACCTGGTCGCCGCATGGCCCGAAGCCGAGTTCCACGTGGTGGTCGCCGGCCATGCGGCATCGGAACCGGCGATCGTGGACGTGCTGGTGCAGGCGACGGATCGGCTTGCCGATCGTTACTGCTGATCGCATCAAGTACGGACACCGCAAGGAACTGCCCCGCAGCGCAAACCAACCTCCGCCATGGGCCAGGCCAGGCGCGGCGATGGCATACTCGCCGCTCCCGATTCCCCATGGAAGCCGCACGATGTCCCCGCTTCGTACCCTGGCCCTTGGCGCGCTGGTCCTGCCGGTGGCGGCCTATGCCAACGATCCGTACTCGTATGCCCAACCCGATGAGGTGCGCGTCACCCATCTGGATCTGAAGCTCAAGCTCGACTTCCCACAACGCAAGCTGGACGGCCAGGCCACGCTGACGCTGGACTGGAAAGATCCCAAGGCGGCCGCGCTGGTGCTGGACACGCGCGATCTGGCCATCGCGAGCATCGAGTCGATCGATGCGGGTGGCAAGACGGCGCCGCTGAAGTACGCGCTGGCACCGCGAGACAAGCAGCTCGGCAGCAAGCTCACGATCCAGGCGCCGCAGCATCCGCACGAAGTGCGTATCGTCTATAGCACCTCGCCCGACGCCAGCGGCCTGCAATGGCTGCCGCCGGCGCAGACGGCGGACAAGAAGCAGCCTTTCATGTTCTCGCAATCGGAATCCATTCACGCGCGCTCGTGGGTGCCGCTGCAGGATTCGCCGGCAATTCGTTTCACCTATGACGCCGAGGTGACGGCGCCGAAGGACACGCGCGTGGCGATGAGCGCGCCGAACGATCCGGCTCACGCATTGGACGGCGACTTCAGTTTCAAGCAGACGCATCCGATTCCTTCCTACCTGCTGGCGATTGCCGCGGGCGATCTGTCGGTGAAAGAAACCGGTCCGCGCTCGGCGGTGTATGCGGAGCCTTCGGTGGTCGGCAAGGCCGCGCACGAATTCGAAGACACCGAGAAGATGATCAAGACCACCGAGCAGCTCTACGGTCCGTATCGCTGGGGCCGCTATGATCTCTTGGTGCTACCGCCGAGCTTTCCCTATGGCGGCATGGAGAACCCGAACATGACGTTCGCCACGCCGACCGTGCTGGTGGGCGACAAGAGCCTGGTCTCGCTGGTGGCGCATGAATTGGCGCATTCGTGGTCGGGCAACCTGATCACCGCGGCATCGTGGCGCGACATCTGGCTCAACGAAGGCGTCACCACGTACGTGCAGGGCCGCATCACCGAAGCGCTGTACGGCAAGCGCCAGGCGGATGAGGAAGCGCTGCTGGATATCCACACGCTGCAGCGCGAAGCAGGCAAGCTGCCGGCGAATGCGCAGCGACTGGCGCCTGAGCCCGGCAACATCGAGGCGGATGACACCCTTTCCGACGTGGCCTACAACAAGGGTTCGTGGTTCCTGCGCACGCTGGAGCAGCGTTTTGGACGCGACACCTTCGACAATTACCTGAAGGGCTACTTCGACCACTTCGCATTCCAGAGCATCACCACCGAACAGATGCTCGACTACTTGAAGCCCAACCTGATCGACAAATATCCGGGCAAGATGAGCTGGGGTGAAGTGAAGGCATGGGTGTATGACCCCGGCATCCCAAAGAACGCGCCGATTCCCGATTCGCCGCGCTTCGATGCCATCGACAAGGAACGCGCAGGCTTCCTCGCCGGCACGCTCGGCGCCGACAAGCTCGATGCGAAAGACTGGAACACGCAAGAGTGGATGTATTTCCTCGACGGCCTGCCGGAGAACCCGCCGCTCGCCAGGATGCAGGAGCTGGATGCCGCCTGGCATCTTACCGGCACGCCCAACGCCGAAATCGGCATGCGCTGGTACGTGCATGCGATCGGCGCCGGCGACAAGGCGGCGTGGCCTGCCGCCGCGGAACATATGACGCGCATTGGACGTCTGTACCTGACCATGCCGCTGTACCGCGCGCTGAGCAAAACGCCGGATGGCCTGGCGTTTGCGCAACAGGTGTATGCGAAGGCGAAGAGCGGCTACCACCCGTTGACGCAGCAGGCGGTGGAAGCGTTGTTCGAGAAGGCTGGAAAACATTAATTCAATCTCGCCGCACTCAGCTCCCTCCCCTGCGTGTAGCAGGGGAGGGTTGGGGTGGGGTGAAGCAACCTCGCGAAGCATTCAAGCTGTGCGGCAAGCGCATGCAACCCCGCCCCGGCCCTCTCCTGCCATGCAGGGGAGGGAGTAATAAACTTGAGAGATACCTATGAACACCAGCACCACCCGTCCCCTCTGGCAGCGCCTGCTGATCCGCCGCCTCAAGTTCCTCGGCATCATCGCCGTGGTGGCCGTCGTCGGACTCGGCGGAAGCTACCTGTTCGCACCGCAGTGGCTGCTTCAAGCCAAGACCTGGCACGAAGTGATGAACGCGCAACTGGAAAAGCGCTCCGTACAGGCCGGCGATACGCGCTGGGTGTACTACGAAGGCGGCCAGGGTCCCACCATCGTGCTGCTGCACGGCTTTGCCGCGCGCAAGGAAGTGTGGCTGAAAGTGGCGCCGATGCTCACCGCGCATTTCCACGTGGTCATCCCCGATCTTCCCGGCTGGGGCGAGTCGTCGCGCAATCCGGGCGCCAGCTACAACATCGACAACCAGGCCGATCGCCTGAACGACTTCATCCAGACCTTGCATCTGCAGCACTCGCTGATCGTCGGCCACTCGATGGGCGGCGCGATCGCCGGCGTGTATGCGGCCGAGCATCCGCAGGATGTCGCGCAACTGGCGGTGGTCGACGCCTTCGGCCTTAAGTTCAAGGAGAACGCGTTCGCCAAGGAAGCCTTGAGCGGCAAGGATCCGTTCGTCTACGACGACCGCGCTGGATTCATGCGCGCCAATGCCTGGGCGTTCGAGCACGTGCCGGATATCCCCGGACGCTTCATCGACGTGTTCGTCGAGGACAACGTCAAGAACCGCGCATTCATCGACCACACCTTCAACGAGCTGCGCGAGAACTCGCAGGTGCTGTCGCTGCAGACGCGCCTGGACAAGCTCACCATGCCGGTGCTGGGCATGTGGTGCCATGACGACAAGATCATCGACATCTCCGCACTGGAAAGCCTGCGCGATGGCCTTACGCACGCGCCGTCGATCAGCACCAGCATCTTGAACGGCTGCAATCACATGCCGCAGATGGAAAAACCCGATGCGTTCGCGCGGGTGCTCACCAGCTTCATGCTGGCGCATTGACATGCATACGTTCGAAGGCGCCTGTCATTGCGGCACGGTACGGTTCCAGCTGACTGCAACCGTGGACGAACTGACGATCTGCGATTGTTCCTTATGCAGGATGCGCCAAGCCCTCATGCTCAAAGTGCCAGAGGCTGCACTGATCATCCTGCAAGGGGGGCAGGCGCTGACCTTGTATCAATGGAACACGCGGCGAGCGAAGCACTACTTCTGCAAACACTGCGGCATTTACGTGTTTCATCGTAAACGCTCTGCACCTGATCACTATGGCGTCAACGTGTTCTGCCTGGAGGGTTTCGACCCCGCCGCATGGCCCGTGCGCATCACCGAAGGGGCCAGCATGACCGTCGAGGACGCTGCGGCCCGTCCGGAATGGCCTGGCCCGCGGGTCATTTGATCCGACCCGTGCCACGCACAAGCGGAGATAACCATCATCCGCCGGTTGCGAACCCCGGATACAAAGTCATGCCGCCATCGACGAACAGCGTGGTGCCCACCACGTAATCGGACAGGTCGGAGGCGAGCCACACAGCCGCGCGGGCGATGTCTTCGGGTTCGCCGATGCGGCCATAGGGCACCAGCGTCATCAGGCTTTTGTAGGCTTCCGGTGTATTCCACGCAGTAGTGTTGATCGGCGTGCGAATGGCGCCGGGCGCTATCGCATTGACGCGGATGCGCTGCGGCGCCAGCTCCTGCGCCAGGCTTTCCATCAGCAGCTTGATGCCGCCTTTGGACGTGGCGTAGTTTGCATGGCCAGCCCATGGAATCTCCTGGTGCACGGAACTCATGCAGATGATTTTTCCCGCCGCACAAGAAATCTGCGACACCACGCCGCGACGCACGAATTCGCGGACCGCTTCGCGTGCGCACAGGAACTGCCCGGTGAGATTCACGCTGAGCACGGTGTGCCATTGCGCCAGCGTCATCGCATGAAACGGTGCGTCGCGCTGCAGTCCGGCGTTGGCGACCAGGATGTCCAGCGTGCCGAAGCGCTCGATCATCTCGCCGAACATGTTCGCCACCTGATCCTCGTCGGAAACGTCGGCCTTGCAGGCGATGGCGTCGACGCCGTGGGCGCGAATCGCCGCCACCACGTCATTAGCTGCTTCATCGCCTTGCACATAGTTCACCGCCACGTCCGCCCCCGCTTCGCCGAGCGCGAGCGCCACCGCGCGACCAATGCCGGAATTGGCACCGGTGACCAGGGCCTTCTGGCCGACCAGGAGTTTGGGCAGGGTCAAGGAGGGCGCGGTGGAAGATGCGGCCGCTGCAGTGGTGTTCATCGTGATCGTCCTCGTCGTTGGCGAGGACAAGCGTGTCGCCCATCGGGTTGGGCCGATGTGAGCGGCATGAACAGATCGCGTCGACGCTACGCGTTGGCGCCGGCGCAAGCCTCGTTCGCCGGATGTTCTGGTTTCTCGTGCAGCAGGCGACGCGTGACGCCGTTGGTCCAGCCGAAGCCATCCTGCAGGGGATACTCGCCACCGCCACCACCGATGGCGCCACCCTCCGGCACGATCAGCACATATTTCTCGACCAGCTTGCTCTCGCGCTGGTACAGGCTGCCCACGGTTTGCAGCCAGCGATGCGCGATGTTCTCGGCCAGCTCATGCAAGCCGTAGCGACGCAGGCCGTGGATCGCCAACCATTGCAGTGGCGCCCAGCCGTTGGGCTTGTCCCATTGCTCGCCGGTTTCGACTTCGGTCGCGCCCAGGCCGCCGTCATCGAGCAGGCGCGTGCGTAATGCTTCGGCCACGCGCACGGCCTGCTCCTGGCTGGCGAGGCCGACGTAGAGCGGCGCGCTGGTGGCGGCATTGAGCGCTTCGCGTGGCGCGTGGCGTTGCCAGTCGTAGTCGAGAAAACTGCCGGCCGCTTCGTTCCACAGCCAGCGATTAATCGCGGCGCTACGTCGCTGCGCACGCGCCGCGAACGCTTCTGCCTGCCGTCGCTGTCCATCAGCATGGCTGAGCTCGGCAATCTGCCGCTCCAGCTTGTACAGAAACGCGTTGAGATCCACCGGCAGGATTGCCGTGGTGCGGATCGTCTCGAGCTTGCCGCCGTCGCACCAACGCGAACTGAAATCCCAGCCGGACGCGGCGCCCGCGCGCAGATCGCGATACACCTCGGTGCTCGGCCGCGATGTACGGCGCGCGGTGGTCACGTCTTCCAGATGCGATTCTTCGCGCGGCGTATCGCGATCGTCCCAATAACGGTTGAGCAGGCTGCCATCGTCCAGCCGCACGCCATGGCGATGCGCGTCGCCGGGCCGCAGCGCTTCGGCGCCTTCCATCCAGAAGTCGTACTCCTTGCACAACTGCGGCAGCCACTCGATCGCGCCACACACGCCGTGCGATTCGAACAGCTCCACCATCAACGCGAACACCGGCGGCTGCGAGCGGCTCAGGTAATAGGTGCGATTACCGTTGGGAATGTGACCGTAGGTATCGATGAGATAGGCGAAGTTGCTGGCCATGCAATGCAGCAGGTCGTGGCGCCCGCTTTCGGCCAGGCCGAGCATGGTGAAGTAGGAATCCCAGTAATACAGCTCGCTGAAGCGTCCGCCCGGCACCACGTAGCAATGCGGCAGTGGCAGCAGCGACGATCGGGCCGGATGCCGATTCGGATGCCGGCTCAGCACGTCCCACAAGCTATCGATATGTTCTCGCAGCGGTTGGCCCGGCACCGACACGTAATGGCTGGTGTGCACCTTCGGCACTTCGAAATGCGCATGCACGAAGGCGTTGAGATCGAAACCGGACTGCCCACGCTGCGCGCGATACAGATCCAGGATGCGTTCGGGTTCGCCCAGCGGCGCGCAGTCGACGAAGGTTTTGCTGTCCGCGAATACGCGCGACATCTGCACGTCGACGAACAGCTCCTGATAGCGATCGGCAGGCGTCAGCGTATCGGCAGGCGCCACGCCTGCACATTGGGAACGTGGTGGCGCAATGGTTTGCTCGTTCATCGCAGCTTTGCTTCGACGTGGCGCTCGCGGGGATCGAGCACGGTAATCCTTATGCTCACGCTACGGTGGCGGTCGTAGAACGGGAGTGAAGCTCAGGATCAGCCAGCACACAGGCGCTTTGCGCGGCCGTGGCTAGGGATGCTCTGATCTATTCCACGTACCCAGCATGACGTCCAGAAGGCTCGCAGGGTGTGTCGCGCGGCGCAGGGCAGACTGGCCGTCTGTTCAAGCCGCGGGGCACGGCCTGCGGGCCTTCTGGACGTCACCCCTTCATTGAATTCAAAACGTTGGGGCCGCACGGTATGCGCCCCTCGCTTCGCCTCGTCGTCTTGACAGACGGCCAGTCTGCCTGCAACGACCCGGCAAACCGAGGGGCGCATACCGTGCGGTGACGGGTGCGTGGAATAGATCAGAGCATCCCTAGGCCTGTTGCGGCAGCACGGCGCGCATCGGATGGCACTCGAAGCGGAAACCTCGCGCGGCCTTGATCACCGGATCGTTATCGAGCAGCGCCGTCGGTTGCAGCTCATCGGGCAACTGCATCACCAGGATGCCGTACACCGTCGCAGGGTCCGACACCGGGCCGAACACCACGACGTGGCCATGGCCCATCTGCTCGCTCCAGTACTCCGCATGCGCCTTCATCAGCGCCATTTCCTCGGGCGTGATGTCGGCGGGAAAGTTGGCGCGCGGGCCGTGCAGTTTGCAGAAGAAATGACGCATGGGAACCCGATCAATCAGCCACGTCGGCGATCAGACGATCCAGCTCGGCCTTCAGCAAGGCGCCGTGCTGGCGCAGCCAATCGCGTTGTTCGCGCCAATCCGGAAAGATCGATTCCACATGCGCCCAGAACCGTGGCGAGTGATTGCGCACTTTTAGGTGACACAGCTCATGCGCCAGTACGTAACGCAATGCCGAGGGCGGTGCGAGCGCCAGCGCAAGATCGAGATTGATGCGATCGCGCGTATCCAGGCTACCCCACAGGCTCTTCATCGGGCGAACACGCAACGCGGTTGGCGCCAGCCCCAATTGCGGCACGTAGCCGGCGAGCCAGCGCGATACGTCACGGCGGATCTGCGTTTCGAAATAGGATGCAAGCAGGCCACGCGCAACCGGCAGTGCGCGGCTGTGCGGACGAGGGATTTCCAGCGTGATGCCGGCATCGTGCGCCACCACGCGCGGATACGCGCCTTCGGCCCAATCCAGCACGGTGGTTTCGCCGCGCAAGGGAAATTCGATCGAGGAGCCGACGCGCAACGGCGGCAACGGATCGACGACCAGATTGAGTTCGCCGAGTTTCCTCTCCAGCCAATCGGCGTTGTGCCGCAGGAACGCGTTCACCTGTGAAGGGTGCGTGCCTTGCGGATAGGTGATGCGCGCGCCTTTCGTCGAAACCGTCAAGCGCAGCCGCCGCGCTCGCGGATGCGAAGCTTTGAGCACACGAATCGTATTGCCGCTGGGTGTCGCCAACTCCAGCCAGTCGCCGTCGAGATACGCCATGGTCCTGCCTTTTGCTACTGCGCCCGTGGCCAAGGGGGAGGCCCGGGCACAGGCAGGATGTGGGGTGCCGGGGCTTCGCGCAAGGGCTTTTTTGCCGCTATGGCGGGAAGCTCGGTCTGGCGCGCGTCTCAGGGCGACTGGGACTGCCGGCGCTACTCCCTCTCCCCTCCGGGGAGGGGGTCGGGGTGAGGGGCACGGCTTGGAGGAAGGCAAGAATGCGCCTGGAAATAGGCGGTTGAACCTCGTGCATGGACCCGCCAACAGGCAAGGTTGCCCCCTCACTCCGGCCGCGGCAACCCGAACCACTCTTCGAGCTTGCCCAGCAAACGCTCCAGCTCCAACGTCAGCAACGCGAAGCGCGCGTCCATCTCAGCCGCGGCATCCTGCTGGCTGTCGCCCATCTCGTCGAGCACCGCGTCGAGGAATTTCAGCTTGCGCACCACCAGGTCTTCGCCGAGCACGAAGCTGATTCGGTCGTCGAACACCAAGCCAAGCTGGAACACCTGCTTACCGTTGCGCAGATGTTCCTTCACTTCTTCCGCATCGAGGTCCTGCCGGCGACAACGCGCGATGGCGCCGGTGGCGGTGGCCGGATCGCGCAGTTCGCATTCGTCGCCCAGCGTGAGTTCACCGGGCAGGTTGCCATTGGCGAGCCAGTCGGTCATCAGCACGCGCGGGCCTTCTTCCGGCGCGAGCGGCACCGCGGGGAAACTGCCAAGCGCTTCGCGCACCTGCGTGAGCGCATTTTCCGCGCTCTTGCGGCTGGCGGTATCGAGCACCAGCCAACCGTGCTTGCGATCGGCATAGGCGGACATGCGCGAGCTGCGCACGAAGGCGCGCGGCAGCAGTTCGGTGAGCAGGTCTTCCTTCAGGCGCTTGCGCTCGCGGCCGCCGACCTTGCGGCCTTCCTCCTCGGCGATCTTCTGCACCTTGCGTTGCAACTCGTCGTTCACCACCGCGGCAGGCAACAGTTTTTCTTCGCTGCCGACGGTGACCAGCGTGCATGCGTTCACGACATGGGTCATGGCCGCATCGTCACCGCGACCGACCGGCGGCACGAAGCCGCGCGTGCCCATTTCCAGCGGACCGCACGGGCGCAGGCGATGTTCGCCCAGCACTTCGTCGAGGCGCTGGAGGTCTTCGGCCACGGAGGGAGAAAAGCGGAACAGCGTGAGATTGCGGAAAAACATGCGGAATCCAGTCGCGGAGCCGTCGTCCCGGCGCACGCCGGGACCCAGCGCCTTTGAGGCGAGAAGTCACTGGGCCCCGGCGTTCGCCGGGGCGACGATGAAGGGAATTAGCGAATAACGGCAGCGACCGCAGCCACCACGTTATCCAGATTGTTGCGGTTGAGCGCCGCAACGCAGATGCGTCCGGTGCCGATGGCGTAGATCGCATGCTCTTCGCGCAGACGATCCACCTGCGCCTTGCTCAGGCCCGAGTAGGAGAACATGCCCGCCTGCTGCTGGATGAAGCCGAACTGCGGCGCACCGTTCGCGGCCAGCTTTTCCACCATGCCGGCACGCATCGCGTGGATGCGTTCGCGCATTTCGGTGAGTTCCTGTTCCCACAGCGCGCGCAGCTCGACGCTGTTGAGCACGCCGGCCACCAGCGCGCCACCGTGCGTGGACGGGCTGGAATAGATCGAGCGGATGATGCGCTTGACCAGCGACTGCACGCGCAGCGCTTCGTCGCGCGTCGCGCCGACGATCGACAGCGCACCCACGCGCTCGCCATACAGCGAGAACGACTTGGAATACGAATTGGCCACCACGAACGAATCGATGCCCGATTCGGCGAACAGGCGCACCGCCGCGGCGTCTTCGTCGATGCCTTTGTCGAAGCCCTGGTAAGCCATGTCGATGAAGGGCAGCAGCTTGCGATCCTTCACCACCGCAACGACCTGCTTCCATTGCTCTATCGACAGATCCACACCGGTGGGGTTGTGGCAGCAGGCGTGCAGCAGCACCACGGTGCCGGGTTCGAGCTTGTTGAGATCGGCCAGCATGCCCGCGAAATCCAACCCGTTGGTGGCGGCGTCGTAATAGCCGTAGTCCACCACCTCGAAGCCGGCTGCGTTGAACACTACGCGATGGTTTTCCCAGCTCGGACTGCTGATCGCCACCTTGGCCTTGGGCAGAGCTTTCTTCAGCAGTTCGGCGCCCACGCGCAGCGCGCCGCTACCGCCGATGGTCTGCGAGGTAGCCACGCGGCCAGCCGCCAGCAGCGGCGAATCCGGGCCGAACACCAGCTTTTGCGTGGCCTGCGTGTAGGAAGGCAAGCCGTCGATAGGCAGATAGCCGCGCGGCAGTGATTCTTTCGCCAGTGCCTCTTCCACCTGGCGCACGGCGCGCAGCACGGGAATACGACCGCTCTCGTCGTAATAAATGCCCACGCCCAGATTGACTTTGCCGGGGCGCGAATCGGCCACGAAAGCTTCGGTGAGGCCCAGGATCGGATCGCCTGGGGTCATTTCAACGGATGCGAAATGGGACACGGTTCTACTCGAAAAATGGAAGAAGAGATATGGACGTCCAGACGTCCGCCTTGAGTTGTACGGTTCAGCTGTTTTCGCTTTCCGAACCTGCCAGCCAGCCGTGGACGTCGGCGCGCCTGGCCCCTTCCCGCGAACCCAGCGCGGCGAAATCGAACAGCTTGCGATCGGCCAGTTGCGAGGGCGCCACGTTGCCCAGTGCGCGAAACATGGTCTCGCTGCGTCCGGGATACTGGCGCTCCCAATCCTGCAACATGCGACCGACCGCCTTGCGCTGCAAGTTCTCCTGCGAGCCACAGAGATTACAGGGAATGATCGGAAACTGCTTGTGTTCGGCGTACTCGGCGATATCGCTTTCCTTGCAATACGCCAGCGGACGGATCACCACGTGGCGCCCGTCGTCCGAGCGCAGCTTGGGCGGCATCGCCTTCAGGTTGGCCTGATGAAACAGGTTGAGGAAAAACGTGGCTAGGATGTCGTCGCGATGATGCCCCAGCGCGATCTTGGTGACGCCGTTCTGCGTCGCCCAGCGGTACAGCGCGCCGCGGCGCAGGCGCGAGCACAGGCTGCACATGGTCTTGCCTTCGGGAATCACCCGCGTCACCGTGCTGTAGGTGTCCTGCTCGATGATGTGGAACGGCACACCGCGCCCGGCGAGGTATTCGGGCAGCACGTGCTCGGGAAAGCCCGGCTGCTTCTGGTCCAGGTTCACCGCCACCAGCTCGAAGCGCACCGGCGCCTTCGCCTGCAGCGACAGCAGCACGTCGAGCATGGTGTACGAATCCTTGCCGCCGGACAGGCACACCATCAGCTTGTCGCCGTCCTCGATCATGTTGAAGTCGGCGATCGCCTGGCCGACCTGGTGGCGCAGGCGCTTGGCCAGCTTGGCGGCTTCATAGGCGCGCTTGCGCGCGGGATCGGGCGGCGTGGCCTCGGGGTGAGCGGACATGGCGGGCAAGGAATGCGGCAGTAAGCGGGACATTGTACCCCGCCCGCCGGCCGCGTCCCGGCGCGTTACAATGGCTGCTTACCGTCGTCGCCCACGCTGATTCCGCCCATGCAGGCCCAGGACCCCGCCCAGATCGCCCATTTGCTGGCCGAATTGCGCCAGGAGCACCGCGACCTGGACGTGGCTATCCAGCAGATGTCCACGTCGCTCGGCTGCGATGAGCTGCAGATTACCCGCATGAAGAAGCGCAAGCTGCTGCTGAAGGACGCCATTGCACGGCTGGAAAGCAAGCTGATTCCGGATCTGGATGCCTGAGGGGCAAGGAGCGGGAATCGCAAATCGTCAATCGGAAATCGTTAGGGCCTGTTCTCACGCTGGCTCTCTGCTTTTACGATCACGGTTCCCCGATCAATGATTCCCGCACCCATGCCCACCCTCACGCCTGTCCGCCTCGAAGACGATTACGTCCTGCTCGAACCCCTAGGCCTGCATCACGTTGCCGAGCTCGAAGCGGCCGCCGCCGACGGCGAACTATGGAACCTGTGGTTCACCAGCGCCCCCGCGCCGGGCGAGGCGCGCGGCTACATCGAGAAGGCGCTGGCCGGACTGGCCGCGAACGCGATGCTGCCGTTCGCAGTGCGCGAGAAAACCAGCGGGCAGATCGTCGGCACCACGCGCTACTACGATTTCGCGCCGGAGCTGCCGCGCATCGCCATCGGCTACACCTGGTACGCCAAGCGCTGGCAGAAGAGCCACCTCAACACCGCCTGCAAGCGCCTGCTGCTGAAGCATGCCTTCGAGAGCCTGGACTGCGTGGCGGTGGAATTCCACACCGACCACCGCAACCTCGACTCCCAGCGCGCGATCGAGCGCCTGGGCGCGCACAAGGATGGCGTGCTGCGCGCCCACAAGCGTCGTCCGGACGGCACGCTGCGCAATACGGTGTGTTACTCCATCCTGGCGGGCGAATGGCCCGACGTGCAGCGCTGGCTGGATATGCGGCTGGAGCGGCTCAGCGCGCAGGCGCACGCCTGATCCTAAATTGGGGTGCAAACCCCAACATCGTGATCCTGATGGACATGGCAACGTTGGGGTTTGCACCCCAACCTACGGCCTCGATGCCAAAAATGCGCATGGTTTCGAATGAAACAACATCGTTGCGCATGAAACGAAAATCGCGCGAGTGCTTGATGAATATGGACGTTTAGCCATCCAAACACGTCGAAATCGGCAATTCGGAAAATTTCTCATAAAAAAGTAGTTGACACGTCTAGCCACCTGCCTTACGGTCGACGACATGCCGCAACGCAACAGCCATCGCGAATTCATCGCTGCGATCCGTCCACCGACGGTCGAGATGCTGCCGTTCGCCGGCCTCCTTCTTATTTCCCTTGTACTCGTACTCCTCATTACCAACGGAGGTGCGGGCTGAGGGCGCGTGTCAAGGTAAAGCAGAACTAACCTAGATACCCCAAAGAACCCCGCACCCGACAAGGATGCGGGGTTTTTTATCGCCTCTTAGCCAGCCCAAAACGGAGCCAGGCATGACCCCCCAGACAGCACAACCGAACGACACCGCCGAGGGCGGCGAAAGCGCCGAAGATTGCGTACGCATTTTCGACACCACGCTGCGTGACGGTGAACAGGCCCCCGGTTTTTCCATGGACCGGCGCGCGAAATTGTGCATGGCACAAGCCCTGGAAACGCTGGGCGTGGACATCCTGGAGGCGGGTTTTCCGCAGGCGTCGCCGGATGATTTCGCCGCCGTCGACGAGATCGCGCGAAGCCTGCGCCACACCACCGTCGCCGCGCTGGCGCGATGTCAAACCGGCGACATCGACACCGCAGCACGCGCACTGGAACGCGCGCATCGATCCCGCATTCACCTGTTTCTCTCCACCAGTCCGTTGCATCGCGAGCACAAGCTCGGCATGAGCAAGCAGCAGGTACTGGACACCGCCGTCGCCTCCATCCTGCACGCACGCAAATACTGCGCTGACGTCGAATTCTCCGCCGAAGACGCACTGCGCACCGAGCCCGAATTCCTGGTCGAAGTCTTCAGCGCCGCCATCGCCGCCGGCGCCACCACCGTCAACGTTCCGGATACCGTGGGCTATACCACGCCCGCCGAGATCTACGAGCTGTTCGCCTACCTGCGCCAGCACGTGCGCGATGCGCACAAGGCGGTGTTCTCCTCCCATTGCCACGATGATCTGGGCATGGCCGTGGCCAACAGCCTGGCCGCCGTGAGCGCCGGCGCACGCCAGGTGGAATGCACCATCAACGGCATCGGCGAGCGCGCTGGCAATGCCGCGCTGGAAGAAATCGTGATGGCGCTGAAGGTCCGCGCACCGCGCTTCGGCCTCACCACCCACATCGACACGCACAAGCTCTACCCCACCTCGCGCCTGCTGAGCCAGGTCACCGGCCAGGCGGTACAGCGCAACAAGGCCGTGGTGGGCGACAACGCGTTCGCGCATGAGTCGGGCATCCATCAGCACGGCATGCTCAAGCATCGCAACACCTACGAAATCATGCGTCCGGAAGATGTAGGTATCGCCGAAACCACGCTGGTGCTGGGCAAGCATTCGGGCCGCCATGCGCTGCGCCAGCGCCTGCAGGCACTGGGACACACGCTGGAAGAAGCGGAACTGGATAGCGTATTCAAGCGCTTCAAGGCACTGGCCGACCGCAAGCGCGAGATCCGCGACGAAGACCTGGAAGCACTGGCCCTGGGCCAGGATCCGGACGCGACCGGTCCGTGGCATCTGACCCAGCTCAACACCGCTTCGCATCTGAACAGCAGCGCCTCCGCCTCGGTGAAGCTGACCCATGACGATGGCCGCGAAGTCGGCGAAGCGGCGATCGGCGATGGCCCGGTCGACGCCGTGCTGCGCGCGATCGAACGCGCCACCGGCACCGACATGGTGCTGACGCGCTTCCAGGTGCGCGCAATCAGCGAAGGCGGCGATGCGCAAGGCCAGGCGCAACTGACCGCGCAGCACGCCGAGCGCGACTGGAACGGCAGCGGCGTGAGCACCGACATCATCGAAGCGACCGCACGCGCCGCGCTGGCCATCGTCAACCGCATCGAACGGCAGGGCTCGTCCAAGCGCCTGCATCCGCAACTTGAAGACGGTGATCGGGAAGGATCGCCGTTCGACCTTCGCGAGCACGGACGGTCGCCACAGGAGATCTCCGCATGACTACGCCCTTCCTCTGGCACAACGGCCGCATCAAGCCTTGGGCCGAAGCCACCTGCCACGTCAGCACGCACGCGCTGCATTACGGATCGTCCGTATTCGAAGGCGAGCGCGTGTACGCCACGCCGGAAGGGCCGGCCTATTTCCGCCTGGCCGATCACACGCGCCGCCTGTTCGAATCGGCGCGCGTGTACGAGATCGAGGTCGGCTACACGGAAGACCAAATCAACGAAGCGTGCCTGGAACTGATCCGCGCCAATCGGATGGCCTCTGCCTATGTCCGACCGATTGTCTTTCGCGGCGCCGGCGGGCTCGGCGTTCTCCCCAGGGACGGCGCGCCCGTCGACGTCGCGATCATGGCCATGGAATGGGGTGCGTACCTGGGCGAAGCGGCCGAGCGTGGCGCGGACGTATGCGTGTCCTCGTGGAACCGCGCGGCGCCCAACACCTTCCCCAGCTGGGCGAAGGCCGGCGGCAATTACCTGAGCAGCCAGCTGATCGGCCTGGAAGCGCGTCGCGGCGGTTTCGATGAAGGCATCGCGCTGGGCTACAACGGCCTGCTGAGCGAAGGCGCGGGCGAGAACCTGTTCCTGATCAAGCGCGGCAAGCTGCTCACGCCGCCGTCCAGCGCCGGCATCCTGGCCGGCATCACGCGCGACACGGTGATCACGCTGGCCAACGATCTGGGCTACGTGGTCGAAGAACGCGACCTGCCGCGCGAAGCGCTGTACAGCGCCGACGAAGTGTTCATGACCGGCACCGCGGCGGAAATCACGCCGGTGCGCTCGGTCGACCGCAAGAAAGTCGGCAACGGCACACCCGGCCCGATCACGCGCGCGCTGCGCGATGCGTTCTTTGGCCTGTTCGATGGCCGCACGCAAGACCGATACGGTTGGTTGACCCACGTCGAAACCATTGCAGCAAAGGAAGTCGCATGAGCGCGCGCACGCTATTTGAAAAAATCTGGGATGCTCACGTCGTGGCGCCCGAATCGGTCGATACGCCGGCGGTGCTGTATATCGACCTGCACCTGGTGCACGAAGTCACCTCGCCGCAGGCATTCAGCGAGCTGCGCTCACGCGGGCTGAAGCTGCGCCGCCCCGATCGCACGCTGGCCACACTGGATCATTCCACGCCTACGCTGCCGGCAGCGGCGAATGGCGAGCGTCCCTACGCGAACGCCGAAGCGAAGGCGCAGGTCGCGCAGTTGGAAGCAAATTGCCGCGAATTCGGCGTGCAGTTGTACGGCTGGGAAAGCAGCGATCGCGGCATCGTGCACGTGATCGGTCCCGAGCTGGGCGCCACGCAGCCGGGGATGACGATCGTGTGCGGCGACAGCCACACCTCCACCCACGGTGCATTCGGCGCGCTGGCGTTCGGCATCGGCACCACTGAAGTGGGTCACGTGATGGCCACGCAATGCCTGCTGCAACGCAAGCCGAAAACCTTCGCCATCCACGTCGACGGCAAGCTGCCGCGCGGCGTCGGCGCGAAGGATCTGATCCTGCACATCATCGGCGAGATCGGCGTCGACGGCGGCACCGGCTACGTGCTGGAGTACCGCGGCGAAGCGATCGAAGCGCTGTCGATGGAAGAGCGCATGACGGTATGCAACATGTCGATCGAAGCGGGCGCACGCGCCGGCTTGATCGCACCAGATGAAACCACCTTCGCCTGGCTGAAAGGCCGCCCGCGCGCACCTCAGGGCGCCGCATGGGAGGCCGCCGTGCAACGCTGGCGCGGACTGCGCAGCGACGAAGGTGCCAAGTACGACCGCGAAGTACGCATCGACGCCAGCCAGATCCGCCCCACTGTCACCTACGGCACGCATCCGGGCATGGCGATCGCGATGGACAAGCCCGTGCCTGCCGCACGCAATGCGGTCGAACAACGCGCGCTGGACTACATGCAGGCGAAGGCCAACCAGCCGATGCAAGGCATGGCGGTGGACGTCGTGTTCATCGGCAGCTGTACCAACTCGCGTCTGTCCGACTTGCGCGAAGCGGCCAACGTGATGCGTGGCCGCCACGTCGCCAACGGCGTGCGTGCGCTGGTCGTACCCGGTTCCGAAGCGGTGCGCCGCGATGCTGAAAAAGAAGGCTTGCACGAGGTGTTTCTGGCCGCCGGTGCCGAATGGCGCATCCCGGGCTGCTCGATGTGCATCGCCATGAACGGCGACCTGGCGCAACCGGGCCAGCTGGTGGTGAGCACCTCCAACCGCAATTTCGAAGGCCGCCAGGGCAAGGGCGCGCGCACGGTGCTGGCCAGCCCGGCCACCGCCGCCGCATCGGCCATTGCCGGCACCATCGCCGATCCACGCGAATACCTGACGGAGGTGGCCGCATGAAACCTGTAACGCGTATTCATTCGCGCACCGCAGTTCTGCCCGACGAAAACATCGACACCGATCGCATCATCCCTGCGCGCTTCCTCACCACCACCGAACGCGCTGGCCTGGGCAAATTCTGCTTCAACGATTGGCGTTATCGTCAGGACGGCAGCGACAACCCGGATTTTCCGCTCAACAAGCCGGAAGCGAAGGGTTGCTCCATCCTGGTCGCCGGCCGCAATTTCGGCTGTGGCTCCTCGCGCGAACACGCGCCGTGGGCGCTGCTCGATTACGGCATCCAGGCCGTGCTGTGCAGCGAGATCGCCGACATCTTCCGCGGCAACGCGCTGAAGAACGGCCTGCTGGCCATCGTGCTGGACGAAGCCGAGCACCGCTGGCTGCTGCAGAACCCCGGCGTGGAACTGGCGATCGACGTGCGCGAGCAGACCATCCAGTTGCCGGACGGTGGCCTGATCCGCTTCAAGCTGGAAGCGTTCGCGCGCCACTGCCTGCTCAACGGCGTGGACCAGCTCGGCTTCCTGCTGCAGCACAACGACGCAATCACCCATTACGAACAGATCCAGGAGAAGGCGGCATGAAAGCGCGCATCGTTACCCTGCCCGGCGACGGCGTAGGTCCCGAAGTTCTCGACGCGGCTGTTGCCGTCTTGCAGGCCGTTGCCGAACGCAGTGGCCACACCTTCGAATTTGAAACACAGCTGATCGGCGGCTGCGCCATCGACGCCACCGGCGAACCGCTGCCGGCCGCCACGCTGGAAGCCTGCAAGAAAGCTGATGCGGTGTTCCTGGGCGCGGTGGGCGGACCGAAGTGGTCCGATCCGCAGGCGAAGGTTCGCCCCGAGCAAGGTTTATTAGCGATCCGCGCTGCATTGGGCGTATACGCCAACCTGCGTCCGCTGCAGGTGCATCCGGCGCTGGCTTCGCTGTCGCCGCTGAAGAACGAAAAGCTGAAGCACGTCGACGTACTGTTCGTGCGCGAACTGACCGGCGGCGCGTACTTCGGCGCCAAGACGCGCACTACCGATACCGCCACCGACGAATGCAAGTACACCGTGGCCGAAGTCGAACGCGTCACGCGCCGCGCCTTCGAACTGGCGCGCGAACGCCGCCAGCACGTCACCTCGGTGGACAAGGCGAACGTACTGGAAACCTCGCGCCTGTGGCGCAGCACGGTCACGCGCATCGCTGCTGAATATCCGGACGTGAAGCTGGAGCACCAGCTCGTCGATTCGATGGCGATGCTGCTGCTGACGCAGCCCTCGCGCTACGACGTGGTCGTTACCGAAAACCTGTTCGGCGACATTCTCACCGACGAGGCGGCCGCACTGGCCGGTTCGCTGGGCCTGCTGCCTTCGGCCTCGCTGGGCGAAGGCAAGGTCGGCCTGTACGAGCCGATCCACGGCTCGGCGCCGGATATCGCGGGACAAGGCGTGGCCAATCCGGTCGGCGCAATTCTTTCCGCGGCGATGTTGCTGCGTCATTCGCTGGGACTGGAGATCGAAGCCACCACCATCGAAGCGGCGGTGAACCACGTGCTGACCAATGGCCCGCATACCCGCGACATCGGCGGCAAGGCCGGTACGGCCGAGATCCGCGATGCGGTGATCACCGCCCTCGACGACGTCGCCACGCCCGCCTTTCTGTGCGGCCTGCGTGCCTGCGGTTGAACGGAGCGACGATGCGTAGCGATCTGATCAAAACCGGCCCCGACCGCGCCCCCGCGCGCGCCATGCTGCGCGCCACCGGCCTCAAGGATGGTGACATCACCAAACCGCTGGTGGCGGTGGTGCATACCTGGTCCAACGTAAGCCCGTGCAACCTCAACCTGCGCGACCTGGCCGAGCACGTTTCGGCTGGTATCCGCGCCGCCGGCGGCACGCCGATCGAGTTCAACACCATCGCCGTCACCGACGGTATCGCGATGGGCACGCCCGGCATGCGCGCTTCGCTGATCAGCCGCGAGGTGATCACCGATTCGATCGAACTGGCGGTGGATGGCCACTGCCTCGACGCGATGGTGGTGCTGTGCGGCTGCGACAAGACCATTCCCGCCGCCGCGATGGCGATGGCGCGCTTGAACATTCCTGCGGTCGCGCTATACGGCGGCAGCATCGCGCATGGCAATCACAATAATCATCCGATCACCATCCAGCAGGTGTTCGAGGCGGTCGGCGCGCACGGCGCCGGCAAGATCGACGATGCCGAATTGGCTGCCGTCGAAAAAGACGCCTGCCCCGGCGCCGGCGCCTGCGGCGGCCAGTTCACCGCCAACACCATGGCGATGGTGCTGCAGACGCTGGGCCTGTCGCCGATGGGTTTCAATGACATTCCCGCCACGCATCCGGCCAAGGCGCATGCCGCGTACCGCTGTGGCGAGCTGGTGATGGATTGCCTGCGCGCGCAACGCAAGCCGCTGGATATCCTGAGCCGCACCGCTTTCAGCAACGCTGCACGCATGGTCGCCGCCACCGCCGGTTCCACCAACGCGGTGCTGCATCTGCTGGCGATTGCACGCGAAGCCGGCGTGCCGTGGACGATCGAGGATTTCGAACCGGCCTCCGTGCACACGCCGGTGATCGCCGACCTGCTGCCGGGCGGCCGCTACACCGCGGTCGAATTGTTCGGCGCGGGCGGCAGCGCGCGCGTCGCGCAGGAACTGATCGCCGCCGGCATGCAGGAAGACACCCCCACCGTGACCGGCCGCAGCCTGTTCGAGGAAGCCGCCGCCGCACCGCGCGCCGAACAGCAGGACGTGGTGCATCCGGTGAGCCAGCCGCTGAAACCACGCGGCGGTTATTCGATCCTGTACGGCAATCTGGCGCCGGAAGGCTGCATCCTGAAACTGGCCGGCAAAGGCGCCACGCATTTCGAAGGCCGCGCACGCGTGTTCGAAAGCGAGGAACAAGCCTTCGCCGCGGTGCAGGCCGGCAAGCTCGCCAAGGGCGACGTGGTCGTGATCCGCAACGAAGGCCCCGCCGGCGGCCCCGGCATGCGCGAAATGCTGGGCGTCACCGCAGCCCTGATCGGCCGCGGCATGGGCGATGACGTCGCGCTGATCACCGACGGGCGCTTCTCCGGCGCCACGCACGGCTTCATGGTCGGACACATTGCGCCGGAAGCCGCACGCGGCGGCCCGATCGCGCTGCTGCACGAAGGCGATCGCATCGTGATCGACGCGCAGTCGCGCACGATTTCCACCGATGCCGATCTCGCCACACGCCGCGCCAGCTGGCAGCCGCCCGCGCCGAAAGTCACGCGCGGCGCGCTGGCCAAATACGCACAACTGGTGGGTTCGGCCTCCGAAGGCGCCACCACGCATCCCTCTACCCAACCCACCAAACAAACCGTCACACGTACCGACGCAGGAGTCACCGCATGAGCACCACCGCCACCACCGAAACGCTCGCCAAGGCGCGCATCGCCGTTCTTGGCTACGGCAGCCAGGGGCGCGCCCACGCGCTCAACCTGAAGGACTCGGGCCTGGACGTCGTCGTCGGCCTGCGCCCGAACGGCCCCACTTGGCAGAAGGCCGTGGCCGACGGCTTCCACGTGGTCGAGCCGGGCGAAGCCGTGCGCGGCGCCGACCTGGTCGCCGTGCTGACGCCGGACATGGTGCAGGCCACGCTGTACAAGCAGTCGATCGAACCGAACATCAAGCCCGGCGCCGCGCTGCTGTTCGCGCATGGCCTGAACGTGCACTTCAAGATGATCGAACCGCGCAGCGATATCGACGTAGTGCTGGTCGCACCGAAGGGCCCGGGCGCACTGGTGCGCACCGAATACGAACGCGGCCGTGGCGTGCCGTGCATCTACGCCGTGTACCAGGACGTGAGCGGCCACGCTGAAGAAAAGGCCACCGCCTATGCCGCCGGCCTGGGTGGCGCGCGCGCCATGCTGATCAAGACCGACTTCAAGGAAGAAACCGAAACGGATCTCTTCGGCGAGCAGGCCGTACTGTGCGGCGGCGCCAGCGAACTGGTGATGAAGGGCTTCGAGGTGCTGGTGGAAGCCGGTTACCAGCCCGAGATCGCCTATTACGAAGTGCTGCACGAACTGAAGTTGATCGTGGACCTGTTCTACGAAGGCGGCATCACCAAGATGCTGGAATTCGTCTCCGAAACCGCGCAGTACGGCGACTACGTCAGCGGCCCGCGCGTGATCGACGCCGCCACGAAGGAACGCATGAAGGGCGTGCTCAAGGACATCCAGGACGGCACCTTCACGCGCAACTGGGTGGCCGAATACCAGGCCGGCCTGCCGAACTACAAGAAGTGGAAGCAGGCCGATCTCGATCACCCGATCGAGCAGGTCGGCGCCAAGCTGCGTGCGCGCATGGCGTGGCTGCAGAGCGGCGCAAAAGCCGATCAACCTGCACTGAAGAAGGTTGGTTAACCCCATGCGGCGCTCACTCTTTCCCCCTCCCTCCGGCGAGTGAGCGCCGCATGGCTCTCTTGAGGACGCATCCATGAAACGTTTCCACATCGCGCTTGCCGTTGGCGATCTTCGCGACTCCATCGCCGATTACAGCGCACGCCTCGGCCAGCGTCCGAATGTCGTGGTCGAGGACAAGTACGCGATGTGGCGCACGGACCTCTTGAATTTCTCGATCAACCAGAACGCCGAGCGCGCCGGCCAGTTGCGGCACATCGGCTTCGAGGAAGACAGCGCGGAAGGCTTCAGCAGCACATCGGATGTGAACGGTATCGAGTGGGAACTCTTTTCCGCGCAAGCGCAGGACGAGCGCATCGTTGAGATGTACGGCGTACCCGTCCGCGTTTGACGGAAGGCGCCCCTTTAATCATCCACCCGCAACACATGCTTCAAATACACCAAGGATCGACGTGAACATGCCACTGCTGAAACCCACACCCGCTGCCGATGCCAAACTGGCCGTCGCGCATCATCCGCTGGCAGGCACTGCCATGAGCGGGGCGGATGTCGTCGTACAAGTGCTGGCGGATGAAGGCGTGGAGGTACTCTTTGGCTATTCCGGCGGCGCGATCCTGCCCGTCTACGACGCGGTGTTCCGTCACAACGCGGAACATCTCAAACCTGACGGCAGCGAACCGATGCCGCTGATCGTGCCCGCCAATGAACAAGGCGCGGGCTTCATGGCTTCCGGCTATGCGCGTGCGTCGGGCAAGGTCGGCGTCGCCATCGTTACCTCCGGCCCCGGCGCCACCAACATGGTGACGCCAGTGCGCGACTCCACTGCCGATTCGATTCCGCTGGTGGTGATCTGCGGCCAGGTCGCCACGCAGGCGATCGGCAGCGATGCGTTCCAGGAAGCGCCGATCAGCAACATCATGAGTTCCTGCGCCAAGCACGTGTTCCTGGTCACCGAGGCGGAGAAACTGGAAGCCACGCTGCGCACCGCATTCACCATCGCGCGCAGCGGTCGTCCCGGTCCGGTGGTGGTGGACGTGCCCAAAGACATCCAGAACGCCAGCGTCATCTTCGATGGCCAGAAGGAGCTTCCGCTGCCCGGCTATCGTGCGCGCCTGCGCGCGGTGGAACAGGCCACCTTGAGCGACGCCGACTGCGAGGCTTTTTTTAGCGCCCTGCTACAGGCGAAACGCCCGTTGATCTACGCCGGCGGCGGTATCGTCGCCAGCGGCTCGAGTGACGTGCTGCGCGATTTCGTCGAGACGTTCGGCCTGCCGGTGACTACCACGCTGATGGGTATCGGCGGCTTCGACACCACCCATCCGCTGGCGCTGCACATGCTGGGCATGCACGGCACGGCATATGCGAACTATGCGGTGGAAGATTGCGATTTCCTGTTCGCGCTCGGTGCGCGTTTCGACGACCGCGTCGCCAGCGTGCCATCGCAGTTTGCGCCGAAGGCGAAATTCATTGCGCACATCGATATCGATCCGGCCGAGATCAACAAGGTGAAACCGGCCGATTGGCATCACGTGGGCCCCTTGGATCGCGCGCTGCAACGCCTCACGCAGCACGGCAAGGCGCACGGCCACCAGCCCGTGCTGGCGGATTGGCACGCGCATCTTGCCGCACTGAAACGCAAGCACGCGATGAATTACGACCGCGACAGCGCCTTGATCCAGCCCTACGCGGTCCTGGAAGAGATCAACCGCCACACGCAGGGCCGCGCCATCATCACCACCGGCGTGGGCCAGCATCAGATGTGGTCGGCGCAGTACCTGGATTTCCGCGCGCCGCGGCATTGGCTCACCTCCGGCTCGATGGGCACGATGGGCTTCGGCCTGCCCGCCGCGGTCGGCGCACAGTTCGCGCGGCGCGACAGCCTGGTGATCGACATCGACGGCGATGCCAGCATCCGCATGAACCTGGGCGAGCTGGAAACCGTCACCACCTATGGCCTGCCGGTGAAGGTCGTGGTGCTCAACAACGTCGGCGACGGCATGGTGCGGCAGTGGCAGAAGCTGTTCTTCAAGGGCCGCTTCGCTTCTTCCGACAAGAGCCTGCACCGCAAGGATTTCGTGCGCGCCGCCGAAGCCGACGGCTTTGCCTGGGCGCGCCGCCTGGAACGCCGCGAGGACCTGGCCGCCACCGTCGCCGAATTCCTGGCGTTCGAGGGGCCGGCGTTCCTCGAAGTGATGATCGACCCGGATGCCGGCGTGTATCCGATGGTCGGCCCGGGCGCCAACTATTCGCAAATGATCACCGGCGATTTCATTCCGGCGCGCGCGGTCGCGCACACTGGCGAAGCTGCCGCTTCCGATAGTTTCTAAGCATCAACACGATTGATCGACACACCACAGGAACAGGCCATGCAACACACGCTTTCCATCCTTCTGCAGAACGAAGCCGGCGCGCTGGTGCGCGTCGCAGGCCTGTTTGCCGCACGCGGACACAACATCGACACCCTGACCGTGGCCCCGACGGCCGACCCTGCCGTATCGCACCTGCTGCTGACCGTGCGCGGTGACAACGACGTGCTCACCCAGATCCTGCAGCAAACGCGCAAGCTGGTCGACGTACTGCAGGTTCAGCACGCGACACACGCATGAACGCGAGACTGGCGGATAACGATCCGGCGACCGCCGCCGCATCGGTCGTGCAGCGCGCCGAAACGGCGCACGTGTACGACGTGGCACAACGTACGGCGCTGGAGCGCGCAGCGCTGCTGTCCGAACGACTGGCCGCAACGGTGCTGCTCAAGCGCGAGGATCAGCAGCCGGTGTTTTCGTTCAAGCTGCGCGGCGCCTACAACCGCATGGCGCAGCTCGATGCGGCTGAACGCGCGCGCGGCGTGGTCGCCGCCTCCGCCGGCAATCATGCACAAGGCGTGGCGCTGGCCGCATCACGCCTGAAGATCCACGCCACCATCGTGATGCCGGTGACGGCGCCGCAGGTGAAAGTGGATGCGGTGCGGCGCTTCGGCGGCGCCTATACCGAAGTGGTGCTGCACGGCGATTCCTACAGCGATGCGCAAGCCGAAGCGCAGCGCCTGCGCGAAGCGCGCGGCGCCACCTTCGTGCATCCGTTCGACGATCTGGACGTGATCGCGGGACAAGCCACCATCGGGCTGGAACTGCTGGCGCAATATCAGGAACCGCTGCACGCCGTGTTCGTGCCGATCGGCGGCGGCGGCTTGGCCGCCGGTGTGGCCGCCGTGATCAAGGCACGCCGCCCCGACGTGCGTGTGATCGGCGTGCAGGCCAGCGATGCCGATTCGATGGCGCGCGCGCTCGAAGTCGGCGAACGCGTGGTGCTGGATGAAGTAGGCCTGTTTGCCGACGGCACCGCCGTGAAGCAGGTTGGCACGCAAACGTTTTCGCTATGCCAGCAATACCTCGATGACGTCCTGCGCGTGGATACCGACGCCATCTGCGCGGCGATCCGCGACATCTACCAGGATACGCGCTGCATTCCCGAGCCTTCCGGCGCGCTCGCGCTGGCGGGGCTCAAGCAGTACGTGGCCGGGCACGGCCCGCTCGATGGCGCGGTGGTGGCGGTGGTGTCCGGCGCCAACATGAATTTCGATCGCCTGCGTTTCGTGGCCGAACGCGCGGAAGTCGGCGAACAGCGCGAAGCCGTGTTCGCGGTGACCATCCCGGAACAGCGCGGCAGTTTCCGCCGTTTCTGCAGCGCGCTGGGCCAGCACGCGATCACCGAATTCAATTACCGTATCGGCGATGCGCAAGCCGCACATATTTTCGTCGGCGTGCAGACCGCGCTGCGCAGCGAACGCGAGGCCTTGGTGACGGCGTTCCGCGCGAACGATTTCGGCGTACTCGACCTCACCGACGACGAACTGGCCAAGCTGCATCTGCGTCACATGATCGGCGGTCGCTCGCCGCTGGCGCGCGACGAGCGTCTTTATCGGTTCGACTTTCCCGAACGCCCCGGCGCATTGGCGCGTTTTCTGGATCGCATGCATCCGGACTGGAACATCAGCCTGTTCCACTATCGCAATCACGGCGCCGATTACGGCCGCATCCTGGTCGGCATCCAGGTGCCGCCGAGCGAACTGGCGCTGCTCAAGGATTTCCTTGCCGCACTGGGCTATCCGCACGTGGACGAAAGCGACAACCCGGCCTACCGGTTGCTGCTACGCGAATAGACGGCCGCGCAGGGATTCATCGATGGAGCTGCCGGCATCCAGTTCGAACACGTGGTTGTCGTAGTCGGTGAAATAGAGCGTGTCTTCGCGTGCCATGAAATGTTCGACATCAAACGTGGCGAGCTTGTCCGCATAGGACTTCAATTCGTGCCGGCTCACTTCGAAGGCGATATGGTCGCCGTTGCGCGAAGGCGGGCCTTCGCCCTGCCGCAGCACGAACCACACGCCGCCGAATTTGGCGAAGGTCTGCAGGTGCCCTTCGTCGTCCGGCCGGTCGGTGATCACCTGCGCGCCGAGCACGTCGGCAAACAGCTCCGCGGTGCGCGCAGGATCGCGCACGATAAGGGAAATATGTCCAATGAAAGTGCCCATGTTCGTCCACCCCGACGATCCAGCCCTCGACCGAGCCAGCGCAAATGTACTACTGGTCCGGCGCTCTGGCGTAACCGGTAAACCGGGCACGCTACACTAAGGTTCATGGCACCGACCTCCCGCAAGCGCCCGCGGCGCACCTCTCCCGCACCCGCTCCCCATCGCGCCCGCGCCGCCGTCACCGGCCGGGTATCGCCCCCGCCGCGCCCCGCCGATAGCTCAACCCGCGCGGCGCGTGTGCTGGATGCCCTGTTGCAGAAGCTGCCCGAGCGCCATCGCCAGAAGGCACACGACATTCTGGTCCTTACGCGCATGGACCGCCCGATCGGCGCTTTGCTGCTGCTGTGGCCGACCTGGTGGGCGCTATGGCTGGCGGCGGGGGATTTCCCCCCGTGGAAGCCCTTGATCATCTTCACCCTGGGCGTGTTCGCGATGCGCGCCGCCGGCTGCGCCATCAACGATTACGCCGACCGCCACCTCGACCCGCAGGTGGCCCGCACCGCTGGACGGCCGATCGCCGCCGGCCGGGTGACCCCGCGCGAGGCGCTGATCGTGTTCGCCGCGCTGCTGGTGTTCTCGTTCCTGCTGGTGCTGATGACCAATGCGCTGACTATCAAGCTCTCTTTCATCGGCGCCGCGCTGGCCGCGCTCTACCCCTTCACCAAGCGCTACACCGACTATCCGCAGGTGGTACTGGGCGCCGCCTTCGGCTGGGCCATCCCGATGGCCTTCGCCGCCGTGCAGAACACCGTACCGCCGGTGGGCTGGCTGCTGTTTATCGCGAACATTTTATGGTCGGTGATCTACGATACCGAATACGCAATGGTCGACCGCGAGGACGACCTCGCGGCCGGCGCACGTTCCACCGCGATCCTGTTCGGCGATGCGGACCTGCCGATCATCGGCGTACTGATGGGCACGATGCTGATCGCGCTGGTGATGATCGGCAATCGTGCGCACCTGGGTTGGCCGTATTGGTTGGCGGTCGCAGCGACCGCCGCATTGTTCGGCTGGCAACAATGGTTGATCCGCCATCGCGAACGCGATGCCTGCCTCGCCGCATTCCGCCACAACAACTGGGTGGGATTGATCCTTTGGGTGGGAATCGCACTAACGTTGGCAATCCGAACCAATTTATGAGCCTTTAGGGAACCTCTGAACAAATCGAAATGGACGACCAAACATCCGTCGTCACTCCGAATCCGTTAAATCTAATCCACTGGTATTAACGTAAGCCCCCGAAGAGGCCGCCTTTCTTCATGCACGCGCAGGCGTCATGGCCATCAGCTGGCGCCTGACCATCCACAGGTTCGACAGCGCAAACAGTGTCTTGATCTGCGCTGTGTTCTTCGCCAACCCTTTGTAGCGCACCTTCACGTAACCAAACTGGCGTTTGATCACCCGAAAGGGATGCTCCACGTGCGCACGAATCTGTGACTTGAGCTTTTCAAGCTTCTGCAGCGCACGCTTATATCGGCTAGGTTTCATCGCCTTGATCGCACCGCGCTTCCGGGCAATGTGCCATGCCAAGCGCCTGCTTGGCATACGCTTGGCTGCGCCGGTATAGCCGGCGTCAGCGTGCACGGACGTCTCCTTGCCATGCAGCAAGTTCGCGACCTCCACGACATCTGCCACGTTGGCCGCCGTGCCCGTGACGGTGTGCACCAAGCTAGAGCCAAGATCGACGCCAATATGCGCCTTCATGCCGAAGTAATACTGGTTGCCTTTCTTGGTTTGATGCATTTCAGGATCACGCGTCCTCTCCTGGTTTTTTGTCGAACTCGGTGCGTGAATAATTGTGGCGTCCACGATCGTGCCCTGCCGCAATAGCAGTTGCTTCTGCCCCAAATGGGCGTTCACCGTATCCAGAATCCTCTGCGCCAACTGGTGCTGTTCCAGCAACCGCCGGAACTTCAGGATGGTCGTCTCATCCGGGATCGCATCCTCGTTCAATTCCAAGCCGGCGAAGCGGCGCATGGATTCGATCTCATACAGCGCGTCTTCCATCGCCGGATCGCTCAAGGCGTACCACTGCTGCATGAAGTGAATGCGTAACATGGTCGACAGACCCATCGGCTGAACCGCCCCGGGTTTGCCGGAGGCTGTTTGATTTGAGTCACGCCGCTTCGGGCAGCACGCTCTGTGGTTGATAGTAATCGGCTTCGGCTTGCGCCGGTGTGCGGTAACCGATCGACGAAAGCAAACGTCGATGGTTATA
>NZ_JBQCHP010000042.1:0-27898 GCF_051954575.1 Dyella sp. | reverse complement strand
GTGGCCGGTCCGGGTTTCGGCGCCCGGGGCAGGCCCCTTGCGGGGGTTCGCGGCCCACTCCCCGCCTCCGCACCCGCTTCGTTAGGGGGGGCCGCGCGCAGCGAACCCCAGCATGGGTGGCCGTTCGTTACGCGACATATTCAAGTTCACGTTTAGCAAGTGAGTCCTATTCATTTCATGCACGCACCGGATCGGTCGCCTGATACAGGTAGAACGGATACACCATGTTGTGACGCGTGTTTGTCGTGCGCACGCTGTAATCGAGCAGCAGTTCCAACCGTCCGGCCATCGGATCCACCAGCTGCGCATCGATTCGATTCAAGGTGACGCGCGGCTCGAAGAACAAAATCGCCTTGCGCACCATGTCCTTGATTTCGGTGATGGCCTGCTCGCTGATTTCCTCGAACACCATGCGACGCAGGTCGCAGCCGTAGGCCGGCAGCATCACCCGCTCGCCAGGCGTGGTGGATAACAGGATGCGCAAACTCTCGGCAATGTCGTCGGTGCCCGAGACCATCACCACTTCCTTGGTACGCGGATCGAAGCGCGGGGGAAAGCTCCAGCCACGGCCGAGAAAATTTTCCATCGTCAGCCTCCGATCATCACGGTGGGGCTGCCCATTACGATGCTGCCGCCGTGCGCGGTGGTGTCGCCGATCCGCGCCGCCGGCCGGCTGCTGATCATCACTGTGGCGGAACCTTTGACGATAACGTCTGGTGGCCCCACGCACACCGCGTTGTCGCCCACCACCGCCGCCGGCAGGCTGCAGATCAGCACCGTGGGAACGCATGGCCCGATGATCGGGCCGCCGACGTGCGGGATCGGCGGCAGGCCCGGTGTCACCATCGGACAGGTATGCATGTCGGTCAGGCGTGCGGCGGGTGGCATAGGGATGAGCCTCAATTGATCATGACCATCGCGCCCTTCACCGTGGTCTGTCCGGCGGCGGACAGCTCGGCCGTGGCCGACCCCTTGCCGACGAACCCGACCTGCGCTTCGCAGTTGATGTTGAGCCCGGCCACTTTGACGTCCGCCTGCGCAGTGGCGCTGATGCTGGCGTTTGCGGTAATGGTGACGCTGCCCTGTGCGGTGAGCTTGATGTCGGATTTGCTGTCCAGCGCAATGCCGGCGCTTGAAAGCTTCACGCTGTTGTTGTGCTGATCGAGCAGCGTGATGGACTGGTTCTTGTCGTCGAGCACCATCTGGTTGTTGCCCGGCGTGATCACGGTGATGATCTTGTCCTCTTCGTTGAACTCGATCTTGTGCAGGCAGCGCGTCACGATCGCCTTGGTATTGTTGGCCGCTTCGATCGTGTAAGGTGGCTTGCGCGCACTGCTGTAAAGCGAACCCAAGACCACCGGATGGCTGGGATCGTCGTTCAAATAGCCGAGCAGCACTTCGTCGCCGACCTCGGGCAGGAAAAACGCACCGAAGGCATTGGACGCATGGAACTGCAACAGCCTTGCCCACACACCTTCGGTCTGCGCCTGCAGCACCGGCAGCTTGACCTGGATGCGCTGCTCGCCTTCTGGATCGCCGTCAAGCTTCAGCACCACGCCGATCTGCAAGCCGCAAACGCCCGGCAGCAGGCCGCCGTTGACCGGTGCCATCACATCCTCGCGTTCGACGTGCCACTCCGGACGCAGGCCGAATTCCACCTCGGTAGTCCAGTTTCCATCGGTCAGCAGGTGTTCCACCGAAGACACATAGACCGAACCGGAGAAGCGCGCGCCGACGCCTTGCACGTCGATCAAACTGTCGGGCACGGCGGTAGCAGTACCCATGATGCGCATGCGTCCGCGGATGCGCGCCAACGCGGCTTTCTGCTGTGCGGCCTGGGCCCATGCGGTGAGTGTGGCCACCGGTTGGCTAGCGCCGGTCTGCAATACGTAGGTGGCGGGGCTGGCGACCTCCGCCAGGGTTTTTCCATCGAGGTCGCCCTGCTGATTGAGCGTGGCGGGCTCGGCCCGATCCCCCTGCGCGATGGCTTGCGCTTTGGGATCCCACGATGTCGCCTGCACCGCGGTGAACTGGCTGCGCGCATCGATGTCCGCTTCAAAGGAGAGCAGATCGCGCCCCCAGCTGACCGACAGCACGGCTGAGCCGGAGGTGCTTGGCGGCTGCACGCTCACCTTGCCGGCTGCGACGTTGACCAGCAGGCCGCTGGCGTCGGCGCGCGCCAGCATGAAATCCCAATCGCTGCAGTAGAACTGCACCAGTTCGTCATACTGCACGGTGGTGCTCTTCACGTCGGCCGACAGACCATGGTTGCCGATCAGCGTGGACATGATGTCGCTGTCCTTGAGCTGCAGATAGTTGGCGTTGTTGCGCCCGATGGTCATCTTGGTCGCCTGGTCGCGGCACTCGATCACCAGGCGCGAGTTGTTGCCGTTGTCGATCTTCACGCCATGGCGCACCACGATGCCACTGAACAACGTAGCCGTGTTGTCGCCCCAGCCGGCGGTGATCGTCACCGTGGCGCCTGGTGCGAAGTCATCCTCGTCGCTCAGCGCAAAACTGCCGGAGGGCATGTCGCCATCGGTCAGGACGATCTCCGCCCACGGAATGCGGTTGATGGCGCGGCGCACGGTAAGCGAGACGATCGGCAACGTGGTGAGCGCATCGGCGCCATCGAGACTGATGCCGACGCGAATGGCGCCGTCGTTGTCGTCGTTGGAAGAGGATCCGTCCATGGCTCAACCAAGCGGCGGAAAGTGCAGCGTCGCGCCGGGCTTCAGCGCGCGGAATGCATGCAAGCCGTTGAAGCGCGCAACGTCGATGTAATAGCTGCTGTCGCCGTAGATGCGATAACACAGCAGCGGCAGTGTATCGCCATCCTGCACGATCACCGCGTGGCTGAGATCGGGCGAAGAGGCATTGGCCTCCAGTGTCGCTTCTTTCTTGGTCTTGAAGCCTTGGAAAGACATCGAGACCTTGGCGCGCACCGGCGCGCCGCTGGGACGGAACAAGGTGTATTCGATGTCGAACGAGGTCAGGCGGCCGTTGAACAACAGCGTCCCCCACACGATCTGCACGACGTTGGGTTGGTGATCGGTGCCCTCGTAGACGTAGACGACCTTGTTCAGCGCTTCGAGCTGGTCTTCGACCTCCAGCGGCAGTGTCGAGTCCACTGGCACCGGCACCACGCCGGTGCCGTCGAAGGTGGTGTTGAACGTCAACGTATCCGGTTGCATGCGCGCGAAATTCCGCCCGGTCGCGGGATCGCCCATCGGCGTGCATTTGGTGAAGTCGGTTTTGCGCTTCAGGCTCAGCTCGGAGGGATTGATCAGCAGCGAAATCGACTTCGATGGATCGCCACTTGCCGCTGGCGGATCGCTCTTGGGGACGCACGCGGTGATTTTCAGGGGCGCTTTCTTGCCGGAAATGGAGGGGATCATTCAGCGCTCCCGCAGCCGCTCGAGTTCGGCGAGCAGCGATGCGCGCGCCTGCAGGCGTTCGGCACTGCTGGGCTGTTTGCTGCCGCAATCGTCGCAGTCGCCATCACGCTCCGGCTCATCCTTTGCAGGCTTGCCGGCAACGCCTTTCTCGATGTTCGACTTGATCACCATCTGGCGAATTTCGAGCGTCATGACATGGCCTCTACAGAATCCTTTGCGCGTATTGATACGCAAGTTCGATCGTCTCCAGCGCCACCTCGTTCTTGGTGGAGTTGAAGGCTTCCGCATCCCAGCGAACGGGATAGGCGTTGTTGAACAACCAGGTACGAACCGGTATGCCCAATTCGTCGAGCAGGTTAATGGTCAGCGGCGCCGGCACGATCGGGATGGTCAAACCGCCTTCCAGCGTCGCCTTGCACCATGCAATGAGCGGAGAACTCAGCGTAGCCAGGCCGCGCTTGAGCACCAGCTTCTTTTGCTGCACACCCTTTGGCAGTTGATGCACGAAACGGTTTTCACCGCCCTCGCGCAGCTCCTCCAGTTCCATGCTTTGTTCCAGCCCGGATACTTCCTGGAAGGAACTGTCGATGCTCGTCGGTACTGCGCCGAGGCTGACGGTGAACTGGAAGGCGACCGGAAAAGGGATGCCCAGCAGGCCCGGTTCCCCACTCATGACTGTCCTCTTGTTTTAACGGCACTTACTTAAGCTGCCTGGTTAGTACTGATGTCCGGCTTGTCGCGATCGGCTCCCTCCCCTGCGTACAGTAGGGGAGGGTCGGGGTGCGGTGAAGCGAATCTCGCGATAACGTCAAGCTATGCGGCAAGCCCATGCAACCCCACCCCAGCCCTCCCCTGCACGCAGGGCAGGGAGCCGATCGCGGCACATTCTTCAATTCCACGCTTAGCAAGCATCCGTTTGGCTTAAGGCGGGATCGAACCGTCTGCACTTAGCTATTGGCGATGGTGAGCCCCTCGTGCGCCACCTCGATCGTCTCGATCGCCACCTCGTTGCCTTGCGCTTTCAGATCGGTGCCGGTGATCTTGGTCGGCCAGGCGTTGGTCAGCGTCCAGACCATGGTCGGTTTGCCGCTTTCGTCGAGCAGGCTGATCGTGACGGGCTTGCGCTTGATCGTGTTCATCTTGATTTCGTTGAACCAGTCCCAGAACTTGTTATCGCCCTTGAACACGCCCTTCTTCATCGTGATGTTGCCGTACTTCTTGAGGCCCGGCATCTTGATCGTCGAGTACACGGGACTGTCGCCATGCCGGTATTCGATCGGCTGGGCTTCGACGTCGAGCCCGGAGATTTCTTCGAAAGACATGACCGCCGAATCCCACTTCACCTGGAAGTAGAACTTGGGCATCGGCCAAACGTTTGTCGACTGCTGCGAACCATCATCTGCCATGGGAATACTCCGTCAAAGCAAGCTGTGCATGCGCTTCGGACGCCGCTCGAAAGCGGCCCCGCGCCCTATCACGATTTCTGCATCTGCTGTTGGAAGGTGATCTCGATGAATTCCGCCGGACGCACCATGGCGACCAGCACGGTCACACGCAGAATGCCTTCGAGAATGTCGTCCGGCGTCATCGTCTCGCCGAGGCCGCAGTGCACGCTGAAAGCATCCTCCGGCACGGCGCCGGCCAGGCCACCGCGCTTCCAGATACTGGTGAGGAAGTTCTGGATCATGCTCTTGATGGTGACCCAGGTATTGGCGGTATTGGGTTCGAACACCAGCGCCTTGGCCGCGAGCTTGCAGGATTCTTCCAGCATGATCATCGTGCGGCGCACGTTGACGTAGCGCCAGTCGAGGCTGTTGCCGTCGAGCGTGCGAGCACCCCACACCAGCACGCCTTCGCCGATGAAGGTGCGGATGGCGTTGATGGACTTGCCTTGCGTGGTGACGTTCAAGTCTTCCTGGTCGACCGCCGAGATGGTCACCGCCGGCGAGATGACGCCGGACAGACTGACGTTCGCCGGTGCTTTCCACACACCGCGACTGTTGTCGACCATGGTGTAGATGCCGGCCATCGCCGCACTTGGCGGCATCAGGTTCAGCTTGTTCTTCACCAGCTCCAGCACGGTGTTGAACAGCGGGCTGATCGTGCTGAGCGTCTTGTTGAGCAGTGCCTTGTTCGCGATCACCATGTCCTCCGACAGCGGCGGATCGACCTTGGTCCAGTCCTTGGTGATGTCGTTGATCGCCTGGATCTGCTCCTTGTCCTTGAGCGAAGCCTTGTCGGGCGCTGTCTCGGGCAAGTTCAAGTCTCCACGCAGCAGCATCTGCAGCACGTCGGGCGAGGAGATGTTTTCGTAGCTCAATTCCTTGTCGCCCACCACGGTGGTGTTGAGCCACGGATAATATGCAGAGGCGAAATTGAGAAAGTTGATGCCCAGACCATTGCGGAACTGGTCGACCGGATCGCCGCCCGGATCGTTGCGCGGCTTGTCGCCGCCCCACACGTCGAGAATGGCGATACGGTTCTTCATCTTGTCGCCGCAATGCGCGAGCATGCTCTGTTGCAGGCTGATGCAGTCGGGCTCCTTCAGCAGCACCGCTTCCGGGATCACCACCATCGTCGGTTCCTGCTCTTTCAGCAGTTCGTCGATGCCCCGGTTGAACTTGTCCGGATCGAGATCCGATAGGTAATCGCCCACCGATACGATGTAGCACGGGCCGCCGCCATTCTGGAAAAAGTGGCGCATGGCGTTGTACAGCATGTAGCGCCCGCCATCCTTCCCCGGCGCCTGCACCAGTACGAACTCGGTAAGCTTGTTGTCCTTGTTAGGCGCCTTGAAATCGGCCAGCGCGGACGGGTCGGTTTTCTCGGCTATGGTAAAGCGCGGGTCCGGCCCCAGGCCGAAATACTGGTGGAATTCCGCCATCGAGCTGATGCGCCACGGCTTGAACGCAAGTGGCTTGTTGCGGTTGTCGGCCTTCTGGGTATGGCCGATGAATGCAGGCACGGCGGTAGCCACTTCCACCACCGAGTTGGGAAATGCATTCTTCTCGACGATATAAACACCCGGTGTTTTCATTGCACCCATGGGAGGGCTCCTGTCAGTGTGTCAACTGTGAACAAAAATTTCCGACACGATGGTCGGCTCGCCGTCCAGCATTTCGCGCCACAGGCGCTGGGGCTGGGCGCCCGGCAATCGGGAAATAAGGACCCGTTCGGGGGATTCGGCAACGTCGCGCAACTGGAAGCGCTGCGATGGCCGCTCCCGCAGCGCAATAGGCAAGGTGGAACGCGTCACCCATGCGGATTGCCCATCAGGCATGCGCTCCGCCACCGGCGCCGTAAACGTCACCTCACCACGCTGATCGACCACCGACAGCGTGCGGCCTCGCCAGTCGCCGATCAGCAGGTATTTCCAGATCGTGCTGCGGCTGCTCAGGTGCAAGCGATATTGCACACCCGGTGCGGCCGACCACGTAGCGAAGTCGCCGCTGCCTGACGCATCGAGCGGCAAAGCGATCGTCGCCAGCGGCGCCGCGGGCGTCGCAGCCACCTCCTGCAAGGGCACCGCATGCGTGCCATCTTTCTGTGCCTGCTGCGAGGCCGTCACCGTATCGGTGTAATACGCGCCAGTCGGATCACTCGAGCGAATGTCGAAACGCAAACTGCGGTTTTCGCCTTCATCCAGGCGTTCGCTCCAGATCCCCGCCAACTGCGTTTCGCATACACCGATCATGAGGCTGCGTTCGTCGGCGCGCACAACCATGTCGAAGCGGCGCAGGAACGCCGCGGTGTCCGCGTGCGGCGAAAACGACAAATGGCGTGCGCAGCCATCGGCGAAATAATCGTGCTGCACGTCGAGCGTGGCGAAGGGGCGATAACGCACGGTCAGCCGCCTTCCCGCTTCATGATGGCAACGCCGCGGTGTCGGCCTGGGCGATGGCCGGATCGCGGCCACGCATCGTCCCGGCATCCAGCGTGATCATGCGTACGCGAAACAAGGCCGATGGCACGTAGCGTCCGCCGTGGATGCTCCACAGACTGTGCATCTCCTGGCTGCTGAGGTTTTCCATGTTCAACGCCAGCCGCTCCAGGCGCGTATCCATGCCGGGCGTGTTCTGATGGTCGAACACGGCGTTGCCCTGGAAAAAAGCAACCGCACTGGACAGGAACTTCAAGGCTTCCGGATAGTGGCTGCCGCTGAAGTTGGCCGCACACATCACCAATAGATTCAGATAGACCGGCGGCACGTTATGCACGATACCGCCGGAGGGAACCGTCGCCATGCTGCCGGCCCGGTGCGCCAGGGTGTCGCGCTCGATCCCGCTCAGGAACAGCACCAGCTTGTTCGCCGACAGCACCACCGGCGCCCCGCCGACTTCCTGCAGGTTGGACACGACAGCGACATCCTCGGCCACCTGGAACTGTCTCCGGATATGGCTGTTGAGATGCGCTGCTAAATGTTCCAGCACCCGATCGATCACTGCCTTCCCCTGTTCCCTGGCCGCGTCCGGCGACACGTCCCTTTCATTTGCCAATCGCCCGGTATCGTCGACGGCGAACCTCACGCAGCCCGGGCACCGATTGGGCTCACGGGTTTTGCCGGCATGTAAAGAGTGAAGCCAGATTAGCCACCTCGCGGCGGCATCCCTATCAGCAATCTGCTGATATTGACTTCCGTTTTGCTGAGCTCGGACGACTCCACCCGCGCCAAGCGCGGCGAAGCTGCCGGCCCGAATCACTCCAGCGACGTCATCCCTTCCTTCACCGCATAGCGAGTCAGCTCCGCGACTCCGCGGATATTGAGCTTGCGAAACACGTGCGCACGATGCGTAGCCACCGTTTTCGCACTGATGTGCAGCCGCTCGGCCACCTGCTGGGTGGAATAGCCTTCGGCAAACAGTTGCGTGATCTCGCGTTCGCGCCACGTCAGCGGCGGCGGCATCAGCAGGTCCTGAACGCCTCCCGCCGTGCGGTAGGTGCTCATAATCGGCGCGACGAGTTCGGCGCTCAGGAAGATCTGGTTGCTGGATGCATGGCGAATGGCGCGCGCCAGTTCGTCATAGCAGTTTCCCTTCAGCACATAGCCCGACGCGCCTGCCTCCAGCGTCTCCAGCACTTGGCCCAGTTGGGCACTGGCCGATAGACATAGCACTTTGCTGGGCAGCAGTTCACTGCGGACGCGACGGACCACCTCGATACCGTTCATAAGCGGCATCGTGACATCGGCAATGACCACATCGGGATGGAGTGTTCTTGCAAGGCGAAGCAGATCCAGGCCATGCCCGGCGTGGCCCAGTACTTCGATATCGGACTCTCGCTGCAGCAGCGCAACCAATCCTTCGCGCAGCATGGTGTGATCGTCACCCAGCACCACCCGCACTTTCATGGCGAGGACAACCACTGCGGAATCTGAGCATCGCCATGAACTGGCTCGCTCCCCCTTGCCGGCCAGCGGATGCATGCCCTCACACCGGCGCCGGGACGGCTTTGCAAATTGAGCGTGGCACCAACCCGGTTCAACCGCTCGGGGATTGCGCCCAAACCCAGGCCACTGGCCGCGCCATGGCGCCGGTTCACGACCAACGGATCGAACCCGGGTCCGTTGTCGCGTATTGTCAATTCAAAGCCGCTGGCTGCCGCCACCAGCGCAACCTCGACGCGTGCACCGGGAGCATGCTTGCAGGTATTGACCAGCAATTCCCGTGCCGCCTGCAGCACCGTCGCTGCAACCGGCTGCGGCGGGTCGGGAATGACGGTGCTGCAATCCAGGCAGAGTGTCTGGCCGGTCAAGCTGGAAAGCCGTTGCCCCAGTTCGATCAGTGAAGCAACCAGCGGCATGGGCGCTTCGGCCGGGCTATCGGTTCTTTCTTCCAGCACTTGGCGCGTACCACGCAGCGCTTCGCTCACCAGCAGACGAACATTGCGCAGCACCGGCACGTCCGACGTGCCCGCGGTATTGAGCATCTGGTCCAGTTGAAGCAACGCCAGGGCCAGCCATTGCGCCGGCCCGTCATGCAGGCTCTGCATCGAGCGTACGCCGATTGGTACGGTATCCCTCGACGATGGCGTGCCGTTCGCACACACCGGCGTCTCGCAGCCGGCTGCGTCATAGATCGATGACATCCCAATCCCCCTGTTCCCTTCCCCACCGTGCGCCACCCGTATGACTACGCCGTGGCAATTTCAGCTGCTTAAGTCCAATCGCAACTGTCAGCGAGGTGAAGCACCCTATTCCAGTCCTTTACTAAACATCGACGGACATGAAGATCATGTCAACGCGGCGCCTCGCCGCAAGAAGCTGCGCAATGGATCGGATCAGGGGCGATACCAACCACGTCGCTGTCCTCGTCATAAGCGTACGCAGGCGTGGCATGGGGAGCTATGGGGACAACTCCCGCAGCGTTTGGCGGCGTGCAAGGCGCCCGGCAAGGAACATTATCTCTTGAATGGCGGCGCTGGAGAGGCGATAACGATGCCTCTCAACCACTCGTCGCGCCTGGCGCGCAGGACCTCTTCCCTGAAGGTTTTTTGCCCAGTCAGATGTTCCCATGTAACGCATTGCCAGCCGATCACTGAGCTTTTCGCCCGGATCGGTTCGCGCCTCTTATCGGTCAATGTATCGAAGCCACTTTGCCGCGAACAAGAGCCGAAAAGGGACGTTGAAGTGTTTTTCTGACAACGTCGGGGATTGATCCCCAAAATATGTTTTTGCGTCCGCCGCATCAAAACATTCATGGCATGATCTGAAATTACGAATGGCCGTTATAAGTGGTGGCTTCCATGTCCATGCAATGACGACGCCGAATGCTCGAGGTTGCCCCCACTCGCCAAGAAGCCAACTTCACGGCACATGGGGCAGTACGCTGCTTACTGATCGGATATGCCGGCGATACGGTTGTTTCAAAAAGCGGCACTGACGATATTGGGGGTCATCGCCAGCGCCATCCAGGAAGGTTGTTGCTGTACGTTCTTAAAAACGAATCGTCATGCACCGTCCATGGTCCACGCCTTTGCAGGTTAGGTTTCGCGGGATGGCCGCGCCATCTCTCCACGGGTCAACTTACGGTGCGCAACGATCGCCATACGCATTTCGCTCACCCGTTCGCATTTTCGCTTTTTGCAGCGCGGCATTTATCGATAATCATGCCGTCGACGCGCAAAAGCCTAAATATAAAAAACGTTGTCCCTCATGGGATAAGGTAAATACCTGACTCCAATCGTATATTGATGCCGCCTTCATGCAGCTTCGAACCGCAAGGTTCCTTGCTGCGTGAAGGTTCGTTCCGCTTCGTTACGTCCCATCTCATGCCACTCCATCTTCTTCATGCCTGCGCATGAGGAAGACGGCTGCGCACGCGAGGGCTGGCGATCGGAAACGAGCATCGCCCGGATAACGGGAATCAGCACATACACTGGAGACATGTGAGCATGATCACATCCAAAACCATCGCCCGCAGATTGCTCTGCGGCGCCATCGCCGCGCTGCTGCTGTCGCCTGCTGCGCAGCTCGCCGCGCAATCGACCGACGCACCGTCCTACCACTGGCACAATGCACGCATCGTCGCCGGCGGTTACGTCGACGGCATCATCGCGCATCCCAGGCAACAAGGCCTGTTCTACGCACGTACCGACGTGGGCGGCGCCTATCGCTATGACTCCAAGAACAACAAGTGGATCGCGTTGAACGACTGGGTCCCTTCGGCCAATCAGGGCGGCATCGAAAGCATCGCCGTCGATCCGAACAACCCCAACATGCTGTTCCTGATGACGGGTTTGTACGTCAAATCGTGGGCACCCAATGGCGAAATGCTGGTGTCGTCCGACCAGGGCAAGAGTTTCAAGTCCTACCCGCTGAGCTTCCGTGTTGGCGGCAATGAAGACGGACGCAACGCCGGCGAACGCCTGCAGGTGGATCCGAACGATGGCTCCATCCTGTTTTATGGCACCTCCAACGCGGTTTACAGCAGCTCCAATCCCAACACGCCCGTGCAAGTCAGCGGCAAGAATGGCTTGTGGACCAGCAAGGACAAGGGTGCGACATGGACACAGGTAAACGGGTTCAAGGCATTGACCAGCGATGGCACAGGCCTGGGCGTGGCGTTTGTCGCCTTCGCGCCCAATCGCGAAGCCAAGGACAGTCCGACCAGAACCATCTATGTCGGCGTGTCGACGCGCAACGCAGCCAGCAGCGGCGCCTCGCTTTATGTGAGCAATGATGCAGGCGCCACCTGGAATCCTGTGAAGGGCGGGCCCAGCAATGAGTTGCCGCAGCGTGGCCAGCTCGGCCCGGATGGCAATCTCTACATCACCTACGGCAACAGCGTCGATCAAAACGGCCACCCCACTTATGCGATCGGCCCCGGCGGCATGAACATGGGCGCAGTGTGGAAGTACGACACTGCGCATCACACCTGGACGGACATCACGCCAACCGATCCCTTCAAATATGCTTCGGGCTTCAGCGGCTTGTCGGTCGATCCCTCGCATCCCGGCACGCTAGTGGTGATGACCATGGATCATTGGTGGCCGGATGACACCATGTATCGCACCACCAATGGCGGCAAGAGCTGGGTCGACGTGGGCGGCGCCACGTGGAACGGCGTTCCTCCCACCTCCGGCACCTATGCCATCCGCGATGCCAGCCTCGCACCCTGGATGATTCCGGCCGGAAAAAAACAACCCGCTTTCGGCAATTGGGGTGAAGTGGTGCTCGATCCCTTCAATCCGGGGCATGCCATGTACGGCACGGGCGGCACGATCTGGACCACCTATGACCTGACCGACGCCGGTGCCGGCAAACCGACGCACTGGTCGATCGGCGCCATCGGCATCGAGGAAACGGCAGTGATCACGCTGTTGTCGCCGACGGCCGGCCCGCACCTGCTCAGCGGCCTGGGCGACGTCTGCGGCTTCGTGCACACCAGCCTGACGACGGCACCGCAGACGCAACCGGACAACCCGACCTGCGGGGACAGCATCGGCACCTCGCTGGACTATGCGAAGAACTCCCCTTCGACGATCGTGCGAGTCCTTCACCAGGGCAACAGCAAACTCACGTCGTTCGGTTCGATCTCACGCGATGGCGGAACTACCTGGACCGAGTTCCCCAATCATGCAGGTACCACCTACGGCGGCGGCACCGTGGCCGTTTCCGGTGATGGCAAGACCATCGTCTGGGCACCCAGCGACATCGCGCCGGTCGTTTCCAACAATGGCGGCGCGAGCTGGACGAAGGCGAGCGGTGGTGGATTGCCTTCGCTTCCGGTCGGCGTGCATGTGCTTTCCGATGGAGCCAATCCCAACGTGTTCTATGCCTTGGATGAGGTTCACGGCGTCTTCTACAACAGCACCGACAAGGGTGTGAGCTGGCATGTCGCCAACTCCAGCCTGCCGAAAGCGGATCCCAGCTACCAGAGCAGTCAACCCACCGCCGTCACTGGCATTGCGGGCGAAGCCAAAGCCGGCGAAGTGTGGACCACCACGCCGAAGGGCCTGTTCCGCAGCACCACCTACGGCACCACCTGGAACCAGGTCGATGCGTCTAGCGTGACCGCCGCCAACTCGGTCGGCTTCGGCAAGGCGGCGAAAGGCTCGCACTACCCTACCGTCTATCTGTCCGGAACGGTCAATGGCGTGACCGGTTTGTTCCGCTCCACCAATGCCGGCGCCACGTGGGTGCAGATCAACGACTCGCTGCATCAATGGGGCGGGGTCGCGGTCGTGGCAGGTGATCCACGCGTCTTCGGCAGGGTATACGTCGGGCCGTATGAAGCACGCGGCGTGATTTACGGCACGTCGAAGGATTGATGGTCTGTGGTTCCCTCCCCTGCTTGCAGGGGAGGGTTTGAGCAATGCCCTGAACTTAAGATTTCTTCCGCTGCCGTGAGCAAATGCCTATCGATGAAACGCGTAGGCTTAAGCGCGCATCTCGAAGCTTGCGAAGTACGTTCCCTCCCCTGCGTGCAGGGGAGGGCTAGGGTGGGGTGCGAGCGCAGCGAGCGGCGAAGATCTGGCGCCGCCGCAAATTACATATTTCGTAAGGCGGTTATCAGCAAACTCCTTCGTGAGCTTCGTCCGTGCGCTAAAGCCCAAGCAACCCCACCCCAACCCTCCCCTACTGTCGCAGGGGAGGGAGCGGATTTCTGCAAGTATCAAGCTTCTGGCTAATCCAACCTACGCGAATCATTGCCGGCCGTGCCATGACGCGAAGGCAGGCTCACCGGCACGGAACCGCCGTCGAGCTGCTAGCGGACGATAGCGGCCCGAGGTGCTGCCGGACGCATCCGTGGAGCCTGCGCCCGCCATCGAAGTCGGACAACTGTTCCGCGCCGAACGATACGCTGGTGCGGCGTTGGCGATAGCTGCGGCCATCGCCGGTCTGGCCGGTGAAATCGCCAGTCTCCGTATCCGCCCATGCGCCGGAGGCGCCGTCAGGTTTTCGCCCGCTCCCATGTCGATGGCGTGGGCGGTGCCGTGCACGCCTGGCCAGGGTATCGCCGGGCGGACGACGGACACCGCCAACGTGCCTTTGCCGTCGGCGCCCACCTGAAGCACAACCTTGGGTGTGCCGCTTTGCAAGCTGATGCCGGCGACGTTCTACGCGCCGTTCGCGGTCAGGCTGATGACAACAGCAAAGCTGGTCAATGACGATTTTTTCTGAAAGAAGGTTTCCGCAGCTGCAAACCACGCCGTTCAAACCATCAGAAGCGCCAGGTCACGCCGCCTTTGAATCCGCTGTCCACCGCGTGCTGCGCCAGTTGCCCGGTGTAAGCCACGTTCAAGGACACGGCCGGCGTCACCTGCAGCATTAAACCGGCATCGATCACGAGTGCATCGCGCGCCATCGGTACGCCGTGCACGGTGAACGGATCGCCGCCCCCGAATGCCATCACGCTGCGCGGATCCACATAGCCGGAAGCATGGCGCCAGCCCAGCGTGCCGTAAGCGTTGACGAGATCGCCGTTGTATCGGAAATGCGCGTTCGCATGCGCGCCTAGCGTGGTGTACGTCACCGCATGCCGGCTGCCGCTGCCCGATAGTGCAGCCGCACTGCCCTGCTCCTGGAAACCATTCGTGTTGAGCCTCACGTAAGCGGCTTGCGCAAACGGCTCCAGCGCGGCGTGCTTGAACGCAAACGCATAGCCGGCTTCGCCAAATACCTGCCGGGTGGATGCATTGCTGCGATTCCACGTCGCGCTCAGATCCGGCAGCTGCAGATTGCGCGTCATGGTCAAGCTGTGTCCGGTATACGCCGCGCCCGCACGCAAGCCCCAGCTTCCCAGCTGAGTGCCTGCGTACACGCTCAGATATGTGTCATCGCTATGCCCGGTGGCGCTGCGTTGCGGAGACTGGAGCGTGGTCTGCGTGTAACCGGTGGCCATGCCCACGCGGCCATGCTCGCCCCACGGCACATCCGCTCCCAGCAGAAAACCGCTCAACGTGTCGGACAACGGCGCGGCATTGCCATCGCCACCGAGGCGGTCCCACGAACCCACGAACTGCCCCCACCAGGTGAGGTCATCAGCGTGCGTTTGCGTCGTCTGGCTCGTCGCGGACACCTGGTCGCCGGACGCCGTCGCCACGCGCAGGCGTTCGCCTACCGCATCGCGCATCACACGGCTGTCGTCGAGGAAGCTGCCCTGCACGCTGGCATACGCATCACCGGAAAGCAGATCGGCGGCGTGACGTACCTGCGCATCCGTGGCCAAGTTGGAAACGGTGATGAATGGCACGCTCGAACCCGGCAGGCTCTGCAAGCCGGCGAGCGTGGCCGCCTGATTGGGCGTATACGCCGCATCGGCCAGCGCGCGCTGCTGCACCACGTCGAGGTAGAAGTGATCCGCATCGTAAACCGTGCTGATACCGAGCGTGGCGCTGAGGCTGGTATTGCCCAGCAGCGTGTACGTCCCGGTCAGGCCCGCTTCCGCGGTGAGCAGGGTGTAGCGCGTGCCGAGCAGGTAAGGCTGGCGCTGCGGCGATGCGAGCAGCGCAAGCCGTGCGCCCGGCGCCACCACCGCACTGCCCTGCACCAGGATCTGGCTGGAACTGCCGGGCTGCGCGAGATCGACTTGCGCCACGTACGTCGAGCCGGCGCTCTGCAAATAATTGCCTGCCACCGTCAGCGTTTCATACGTGCCGGTGCCATGGCCCGGCGCGATCACGCCAGTCACCACCGCCCCGCCGCCGATGCTGCCGCTGCCTGCGAGCAAGCCGGCATCGAGCACGCTGCCCGCCAGCGAACCGTCGAGCGTCAAGCCGCCCGCCGGGCTGATGCCGGTGCTGCCAGTGAAGGTGTTGTTGCCGGTGAGCGTTTCCATACCGTTTGCGATCACCAGGCTGCCGCCCGCGCCGCCAACGATGCCGCCATCGGCCAGCACGCCGTCAAACGTGCCGGAGGCGTTGGTCAATTCAAGCGTGTTCGCGCCGAGCAACACGGTGCCCGCGCCGGACAGCGATTGGATCAACGCCGGCGCCGACACGCGCGAAATATCCAGCGTGCCATCGGCCTGCACGCCCGAAGAATCGGCAATCGTGCCCGGCCCGGCCAAGCCCAGCCATCCGCCCTGTTCGATCTGCGTGGCGCCGGTGTAGGTGTTTGCGCCGGTGAGCTGCGCCATGCCGCCTGCGCCGATGATCAACGGACCGCTGCCGGAGATGATGCCGGCGATGCCCTGCGGCGCCATGTCGCCCGAAATCGTATAGCCGCCATTCGTCGATACCGGATCGATCGAGACGAAGAACGGCGTATAGCCGGTCAGCTGGTTCTGCAGGTCGTACATCACGGAGTTGTTGAAATAGAACGAGATGCCGTAAAGCGCCTGTCCCGCGCTGAGGAATGAAATATTGCCGGGTGTGACGACGTTGCTCGCATCACCCGCGCCGTCGTCGCCGGTGATGATCGACGCCGGTTGCGCGCCGGCACCGCTGCCGGTCATGGTCAGCGTGACGCCGGGTATTTCGTCGCCATTGGCATTCACGTGGCCGGCAGCCGTTTCGCCTGCCAGCAGACCGGCATCGTTGAGGTAGATGGTCGCCGTGCCCGAATCGAGCAGGGTTTGCAGCGTAGCGCTGTATTTGCCGCCGTCGAGCGTGTACGCAAATGCAAGATCGAACTGGTTCGCCGAGATCGGCGCGCCCGACAATGGAAACGTGGCTTGCGAACCGCCGTTCCATGGCACCAGGCTGAGGAACTGCGCGCGCAAGGCCGGCGTGAGATTCAAGATCACGTGCGCACAGGCGCTGCAATTCTGCGGAGCGCCCATCTGCGCATTGGCGGCGACGATATAGCCGCTGGTGGTGAGATTGCCCAGCACGCTGTCGCCGCCGAATTCGCCGGCGCCGAAAATGCCGAACAGCTTGTACGTGCCGCCGTCTTCTGGACCGATGCTCTGGTTGAGGTTCTGCTGCCAGGTGGCATCCAGATACATGGGCACCTCGCCTTGCGTATTCAGCGGGGTCCCGGCGGCCTGATATGCCGCAATCTCGGCAAAGGTAAAGGCATAACCTTCGTTAGGCAGGAAGTAACCGATCTGCGCACCGGCCTGATCGCCATAGAGGCTGTCTTGCGTCGCCACGGCGCCCTGGTTGATCAGCACCGGAATGCCCTTCTCGTTCTTGACCGTCACCGCCAGCGTGTTGGACGAAGAATCGTAGAACTGCACGCTCGACACCGTGGTGCTCGCACCCAGGTTGCCATACGTACCATCGCCGTAGAGCGTGAGCGCAGGCGAAGTCGGCGTGACCGGCACGCCCGGCATCATCGGAAACCAAGGCTGGCCGTTGCTGCCGGAGCCCACGTCAATGTTGAAGGCCGTGGAGCCGGTGTCGAACATGTATTCCTGGGGTGCCGCGCCATTCACGCCGATGTTGATACCCAGCCTGTCTCCACTGACGTCACCGCTGGATTCGTTGATCACGTCCAGCGGGATGGTGACGGGGGGTGGTTGTTCCTGCGCATGCGTGCGTTGTGCAAGTCCCAGGATGCAAGCCAACGCCAATGCAGAGCGCGTATATGTCATGCGATTCATCTTGCGGATTCTCCCCGTGGCGACACGCCACTGTTCGTCAAGTCAAAAAAGTGTTGCTCGCGCGGCGGCAGGGTTTTCCTGCAAACGATCGGACGCGGCGTGATCTACGGCGAATCGAACTGATCCAGCTTTGCCAACGCAAGACGACTCCCTCTTCGCTTGCGGAGAGGGAGCTTTTTGTTTGAATCGGCGCACGCATGACCGCAACGCATCGCGTGATATCAACGTAGGTTGGGTTAGCGCTGCGTAACCCAACGATGTCGCTTCGAAGACGTTGGGTTACGCTGCGCTAACCCAACCTACGATTGGCTTTCCCCTTTCTGCCGGTCATGGCTCGCAGCGCCTAACGCTTACCAAGCCCAACGCATAAGCACATTGCCCGCGTAGGTGTGCTGGCGTTGCCCGTCGAGTGCCTGGTTGTCGCTGACCGAAACGAAGATGCTGCCTTTCGTCCACAGCTTCAGCGCCACGCCGGCGTCCACTTCTCCGCTCAGCCTTTTGGCCGGGGTCTGGATCGGCATGGAACCGTCGAATATCGCCGTATCGTTTCCGCCCGCGCTGTGGATCACGTTGAGCCGTACATACGGCTGCCACGTATCAAAATTACCGACCAGGCGGACACCTGCGCGCTCGATAAGGGTATTGCCGCTACGAAACGCCACGCTGGAAACGCCATCGTTGGCGGTGCCGCGCAATGCGCGCTGCCACATCACCTGCGCCTGCGGTTCGAGCGAGATGCCCGCGCCCAACGAAAACGGCACGCCGGCTTCCACTGAGCCGGTAAGCGCATGCCCGTGCATGCTCGCAACGCTGCCATCGCGCGACAACGGACGGCCGTTGAAGATGGTGTTCATCAGCACCGTATCGGTGTACCAGTTGCCGGCGCCGATATGCGTCCAGTAAGCGCCGGCGCTGTACGCGCTGATGGCGAGGTTTCCGGCATGGAGATCGGCCTGGCCCGATACGTTGCCATCGACGCCACCCGCGGCCCTGGCGAAGCTCGCGAACACACCGTAGCGATTGCGCTGGCCATCGGCATCCACATCGGCATACAGGTCATGCCCGATCTGCACGCCGCCGATGCTGCCGTGGAATTGCGGATCGACGCTGCCGCCCTGCGCAAGCGTGCTGCGCCCACCCCACATGCGCTCCCACGCTGCCGGCAGTGGGCCGTCTTCGGTGAGCAGCGATTGATCGCCCTGGCGCTCGTGGAAATTTTCTAGCTGCAGCATGCCGAGCTCGCGCATCACCGGAGCCGCCGCGGCATACAGCGCCACCTCGGGGCGGTAAAGCGGTATGGGGTTGTCGATCAGCGTGTCGCGCAAATACCAGTTTTGTGCCGTACCGGGCGTGATGCCGCCGCGCACCAGGGAGTATTCATACGCGCCCGCTTTCACGGAACCATCCGCCAGGGCGAAGGCCTTGGCATCGGTGGTGCCGCCGTGGGCGGCCTGCACCACCAGGATGCCGTCCGACCGAATTGGCCCGCCCTGCCCGCCGACATTGTTGATCTTCAGCAAGGTCGAGCCCGTTGCGGTACCGCCATTGATGACGAGCTTGTCCGCGGTCGAACCGTCGCCACCCAGCACGGCGTTCAGTGCCACGGTGCCGTTCTGTCCGGCATAGCTGTGCACCGTCAGCGTATTGCCGACACCGGTCCCGCCCAGTTGCACTACGCCCGCATTGAGCAACTGGCCATTGATCGAAAACCCGCCTTGCACGTCGCTCATGTACGCCGCGGACCCTACCGCAAGCACACCGCTGTTGCTGACGTCGCCGCCGACGCTGCCGTAGCCGGCCAGCACTGCCTCCGGCGCCACGCTCACATCGCCGGCAAGCGATGCTCCCGGTGTGGAAGCATCACCGACGACAAGCGCCCCTGCGTTGACGGCGGTACCGCCACGCAAGGTGTTGACGCCGCCGAGCACTAGCGTGCCCGCGCCTGCTTTCACCAGCGCGCCGTCGCCGTCGATGTTCTGCGAGATCGCGGTCTGGAAGCCTTGCGTGTCGATCACGCCGCCGCCGGCCGCCACGGTTATCGCACGCGTGCCGGCAAGGTTGAAGCTGCTGCCGAATTGCAGCGTGCCGCCATCGAGCGTGATGCCGCCGGTCGAAGCGCCCAGCGCGTTGTCTGTAGCGACCGACAGCACGCCCTGCCGAATGATGGTGCCGCCGGTGTACGCATTGCCGCCTGCGGCGCCCGGTGCGAGCGTGAGCGTACCGGCGCCATCCTTCTCCAACACGCCACCGCCGGCGATCAGGCCGTCGTAGACGCCATCCGTGTTCAGTGCAAATTGCAGCAAGCCATTGTTCAACACGCTCTTCGGTAGACTGCCGGCGTTTGCTTGCAATGTGCCCGACGCGTCGATCAGCAACTGGCCGGCATAGGCAGCATTGTCTGCCGCCAGCACCAGCGTGCCATGCTGCACCTCCGCCAGCATCAGCCCCATCGGGGCCAGCGGCGTGGCGATGGTCCAGGTGCCATCGTCCTGTTTCAACAAGGTTTGAAAACCGGTGATGTCGGCCGGCGCGATATCGTTGCCGTTGCCGTTGAAGCTGATCAGGTTGTTGCTTCCACCCGCTTGGATGGCGCCGGTGATGGTGGAACCGGTGTAGATGTGCAAGGCATCGTTGCCTGCCATGAAGCGCAGATTGCCCACCACCCGGCCACGGTTGGTGAAATCGAGGAAACCCACTGCCGGCGCCAGACCGGAAACGGAACCCATCACGTCATTGGAAGGCTGCGAGGACTCGATCACGCCCGTCGGGTTATTGATCACGGTGTTGGGACCGCCACCGGTCTGGAACCACAGCGCGACGTTATGCAGAGCCCTTATGGTGCCGTTGTTGATGAGGGTGTTCTGCACGCCTTCCACATTGACGGCTTCGGATGTGACCTGCGTTCCGGTCGACAGCACGGTCGCGCCCTGGTCTATCGTCAGGCTGCCGCCATCTCGAAATTCGATCGTATTGGCGCCGCTGTGGTACTGGCCGTTGTTATCCTCGGCGCCGTTTTGTACCAGCGCTCCCGCGCCGATGACGATATTGGCGTTGTCCGAAAGCGAGATCGCCGGCGCATCGCCGACGATGATCTTGGCTCCTTGGTCCACCGTCACCGTGGCGCCGGGAGCTGTAGCCGGGCCGGAACCGATGGTCGTCGTCCACGGCGACGGGTTGCCGGTATCGCAATGCGTGGTACTGCCGGATGTGACGCAATTGGCGTGCGCCATCAGCGGCAGCATGAAAAAGGATGCCATCGCACAGTAAAGCGGCCGCCTCGCCAGGCGCCCCATCCCGATCGATACGTTCTTGAATGCATCACCGCGAACGCCTGAATGGTTATATTTATTTTTTCCGATCATTCTCGCCACCATTTTGTTTTCGCCAATGAAAACTGAAAATGCATTGCTCGCATGTCCGTAGATACCGTTATTCGCGAACAAGACATCAGCACGACACCCTCACCGTACACGCGAGCGCAAGCACCGTCCTGGCGCGACCTTTTTCGCTCCATTTGAAGGCTTTATTGCTGCAAGAAAAGCACGCTCAGCGACAGCAAGGCCATCATGCGTGCATCACGCAACGGCATACCTGCATGCCGTGCAAAATCGCTTTTCCTTACTTTTTTATGCAGAGAAACGGCTCTATGCGATGGATTTCGCACACATGCACATCATAGGCGTCCGTACATCGGACTCACATGTGAAAGAGTGACCTAATATCTATCTGCGAGGGACATAACGGTATGCAAATTACCTTGTCCGTCTAAAACGACAATATGCGATAGCGACAGATCAATGCTTCGAACTTAAGCATGTTCCAATCACAAGAAGTCCAACGTTCGCTATCTAAGGATGCTCTGATCTATTACACGCACCCGGCATGACGTCCAGAAGGCCCGCAGGGTGTGTTGCGCGGCGCAGGGCAGACTGGCCGTCTGTTCCTCGCTCCTCAAAGCCGGGCGCAGCCTGCGGGCGTTCTGGACGTCACCCCGTCATTTAAGGCAACACTGATCAAGTATCGCCGTCGTCATGATGTCTGGAAGGCTCGCAGGGTGTGTTGCGCGGCGCCTGGAAGACTGGCCGTCTTGCTAAGCCGCGCGGCGCAGCCTGCGGGCCTTCCAGACATCACCCCATCACTTTGAATTCAACACGTTGGGGCCAGCCCTGTCTGTCCGCATGCCTTCGGTCCGTCGCCTCGACAGACGGCCAGTCTGCCTTCACCGACGGCCCTGTGGCCTGCGAACAGACAGGGCTGGTGACGACGGCGATACTTGATCAGTGTTGCCTTAAGCACACGCATGAAGTGTGCACTGGCCAATAGCGAGCAAACAGCCAAATCGTCATTCCGGCGAAGGCCGGAATCATCGCCAGTACGGAGCCTGGATGATTCGCTTCGCTCACTCCCTTCGGGGCCGGCCTTCGCCGGAATGACGGCTCGTTATTTATATAGCGATCGGTATTGTTGCGTGGACCGCAAGAAGGGAGCCGAACACAGCAAGACCTCCCGCACATTCTTTGCTATGGTGCAAAGCCAAAATCGGCAGCCCCGCCCCTCAGGAGATTGTGGTTCTCATGATCAATATCTCGCGCCGCACGTTCGTCTTTTCGGGTATGGGATTGGCTGGCTCCTGCCTGCTCCCGCGTATTGTGTGGGCCGGCACCGGCCAGGGGCAGGCGGAAAAACAGGCTTGGCTGCAGGGCGGCACGGCCCTGGCGCCGCGCGAGCAATTGCAGTTCGATTTCGGATGGCGGTTCGCGTTCGGCCACGGCGACGATCCCGGCAAGGATTTCGGTTTCGGGTTCGGCCAGGGCGATTTTTCCAAGACGGGCACGTTCAAGATCGCCACCGACAAGTTCGACGACGCCAGCTGGCGCGCGTTGAACCTGCCGCATGACTGGGCGGTCGAGCTGCCGTTCGTGCATGACGACAAGGGCGATGAAGACAATCGCATGGTCTCGCACGGCTACAAGCCATTAGGGCGGCGCTATCCCGCCACCAGCGTGGGCTGGTACCGGCGCGCGTTCGAGATTCCCCAGAGCGATCGCGGGCGTCGCATCTGGATCGAGTTCGACGGCGCGATGCGCGATGTGATGCTTTTCGTCAACGGCTGCTTTATCGGAAGGCATGACGACAGCTATAGCTCGTTCCGCTTCGACCTTACCGATTTTCTCAACTACGGTGGCAAGAATTACATCGTGCTGCGTGTCGACGCCAGCTTCGGCGACGGCTGGTTCTACGAAGGCGCCGGCATTTATCGGCATGTGTGGCTGACCAAGACGGACCCGGTGCATCTGGGCAAATGGGAAACCATCGTGCGCTCCAGCGTCAAAGGCGATGCGGCCACGCTCGCCCTTGCCACTCTTATCGAGAACGATGGCGAGCACGTCGCGAACGCCTCGCTCGAATGGAGCATCGTCGACGCCGCCGGCCGCATGGTGGCGCAGGCAACCTCGCCTGCGCAGGCGATTGCGCCGCATGCGTCGGCAGACTATCGCGCCGAAGCGAGCGTCAGCCAGCCCGCGCTGTGGTCGCCTGACGAACCGCATCTGTATACCGCCATCGTCAAGGTGATCGTCGACGGCAAGCTGCGCGATGCCGAGCAGATTCCGTTCGGCATCCGCACGGCGGTGTTCGATCCCGACCGCGGCTTCTTCTTGAACGGCAAGCCGCTGAAGATCCAGGGCACCTGCAATCACCAGGATCACGCCGGCGTGGGCGCCGCCCTGCCCGACCGGCTGCAGGCGTTCCGCATCGCCGTGCTGCAGAGCATGGGCTGCAATGGCGTGCGCACATCGCACAACATGCCTACGCCCGAATGGGTCGAGGCGTGCGATCGCATGGGCATGCTGATGATGTGCGAGACGCGCCAGATGAGTTCAAACCCCAGCGGCTTGCAGCAGCTGGAGACGATGGTGAAGCGGTATCGCAACTCGCCCTCGATCATCATCTGGTCGATCGGCAACGAAGAATGGGTCCTGCAACAAGGCGACATGGCGCCCGAAGGCGCCCGCATCGCCGGGACCATGGTGGAGCGCTGCCACGAACTCGATCCCACCCGCGTGGTTTCGGCGGCGGTCAACGGAGACAACGAGCAAGGTGTATCGGAAGCGCTCGATATCATCGGCTTCAACTACCACACCGACTTTCCCGACGCCTTCCACAAGAAGCACCCGAACAAGGCCGTGTTCGGATCGGAAACCTCAAGCGCCATTTCCACGCGCGGCGAATATGTGTCCGACAAGACCAAGAACACGGTCAACAGTTACGACGGCGTGGTGGACTGGGGCCAGACGCCGGAGCAATGGTGGAATTTCTACGCCACGCGCGAATGGATGGCAGGCGGATTCGCATGGACCGGCTTCGACTATCGCGGCGAGCCCACGCCTTATGCATGGCCTTCGATCAGCTCGCAATTCGGCATCGTCGACATGTGCGGTTTTCCCAAGGATTACTTCTACTACTACAAAGCCTGGTGGAAAAAGGCGCCCAGCCTGCACGTGTTCCCGCATTGGAACTGGCACGGCAAGGAAGGCCAGGAGATTTCCGTATGGGTCTATACCAACCTGGATGAAGTCGAGCTGTTGCTCAATGGCAAGAGCCTGGGCAGCAAGAAGGTGCCGCGCCTTGGGCACGTGGAGTGGAAGGTGGCCTATGCGCCGGGCGTGATCGAAGCACGCGGCAGCCGCAATGGCCAGACCGTCCTCACCGAGCGGCGCGAAACTACCGGCCCCGCGCAACAACTGCGCCTGACCGCCGACCGCATGGAGATCGGCGCGGACGGCCAGGACGTCGCCATGATCACCGTGGAAGCGCTCGATGCGAACGGCCGCCCGGTGCCGACGGCGGACAACAAGCTGGCGTTCCGCATCACCGGCGCGGGCCAGCTGATCGGCGTCGGCAACGGCGACCCCAACTGCCTGGAGAGCGACAAGGAACCCAGGCGCTCGCTGTTCAATGGCTTGGCTCAAGTCATCGTGCAATCGACGGATAAAGCGGGGGCGATCTTGGTGGAAGCCGTCGAGGATGGCGCATCTGCGCATGCCTTGCGTAACACGTCGCTGGTGATTCGAACGAAGAAAGTGGCGCGAAAGGCAATTGCCTGAGAGAGAGCGCACGTAGGTTGGGTTACCCCGGACTTGATCCGGGGGTAACCCAACCTACGAGAAGTGTTCGATTCTTAGCAACAGCTTATCTCCGCGTTACTTCAACCCTACGACTCGCTAAGCAAACCAATAGCTTCCCCTGCCATCCTTTGATCATGTTTTCGGGGGTAGCAGTGGCCGGCAAGTTGAACACATCAGGGCGATACGATCGCATAGCCGTGGGGTTTCACTGGCTAAGCGCCGCATTGATAGCACTGGCGTATATCGCCATTGAAATGAAAAGCCCCCACACCGCGTGGATGTCCATCCATGTATGGGCAGGCACTGTGTTGTGGGTGGTATCGGTCGCCAGGCTGGTGTGGCGACTGCGGCACAGGGCGCCACCGCCGGTTCCTGGATCGGCGATCGTTACCCAGCTCAGCCGCGTGGTGCATGGCGCGCTTTATGTATTTGTGCTGACGCAGCCGCTGCTTGGCATGCTCAGCTACAGCCTCCACGGAAAACCGCTGCCGCTGGTCGGGCTGCCGTGGACGATCTATCTCTCCGGGCCGGCGCCGCATCTTGCACATACCGTAAAGAGCATCCATGAAATCATCGGCAATGCTTTTTACGGCGTTATCGGCGCGCATGCCTGCGCGGCCTTGTTCCATCATTTCTTTTTGCGCGACGGCACGATGCGGCGAATGGGTTTTCGCTAGGGATGCGTCTTGCCAAGCTACGCGCATCACGGCACGTGGATCACCTGCCCCACGTAAATCAGGTTCGGATTCCTGATCTGCGGATTGGCCGCTTCCAATGCCGCCAGCGATACCCCGTGAAGGCTGGCGATGCCGGACAAGGTATCGCCGCGCCTCACCGTGTATCCGCTACCGCTGTCGTGGCTGTCGCCGGGCAGATGGATGGTCTCGCCGGGATAGATGTAATTGGGATTGCCGATTTGTGGATTGGCCGCTTCCAGCGCGGACAGCGATACGCCGTGTCGTTGCGCAATGGCCGAAAGGGTATCGCCCGTTTGCACGGTGTACGCATGGCTTCCGCTGGGGCTTGGTGCTGGCGCGGGCGCCGGAGCGGAAGTACTGCCCGATGGCGCCGTACTGCCGAATAACGCGGCTTCCTGTGCGCGGCGATTCACCAGGCCCTGCAGCACGTGGCCGCCGGCATGCACGTAGTCGCCGAACATGCGCTGCGCACCGGCGTAGTCGCCACGGTTGAGAGTCGCCAGCAGACTGGAATAACCATTCGCACCGACGTTGTAGGTGAGACTGACCAGCGCATCGAACTGATTCTGCGTCAGCGGCACATGCACGTTGTTGCGCACGGCGTTTTCCGCCGAGCTCAGGTCCTGGCGCAGATACGCCTCGGCTTGCGCGCGCGTGATCGTCTCGCCGGGCGACACGCCCCCGGTGTGGCCGTAGCCGATGGTCCACGGCGCGCCACCGGTGCCGGGGTCGGGATAGGCCGTGGCGCTGTAGCCTTCGAAGCCCTCGATCATCCTCACGCCATTTTCACTGACGGAAAATTGCGAGGCCGGCCCGCCATGGCCGGGCGGTGGCGTCGGCGCCACTGAACCGCCGTCGGGAATGTTCAATGACTCGCCGGGATAGATCAGGTTCGGGTTGGCGATCTGCGGGTTGGCCGCTTCCAATGCCGCCAGCGAGACACCAAAACGCTGGGCGATACCTGAGAGTGTGTCGCCGTGCTGCACGGTGTAACGGTTGCCTGATGCATGATTGGCGGCGAAGGAATGCGTGGGCCGAACGTCGCTTACTGCGGTCATGGCTGCCTCGACGGTGGATGGTATAGCGCCAACTACACCATCTGGCCGCCGGCCGTCCCATCCGGACGTGCCCCAGCTAGGGTCATCCCTAGGTGGTACGGCCGGCGCGGGCGGTTATCGTACGGAGCGGACCGCATCATTGCGGCGCACGCTGCCATTGCAAAGGCGTACCGGATGCACGCTCTACGGAAATACGGTTTTGCACTATGTATGCTGCTGGCGAGTCTATGGGTGGCCATTGGCGCCGCAGGGAGAGAGTTCATGAGCAATGCCGACGCAAGCCATGTTTTTTCCGATGCCAGGACGATTGCGCTCGCCAACGCGGCGCTTGGTGGCGATAGCGCACGCGTACGCGCGTTGGTCGCCGAAGGCGCCGATCCCAATGCGCACGGCAAAGACGATGTGACGCTACTGCAATGGGCCTTGCTGCGGCAAAGCAGGCCCGCCCTCGACACCCTGCTGGACGCCGGCGCCAACCCGTCCCTGCCCGGCCTCGGCGGTGACACGGTGCTGCACCTGGCGGCGAAGGCGAACGATCCGAGTTATCTCAAGCTGCTGCTCGATCACGGCGCCGATCCCAATGCGCCGCACGGCACGACGCAGGCGCCGCCGATCGATGCGGCGCTGATGAACCCGCAGAACGATGCGTTCGAACTGCTGCTTGCACACCACGCCGATCCGAACCGCGCCGACCGCATGGGCGACACGCCGCTGCACGTCGCCGCCCAGGTGCACAAGCCGCAATGCGTGCTGGCCTTGTTGAAAGCCGGCGCGGATGCCAATTTGCGCAACAAGCGCGGCGATACGTTCCAGACGTATTTCAACGTGCTGCCCGCGGGCGGGCTCAATCCTGCAGCGAAGGCCGAGCACGAGGCGGTGCATCAGTGGTTGCGTGAGCATCGGGTGGCGGTGGAGGAAGCAGTGCATTGAGCGCCTGCTTAAGGCAACACTGAATAAGTATCGCCGTCGTCACCAGCCCTGCCTGTTCGCAGGCCACAGGGCTGTCGGCGAAGGCAGACTGGCGCATCGTCGAGACGGGTACCTGCGGCATACGGACAGACAGGGCTGGCCCAACTATTGAATTTAAGGGGATGGGTGATGCCTGGAAGGCCCGCAGGCTGCGCCGCGCGGCTTGGCAAGACGGCCAGTCTTCCCGGCGCCGCGCTACACACCCTGCGAGCCTTCCAGGCATCATGACGACGGCGATACTTATTCAGTGTTGCCTTAACGGCGCGTCCCGAGCTTGCGATATGCCGCTCCCTCCCCTGCGTGCAGGGGAGGGCTGGGGTGGGGTTGTGCGGACTTGCGACATGGATCGAATTTACCGCGAGGTTGCTTCACCCCACCCCGACCCTCCCCTACTACACGTAGGGGAGGGAGCAAATTCGGCGAGCGTGACATAACCCCTAGGGCCTGTTTACACCATTTGCGTGGCCCGCGCTGGGAGCTGTTTGCGCGCCAGACAAGGAAGAGCGAAGGAGTGTACGTCGGTACACGACTTAAGTGATGACGCAGGATGGCGGGCAAACAGACCCAGCCCTTCGCGTTGCCGCCGTGTAGCCGCCATGCGCCAGCGCGCGGCTTGCCTTGGCAGCCAGCCAAGGCTGCGCCACGCGCTGCCACCTGACG
>NZ_JBQCHP010000041.1:0-88877 GCF_051954575.1 Dyella sp. | reverse complement strand
TGCGCGCCTCGCTGCACCCCAGCGTCTCGACGATGCGCCAGTCTGCCTTCGCCACTGGAGCACAGCGAGGCGCGCATACCGTGTGGTGACGGGTACGTGGAATAGGTCAGAGCATCCCGAGGTCATCGCGGGCGATTGATTTGGCGGGCGGGGCCATTCAAGAACTGCAAGGTTCAGCTATCGCACGCGACGATGTATCGCGCCCCCGGCAAAGCGCGGTGAACGAACGAGCCGGGGAACCTGAAAAATTACGCTTCCCGCTCATATGGACAATGCACGCGCGCTTCGTCACGCTTGGAGCAGGGGATCAACGGGGACGTTTTCATGAGCCAAGTGCAACAAGAAGTTTTCGAGATCATCAGCAAGCAGGCGAAGATCGATATAGGCACCATCAAGCTCGAGTCCACGCTCAAGGATCTGGGCATCGCTTCGCTGGACGCGATCGAAGTGATTTTCGACATCGAAGAACATTTCAACATCAACCTGCCCAACGACGACGTCAATTTCGAGAGCGGTACCGTCGGCGACCTGATCGGTGCCGTGGAGCGCCAGCTCGCGCAGAAACCCGCCGACAGCTGATATGCGCCGTATCGTGATCACCGGCATGGGTGGCATCTGCGCGCTCGGCCACAACGTTCCGGATATCTGGCAGGCGATGACCGAGGGCCGCAGCGGCATCGCGCCCTTGCAGCATTTCGACGCCAGCCTGATGCGCGGGAATCCGGTCGGCGCGGAAATCGCCGATTTCGAACCGCTGGCGTTTATCGAGGAAGCGAAATTGCCGTTCCTCGATCCGCTGAGCCAGTACGCGCTGGTTGCCGCAGGCGAGGCGATCCGGCAGGCCGGCCTGGACTTTCGCAACGAGCGCACCGCGCGCACCGCCGTGGTGGTCGGCACCGGCGCGGCCGGCGAAGAAACGCGTGACGGTTTGTACCGCAAGCTTTACGCGGAGAAATCCGGCCGTTTTCACCCGCTGGGCATCGTGCGCATCATGAGCAGCGCGCCCTGCAGCCATATCAGCATGGCGCACGGCATCACCGGCCCTACCTTCACCGTAGCCAGCGCGTGCGCGTCGTCCAATCATGCCTTTGCACAGGCCGCAATGATGATACGCGCCGGCCTGGTCGATACCGCCGTGGTCGGCGGCACCGAAGCATGCATTACTCCCGGCGTGATGCAGGCCTGGGAAGCAATGCGCGTACTGGCGCCCGACACCTGCCGTCCGTTCAGCGCCAACCGTCGCGGCTTGGTGCTGGGTGAAGGCGCGGCAATGTTCGTGCTGGAGACCCTGGAAAGCGCGCAGGCGCGCGGCGCGACCATCCTGGCGGAATTGGCCGGCGCGGGCATGAGCGCGGACGCCGGCGACATCGCCGCGCCTTCGGACGTCGGCGCAGCAGCGGCCATGCAGGCCGCGTTGAACGATGCCGGCATGCAGCCGGGCGAGATCGACTACATCAACGCGCACGGCACCGGCACTGCAGCCAACGATTCGACCGAAACGCGCGCCATTCACACGGTGTTCGGCGAGCATGCGCACCGTCTTGCAGTGACATCGACCAAGCCGATGCATGGCCATGCGCTCGGCGCGGCCGGCGCATTGGAAATGCTCGCGGTAATCGGCGCGCTGCGCCACGGCATCGTGCCGCCCACCCTCAACTACGTTGCGCCCGATCCCGCCTGCGATCTGGATTACGTGCCGCATGAAGCACGCGCCATGAACGTGCGCGCGGCGCTGAGCAATTCGTTTGCATTCGGGGGATTGAATGCAGTCGTCGTGGTGCGCCAGGCATCGTAGGTTGGGGTGCAAACCCCAACGTCGCCGTGTTTGTAGATGGCCGTGTTGAGGTTCGCACCCCAACCTACAAGCGATCACAGCCGCGTAAACGACCACGACTGCATGCGCCCATCCTTGTAGGGCATCACGCCGTGGAACGGACGCGGGTCGCGGTCGAACACCAGCGGCAGGAAGTGGCGGTCGCCTTCCCACATCGGCAGGTCCATCAAGTGGTCCAGCTCGACCCATTCCAGCGTGCCTTCGGGGTTGGACGTGTACGGCTCGCCGCTGAAGCTGTCGATGACGAAGATGAAACCCAACCAGTCTTCGCCCCGCTTGCCGAAGCCGGGCCAGTTGAGCGTGCCGCGCAGGTGCATGGTTTCGCACTCGATGCCGGCTTCTTCATGGATCTCCCGGCGCATGCAGGCGGCGATGTCCTCGCCAGGCTCCATCTTGCCGCCCAGGCCGTTGTACTTGCCCAGGTGCTGGTCGTCGGGCCGCGCATTGCGGTGGATCATCAACACCTTGCGCCGATCCGGCGAGAGCACGTAACCGAGCGTGGCGACGATGGGCGTGTAGGGCATGGGCATCCCTTGCGGGTACTGAAGTCTCAAAGCTGAAGTTTACGCGCGGAACCGGCGTCGATGCTCTTGCATCCATCGCGCTGGTGCGGCGACCATCCCCGGATGCGCTCGTCCGCCCCTTCTCAACGGTTGCGTCGCAGCCTGCTGCATCGCCTGCCCGCCCTGTTGGCGGCGCTGGCATGCCTGGCTGCCTGCAGCAGCCAGGTACAGCCGATGGAGAGCCGCGAAGTGAATTTCCAGGGCCAGGATTTCACTGTGGTGAGCCTTGACCTCCATCGCGAAGCACTGACGCTGCATTGGAAAAATCCCGATACCGGCGAGCCGTTCGGCGATATCCAGAGCCTGCGCGAATGGGGCGCGGCCAACGGCAAGCGGCTGATGTTCGCCGCCAATGCCGGCATCTACGACCAGTCGAACGCACCGCTGGGCCTGTACGTGGAACACGGCAAGACACTGGTGCCGCTGAACCTGTTTCGCGGCAATCCGGCGGCGGGCAATTTCTCGATCCGCCCCAACGGCGTGTTCGCCATTTATCCGGACGGCCATGCCGCGGTGCGCACCAGCACTGATTTCAAGACGGACGGCAAACCGGCGGACTGGGCCACGCAATCGGGGCCGATGCTGGTGATCGACGGCAAGATCAACGAGCAGTTCGTGCATGATTCGGCCAGCACCAAGTGGCGCAGCGGCGTGTGCGCGCGCACGCCGCACCAGGTGGTGTTTGCGGTGAGCGATACGCCGGTCAATTTCCACACTTTCGCGCAGTTGTTCCGCGACCAGCTCGGCTGCCGCGACGCGCTCTATCTCGACGGCAGCATTTCGCAGTTCTACATCGACGGCACCGGCTACGCCGGCGCTCCCACCTTCATGGTCAAGCCCTACGCGGGCATCTTTGCGGTGTTTGCCGATCAATGACAACGAAACCTCGGGTACGTTGGTTCCGCGCACTTCTCATCTTCCTGCTGTTCGTGGTGCTGGCGCTGATCGCCGGCGCTTGGTGGCTGCTCGCCGGCAGCCGCGCGCAACTGGATGGCCATCGCCAGGTGCCTGGCGTGCAGCACGCAGTGACCATCACGCGCGATGCCCTGGGCACGGCCACCTTCACCGGCCAATCGCGCGACGACATCAGCTATGCGCTCGGCTACGTGCACGCGCAGGAACGCTTCTTTCCGATGGACCTGATGCGCCGCGTGGCGGCGGGCGAGCTGTCGGAACTGGTGGGTGCGGCGGCGCTGGATACCGATATCAAGCATCGCCGCCATCGCCTGCGCGCCGTGACCGAGGCCGCCTATGCGGCGCTTTCGCCCGAGCAGAAGCACACGCTGGATAGTTATCGCGACGGTGTCAACGCGGGCCTGGCCAACCTGCGCGAGAAACCGTGGGAATACCTGCTGCTCGGCACCAAGCCGCAACCGTGGCGTTCGGAAGATTCGATGCTGGTGATCGCGGCGATGTATCTGGACTTGAACGACGACGGCCTCAACCAACGCGAGCTGCACATCGCGCAGATGCGCGCAGCGCTGCCCGAGCCGCTGGTGAATTTCCTGATCTCGCCCGATCCGAACTGGGAAGCGCCGTTGAAAGATGGCACCTCGCCATCGCCGGTGATACCCGGCGCGGATGTTTTCGACCTGCGCCGTGCACACGCGCCAAGCGGCGGCGCGCCGTTGGCCGCTGCGTCCATTCCGTCGGTGGACCGCGCCTATCCCGGCAGCAACAGCTTTGCCGTGGCGGGCAGCATTTCGCGCACGGGCGCGGCGATTCTCGCCAATGACATGCACCTGGGCCTGCGCGTGCCGGACATCTGGTTCCGCGCGCGCCTGCGTTATCCCGATCCGTCCGCGCCGAAGGGACAGCGCGATGTCGTCGGCGTCACCCTGCCCGGCACGCCGGCGCTGGTGGTGGGCTCGAATGGGCAGGTCGCCTGGGGTTTCACCAATAGCTATGGCGACTGGCAGGATTGGGTACGTGTGCAACACGATCCGCACGATGCGAACCGCTACAAAGTGCCGGATGGCTGGGCGACGATCGAATCGCATGACGAGATCATCCGCGTCAAAGGCGCCGCACCTTATACCTTGCGCGTGGAAGACACGCGCTGGGGACCCATCCTCAACAAGGACACCGACGGCACGCCGCTCGCGCTGGCATGGATCGGCGATCTGCCGCGCGCCTACAACGTGGCGCTGATGCAGCTCGAACACGCCGGCAGCGCATCGGCCGCGCTGGATCTGGCGCCGAGCTTCGGCATGCCGCCGCAGAATTTCCTGGTCGCCGACAGCGCCGGCCATATCGGCTGGACCATTGCCGGCAACAGCATTCCGCTGCGCACCGGCTTCGATCCGCAGCGTCCGGCCGACTGGTCGCAGGCGAATACCGGCTGGACCGGCTGGGCCATGCCTTCGCAATACCCGCGCATCGAAAATCCCGCCGACGGACGCTTGTGGACGGCCAACAACCGCACGGTGGGCACCGACGAACTGGCCTTGCTCGGCGAAGGCGGGCACGACATCGGCGCACGCGCGCAGCAGATTCGTGACGACCTGCGCGCACGCGCCGATTTCGGTCCAGGCAATCTGCTGGACATCCAGCTGGATGATCACGCCCTGTTCCTTTCCCGCTGGCAGCAACTGCTGCAGGCCACGCTGGCGAACGTGCAGGATCCTTCGCTCAATCAGCTGCGCCAGCTCACCGCCGCGTGGCGCAACCAGGCCGCGCCGGACAGCGTGGATTACCGCCTGGTGCACGCCTTCCGCGACGAGGTGCACAAGCTGGTGCTGGCGCCATTCGCCGCGCAGATCCAGCAGCGTTTTGAGGATTTCGAATGGCCCGGCCCAGGCAACCAGGAAGCGGCGGTATGGATGTTGATCCAGCAACAACCGCCGCATCTGCTCGATCCGGCTTATCGCGATTGGCACGCGTTGTTGCTGCAGGCGGCGCGCGATGTCGCCGATAGCCTGGGCAAGCAACCAGGTGGTTTGGGTGCGCGGACGTGGGGTGAAGTGAATCGCGCTGGCGTGCGTCATCCGCTTTCGCGCGCCCTGCCCGGCTTCGTCGGCCATTGGCTCGACATGCCGGACGAACCGCTGCCCGGCGATCACAACATGCCGCGCGTGGCCTCGCCGGGGTTCGGCGCGTCCGAGCGCATCGATGTGTCACCCGGTCACGAAGACGAAGGCATTCTGGAAATGCCCGGTGGGCAAAGTGACAACCCGCTGTCGCCGTTCTATGGCGCCGGTCACGAGGATTGGGTGCGCGGAAAGCCTACGCCGCTGATGCCGGGTGAGGATCGGCATACGTTGGTGTTGGAGCCTGCGTCACGTTGAACGGGACGGCATAGGTTGGGGTGCGAACCCCAACGTCGGGATGTATGCGTGCATGGTGATGTTGGGGTTTGCACCCCATCAGCAACACGACTTCAACAGCATCCGCTCGCAGATCGCCTGATACAACTCCGGCAAGCGCTCCAGTTCCGCCACGTCGATGCATTCATCCACCTTGTGGATGGTGGCGTTGACCGGCCCGAGCTCCACCACTTCCGCACCCATCGGCGCGATGAAACGGCCATCGGACGTGCCGCCGCCGGTGCTCTGTTCCGGTTCGGTGCCGCATAGCTCGCGACATACGGAGACCACCGTGCTGCGCAGGCGTCCGCCGGAGGGACACAGGAAGGGTTCGCCGGAGAGCGTCCATTCCAGCGAGTAATCCAGGTCGTGCTTGGCGAGGATCGCCTCGGTGCGCTTGCGCAGGTTCTCCGCCGTGCTGGCGGTGCTGTAGCGGAAATTGATCAGCGCGGTGAGCGAGCCGGGAATGACGTTGGTCGCGCCGGTGCCGGCGTTGAGATTGGAAACCTGGAACGAGGTTGGCGGAAAATCCGCGTTGCCTTCGTCCCAGCGTTCTGCCGCCAGTTCGGCCAGCGCCGGCGCAAATGCATGAATCGGGTTCAATGCCTTTTCCGGATACGCCACGTGCCCTTGCACGCCGCGCACCGTCAACGTGCCCGAGAGCGAACCGCGCCGCCCGACGCGGATCAGGTCACCCAGCTTTTCCTTGGACGAAGGCTCGCCCACCACGCACCAGTCGATATGGTCGCCGATCTCGCGCAGATAACTGGCGATGCGTCGCACGCCATCGAGATTGGTCGGGCCTTCCTCGTCGCTGGTCAGCAGCAAGCCCACGCGGCCCGGATGATCCGGATGCAGGGATACGAAGCGTTCCAGCGCTATCGTCATCGCCGCCACTGCGCCTTTCATGTCCGCTGCGCCACGGCCGTATAGACGGCCATCGCGCACGCTCGGTTCGAACGGCGGACTCTGCCAGTTTTCTTCCGGACCGCTCGGCACGACGTCGGTATGGCCCAGAAACACCAATAGCGGCCCCTGCCCCGGCGCATTGTCCGCACCATGCGTGGCCCAGAAGTTATCCGTCTCGCCATAGCGCAGGTGCTCGATACGAAAACCCAGGCGGGTCAACCGTGCGCCGATTTCCGGCAGGCAACCGGCATCTTCCGGCGTGATCGAACGGCGGCGAATGAGATCGACAGCAAGATCCAACACCTCTGACATGATGTTTAACGCCCGAACAGTTTCTTGAAGCCGTTATCGGTGAATCCCACGCTGACTGCGCCATCGGCCTGCACGACGACCGGGCGGCGGACCAGTGCGGGGTATTCTTTCAGCAGCAATGTCCATTCCGGGTCAGTGCCGGGGTTCTTGCGCTGCGGCAGCAAGTTGCGCCAGGTGGTGCTGGACTTGTTGACCAGCTTCTCCCAGCCACCGAGTTGCTGCGCCCAGGCCTTGAGCGTGGTTGGCGGCACCGGATGGGCGCGATAGTCGACGAACTCGTGCGCCACCTCGAAGCGGGCAAGCCAGTTGCGCGCTTTTTTGCAGGTATCGCAGTTGGGCAGGCCGTAGAGAGTGATCGCGCTCATGTCATTCGCCGCTGCGCAGAAGTTCGTTGATGCCGGTCTTGCTGCGGGTTTTTTCGTCCACCTGCTTGACGATGATGGCCGCGTACAAACTGTGGCTGCCGTCCTTCGCCGGCAGGTTGCCGGCCACCACCACGCTGCCCGCAGGTACGCGGCCATAACTGACTTCACCTGTTGCGCGGTTGTAGATGCGCGTGGACTGGCCGAGGAATACACCCATGCCGATCACGCTGCCGCGTTCCACCACCACGCCTTCGACCACTTCGGAACGCGCGCCGATAAAGCAGTTGTCCTCGATGATGGTGGGATTGGCCTGCAACGGCTCCAGCACACCCCCGATGCCGACGCCGCCGGACAAGTGCACGCCCGCGCCGATCTGCGCGCAGGAACCGACCGTCGCCCAGGTATCGACCATGGTGCCGGCGCCGACGTAGGCGCCGATGTTCACGTAGCTCGGCATCAGCACGGCATCTTTGGCGATGTGCGCGCCACGACGTACCAATGCGCCGGGTACCACGCGCGCGCCAAGCGTTTCCAGCGATGCATCGTCGCCGTGCGCGAAACGCAGCGGCACTTTGTCGAACGCGAGCGCCGGGCCGCCATCCACCACGCGGTTGCCGTTGATGCGGAAATACAGCAGCACCGCTTTCTTCAACCATTGATTGACCGTCCAGCCGCCCTTCCCGTCCGGCGCGGCCACGCGCTGCTCGCCCGATTCGAGCAGATTCATGACCTGGGTCAGCGCGGGACGCAGGTGGGTTTCGACCTCGGCCTGGGTGAGGTCGTTGCGGCGCTCGAAGGCGTCGTTGATCAGGGTTTCGATGGACTGCATGGGGAAAGGCTCGTATTCGGATCAGGGGAAGATAGCGCACTGGCCGCGCCTTGCCCAAATGACAAAGCGTGCCGCTCTTCATGTCCGCCTCAAATCAAGGCAAGCACGACCGGCACCACCGTTCCCAGGATCAAAAGCGCGCTTATAAGCAGGTGTTTGCGCGTATAGCGATAGGCCATGTACAGGCCGAGCAAGGTCGATACGAACAGCCCGAAGGAAACGAAGGCGGAGAAAATTTTCAACGGCAGTGGATGCCTGACGGATGCAGAGGGCAGATCCGGCTTCATCGGTGAGGGGGTATTGGCCAGGCTCGATGAAGGGGCGGTTTCCGTCGGCCGCAGTTTGCGCACCGGCATCACATCGGTCTGTTTCTTGTGCAACTGGCCGGCAATCGCCAACCATGCGGGCGGTTTGTAGTCGCTGCTGCGCGAGGCTTCATGCAGGCCGAAGACCTGCAAACCGCCGGTGAATGCGAAGAACAACACGGCCGGCGCAATGAACACGCCGATGTACAGGTGAAGTTGTCGAGCAAGCTTGAGAAAGGTATGAGATGCGGACATGGAAGCACAGCCTTACGCGGCCTGTTTCGGCCAAAGAATAAAAGGATTGGGTGATGGCAGGCTGCCGATGCAGCCGTGGCGGGAAATCATTCCCAGCCAAGGCGCGTGAATCATTCGCTTTCACGCTCCTTGCGAGCTTGCCTAGCCATGGGTAAGGACGATGCCTGGGCTATGCGGACAAGCTCTGTGGTCCGATCCGCTCCGCCAAAGCCTGCCACAAACGCTGTTGCTGTGTCTCGCTCAGCGGCGCATTGCGGCGATCGGTGAGCTGGAAGAAATCTTCCACGCGCTCGCCGAAGGTGGCAATGCGCGCATCGTGCACGCGCACTTCGCAGGCCATCAGCACTTGCGTGACGGCGGCGAGCAGGCCGGGACGGTCGCTGCACACCAGCGCCATCTGCGTGCGTCCGTCCGACTGCTTGAAGTCGATGCGCGGGGTCATCTGGAAATGCTTCAGGTGCCGCGACATGCTGCGCCGTGGCGGCATGATCGGCGCCGACTGCGACAAGGCGCGATGCAGGCGCTGCTGCAGTTCCTCCGCGCGTTCGTGGCTGGCCGGCTTCTGGTTTTCCGCTTCCAGCAGCAGGAAGGTATCCATCGCCTTGCCGTCCGGCGAACTCAACACACGCGCTTCCATCACCGAGAAATGCAGGCGATCGAGCATGGCGGTGACGTTGGCGAACAGGCCGTCGCGATCGGGCGCGTAGACGAACAGCTCGGTGCTGCCGCGTATCGACAGCGGGTTGACCGCGATCAACGGCAGCTTGCCCTGGCCGTGCAGGATCTGCGAAGTCTGCCAGGCGATCTGCTCCGGCCGATGGCGCAGGAAGCTCACCATCGGGAAGCTGTCCCATAGCTGCGCCACCGCCGTCGCATCGTTGCCCTCGGCAGTGAGCAAGGCCATCGCCTGTTCGCGGCATGCTTGCGCACGCGCGGCGGCGCCAGGCGATGGCTTGGCTTCGCGCCGCAAGGCGTAGCGGGTAGCCGTATAAAGATCGGCCAGCAGGCGATCTTTCCACGCATTCCACAGGCGCGGGCTGGTGCCGATGATGTCGGCGATGGTCAGGAGATAAAGCTGCCCGAGTCGTTCGCGTCCGCCGACGATGTCGGCAAAGCGGTGCACGACGTCGGGGTCGGTGATGTCCTGACGCTGCGCGGTGGTGCTCATCAACAGATGCCAGCGCACCAGCCAGGCCACGCGTTCGATGTCCTCGTCCGGCAGGCTGAGTTTTTTGCCGAAGGCGCGCGCATCTTCTTCGCCGAGCACGGAATGGTCGCCGCCGCGGCCCTTGGCGATATCGTGGAACAGCGCGGCCAGCAGCAATACTTCCGGCTTCGGCAAGGTGGACCATACTTCGCAGGCCAGCGGAAATTCCGCCTGCGTGGAAGGATCGGCAAAACGCGCGACGTTGCGCAGCACGCGCAGCGTGTGTTCGTCCACGGTGTAGACGTGGAACAGGTCGTACTGCATGCGTCCGAACACCTTGCCGAACGCCGGCAGGATCGCCGCGAGCAGGCCATGGCGATTCATCCGCCACAGCGCGTCAACCGCCGGCGCACCATGCCGCAACAATTGCAGGAACGAGGCCAGCACCTGCGAATCGTCTGCCAACTGCGTACTCATCGCCGCGGTGGCCTGGTGCACGCGGCGCATGGTGTCGGCGGTGAAGCCGATCACACCCTGCTGGTCCAGACGCGCAATGAAGATGTCGACCAGGGCAGCCGGACGATGGGTGAACAGGTCCGGATCGCGCACGGCGATGCGCGCGCCATAACGCACGAAATCCTCGCCGACCGGCTGCGCGTCGCTCGGCGGCTCCAGCATTTCCACGAAGCGTTCGGCGATCTGCCAGCCCAGCCGTTCCACCTGGCTGGCGGCGCGGTAGTAGCCCTGCATGAATTGCTCGACGCCGAGATTTTTTTCGTGCTCGTCTTCGAAGCCAAGCCGTGCGGCAAGCGCGCGCTGATAGTCGAACAACAGGCGTTCTTCCGGACGGCCCGCTTCCAGATGCAAGGCGAAGCGATAACGGCGCAGCGTCGCCTCGGCCTGCAGCAAGGTGTCGCATTCGGCCGGATCGAGCAGCCCTTCGGCCTCCATGTCCGGAAAATCCGGCGCATGCGCCAGACGCTTGCCGAGCCAGCGCAGCGAATCGAGCGTGCGCAACCCACCCGGGCCGTCCTTGAGATTGGGCTCGAGGTTGTAGGCGGTGTCGTCGAAACGCTTGAAGCGCGCATCGCGCTCGGCCAGGCGCGCCTGCAGGTAGGGGCGCGGCGGCCACATGTCGGGCGCTTCGACGATGCTGCGCAGGCTTTCATCCAGCGAGGGATCGCCAGCCAATCGCCGCGCATCGAGCAGGCTGGTGAACACGCTCGCATCTGACGCCGCCAGCGTGCGGCATTGTTCCGGATCGCGCACCGCATGGCCGACTTTCAGGCCGATGTCCCAGAAGGTGGCGAAGCATTGCTCCAGCGCGCGCAGGCGCGATGAATCGGCATGCTGCACCAAGGCCAGCAAGTCGATATCCGAATACGGAAACAACAGCCCGCGCCCGAAGCCGCCGATGGCGAACAGCGCCGCGTCGGTGACCTCGCCCAGGCAGGCCATCCATACGTGCGCCACGATGCGCGTCACCGAATCGCCGCGCCGGCGCGCAAGATCAGTGGCGTCGGCGCCATCGCGAAACGCCAGCTCGATGGCGCGGTTGAGATCGCCCAGCAGTTGGCGCAGCGCGATGCGCGCTTCGCTGGAGACGCCAGAGCGCGGAATGGCGACCGGAAGGCGCGGCAGCGGCGGCAGGGGCACGGCGGATGGGGTCATGGGTGTTTGGTTCAAGTCCGCGTTCGGGGCTTTCTTCCGACGTAGGTTGGAGTGCGAACCCCAACATCATCACCCACATCGACATGACATGTTGGGGTTTGCACCCCAACTTATGGCTTCACGCATCCGGCCAGGGCGTGAGGATCTCGAACCCGTCATCGGTCACCGCAATGGTGTGCTCCCACTGCGCCGACAGCGAGTGATCCTTGGTGACCACGGTCCAGCCGTCCGGCAGCTGCTTGGTCTGCGGCTTGCCGGCGTTGATCATCGGCTCGACCGTGAAGGTCATGCCCTTCTGCAGCACCACGCCGGTGCCGGGCTTGCCGTAATGCAGTACCTGCGGTTCGTCGTGATAGACCTTGCCGATGCCGTGGCCGCAGTACTCGCGCACCACCGAGAAACCCGCCGCCTCGGCGTGCTTCTGGATCGCATGGCCGACGTCGCCGAGCGTGGCGCCGGGGCGCACCGCCTCGATGCCGCGCATCATCGCTTCATAGGTGGTATCCACCAGGCGTTTGGCCAGCACGCCGGGGTTGCCGACGAAGTACATGCGGCTGGTGTCGCCGTGCCAGCCGTCCTTGATGACGGTGACGTCCAGATTGATGATGTCGCCGTCTTTCAGCACCTTGCCCGGGCTGGGGATGCCGTGGCAGATCACGTGGTTGACCGAGGTGCACAGGGTCTTGGGAAAGCCGTGGTAGCCCACGTTGGCCGGAATCGCCTTCTGCACCTTCACGATGTGCTCATAGGCGATGCGGTCGAGGTCCTCGGTGGTCACCCCGGGCTTGACGTATTCCTTGAGCATGGCCAGCACTTCGGCGGCCAGACGGCCGGCAGTGCGCATGCTATCGAGGTCTTGAGCGGTTTTGAGGGTAATAGCCATAGCTGTTCGTGAATATGGCGGCGAGACGGGCAAAAGCCAGCCCAACTTGCCGCGAAGCGGTGGTCCCGGCTACAATTTCCGGGTTTTGCAGACCGCTTCCGGCCATTTGATGGCCCGCACGGCGCAAAGCGAAGCGGGATTGTAACCGTGCTGCGGTACAACCCCAACCAATGCCACACACGTATCGGCACCGTCTTCGGGGTGCCGTAGCCGCCCCTCTCCAAGCCATGGGAACGCTACGGTCGAAGCCGGGGATACGTGGAGGTCCCAACCCCCGGGCCACCTTAAAAAGGCCCACTGCAGGAGTACTACCATGGCTCAAGTCACCATGCGTCAGATGCTGGAAGCTGGCGTGCATTTCGGTCACCAGACCCGCTACTGGAACCCGAAGATGGCTCCGTACATCTTTGGCGCCCGCGGCAAGATCCACATCATCAACCTCGAAAAGACGCTGCCGCTGTTCACCGACGCGATGCATTTCCTGTCGGGCCTGGCGCAGAAGCGCGGCACCGTGCTGTTCGTGGGCACCAAGCGTTCCGCCCGTGAGCCATTGGCCGAAGAAGCCGCGCGCGCCGGCATGCCCTTCGTCACCGCCCGCTGGCTCGGCGGCATGCTGACCAACTTCCGCACCGTGAAGCAGTCGGTCGCCCGCCTGAAGGAACTGGAAGCGGCCGAAACCGACGGCAGCTTCGACAAGCTGGTCAAGCACGAAGTGCTGGCTCGCCGCCGCGAACGCGCCAAGCTGGAAAATTCGCTCGGCGGCATCAAGAACATGAACCGCCTGCCCGACGCGCTGTTCGTGATCGACATCGGCCACGAAAACATCGCCGTGCAGGAAGCCAAGAAGCTCGGCATCCCGGTGATCGCCGTGGTCGACACCAACTACAACCCCGAATTGGTGGATTACCCCATCCCGGGCAACGATGACGCCATCCGCGCCATCCAGCTGTACGCCCGTGCCGCCGCCGACTCGATCCTGGAAGGCAAGGCTGCCGCACCGGCCGCCGCCCAGGGCGACGCCAACGAGTTCGTCGAGCTGGACGAGGAAGGCAACCCGGTCGCCAAGGACGAGGATGAGCGCCGCGCCGCTGCGCCGCGTCGCAATCCGCCGGCCAAGAAGGGCGCCGGCCGTGGCGATCGCGACGGTGGCCGTGGCAACCGCGGCGGTCGTGGCGGTCGCGCACAGCACGACACCGCCGACGCCGAATAAGTCTCACCCCGCGCCAGGCGGTCGGCACGATCGCCTGGCGCCCCCAAGTTTTCCGAGGATCCCATGAGCACTATTTCCGCCCAACTGGTCAAGGAACTCCGCGAGCGTTCCGGCGCCGGCATGATGGAATGCAAGAAGGCGCTGGTCGAGAACAATGGCGACATCGAAGTGGCCATGGAATGGCTGCGCAAGTCGGGTCTGGCCAAGGCCGACAAGAAGGCCGGCCGCGTGGCCGCCGAAGGCCGTATCGTGGCCGCCCAGGCCAACGGCAACGCCGTGCTGGTCGAAGTGAACTGCGAAACCGACTTCGTCACCAAGAACCCCGACTTCGTGAAGTTCAGCGACAGCGTCGCCGAGATCGCGTTGAAGTCCGGCGCCGAAGACGCCGAGGCCCTGAAGGCGGCCGCCTATCCGGGCGGCGGCACGGTCGAGGAAGCCTCCAAGACGCTGATCGCCACCATCGGCGAGAACATCCAGGTGCGTCGCATGGCGCGCGTGGCCAATGACGGCGTCATCGCCAGCTACCTGCACGGCGGCCGCATCGGCGTGCTGGTAGCGCTCAAGGGCGGTTCCGAAGAGCTGGCCAAGGGTGTCGCCATGCACGTTGCGGCGATGAATCCGCAGTTCGTGCGCGCCGAGGACGTACCGGCCGATTTCCTGACCAAGGAAAAGGAAATCGCGCTGAGCCAGATGTCCGACAAGGAAAAGAACAAGCCGGCCGACATTCTGGAAAAGATCGTCAGCGGCAAGGTCGCCAAGATCATTTCCGAAGTCACCCTGCTCGGCCAGCCTTACGTGCTGGATACCAACGTCACCGTCGCCGACGCACTGAAGAAGGAAGGCGCCGATGTGGTGTCGGTGGTGCGCCTGGCCGTTGGCGAAGGCATCGAGAAGGTGGAAGAGGATTTCGCCGCCGAAGTGATGAAGCAGGCAGGCCTGGCGTAAACCGCTGCGCTTTGTTTGTACGAAAGGCCGCGGGAAACCGCGGCCTTTTTTTGTTTTACACGTAGGCCGGATGCAATCCCAGCATCACGATGTATAGCTGCACAGCAAAGCCGGGATTGCATCCTAAGCCTACGTGCGCGGCTGCAACAAATCCCATTTGTTGCCATACAGATCCTCGAACACCGCCACCGTGCCGTACGGTTCCTCGCGCGGCCATTCAAGAAAACGCACGCCGCGCGAACGCATCGCTTCGTAGCGCGCGTAGAAGTCATCGACGTGCAGGAACAGGAATACGCGCCCGGCGCCCTGCTCGCCCACATGAACATCCTGTTCGGCCGTGCTCGCCTGTGCCAGCAACAGGCGCGTCTCGCGCGAACCGGGTGGCGCCAACAGCACCCAGCGCTTGCCACCGCCGAGCGGGGTGTCTTCGATCAGCTCGAAATCCAGGCAACGGGTGTAGAACGCGATCGCCTCGTCGTAGTCACGCACCAGCAGTGCAATGGCGGCGATGGTGTGCTGCATGACGGGCTCCGGCTGTGATTGCGTGGTGAAGCACAGGGATCAAGCATAAACGCACGATGCGCTGACGTCTGCCGCGCGCTCCGCTACAATGCGGTCGTTTTGCGCGTGGCATCGGAAAAACGCGCGCCTGCCTCACGGCGCGTCGACGTGCCGCCTGCAAGTTGTCATGCCAGATCGGCGTCCGGAAACGTCTCGCAGCCGTTGCCGGTGTTCCACATATCCACCCGGAGTTCTCATGAGCGACCAGCTAAAGTATCGACGCATCCTGCTCAAACTCTCCGGTGAAGCGCTGATGGGCGACGCCGACTACGGCATCGACCCAAAGATGATCGGCCGCCTCGCCGATGAAATCATCGAAGTGCAGAAGGCCGGCGTACAGATCGGCGTGGTGATCGGCGGCGGCAACATCTTCCGCGGCGCAGGCCTGGCCGCGGCCGGCATGGACCGCGTCACCGGCGACCACATGGGCATGCTGGCCACGGTGATGAATGCGCTGGCCATGCAGGATGCCATCGAAAAGCGCGGCGGCTTCGCCCGCGTGATGAGCGCGATCCAGATCCATGACGTCGCCGAGGATTTCATCCGACGCCGCGCGATCCGTCACATCGAAAAAGGCCGTATTGCGCTGTTCGCCGCCGGCACCGGCAATCCGTTCTTCACCACCGATTCGGCCGCCGCGCTGCGGGCGATCGAAGTGAGCGCGGACCTCCTGCTCAAGGCCACCAAGGTCGACGGCGTGTACAGCGCGGACCCGGCCAAGCACCGCGATGCCACGCGCTTCGAGAAGCTCACCTACGACCAGGTGATCGAGCGCAAGCTGGCGGTGATGGATACCGCCGCCATCGCCCTGTGCCGCGACCAGCGCATGCCGCTGCGCATCTACGACATGACGGTGCCGGGCAACCTGATGCGCATCATGCGCGGCGAGACGATCGGCACGCTGGTCGACGCCAGCTGACCCACGCTATCCACGAAGGCGCGGAACGCATTCGACGCTGCCCTGAACCCGGGTTGCCGTCCTGGCCGACCGCCCCTCATCCTCTCTTAACCCCCTGCTATACTTGCCGGCTTGCACGCCAACGGGTGATTCCACATGCTCAACGACATTAAACGCGATGCGCAGACCCGCATGGGCAAGAGCATCGATGCCCTCAAGCATGACCTGTCGCGCCTGCGCACCGGCCGCGCCAGCACGTCGCTGGTCGACGGCATCAAGGTGCCCTACTACGGCTCCGACATGCCGTTGAACCAGGTGGCATCGGTCGCCCTCGCCGACGGCCGCTCGATCGTGATCACCCCGTTCGAGAAGAGCATGGTCGGCCCGGTCGAAAAAGCCCTGCTGGCATCCGACCTCGGCATCACGCCGACCACGGCCGGTACGGTCATCCGCCTGAACATGCCGCCGCTCACCGAGGAACGTCGCCGCGAGCTGGCCAAGCATGTGTCGCACGAAGGCGAGAACGCGAAGATCGCCATCCGCAACGTGCGCCGCGACGCGCTGCAGCATGTGAAGGATCTGCTCAAGGAAAAGAAGATCACCGAGGACGACGAGCGCAAGGCGGACGACGAGATCCAGAAGCTCACCGACCAGTTCGTCAAGGAAGTCGACAAGCTGGCCAAGGCGAAAGAAGAAGAGCTGATGTCCATGTAAGGCCATTGGCGTACGGGAACCGAACACCGGCACCTGGCATTGACGCCATCAGACGGAGGCAAAGAAGGGTGAGGGGTCCATCTTGCACAACCGCCGCCCCCTTCGGGGTTCCGGGCCTGTTCGCCGCGTGAACCCCGCTTCCGCCATCATTCTCGCGGCCGCGAGGCAGGAAGGTGCCGGCCTATGGCCTTTTCCTGACGCGTGCGTTTTTGGCAAATGCCTCGATGAAGCAGGTGTTTCCGCTCCAGTTACTCTCCATCCATGACCACGACTACGCACAACTACGTACCGCGCCATATAGGCATCGTGATGGATGGCAATGGCCGCTGGGCGAAAGCCCGCCACCGCCCGCGCAGCTTCGGCCACAACGCCGGGCGCAAGGCGGTGCGCGAAGTAGTGGAAGGCTGCATCCGCCACGGCGTGGAAGCGCTGACCCTGTTCGCTTTCTCCAGCGAGAACTGGCAGCGCCCGCCGGACGAGGTCGGCGCCCTGCTGGACCTGTTCATGCGCGCGCTGGACAAGGAAGTGGACGAACTGCACGAGAACAACGTGCGCCTGCGCTTCATCGGCGACTTGTCCGCCTTCGATAACACCCTGCACAAGCGCATGCTCGATGCGGCCAAGCGCACCGCAGAGAACACCAAACTGCAATTGAACATCGCCGTGAACTACGGTGGCCGCTGGGACATCGTGCAGGCTGCGCGCAAGGCGGCCATGGCAGTGGCGCGCGGCGATCTTGCGGTCGAGGCCATCGACGAAGCGGCGTTCGATCGCTGGACCAGCCTGGGCGAGGCGCCACCGCTGGACCTGTTCATTCGCACGGGTGGCGACCACCGCATCAGCAATTTCTTGCTGTGGCAGCTAGCCTATGCGGAACTGTACTTCACCGAGACGCTATGGCCGGACTTCAACCAGGCCTCGCTGCAATTAGCCATCAACGACTTTGCCCGTCGCGAACGACGTTTCGGCCGCACCGGCGACCAGGTCGCCCAGGCGGCGGCCCGTTGAGCCGGCAGGCGGTGGCGCCGGCATCCGGCCGTTCGTTCCGTGCGGTCACGCCCAACCTGCGCACGCATGCCGACATGCGACCGAACAAGGACCTCGCCGGAATGCGAACCGCCCCTTCCCTGCTTGCCTTCCGCGCCATCGGCGCGCGGCCTGCGCCGTCGCCGTGACCAGGCTCTAGAGAACGTCCATGCTGCGACAGCGCATCATCACTGCCCTGCTTCTTGCGCCCCTGGCGATCCTGCTGATCCTGCTGCTGCCGACCAGCGTGTTCGCCGGCCTGCTCGCCATCGCGTTCCTGGCCGCCGCGTGGGAATGGACGCGGCTGGCCGGCATGCGCAGCCGCATCGCGCGCGGTGTGGCGCTGGGCGTTGTGATGATCGCCTTCGTCGCGCTGTGGTCGCTGCGCGATCTGGCCTGGCTATGGCCGGCGCTGATCGTCGCTGGCGTGGCCTGGTGGGTGCTGGTGTGCGTGTGGCTGCGCCACTTCGCCTTCGCCGCCGCGCCGACTACCGAGAACCGCAACCTGAAACTCCTGGCCGGCGCGTTCGTGGTGTTGCCGGCCTGGGTCGCCGGCATAAGCATCCATGGCAGCCCGTCGCACGGCCACATCTGGGCGTTCCTGGCCATGCTGCTGGTGTGGGCGGCCGATACCGGCGCCTATTTCGCCGGCAGCTACTTCGGCAAGGGCAAGCGCAAGCTGGCCCCGCAGATCAGCCCCGGCAAGACCTGGGTCGGGGTCTATGGCGCCTTCGCCACCAGCGCGCTGGTGGCCGCGGTGGCCGGCTGGCTGCTGGGTGTGCGCGACCTGCGCCTTCTCGGCCTGATCGTGGTCACCATCCTGACAGTGGCAAGCTCCATCGTCGGCGACCTGCTGGAAAGCCTGATGAAGCGCCACGCCAACGTGAAGGACTCCGGCGCACTGTTTCCGGGCCATGGCGGCCTGCTCGACCGCCTGGACAGCGTGTTCGCCGCCCTGCCGTTGTTTGCCTTGGGGAAATTGCTGCTGGGGCTTTGAGCGCGCGGCCTTCACAAATGGAACTGCCGCCGCGCAGTGCGGTCGATATCCCAACCCCGAGCGTACGCCCCCGCGCCGCCTGTCAGCGTTTGCGGCGGGTACTTCGCAACGCTTGCTGATAAGCTTTGAGTTCCCAAGAGACGTACCTGCTTTGATGAATCCCTTCCTCGGCTCCGTATTCTGGCTGCTCGTCACGCTCGGCGTGCTGGTTACCTTTCACGAATTCGGACACTACTGGGTGGCGCGCCGCTGCGGGGTGAAGGTCCTGCGCTTCTCGGTCGGCTTCGGCAATGCCATCTGGAAGCGCATCGGCCGCGACGGCACCGAATACCAGATCGCCGCCATTCCGCTGGGCGGCTACGTAAAAATGCTGGACGCGCGCGAGGGCGAGGTCGACCCGGCGCTGCGCGACCAGGAATTCACCGCGCAGCCGATCTGGAAACGCATCGCCATCGTGGCCGCCGGCCCGGGCTTCAATATCATCTTCACCATCTTCGCGTTCTGGCTGATGTTCGTGCTGGGGCGAGCCGACTATGCCCCGGTCGTTACCGCCGCGCCGCAAAGCCTGGCCGCGCAGGCGGGCATCCATGCGGGCGACCGGCTGCTTACCGTGGGCGGCACACCGGTGACCACCTGGAGCGGCTCGTACGACATCATCGGCAATGCACTGTTGAGCCGCGCACCACTCGCCGTGACCGTCCGTGGATCGGACGGTACGGAGCGCTCGCTGGTGCTGCCGCTCAACCGCCTGCCGGCCGGCGAAGATCTTAAGCAATACGCAGACAAGCTCGGGCTGGAACCCGCCCCCCCGCCCCCCATCGCAGCAACTGTCACGCCCGGTGATCCAGCCGCTGAAGCAGGTTTGCAGGCAGGAGATCGCATACTGCGCATCAACGGCAACAGCGTAAAGACCTTCGACGACATCGGTACGCAGGTCAAGGCCGCCGCTGCCAAATCTCCCAAGCTGTCAATGGACATCGAACGCAACGGCAAGACGATGACTTTCCTGGTATCGGCGCGCATGAAGTCAGAACAAGGGTTGCCGCCACAGTGGCTCATCGGCATAAGTCACCCGGCCGCTGAAATCGCCGTCCAGCATTACAGTCCGGCGAAGGCGCTGGCCGAATCGCTTGCCGTGACCTGGCAGCGCACCACCGACACCTTCACCATGGTCAGCAAGATGATCACCGGCGAAGCGTCGACCAAGAACCTGTCCGGTGTGATCGGTATTGCCCAGGCAGCGAATGCCTATGCCCAGGCAGGACTGGATCGCTTCCTGGAGTTCCTCGGCCTGGTGTCGCTCAGCCTGGCGATCATCAACCTGCTACCCATCCCGGTCTTGGATGGCGGCCATCTGCTGTATTACCTTATCGAGCTGATCAAAGGCAGCCCGGTCAGCGAGCGCACCATGGTCGCGGGCCAGTACGTGGGCATCGCCTTGCTGTTCACGCTGATGGGGTTGGCGTTCTACAACGACATCCACCGCATCATCCTGCCCTCGTGAGACGGATGCGCGCCGCTGGCAACCTCCGGTTGAACGCTGGCCGCGATCGTCCTGTCGCACGGGGAACCTAAGTGTCATGCGCGGAACAACGCGAAGCCGGGATGATGCCGGCTTTGGAAAAAAAATGCCGCGGGGCTGCCAATGGCGGCCCCGTCCGAATAACACAACGGAATCGACGATGAAGCGTATCGCCGCCCTGATCCTGCTTGCCTCCCTCTCTACGAGTGCGTTCGCACTCGAGCCATTCGTCGTTTCCGATATCCGTATCGAAGGACTCAACCGCATCTCCGCCGGCACGGTATTCAACTACCTGCAGATCAACAAAGGTGACCGCCTCACCACCGAAGAAGCCCAGCAGGCGATCCGCGCCCTGTACGGCACCAAGTTCTTCAGCGACGTGGAACTGCAACGCGACGGCGGCATCCTGGTGATCAAGGTGACCGAGCGTCCCTCCATCGCCAAGCTCAGCATCCGCGGCAACAGCGACATCAAGACCGATGATCTCAAGAAAGGCCTGAAGGAAATCGGCCTGTCCGAAGGCGAAACCTTCGACCGCCTCGCGCTGGACCGCGTGCAGCAGGAACTGATCCGCCAGTACTACAACCGCGGCAAGTACAACGTGTCGGTGTCGCCGCACGTGACCACGCTGGACCGCAACCGCGTATCGATCGACATCGAAATCCGCGAAGGCAAGGTCGCCAAGGTGAAGGAAGTGAACATCGTCGGCAACACGGCGTTCACCGACAAAGAGATCGAAAGCAATTTCGAGACCGGCACCACCAACCTGCTTTCGTGGTACTCCAAGAACGACCAGTACTCGCAGGACAAGCTCTCCGGCGACCTGAAGAAACTGCAGTCCTACTACATGGACCGCGGCTACGCCGACTTCGGCATCGACTCCACCCAGGTGACGATCGCGCCGGACAAGCGCGCGATGTACATCGCCGCCGACGTGGTGCAAGGCGACATCTACCACATCTCCGGCACGCACCTGCTCGGCCAGCTGATCCTTCCGGAAGAAACGCTGCGCAAGCTGGTGTTCGTGAAGGACGGCGATCTCTTCAACCGCCGCGCCATCGAAGCGACCTCCGACTCGATCAAGGCGCTGCTGGCCAACATCGGCTACGCGTTCGCCAAGGTGAACTCGGTGCCCAAGCTGGACAAGCCGAACAAGACCGTCGATGTGACCTGGTACATCCAGCCGGGTCCGCGCGTGTACGTGCGCCGCGTGATCTTCCAGGGCAACACCCGCACCGAAGACGACGTGCTGCGCCGTGAAATGCGCCAGCTCGAAGGCTCGTGGTATTCGCAGGCGGCGATCGACCGCTCGAAGATCCGCCTGCAGCAGCTGGGCTACTTCAAGACCGTCACCATCGACAAGCAGACGGTGCCCGGCAGCGATGACGAAGTCGACCTGACGGCGAAAGTGGAAGAACAATCCGCCGGCAGCCTCACCTTCGGCGTGGGTTATTCGCAGTACTCCGGCATCATCCTGTCGGCCTCGGTGTCGCAGAACAATTTCCTGGGTACCGGCGACCGCTTCAGCATCGGCGCGCAGCGCAGCGACTACCTCACCTCGATCAATGCGGGCTACTACAACCCGTACCTGACCGACAACGGCATCGGCATCGGCTACAACGCCACCTTCTCCAAGGCCGACTACAGCAGCCTGGGCAGCCAGTACGCCAGCTATTCGAACAGCACCAAGTCGTTCTCGACCACGCTGGGCGTTCCGATCACCGACTTCGACCGCTTGAGCGCCAGCCTCGGCATCGGGAGCACCAAGATCAACACCTACGAGGGCTATACGCCGCAGGTGCTGATCGACTACATCAACGCACTCGGCCACCAGACCATCCATACCTGGACCGGCTCGCTGAGCTGGGTGCACGACACGCGCAACTCGTACTGGGCTCCGACCCACGGCGGCCAGCTCACCGCCGGCGTGAACGTGGCGCTGCCCGGCTCCACCGTGCAGTACTGGACCTTGAACGCCGAGGCCAACCACTACTGGCCGCTGTGGAAAGGCTTCGTGTTGTACCTGGACGGCAAGGTCGGCTACGGCGATACCTACGGCACCCAGAAATTCAAGAACACCACCTCCGACTACGACGCGTCCGATCCGAAGAACGTGATCGGCTACAAGGCCGGCGACAAGGTCACCTTCCCGTTCTGGATGAACTTCTACGCCGGCGGCGTAACCGACCTGCGCGGCTTCCAGGACAACACGCTCGGCCCGCGCGCGTGCGCAGGCTTCGACACCAGCACCGGCAAGCCGATCCAGCCGGCCACCAACGGCTACTGCCAAGGCAGCGCCTATACCTACGCGCAGCCGATCGGCGGTGCGTTCAAGGTGCTGGGCACGGCGGAACTGTACCTGCCGCTGCCGTTCCTGAAGGACATCAACACCGCACGCGTGTCGCTGTTCATGGACGTCGGCCAGGCGTACAGGGACGTGCAGAGCTTCAGCGCCAGCCAGCTCGATGCATCGGCCGGTGTCTCGCTGCACTGGCAGGCGCCGATCGGCCCGCTGATCATCAGCCTCGGCTTCCCGTTCCGCACGCAGCCGGCGGATCGCCAGTACGAAGAACGCATCCAGTTCACCTTCGGCAGCCAGTTCTAATTGCCGCTTGCTTGGATCACGAAGGCCGCGTGTCCGCACGACACGCGGCCTTCGTCGTTTCTTGAGGTCGACAGCGGTTGCAAAACATCCCGCTTCTGCACGAATCTCCTTTTCTTCGAAACAGGGGAAGACCAACGATGCAGACCGCCCGGCCTGACGTGAAGCCGCTTGCGCATTCAAACATGCAACGCCGTCTGATCGGGATCGCAGCCGCACTGCTGATGCTGCTGTTCGCCATCCAGATCGTCAGCGTGGTGCGGCAGGAATCGCTCAGCTGGGATGAAGGCGACCATATCTTCGCCGGCTACATGGCGTGGAAAACCCACGACTACCGCTACAACCCCGAACATCCGCCGTTGATGAAGGCGCTGGCGACCCTGCCACTGCTGGGCCTGCCGCTGAAGGTGCCGGCGGATCAGCAGCGCTACTTCAAGGAAGAAGCCTATCTCGACGGCCGCGAGCTGCTGTTCCACAACCCGCCCTACAGCGTGGAAGCGCTGACGCTGCGCGTGCGCCTCGCCGCTGGCATCGTCGCCTTGCTGCTGGCTGCGCTGGTGTTCTGTGCGGCGTGGGAAATGTTCGGCATGGGCGCGGGCCTGCTGGCGCTGGCGCTGCTTACGTTCGATCCGAACATCCTGGCGCACAGCGCGCTGGTAACCACCGACATCGGCGTTTCGTGCTTCTTGCTGGCGGCGGTGTACACGTTCTATCGCTATCGGAAAAAGCCCTCCATATCGCGCCTGCTGGTGGCCGCGATCGCGGCGGGACTCGCGCTGGCGACGAAACACTCCGCAATCCTGCTGATTCCGATGCTGGGCGCGTTGGCATTGCTGGAGCTTTTCTATCCGCTGGCGGAGCAGGAAGTACGTGCGAGCCTGCCCAGACGCACGCTGCATTTGGGCGGGGCGTTGATTGCGATCGGCGCCATCGCATTGCTGGTCCTGTGGAGCTTCTACGGTTTTCGCTACGCGGCCCGTCCGGGAACGCTCCAGCTGACGCCGTCGCTGGTCGACTACGTCAAACCGCTGAGCCCGCTGGAAGCCAAGGGCGTGCTGTGGCTGGCGCATTGGCACGTGCTGCCGGAAGCTTACCTGTATGGGCTGACGGACGTGCGCTCGATGGCCAATGGCATGTCCAGCTTCATCTTCGGCAAGGTGTTCGAGCACGGCGTGGCCTATTACTTCCCCGCCGTGCTGACGATCAAATCGACGCTCGGCTGGCTGGCCGCGACCGTGCTCGCGCTGGTGGCGCTGGCGACAGGCAGGTTGCGGCAATGGCGCGCGGCGCTGTTCCTGCTGCTGCCGGCGCTGGTCTATTTCGTGGTGGCGATGACTTCCAGTTTGAATATCGGCGCCCGGCACATCTTGCCGGTGTACGTTTTCCTCACCCTGCTGGCGGCGGGCGGATGCTGGGCCTGGGTGTGGCGCGCCGGCGCATGGAGCCGTCCGTGGGCTGCCGTGGTGGCGGTGCTGCTGTGCGCGCACGTGGGCTCATCGCTGCGCGCGTATCCCAACTACATGGCCTACTCCAACGAGCTGTGGGGCGGGCCCATGCAAACCTACAAGGTGCTCACCGATTCCAATGCGGACTGGGCGCAGCAACTGCTGGCGGTGAAGCAGTATCTCGACCAGCGCGGCATCAAGCAGTGCTGGTTTGCGTATTTCGCCGATCCGTTCCTGCGACCCGCCGACTACGGCATTCCGTGCAAGCCGATGCCTACGCCTGATGCAATGTGGGAACGGGCGGCTTATGAAGTGCCCGAGCAGGTCCACGGACCGGTGCTGATCAGCGCCGGCGACTGGACCTGGTATGAGATGGGTTCGAGTGTGCTCAATCCTTACCGCTCGTTCCAGGCGCTGGCGCCGGCCGCGGTGATCCAGGGCGGCGTACTGGTCTACGAAGGCGACTTCCACCTACCGCTGGCTGCGGCCCTCAGCCACGTGCAGCGGTCGGCGATTCTGCTGGAGCAGAAGAACCTCGCCGGCGCCCTGGCGGAAGCGCAAAAAGCGGCCGCGATCGCGCCGGGCGACCTGCAGCCGCAGGAAGCGCTGGGCGATGCGCTGGCCGCCACCGGCGACAAGCAACATGCCCGCGAAGCCTATGCCAAAGCGCTGCAGGTGGCCGCGACGATGGAAGACGGCGCACGCCAGACCTGGGGCAACCGCCTGCAGAAGAAGCTACAGGCGCTCGCGCCCTGATGCAGGCCACACAGGCGATTGCCATGCGCCTGCGTCCCAGACACGCACGCGGCGGCAGGCGGGCGCCCGCAGCCGGGGGCGAACCTCTACAATGCGCCGGTTGCCCTTGGAGCTTTGGATGAGCACGACCCACTACAGCGTTGCCGAGCTGGCCGAGCGCTTCGGCCTGGAATTCCGTGGCGACGGCGCGCGCATCATCGACGGCGTCGGCACGCTGGCCGGCGCGGGGCCGACGCAACTGAGCTTTCTCTCTAACAGCAAATACACCGCGCAGCTGGCAAGCACGCGGGCAGGCGTCGTGGTGCTCAGCGCCGAGGCCGCGGACAGTTGCCCTACCGCCGCGCTGATCGCGCGCGATCCCTATGTGACTTACGCCCATATCGCCGCCCTGTTCGAGCGCCTTCCCGCGGCCGTGCCAGGCATCCATGCGTCCGCCGTGGTGGCGCCCAGCGCACGCGTGAGCGCCTCGGCGAGCATCGGCCCGTGCTGCGTGATCCAGGACGGCGCCGTGGTGGAAGACGGCGCGATCCTTGGGCCCCACTGCATCGTCGGTCCCGAATGCGTGGTCGGCGCGCAAGCGCGGCTGGTCGCGCGCGTCACCCTGGTGATCCGCGTGACGCTCGGCAAGCGCGTGCTGGTGCATCCGGGCGCAGTGATCGGCTCGGATGGCTTCGGTCTCGCCTTCGATCGCGACCATTGGGTGAAGCTGCCGCAACTCGGCGGCGTGCGCATTGGCGACGACTGCGAGATCGGCGCCAACACCACCATCGACCGCGGCGCACTGGACGACACCGTGCTGGAGGAAGACGTGCGGCTGGACAACCAGATCCAGATCGCCCACAACGTCTACATCGGCGCACACACCGCCATGGCCGGCTGCGCCGCCGTCGCCGGCAGTGCGAAAATCGGCCGTTATTGCATGATTGGCGGCAACGCCGGCGTGCTTGGCCATCTCGAACTGGCCGACCGGGTTACCATTACCGCCAAGAGCCTGGTGACGCATTCGATTCGGGAGGCTGGCGAGTATTCCTCCGGGGTGCCGCTGCAAGAGAACCGACAGTGGCGCCGCAACGCGGCCCGCTTCAAGCACCTGGATGAGTACGCGCGCCGATTGTCGGCGCTGGAAAAGGATAAGAAACATGACTGACAACACCGCCCCGACGATCACCCTGCCGGTGACCGTGGAGCAGATCCAGCAACTGCTGCCGCACCGTTACCCGTTCCTGCTGGTGGACCGGGTCATCGAGATCGTGCCCGAACAGAGCGTGGTCACGCTGAAGAACGTGACCATCAACGAACCGTTCTTCAACGGCCATTTCCCCGGCCACCCGGTGATGCCCGGCGTGCTGATCGTGGAGGCGATGGCGCAGTCCGCCGGCCTGCTCACGCAGATCAGCGCACGCCTGAAAGGCAATGCCGCCAGCCCGCTGTTCTACCTGGCCAAGGTCGACAACGCGCGCTTCAACGCACCGGTGGTGCCGGGCGATCAACTGCGCATGGAAGTGCGCCTGAAGCGCCTGCTGCGCAGCATGGGCCTGTTCGAGGCGCGCACCCTGGTCGACGGCAAGGAAGTGGCCAGTTGCGAACTGATGTGCGCCGCGAGGTCGGATAAATGATCCATCCGACCGCGCAAATCGATCCTTCCGCCGTCATCGGCAACAACGTGAGCATCGGCGCCTTCACGGTGATCGGTGCGGACGTGGAGATCGGCGACGGTACGGTGATCGGGCCGCATGTCGTGGTGCAGGGCCCCACCAAGATCGGCCGCGACAATCGCATCGCGCAGTTCGCCTCGCTCGGCGGCGATCCGCAGGACATGAAATTCAACGGCGAGCGCACGGAGCTTCTGATCGGCGACCGCAACCTGATCCGCGAATTCGTCACCATCAACCGCGGCACTGGCGACGGCGGCGGCGTCACGCGCATCGGCAACGACAACTGGCTGCTGGCCTACGTGCACGTGGCGCACGATTGTAAGATTGGCAATCACACGATCTTTTCCAACTACTCGGCGCTGGCCGGTCACGTGGAAGTCGGCGATTGGACGGTGTTCTCCGGCTATTCCGGCGCGCACCAGTTCTGCAAGATCGGCGAGCACGCCTTCATCGCCATGGGCTGCCTGCTCGGTGCCGACGTGCCGCCGTTCCTGATGATGGCCAACGACCAGGGCGGCCGTCCGCGCGGCCTGAACACCACCGGCCTCAAGCGCCGCGGCTTCGATTCCGAGCGCATCACGGCGATCAAGCGCGCCTACCGCACGCTCTACACCTCCGGCCTGTCGCTGGCCGAGGCGCGCGAGCAACTGGTCGCGCAGGCCAAGGACAGCGAGGACGTGCGCGCGATGCTGGATTTCCTCGATCGCAGCGAGCGCGGACTGGCGCGCTAACCGCCATGCGCCCCGCACGCTATGTCCGCTGAAACCGAAGCGCCCCTGATCGCGCTGATCGCCGGTGAAGATTCCGGCGACCAGCTCGGCGCGGATCTGATCGCGGCGTTGCGCCGACGCTATCCGCAGGCGCGGTTCATCGGCATCGGCGGCGCGCGCATGCAACAGCAGGGTTTCGAATCCTGGTACGACATCCGCGAACTGTCGCTGTTCGGTTTCGCCGAAGTGATCAGCCACCTGCCACGGCTGCTCAAGCTGCGCAAGGAACTGGTCGCGCGATTGCTGGCGGCGAAACCGGCGATCGTGGTCGGCATCGATGCGCCCGATTTCAATCTCGGCGTCGAGCGTCGCTTGAAGCAGGCGGGCTTGCGCACCGTGCACTATGTGAGCCCATCGATCTGGGCGTGGCGCGAGAAGCGCGCCGACAAGATCGGCCTCAGCGTGCATCGCGTGCTGTGCCTGTTTCCGATGGAACCGTCGATCTACGCGCGGCACGGCATCGATGCGCGCTTCGTCGGCCATCCCTTGGCCGATCGCTTTGCGCTGGTTTCCGACCGCGTGCCGGCGCGCCGCACCCTGCAGTTGCCGCTGGATGCGCCGGTGCTGGCGCTGCTGCCCGGCAGCCGGCATTCCGAACTCGAACGCATGGGCGCGATCTTCTTCGACGCTGCCCGTCGCATCGCCACTGCCATGCCCGGTTTGCGCGTGGTGATTCCGGCGGCCAACTCGCGCGCGCTCGCCACGCTGAAATCTATGCTTGCGCGGGGACCGCACGACGATGCGGCGCCGATCCTGATCGACGGCCACGCACACGAAGCCATGCTCGCCGCCGACGTGGTGCTGCTGGCGTCCGGAACGGCCACGCTGGAGGCCATGCTGGCCAAGCGCCCGATGGTGGTCGGCTATCGCGTATCGCCGTGGAGCTACCGCATCGCGCGCCTGTTCAATATGCTCAAGACCGATGTCTACGCGCTGCCCAACATCCTCGCCCGCGCCTGCGGCATGGGCAAGGACGCAGTGCTGGCACCCGAGCTGATGCAGGACGACTTCACCGCGGAAAAGCTCACGCACGCCACGCTGCAACTGTTCCGCGACAGCGAGCGGCGCGGCGCCATCGTCGCCGCATTCGAACAACTGCACGAGGCCTTGCGCGGCCATCTGCCCGGCCATGCCGGCGATCATGCGGCGGCGGCGATCATTGAATTGATCGATGCACCGGCTACGATAAAGCGCTGATCCCGGTTTCCCGTCCATGGAACTTGTCCAAGCCACTCCCCTGCCTGCCGCCCTCGCGCCGGACGCGACTGCAGCCATCACCAAGCAGGTGCTCGTGGCGGGCGTGGACGAAGCCGACCGCGGCCCGCTGGCAGGGCCGGTGGTGGTCGCTGCGGTGATCCTCAACAAGCGCCGCCGCATCAACGGCCTTGACGATTCCAAGAAGCTCACCGCGGCCAAGCGCGAAACGCTTTACGCGCGCATCGTCGAACGCGCGGTGGCGTACAGCGTGGTGGTGATCGACCGCGAGGAAATCGACCGCATCAATATCTTCCAGGCCACCATGGTCGGCATGACGCGCGCGCTGCTCGGCCTGATGCCCGCCGCCACCGAAGCGCTGATCGATGGCAACCAGCTGCCGAAAAACCTTCCCTGCCCCGCCCGCGCCCTCATCGGCGGCGATGCGCTGGAGCCCTCGATCAGCGCCGCATCGATCCTGGCCAAGGTCAGCCGCGATCGCCTGATGGTGGCGATGGATACGCAATTTCCGGGCTACGGTTTCGCCGACCACAAGGGCTATCCCACTCCGGCCCATCTCGCCGCGCTGCAGCGCCTTGGCCCCTGCGCCGAGCACCGGCGCAGCTTCGAGCCGGTCAGATTGCTGCTGGATCAAGGCCAGTTGTTTTAGGCGCCGTCAATCGGGACTAGTTAAGAACGGTCCGGTGCAAACTCGTCGACCATGCTCTTCGATTCCCGATTTACGTTCCAGCCCCTTGTCAATTCTTGCCCGCTCCGACCCGCCCCGCTAGGCTGAGCCATTGCTTCGCGTGCGAGCCATGTCCGTCCGTTTCGCTCATCTGCATCTGCACAGCGAATATTCGCTGGTCGACTCGACCATCCGCATCAAGGCGCTGGTCGCCGCTTCCGTGCAGGCCGGTGCGCCCGCCGTCGCACTCACCGACGAGTGCAACATGTTCGCCCTGGTGAAGTTCTACAAGGCGTGCAGCGCGGCGGGCATCAAGCCGATCGGCGGTTGCGACCTGTGGATCAGCGCGCCGGACGATCCGCGCCCCTGGCGCATGACGGTGCTGTGCCAGAACCGCGACGGTTATCTCAATCTTTCGCGCCTGGTCTCGCGCGCCTGGCGCGAAGGCCAGCACGGCGGACGCGCGCTGGTCGACGCCGCATGGCTCACGCCCGGTGCGACGGCCGGCCTGATCGCCCTACTCGGCCGCGAGAGCGAAATCGGACGCACCGCCGTCAACCAGGGCACCGATGCCGCAGCACCACGCCTGCACGTGCTGACGAACCTGTTTCCCGATCGTCTGTACCTGGAACTCACCCGTTGCGGCCGCGAAGGCGAGGAAGCATGGAACAACGCCGCATTGCTGCTCGCCACCGGCCACGATCTGCCGGTGATCGCCAGCAACGACGTGCGCTTCCTCAAGCAGGACGATTTCGAAGCGCACGAAGCGCGCGTGTGCATCCACCAGGGCCGCGTGCTGGCCGATCCCAAGCGCCCGCGCGACTACAGCGACCAGCAATACCTGAAAACACCCGAGGAAATGGCCGCGCTGTTCGCGGACATTCCCGAGGCGCTGGAAAATACCGTCGAGCTGGCCAAGCGCTGCAACCTCGAACTCAGCTTCGGCACCTATTACCTGCCCGATTTCCCGGTGCCCGAAGGCCACGACCTGGCCAGCTACATTCGCCAGATCGCACGCGAAGGCCTGAAGGAACGCCTCGCCCACGCACCGCTTGCAGAAGGCCACACGCTGGCCGATTACGAAGCGCGCCTGGAACGCGAGCTGGACGTGATCATCAAGATGGGCTTCCCCGGCTACTTCCTGATCGTGGCGGACTTCATCAACTGGGGTAAGCAGAACGGCATTCCGGTGGGGCCGGGCCGCGGTTCGGGCGCGGGCTCGCTGGTGGCGTGGGTGTTGAAGATCACCGACCTGGATCCACTGCAATTCAATCTGCTGTTCGAGCGATTCTTGAATCCCGAACGCGTGTCGATGCCCGACTTCGACATCGACTTCTGCATGGATCGCCGCGACGAAGTGATCGACTACGTCGCGCGCAAATACGGCCGCGACCACGTCAGCCAGATCATCACCTACGGTTCGATGGCCGCGAAGGCGGTGCTGCGCGACTCCGGCCGCGTACTCGGCATGGGCTACAACGCGGTCGACAAGATCGCCAAGCTGATTCCGCCGCGTCCGCTCGATCTGACGCTTTCGGATGCACTCGGCCGTTCCGAAAAATCGCAGAAAGAACCCGATCGCGTGGTCAAGGAATTCTGCGAGCTGTACGAGCAGGACGAAGAAGCCAAGACGCTCGTTGATCTGGCGCTCAAACTGGAAAGCCTCACGCGCAACGCCGGCAAGCACGCCGGCGGCGTGGTGATCAGCCCGAAGCCGCTCACCGAATTCGCGCCGCTGTACTGCGAACCGGGCGGCGGCGGCGTGGTGACGCAATACGACAAGGACGACGTGGAAGCGGTCGGCCTGGTGAAGTTCGACTTCCTCGGCCTGCGCACGCTCACCATCATCGATTGGGCGGTAAAGGCGATCAACGCGCGCCGCGCCAAGAGCGGTGAAGAACCACTGGATATCGCCGCGCTGCCGCTGGACGATCCGGCGCCCTACGAGCTGCTGAAGAAGGCGCAGACCGTCGCCGTGTTCCAGCTCGAATCCTCCGGCATGCAGCGCATGCTCAAGGACGCGAAACCCGACCGCTTCGAAGACATCATCGCGCTGGTGGCGCTGTATCGCCCCGGCCCGATGGACCTGATTCCCAGCTTCGTCGCGCGCAAGCACGGCCGCGAGGAAGTGGAATATCCCGATCCGCGCGTCGAGCCCATCCTGAAAGAGACCTACGGCATCATGGTCTACCAGGAGCAGGTGATGCAGATGGCGCAGATCGTCGGCGGCTACTCGCTCGGCGGCGCCGACCTGCTGCGCCGCGCGATGGGCAAGAAGAAAGTCGAGGAAATGGCCAAGGAGCGCGCCAAGTTCCGCGAAGGCGCCGCCAAGGACGGGCTCAGCGGCGAAAAAGCCGACGCCATCTTCGACCTGATGGAAAAATTCGCCGGCTACGGCTTCAACAAGTCGCACGCCGCCGCCTACGCGCTGGTTTCCTACCAGACCGCGTGGTTGAAGGCCCACTACCCGGCCGAATTCATGGCCGCGACGATCTCGTCGGACATGGACAACACCGACAAGGTGGTGACCTTCCTCAACGAATCGCGCGCGATCGATCTGAAGATCCTGTCGCCGGACGTGAACGCCTCTGTCTTCATGTTCGAAGCCGTCGAGCCCCGGGTGATCCGCTACGGACTAGGTGCGATCAAGGGCGTCGGCCAGGGCGCCTGCGAGGCGATCGCCGAGGAACGCAAGCAAGGCGGCCCGTACAAGGATCTGGCCGATTTCTGCCGCCGCGTCGACCCCACCAAACTCAACCGCCGTGTGCTGGAAGCGCTGATCCTTTCCGGCGCACTGGACGCCCTGGCGCCCACCCGCGCCAGCCTGATGCTGCAACTGCCGGATGCGATCAAGGCGGCCGAACAGCACCTGCGCGATCGCCAGTCTGGCCAGAACGACATGTTCGGCGCTGCGTTGGGCGCCGCCGCGCCCGTGGTGCAGGTGGATCTGCCCACCGCGCCGGAATGGCCGTTGGAGCAAAAGCTGCAGGGCGAGCGCGACACGCTCGGCCATTATCTCTCCGGCCACCCCACCGATCCGTGGCGCGAGGAACTGGCCCAGCTGTCCACCTGCCCGCTGGGCGAAATCGCAGACCGCTACCAGCCGCCGCGCCCGCGCAAGAACGACGGCGACGACAATCGCTTCCGACGCGGCCCCGACACGCCCTGGACCGTCGCCGGCATGGTGGTGGCCGTACGCAAACGCGGCGACAGCGACGCCTTCGTACGGCTGGAAGACGGCACCGGCAGCATCGAGGTGAGCTTCTTTGGCGAGCTCTACCAGCAGGTCGCCCCCCTGCTCACCCGCGACGAGTTGCTGGTGGTGGAAGGCGGCCTGCGCATCGACGACTTCTCCGGTGGCGGCTTCCAGGTGCGCGCCCGCAGCGCCTACACCTTGGCCGACGCCTGTCGCCGCTTCGCCCGGCTGCTGCGCGTGAAGGTGAACGGCATCGGCCCCGACTTCATCGCCCAGTTCCGCCAGGCCCTGGCCGGCCATCGCGGCGGCAACGCGGCCGTGCTGCTCAGCGGCTATCACAACGCACTGGCGCAGGCGGACATCGAGTTCGGGCAGGAGTGGAAGGTGCACGCCATTCCGGAGCTGCTGCGCACGGTGCGGGGCATGCCAGGGGTGCTGGGGGCGGGGGTGAGGATCGTGAAGTCGGAATAAGGGCAATGGTCACCGCCGAGTAACGCCCCATACGCCCCCGTTCCCGCCCCGTCACGCGCCCCGGGTATACTGCCCCGCTTCTGTGCCACCTAGTGCCCGAATGAATCCCAATTTCCTCGATTTTGAACAACCGATTGCCGAGCTGGAGGCCAAGATCGAGGAGCTGCGGCATGCCAGCTCCGGCCAGTCGTTCAATATCGACGAAGAAGTCGGCCGTCTTCGCGAAAAGCTCAAGCTGAAGACCAACGACATCTTCCGCGACCTCACGCCTTGGCAGATCACCCAGCTCTCGCGCCATCCCGCCCGTCCGTACACGCTCGACTACATCGGCGTGATATGCGAGGAATTCCACGAACTGGCCGGCGATCGCGCCTACGCCGATGATGCCGCCATCGTCGGCGGCATCGGCCGCATCAACGGTCGCCCGGTGACGATCATCGGCCACCAGAAGGCGCGCGATACCAAGGGCAAGGTGCGCCGTAATTTCGGCATGCCGCGGCCGGAGGGTTATCGCAAGGCGCTGCGCCTGATGAAGATGGCCGAACGTTTCAAACTGCCGCTGCTGACGCTGATCGACACGCCCGGCGCCTACCCGGGTGTGGGCGCCGAAGAGCGCGGCCAGAGCGAAGCCATCGCGCGCAATCTGCTGGAAATGGCCGAGCTGAAAGTACCGGTGATCTGCACAGTGATCGGCGAAGGCGGCTCGGGCGGCGCGCTGGCGATCGGCGTGGGCGATCGCACGATCATGCTGCAGTATTCGACCTATTCCGTGATCTCGCCGGAAGGCTGCGCCTCGATTCTGTGGAAGAGCGCGGAAAAGGCCAAGGACGCTGCCGAAGCGCTGGGCATCACCGCGCCACGTCTGCTGGAACTGGGCCTGATCGACAAGGTGGTCCGCGAGCCGCTCGGCGGCGCCCATCGCAATCCGCAATCGATGGCGGTGCGCCTGAAGGCGGTACTGCTCAACGAACTGGACAAGCTCCAGGCCATTCCGGTGCCGCAACTGCTCGAGCAGCGTTATCGTCGCCTGCGCAGTTACGGCGCCTACATCGAATAGGCGCATGCAGCATGGCGGGCGTGCAAGGTATCGATCACGTCAACCTCAGCGCGCCCGTCGAGCTGCTCGAGCGAGTTCGCCATTTCTATGTAGATGTGATCGGCCTGCGCGAAGGTCCGCGTCCTACGTTCCGTTCCGGTTCGCGCGGCTATTGGCTGTATGCGGGCACCGAGCCGGTGATGCATCTGACGGGCGAAGCGCGTGCGCAAACCACCGGCGGGCTGGACCATATTGCCTTCGCCTGCGCAGGCCTTCCGGCCATGCGCGCCAAACTGGATGCGGCCGGCGTCCCCTATCGCATCGACGTGGTGGATATGCCGCCGCAGGTGCAGCTGTTTCTCACTGATCCGGCCGGCGTCGGCGTGGAATTGAATTTCCGCAGCTGACAGGTGTTGGGGTTCGCATCCCACCCTGCGGACTGGCAGCCTGTCGAATTTTGCTGAAGAATCGCCCGACATTCACTTGGTGATGCTTCCATGCAGGCTTGCTCTCTTTTGCGCTGCGCACTCATCGGCGCGCTGTCGATCTGTGCGACTCACGTTTCCGCGCAAGGCGCGCCGAAGCTTGCTGACGCCGCCGAGGCGCGCACCGCCAGGGCCTTCGACGCAGCCCGCCAGCAAGGACCGCTTGCCTTGCACGCGTTTCTCGCCGCCATGCCCAAGGGTGGCGACCTGCACAATCACTTGAGTGGCGCGGTGTATGCCGAATCGTGGATCGCGCAAGCCGCGGCGGATGGTTTGTGCGTGGACATCGCCACATCCAGCCTGATCGACAAGCACCGCGTCAGCGCCCCGAACTGCGGCGACGGCCAGCGTCCCGCCGCCGATGCGCTGAACGACCAGCATTTCTACGACACGCTGGTAGACGTTTTCTCCATGCGCAGCTTCGTGCCTTCCGCGGGCAACTCGGGACATGACCATTTCTTCGACAGCTTCGGCCGCTTCCAGGCCGTTTCGCCAGAACGGCATATGGGCGACTGGCTCACCGAGGTGAGCACACGCGCCGCCACGCAAAACGAGCAATACCTGGAACTGATGGTGACGCCACCGTTTGCGCACGCCAGGGAACTGGCGCGCACACTGGGCTGGCAAGCCGATTTCGATGCGATGCGCAAACAACTGCTGGCGCACGGCTTGAAGGACGACATGGCCGCCGACGAACAACTGCTCACCCAGGCCTTGGCGGAACGCAAGCGCCAGCAACATTGCGACAGCGCCCAGGCCGACCCCGGCTGCGCGGTGCAGATGCGTTTTCTGTATCAAGTGCTGCGCGGCGCGGCGCCCGAGCGCGTGTTCGCGCAGACCCTGCTCGGCTTCGAGCTGGCGTCGGCCGATCCGCGCTGGGTCGGCATCAATTTCGTGATGCCCGAAGACGGTTATCTGTCGATGCGCGATTACGACCTGCAGATGCACATGCTCCAATACCTGCATCGCCTGTATCCGAAGGTGCACATCAGCCTGCATGCAGGCGAACTGGCGCCCGGCCTGGTGCCGCCGGGTGGCTTGCGCTTCCACATTCGCGAGGCGATCGACGTGGCGCATGCCGAACGCATCGGCCACGGCGTGGACGTGATGTATGAAGACCATCCCGAAAGCCTGCTCGAGGAGATGGCGCAACGACACGTGATGGTGGAGATCAATCTCACCAGCAACGACGTGATCCTGGGCGTGCGCGGCGCGGATCATCCGTTGCCGATATATCTCCAGCACGGCGTGCCGGTGGCGCTGTCCACCGATGACGAAGGCGTCTCGCGCATCGACCTCACCCACGAATACGTGCGCGCCGCCGAGGATTTCGGACTGAGCTATGCCACGCTGAAACAGTTGGCGCGCAACAGCCTCACCTACAGTTTCCTGCCAGGCGAAAGCCTGTGGGCATCGAAGGCCTGCCAGGGCGACGCACTTGGCGATAGTCATCCTGGCGCTGCCTGCCAGCGCTTTCTGGCCGGCAGCGAAAAGGCCACCGTGCAGTGGGTACTGGAAAGTCGTCTGCTCGCATTCGAGCAAGTTCACTAGGGCCACGCCAATAGTGCGAACGGGCCCTAAGCCATGGTCGCCACGTTGCCGCTTTCTTGCTTGCGCAACATCAGCGGCGCCGACGCGGGCGGTTGCCGGGACAGTATGCACGGAATGGTGCAGCCGGCCGCCTCCAACTGCGGCTTGATCATCCGCAGCAGATCGGCGCGCGTGGGATAGAAATCGGCCAGTTTCGTCCATACCAGCATGCTGAGCCTGGTCCCCAGTTCGGTGTAGTCGGCCACCACGGCGCTGGACTGGGCGCCATCCTCCTTGAGGATGCGCGGATCGGCTTCGATGAGGCGGCTGAGCACGCCCAGCGCAATCTCGATGTCATCGCGCCGGGCGATCAACACCTGCAAGTTCATCAGGCGGTGGGGACGCGCGCTGAGGTTGGTTACCGGATTGGACCATAGCTGGCTGTTGGGCACGTACATCATCGTGCCGTCGAGCTTGAGCAGATGGGTGGTGAACAGCGTGACGTCCACCACCGTTCCGGTCACCGGCGCGGCGCTTTCGATCATGTCGCCTACCCGGAACGGCCGCCACAGCAACAGCATGAGTCCCGCCGCGATGTTCTGCAGCGTGCCCTGCAAGGCCAGCCCGATCGCAAGTCCCGCCGTGCCCAGCATGGTGAGCACGCTGGCGGTGGCCACTCCGATCTGGCCAAGTGCGAAGATAAAGGCCACCACGCGCACGGCCCACTTGGCGAAATTGCATATCACCGAAATAAAGGTGGCATCGGTATGTATCTTGTGCATCGCGTTGTGCAGCAGCGCCACCACCCGGTTGGAGGCCCAGAAACCCAGCAACACGATCACCAGCGCCAGCACGAACTCCAGCCCGATCCGGGCGGCGGCGGTTACCAAGGCGCTTACTTCGGGTAGCCAATGCGAAAAAGACAGTTGCGGTGTCAGCATGGACGGTCCCTCCTTGATCCCGACTCATCGACTGATTTCGCTTGTTTCCAGCGCATCGACCCGTGCAGAAGCGGCCCGCGCTTGCTTCCCCATCGCCTCGCCGCCGTGTGGCTAGCGAGACGCGCCCACATTGAACCTGCCGGGATTAAGTACGGGTGAAGGCATGGACCGGATTCGATACCGCCGTGCGCCCCGGCGGACGCGCTACCATCCCCTCCGCCCTCCCAGCCGACTGCGCCCATGGCCAACGACCAAGCCACCAAACTCGCCGTGCTGATCGACGCGGACAACACCCAACCGGCCATCACCGACGGCCTGCTGGCCGAAGTGGCCAAGTACGGCACGGCCCATGTCAAACGCGCCTACGGTGACTGGACCGGCACCCAGCTCAAGAGCTGGAAGGAACAACTGCTTACGCAGTCGATCCAGCCGATCCAGCAATTCAGCTACACCAGCGGCAAGAACGCCACCGACTCGGCGATGATCATCGATGCGATGGATCTGCTCTATTCCGGGCGCTTCGATGGCTTTTGCATCGTATCCAGCGATAGCGACTTCACGCGACTGGCCGCGCGCATTCGCGAATCGGGCCTGATCGTCTACGGCTTCGGTGCACGCAAGACGCCCGAGCCGTTCGTGGCCGCGTGCGACAAGTTCATCTACACCGAAATCCTCGCTTCCAAGGCGGACGAAGAACAGCCGTTGCAACCACGCTCGCCGGCGCAACTGAAGAAGGACGCAGGCCTGATCAACCTGCTGCGCAACGCCATCGACGCCGCCTCCGACGACGAAGGCTGGGCGGGGCTGGGCGGCGTGGGTTCGATCATCACCAAGCAGCGCCCGAATTTCGATTCGCGCAGCTACGGCTACGGCAAGCTGAGCGACCTGATCGCGGCGATCGATCTGTTCGAACTGGATCGGCGCAGTCCGGGCGAAGGAAGGCCCAAGGCGATCTATGTGCGCAACAAGCGGAAGCCGGCAGCGCGCGAGTGAAAGCGCTCATGGCCCAAAACACTTTGCCGACACTGCTCGACGCCGCCCTGCAGGGGCGGCCCGAAGGCGCCTTGTGCGTGGCGTATAGCGGCGGCCCGGATTCCACTGCATTGCTGCATGCCCTGGCACATTCACCCGCAGCACGTGCGCGCGGCTTGCGAGCCTTGCATGTGGATCACGGCCTGCAGGCCGAAAGCGCGCGCTGGGCGGCGCATTGCCGTGCGTTCTGCGCAGCGTTGAGCGTGCCGTGCGACGTCTACGTCACCAAGGTGGATCTATCCGGCGGCATCGGTCTGGAAGCGGCGGCGCGCCAGGCGCGCTACGCGATCTTTGCCGAACACCTGCATGCGGACGAACGCCTGGTGTTCGGGCATCACCTGGACGATCAGACGGAAACCGTATTGCTGAAACTGTTGCGCGGCGCCGGGCCGGAAGGTCTTGGAGGAATGCGGGCGGAGCGCCCCTTGGGACAAGGTCTAGTATGGCGACCGTTGCTCGACGTGCCGCGGCAGCTGCTGCTCGATTATGTTCAGGCGCACGACCTGCCTAGCGTCCATGATCCGTCCAACGACGATCGACAACTCGCGCGCAATCACCTGCGGCACGAAGTGATTCCGTTATTGAAGGCGCATTGGCCGCACGCGGCGATCTCCATCACGCACAGCGCCAAGCTGTGCCGCGCCGCCGCCGATACGCTGCAGAACGATTGGCTCGCTGCGCTGGAAACCTTGCGCGACGACACCACCAACAGCCTCGATGTACGCGGCTGGCTCGCGCTGCCCGCCGCACTGCGCGATCCGCTGCTGGCGCATTGGCTGCACGCGCAGGGATTGCCGGCGCCGACCACGGCACAGCGCCAGCAGATCGAACGCCAATGCACCGCACAGGACGGCCAGCTGCCGTGCATCCAATGGGCGGGTGCCGAAGTGCATGTCTGGAAGCATCGCCTATGGGCGATGGCGCCGAGCCACGCAACCGATGCGTGCGCGGCACTGCAATGGCAGGGCCAACCGCTACGCTTGCCTGATGGTGGTCGCTTGAGTCTGGAACCCGAAGCAACGCTTCCGATTGCCTTGACCGTACGCTGGCGCAGCGGCGGCGAACGGATCAAGCCAGCCGGTGATCGATATACACGCGATCTTCGTTCACTGTTTCAAGCCGGCGCGATCCCGCCATGGCAACGCGACGCGTGTCCCTTGCTTTATGAAAAAAATGAACTGATCGCCGTTGCCGACCGCTGGTTGAGCGCACGCGCCGAATCACTATTCCGTGAGGCTGGCGCCCGGCCGCGCTGGCGGCCGGGCAACTCATGAGTGGCGAGGTTTGAAGTGAAGGTCATTCGCCGAGCAGAATCCATCCGGTTTATCCGCTACCGAATCACATATTGGATATGCAGGATGACATCGCTCAAGTTTTCGAGCATTCCCTTCTGCTTGCCGGTTGGATTGGGAAACCTCAACGCCAGCACGCCGCTGTCCGCATTGACGCCTTCGAACGGCAGAAGGCGGCCGTCATGGAAGTCCAGGCGGAACAAACCGTCATCCTGCACGCCATGCGATACGGCCATGGCATGGATGCCCTTTGACAGACTGGCATGGTCGCTATAGCCAAGCTCGGCCTGAATGTCCTGAGAAGTCCCCAGCATCCCAGGCAATGACACGCCGATGTGCTTAATTCGGCGTTTTTTGCCGGCGTAGTGCGGATAGTCGTCCTGCAAACGCAGATCCTTCAGTGAAAGCTTGATTGCCAGGCATCCATCCTCTATCGATACGGCGGTCTTCTCCTGGCCATAGGCCTGGGTGCTGCCGTTGATCAAGGCCGCCACGGCATCGCCGAGCATGAACGGCGCTTCGAGCGCTTCATACACCATGCTGAGTGACACCGTGCGGCGCACCTCCAACCCTCGGGCACTACCCTTCAGGTAGGCGTCTTCCATGCGCGCCAGATTCAGAAGCAGCGTCTCGCCGCTCGACAAGCCGGCCCAGTTACCCTGCCAAGCACCCGGCTTGATGAAATCCGCCGTTTCGTCGTCAAGTTCCCGCTGAAAAGCTTTTTGCGCCATCAGGCAACGCGCTACGGTCAGGTCGTAATACTGATAGAACACCGTCGCCAGCCGGGCGCGCAGCCAGCTATACAGGCCTTGGCCGGTAAACTTGGTCTGCAGGAAGGCGAACTGCGCCTGCGTTTGTGCCTGTTGCGTTTCCAGATGCGCTTTTTGCAGGCGCGCCGATTCCTGGCGTATTTTCAGGACTCTCAGCTGGGCGTTTAAAATACGTACTTCTCCTTCTGCATTCTTGCGCGCGAGATCCCAATCTTGACGGCGGCGCTCATACCCCGCCTCCATTTTGAGCCTATCGCCCGTCACTTCAGCGATTGCACTGACGACTTCGGAAATATCTTTAAGCGCGACGGGCGTACCCGCCCAGGTTTCAGGACCTGTAGTGAAACCAAGCTTATTAGGTAATGTTTTGGCCGCAGCTATCGCGAACACCAATGGCATGCTTCTTACCTTGGCCAGCTTCGCGAAGCTTAGTGCGCCTTCCGCGAGGCCCTCATATAAACTCACCCCCTCTTTGACAAGCCGCTGATAATGGTCGCGGCGGTTCGTCGCAGCAGTGCGTGACTCCTTCAACGCTTGCTCGTCGGCCTCCAACTCCATGAGCGTTTGATCCTGCAGCTTCAAACTGTCCAGCATCAGTTCGCCCGCCTGCGTTCCCAGCAGCATGGCAAGCGCTTCGGCATCCTGGCGATCAATCAACAGGCGGATCGTCGTACCCAGGCCGATCAGCTGCGACACCATGCTCTTGGCGCTGTCCAGCATGGTGGTAAAACGCCATTCGTGGTTGTCCTCGACCTTGGGCAGATCGTTGCCGCCGCCCGCGGCGACAACCGCCGCCGTCAGCAGCGCCTTGGGATCGGCCGGCGTGGCGTATATCGGTAGACTCAGCGGTTGTCCGTCAATGGAAAGATGGTGGCGCAAGTTATACATGCGCAGGGCAAGCGTGTCCCAATAGCCGAACAACATGTCATTGATCTCGGGCACGAAGACCTTCAAGAGACTGTTTGCCGAGCGCTCCGACGGCTCATTCGCACCATCGCCTGACTCATCCGCGCCGAACCCGCGCATAACCCGGCTCAGCATCGCCCAATATTCGCTCAGCGCGCTATCGCTGGCGGCTTGGCCCAAAGTGGGAGCATCCCAGGCCGTATCCGCATCGACGAAGGGCCGCTCGCCGAGCAGATTCAACGCCTGGCTGTACCACATCTTGGCTTCGTTGAGCGTATCGCGCTCCAGCTTGCGATACGCCGCATCGCCACGTGCGATCAGGATATCGAGCGCGCGCATGAAGGTGGCGACCTTGTAGTGCATGGGGTCGTGCTGCGCCACGGCGTCCGGGTCGCTGGAATCGAGCGGATCGCTATTCCAGGACACATCTTCCAGCAAGGGGCGAACGTTCCACTGCCGCTTGGTCCAGTCGTCGATCTGCCCATCATCGTCGCGCAGCGGGCGGCCGCACGGGCTCCATACGTAATTGAGCCAGCGCTGGGCCTCGTCGAAGCGCTGCTCGTCCAGCATGCGCTGGGCGATCATCATGGGGGCGTAATAGAAGAGCTCCCAGAAGTACAGCGCGTTGGCACCCGCAAAATCCATTGGCTCGGTTTGCTGGGTGGAGATGAAAACACGGTCGGCGATGCCCGGATTAAGAGGCAGCTCCGCCGATGGTCGCATGATGGTCGCGGTATTGGACGCCGGTACGTAACTGAGCCAGACAGAACGGTGGTATATGGCGAGGCTGTCAGTCGCCTTGTACTGAATGTCGATATTGGCGTCATTGTGCGGGCCGGGCTTGCCTGTGCTTCCATGCGGCGCCCAGCCCCCTTCCGGATAAGGCACGAACAATGTCACCTCCGTTGTGCGATACGGATCGACACGGCCCTCCCAGCAGAGATACTGATCTTTTTCCTTGAGAAAGTAGGAATAGTAGATTTTCACCCACGGTTCATCGCCGTGAATCGACGGCTGATAGCGCGGTAGTTGCAGCGTAAGATAAATCCCCAACCCCAAGGGCGGCTCGGGTATCTGCTGAGTCTGTAGATTGAGAATGGCGTCGACGCCACCTTCCGCCTTCGATACCAATTTACGTGCGAACAAGGTGTTCAGGCGCGTGCGATACGCCAGCCGCTCCGCCAGCAGCTCCATGTACTGCGCCCCATTATCTGCCGTACCCAAGGTGATGACATTGGTGCTGGAGTTGATCTGGGCAGTCACGGGTATATGCCTGGACACGGACATGCCCCCCGCAATGACCTGAAAGGGAATATTTTTGCGCGCAGGCCTCTCGTCTACATCAATTACAAATCGGGCAAACCTGACATACGCCCACCATGGTTCAAAACGGCTGTCCGGGCTCTGATGATCAACGTAGCGCTTGACGACGAGATCATTATCAATTTCGAATTCGATGGATACGCCATCTTCCGCAAGATGGTCGTTTCTCTCAAGAAGACGCTTAGATATGGGTAACCAACCCGATGGAATTACATCCATGAAGCGTATCGCTCCTACTGCTACGTTTGAACGATATTTATAGACACCGCCATGTTCCGGAAAATATTCGACGTAATCTGCCTGCGACGTACCGCCAGGATGGTCGATGTCGATTCTTGTAGGCGGGCCTGCCGCTACGCCATGAAGCAGGATGGTGCCATCGTTTGCGACCAACGCATTCCACACCCCATCTGGAGCGCTGCTGAATCGCCTGATCGCGCTCGATTGATCGGCGGAAAGATAACCCACGAGAATCTGCCATGGCCCAGGCAGGACCGCGTCGAACGAAACATCCATACCGATCGATAGCTTTCCGGTACTGGGCTCTGGCGTGGTTATCGATATATTGTCGATACGGCCATTCAATTGCCCACCTCCAGATGATTCCAGAGAGAACGGCACGACAGTAGGCACACTAAAACCTACTAGCTGCAAAATATTATTGACGCGTTTCAGCTCCGCCGTATCGAGCTCATGAGGCACGACTTGCAGAATGCCATGGAAATATTCGCTCTTGTGTTCCGTATCGACCGTCATATCGCTTCGGATACGGAACCCATGGAGCCCATCTACTCCGGGCACGTCGCCTGCTGCGCCGGGCTTCTTGTAGACCACGACGATCAGTGCATCTTCCGCATGGTAGTTGCTGCAATAGAGCGCCGAATCGGCATTAACAATGATCTCGCCAACTTTTTCCGGCACATCAAGGCTTAAAGGTATGCTCCAGCTGCCGTCGTAGCGCCGATGCGATATCTTGAGTTCATGTTGATACTCACGCTTCTCAGGCAGATGGCCTGTGTCATCCGGCGGCGTCACATCCCGCCGCTCCAACCAGCAAACGTACAGCCGCGATTTGAACACTACCGGGCGGATCAGCTCGCCATGCGGCGCCGGCGCGCAGCCGATCTTCTGCCAGTCGGCCCAGGCGTTGGCGGGCAACACCCCGGTCTCAGCGCGCTTGTTTTCATCGGCGCTGCGCCAGTAATACTCGCCCGCATCGCTGCGCCCCACGAAATAGGTCTTACCCTTGGTGGCGTCCAGATCATCGTGGTAACCGCTGATTACGCGCAAGTTGGCCACTTCCTCGAAGCCGGTCAGATACGCCTGGAAGGCGTCGCCGACCGTATCCACGTTCAATTGCGCCTGGCCAAGCTGCTGCAGCATCTCGGTCATCAGCATCGTCTGGCCGTGCCGGACTGTGGGGTCAATATAGTTTTCAGGGTAGTAAATGAGCTTCGACAGACCGGCCCAGGTGGCATAGCGGCTGTTGTATGGCTGCCAGTCGATAAAGAATTGCCAGGATAGCGGCGCGCTGTCCTCGGGTTGCTCAACGCCTGTCAGCGCGCGATGAATATGCAATTGCAAGCTGGCAATGGCTTCGGCAATGCGCGTGCTCCGGATGTGTCCACTGTTAAGGTTGTCGAGCAACAGATAGGCATACAGCGCCTCTCGGCTGGTTGTGGCCGTTGTAGGCAGTGCCCTGGAGCCCACGGCTGACATCAATGCGCTGCACAGCGCGGCTGTTAGCCGCGGCAGCCGGATAGCTTCCAGCGCCGTTAATTCCTCCTCCGTCAAACCTCCTCGTACAAAGTCTGCCACCTTCTGCCAACGGCCCCATGGGTCAACCTCAGCAGCCGCCCCATAACTGAGATCCAACAACTCCGAGATACCGATGGGCGGCATGCTCAGCAGATCGCCGAGCGACAACCATTGCAGCACCGCGTCGATCTCCGTCCAGCTTGCCAGGCGTTGATCGTCTTGAATCTGGTTGCGAAGTTTCGCGTAGCTGGCCGCGCTTGCAACCTCGTTGCTTTGCCGCCTGATGGCGGTGGCCAAGCCCTGTGGCGTCAGCCCATTGCCTTCGATGAACTCGGTGAGCGCTGCCGTGGCGCCCTCGCCCAGACCATTTAGCCACCGGGCACAGCGGTGCAATGCCATCACAGTCTGAGCCAACGTGCCGAGCAACCTCTCATCCTCTTGCGGATCCAACCGCAACGGCTGCTTGACGAACAGCAACAAAGCCGATGCCGGCAGTGCAAGCTTTCGTGCCACCCATGCCCGTTGCAGCAGTGCACACGTAAACGCAACAACCGACACATCGTCATGTTTGCCGGCCTTTACTTTGTCCCAGTACGCTTGCAGGTTGAGCCGGCCCGGCCCAAGCCGATCTACCCATTGCAATACGGCTTGCGCCGCCTCCAAGGAGGGCAACTCCAACAAGACGGCCACTTCAGGTGCCAGCATCGCAGGCAAGTCATTGTCCACGCCCACCTCAATCGCTTGTAGGCTTTGCAAAAAATTCCGCAACTCGGGCGTCGTGACGGTCACAGACTGCGCAGTGGTCATCGCCCACAGTTCATAGGGCGTCACGTCCATGCTGCGCAAATCCTGCACGGCACGGTAGGTCGTTTCAATGCGTTGCCGCAGCTGGGATTCCAGGCCAGAAAAGTTTCCGGCATAGCCATAGGCTTGCCACAGCAACGACAGATCCAAAACACTCAGACCGTGAATTCTGGCAATCAGCGAAACTCGATACCAATGGGAGTAGTGATTAATATTGACATTTAAGGCAGTTGCCCTCGCCATCAGATACAACTCAAAGGCATCCACACCTAATCCAGCACAAATCGACTGGTTCGTTGATGACGCCCTCGAATAATTCTCGCTGGATGGATCCAAAGATATATGTAACGTGCTTCTTGGCAAACGGAAACCATTGAAAGGAGGCGAATTGAAAATGCGATCGAATTGACCGACCTCACCTTCCTCAGTGAATGCGGATATGGCAGCGCCGCCCAACACCATGGCGTCATCCAACTCAATGCCGTAACGCCGCATGTAACGTTTGGCCAGAGCCAACTGCTCAAGCACCTCGCCGGAGACATGGTAGTCCTCCTTCGTAAGGCGGCCCAGCGCTTGACGCAACGCTAGTGGCGCGAACTGAGTGGCGCGCCACAAACGAACGAACACATTGAACCGCAGCAGCCAGTGACGGAGAAGGCCCTCATTGGTACCGGTCGCCCTGGCAAAAGAAACCGTGCTATATCGTTGCTTGTTTGCATTGGTTGGACGGCGAAGAAGCAACAGGCATGGCAAAACCTGCCCCTCAGCGTCTACCGGAACACCACGGATGGTGCCATCACCAGTGATATCGGGCCAGACATAAGTGTCACCGCTATTGACCAGTTGCTCAGCACCGCTGCTACCCACCCTTGCATAGAGTTGACGGCCAGTTCCCGTTGCTCCTGGCACATTCTTAAACCGAACCACCAGCCTGAACAACCCATCGCCTTTTGGATAAAGGTGTGCAAATTCGAGATCTTCAATATCCTCATCATCCGGACCGAGATCGGTCGTAGGATTTGCGGAAGATGACAGGAATCCGTGGCATTGAATCCGATCGCCATCGAGCGAAACCAAGTCCAATATCGGTAGCCGCAGACCCACGTAGCTATGCTGCGCCGCAATCAATGTCCTGATGTCTTCTGCGCTGCATTGGTACCAGCGCGCCAGCACCGAAACGCTCATCAACTGGTGCGGGGATACATCGCCGAAATTTCTAAGGAACATTTCCCCGTTATCGTCGCGGGAAATCTCTTCCGTCAGAAGCCTCCAGTCCTCCGGCGATATATCCATCTCGGTTGCCGCACGGGGCAATTGGATATCGGCCAGCACGTGCGGCACCGTATCGACATCGGGGAATGTCGGCGCCTTCAGACGCACCCCCTCGCGTACCCGCGTATATAGATCGTGGTAAGGCGTCTGCCCACTTGCCCGGCGCTCGGCAAGATGACGCAGCACGGTGCCCGCATTCTGATTCATTACGGTGGCGACCTTGCTGATCAGCACCTCGTCGCATAATTCCAGCGCAGGCACTTCCACGTCCATATTGTCCTGGCTCAGGACCAGGCTTTTGAGATCGGGCCGGCGGTTGTCGATATGGCAGGGGCTGTCCTGCCCGTGCAAGTTACGAGCCTCGCGGTACAATTCGGTCAGATAAGCCGCCGGCGAGAACATCGAAGAAACCGTGCCGGGACGCGTATAGCGCAACGCGCGGCCGCCGAATTCATCCTCGTATCCCAACAGGTTTACGCGCTCAGCATTGTCGCTCAAGCTCTTGATGGTCTTGAGCGCAGGCGAGCTGCGACTGATGAGCTTAGCCTCGAACAATCGAGCGTCTTTCAGCTGGCGCTGCGCTTCGCGATACAGGTCGGTCGCCTCGGTGGTACTCAGCGTGCCTTTCACGCGACGGCGAAATTGCGCACGTGACTCCAATGCAATCGGCGCGATGTCCTTTACGCCAATACGCGCAGCCAACGCTTTGATACGGGAGATTACAGAATCCATGGCGGCAGAATCGTTCATGTTCAGCTCCTTATTCCTGTCCGGGATTAACGGCTTGCATGGGTTGATCACTACGCTCGCGTCGACACGAAAATACAACGCCCTACCTCAATCTCGCATTGCGATCGACTATCAGATGTTCATCATGATTGAAAAAAAGCTTGCCATTCGCCACCGCCCGACGGCGTCATGACAATGCATGACACCGACCATGCATAAGAAGCACGCTTGAAGATGACGAGTAAACAAAATCTGCTCGAATGCAACGATGGCCGACAGAGGTCGACGTTTTAGCACCTGAGCATTGTTGGAAAGGACACCGTTACCGCGAGCATCTCGCAAACAACGTGCTACCAAAAATTTTTCTGATTACCCATTTGTAGGCGCGGGCGAAGAAAAAGATTCACACGTTCGCGCCAGAACGACTGCCGCGAATCTTCATAACTCAAGGCAACACTGATCAAGTATCGCCGTCGTCACCCGCCCTGTCTGTTCGCAGGCCGCAGGGCCGTCGGCGAAGGCAGACTGGCGCATCGTCGAGACGGGGCCCTGCGGCCTGCGAACAGACAGGGCTGGCCCCGACATGTTGAATTCAAAGTGATGGGGTGATGTCTGGAAGGCCCGCAGGCTACGCCGCGCGGCCTGGCAAGACGGCCAGTCTTCCCGGCGCCACGCGGCACACCCTGCGAGCCTTCCAGACATCATGACGACGGCGATACTTGATCAGTGTTGCCTTAAGAGATGCCATTGATGGTGATCAGGAAAATTCTTCCGGCTTGCGTGGCCCCTCCTTGGCCAAGGATCACATTGTCGAGCCTGATGGATGACGAACACCGAGGAACACCAACACTGCGTCACGGAGCCGAGCTGCGGCATGGGCGATAGATGTCCCATCCAGCTCATGTGATGTATGCGCGCCCGCATAAAGGTGCCCCCATCATCGTGAAGTGCTAGTGAAACGGCAGGTGACGCATAGCGCAGATCTGAAATGCGAGGCTTCGATGTAAAACATGCTCTGCACCACTTCCTATGGTCTGCCTGTTATCCACGCTACCGACAACCAGAACGCTGAAGCATGCAATTGCACAAACACGTGCGCTATGGCCATCAAGCATAGAAGCGCATATTCACGCATCGCTTTTCACAGGCTGTGGCGCAGGCGCAGTGGCCGCCCCCATCACCTTGCGGTTGACGAAATACATCAACACAAACGAAGCGAGCGTCGTGAAGACCAGGATGTCGCCGAGCACGTCGAAGTGCAGCAACCTGTCGCCCGCCGACTGGACCACCACCATGCCGCCCAGCATCGCGGCAAGACCGCCAGATACCTGCTGCAGCGAGGAACTGATCGACATGTACGCACCGCGATCGCTCGGCTTGGGCAAAGCGGACATCAAGGCCGACGACGAGATGATGCGCGAGAAGATACCGATCTGCAGCAAGGCGCTCACCGTGATCAAGGTCCACAGCGTCACGTTCGACATGCGCGTATAGATCAGCACCATCACGATCGTCACCGCGCAGCCGAAGGCGAAGATGCGGAACTTGCCGAACACATCGCTGGCGCGCCCGAGCAGCGGCCCCATCACGGCCGACACCATACCGGTGATCAGATACACCACCGTCAGCATCGCCATGGGAATGCCGAGATTGTTCACGATGAACAAGGTCGAATACGGCATCAGCATGAAGCCGCCCATGGTCAGCAAGGCCGTGGTGGCAAAGCCGATCAGATAGTCGCGCGTAGTCAGCGTGTGCAGCAGGTGATGCAGCGGATTGCGATCCGGCCGCAGCGCCAGATGCGCATTGACCGGACGCAGCCGACCAAGGATCGCAGCGCCCACCGCCGTACACACCACCACGATCAAAAAGAACGGTGCATTCCAGCCCCAGTGGCTGGACAGCCACAGGCTCAACGGCAAACCCAGCACCGTGCTGGCCGCGAACGCCGATTGGATAAAACCCATCACGCGTCCGCGCATCGACAACGGGAACAGATCAGTGACGATCGCCATCGACGCTGCGCCGACTACGCCGGCGAACAGGCCCGTGAACATGCGCGCCAGCAACAGCAGCGTATACGTATGCGCAAGCGCGCAGAACAAGGTGCCAAGCATGAAGCCGCTGTAGAAGATCAGGAGCAGCTTTTTGCGGTCGAAGCGATCGGCAAAGCCGGCCGCGAGAATGCCTGATACGCCCGCAGCAAACGCATACGCGGACACTACCTGGCCAAACTTTTCGGGCGTGATGTGCAGGGCCGGCACCACCAGCGCACCCAGCGGCGCCAGCAGCATGAAATCCAGCACGATGGTGAACTGCAGGAAGGCCAGCACGGCCACGACGAATTTCTGATAACCGGAAAAGCCCATGCCGCCCGGTTCGGCGGCAGGCGAGGACGCAGTCGTCGTCACAAGAACTCCTATGGCGAGCCTTCCTGGCCTCGCGCGGGTTTTGGGGAGGGTCGCAGGATATATCTTCGATATATCGAAATCAAGCCTGTCAGGACAGGCATTCGTGACGGTCCGGACAACGCTTTGCGTCGCTGCACGCTACGCGTTCCACATCCAGGCCATGCCGATCCGCAGCAACGATTGATTCCGTCTTAACGCTGCGCTAGCGTTGCCCGCCATGGCCAAGCCCACTTCCGCCCCTGCCGAAACCACTCCGGTCGCCGACTTCGAGCACTCGCTCGACGAACTGGAACAACTCGTGGCGCGCATGGAAGGCGGCGACATGAGCCTGGACGAATCGCTCAGCGCCTTCGAACGCGGCATCGGCCTTTATCGCCATTGCCAGCAGGCCCTCGACCAGGCCGAGCTGCGCGTGCGCCTGCTGCTCGATCCGGATGCGCCGCAAGCGGCCGAGCCGTTCACGCCCGAAACGTAGGCTGGGGTGCAAGCCCCAACATAGGTATCTGCCGACGTCGCGATGTTGGGGTCGCACCCCAATCTAGGTGGCATTGGCTATTTGATGAGCCGCAGCGCAAACGGATAGCGATAGCGCACGCCTTCGTTGGCCTTCATGCCGGCGATGATGGTCAGCACCAGCCAAGCCAACCACATGATCCCCAACAGGGGGATCGCAATGATAAAGCCGATACCAAAGGTGATGATCGACAGGACCCATAGCACGGCAAGGCCGATGGCCATCGTAATGTTGAAATTGAGGGCTTCCTTGGCTTGGTCGCTAGCGAAAGGCATGGATTCCTTCTTCATCAACCAGATGGCCAGCGGGCCAATAAAGCACGCCAAGCCCCAGAACGAAGCGGTCAGCAAGGCCCCCAGCAACGCCGACAGGTGCGCGAACATGCCCCAGGTACGCTCTTCGGCGGGAATATCTCCACCGATGGGTTCGCTCGGTGGAGGCGGTACGACGGACTCGGGCGGAACGCTCATAAGCATCTCCTTTCAAGTCGTGCAAACGCCGGCCGCTGCCGGTGTGCGAAGCATCCTAGCAGGGTGCGCAGGAACTTGCCGTTAGGCTTTTTTCCTATTCGATTCGTTATTCGCCGGCGATGGTCATGCGATCGAGCAGGATCGAACCGGTGAGCAAGTGCGAGCGCTTGTCCACGTCGCTGCCCACCGCCACGATGCCCATCAGCATGTCGCGCAGGTTGGCGGCGATGGTGATTTCTTCCACCGGATAGGCGATCTCGCCGTTTTCCACCCAGAAACCCGCGGCGCCGCGCGAGTAATCGCCGGTGATGGTGTTGACGCCCTGCCCCATCACTTCGGTCACCAGCAAGCCGGTGCCGAGCCGGCGCAGCATACCGTTGAAGTCGTCCGCTTTGCCGCCGTCGCCGTGTCCTGGCTCGACCATCAGGTTGTGGATGCCGCCGGCGTTGCCGGTGGATTGCAGGCCCAGCTTGCGCGCGGAATAACTGCCCAGCACGTAGCGGGCAAGCACGCCATTTTCGATCAGCACGTTGTCGCGCGTGGCCACGCCTTCGGCGTCGAAATTGCCCGAGCCCTGCCCACGCGGCAGATGCGGACGCTCCACGATGGTGAGCCACGACGGCATGATCTGCTTGCCCGCATGGTCGAGCAGGAAGCTCGCGCGGCGATACAAAGCCCCGCCGCTCACCGCGCCCACCATGTGGCCGATCAGGCCGCGCGCGATTTCCGGTGCGAACAGCACTGGCGCCTGCCGCGTGGACAGGCGTCGCGCGCCAACGCGGGCGAGCGTGCGTTCGGCGGCCTTGTCGCCGAGCGCTGCGGCGTCCATGAAGTCATCGGCGCTGCGCACACTGTCGTACCAGTAGTCGCGCTGCATGCCGGCATCGTCGCCGGCGATCAACGACAGCGACAGCGAATGCCGCGTGCCGCGTTCGCGTCCCACGAAGCCATGCGAGTTCGCGTACACCGACAGGCTCTCGCCCGCCTGCACGCTGGCGCCATCGGAATTGGTGATGCCCGCATGGGCGCGGCCGGCGGCTTCGATCCGCTGGCCCAGTGCGATCGCATCGGCGGTATCGATCGACCAGGGATGCCACAGGTCCAGCTCGGGAAACACCTTGGCCATGCGCGCGGCATCAGCCAGCCCGGCGGCGGGATCTTCTTCGGTGTAGCGCGCGATCGCGCACGCCTGGTCCAGCGTGGCCTGGATGGAGTCGGCATTGAGGTCCGCAGTGCTGGCCGAGCCCTTGCGCTGGCTGAAATACACGGTGAGCCCGAAGCCACGGTCGCGCGTGTGCTCCACCGTTTCCACCTCGCCCAGGCGCACGTTCACGTTGAGCCCGGTATCGATGCTCGCCGACACCTCCGCCTGGCTGGCGCCTGCGGCGCGCGCGCGGCGAATCACATCTTCGGCCAGTTCGGCCAGTCGGTCGAGTTCGCGCTGGCTGGCGTCCTGGCGGGTGGCAACATCGCTCACGTGGGATTCCTGTCGAGGTAGATGGGTACAATAAGCACAGGTGGGGCCATCCCGACCCATTGCCAATAGTTGAATCCCGAAGGGTGCCATAGGAGCGGCCCATGTCCATAGCCACCGGCATCTATCGTCACTACAAAGGCCAGAGCTACCGCGTGATCGGCACCGCCCGGCACAGCGAGACCATGGAAGAGCTGGTCGTATACCAGGCGCTTTATGGCGATTACGGCCTGTGGGTGCGGCCCGCCATGATGTTCGCCGAGAACGTGGAACTGGAAGGCGAGCCGATTCCCCGCTTCACGCTGGTGGAAGCGATGCCGCCCGAATTCGCCCAGGCCACCGACCGGAACCAGCTGTGAACCGCACTTACACCGACGACCCCGAACACGACTACGGCCCCACCCGCACGCAGCAGCGGCGCGATGCGCTGGCCGTGCTGGCGCTGGCCTCGCAACTGGCGGAACTGCCGCCGTCGAAACTCGCGCGAGCCAACCTGCCGGACGACGTGATGCGCGAAATCGATCATCTGCGCCGCATCACTTCGCATATTGCACGCAAGCGCCAGCTCGGTTTTCTGGCCAAGGTGATGCGCCGCCACGACGACGAAGCATTCACTGGCGCGCGCGCCCTACTAGGCGAAGACCGCGAGCAGCAACGTAAGGAAACCGCCGCCATGCATCGCATGGAAGCCTTGCGCGAGCGCCTGCTGGAAAACGATGAAGCGTTTGAAGAACTGGTCGACCAGTATCCGACGATCGATCGGCAGCATTTGCGTTCGTTGATTCGCCAAGCACGCATCGAGCGTGAGGCGAACAAGCCTCCGCGTGCTTATCGCGAGATATTCCAGTTGCTGAAAAGCCTGGCCGAAGACGATACGTAAGCGTGGTGCACACATAGGTTGGGTTACCCCGGACTTGATCCGGGGTAACCCAACCTACGCAAGCACTGCGCCACCCGGCACATCTTGCACCATCGATTCGTTGCCCAATCGCGCGTGATATGACGCCGGCGCCGGCTCAAAACTACGACGCCGTTCCACCCACCGTCATGCTCTCCACGCGCAGCGTCGGCTGGCCTACGCCGACCGGCACGCTCTGGCCATCCTTGCCGCATACGCCGATGCCTTCGTCGAGCGCCAGATCGTTGCCGATCATCGACACGCGCGTAAGCACGTCGGGCCCGCTGCCGATCAGGGTGGCGCCTTTCACCGGCGTGGTGACCTTGCCGTCTTCGATCAGGTACGCCTCGCTGGCGGAGAACACGAACTTGCCGTTGGTGATGTCGACCTGGCCGCCGCCGAAGTTCACGGCATACAGGCCCTTCTTTACCGAGCGGAGGATTTCCTGCGGATCGTGCTGGCCGGCGAGCATGTAGGTGTTGGTCATGCGCGGCATCGGCAGTTGCGCGAAGGATTCGCGCCGGCCGTTGCCGGTGGGCGCCATGCCCATCAGGCGCGCGTTGAGCTTGTCCTGCATATAGCCCTTGAGGATGCCGTCCTCGATCAGCGTGGTGCACGACGTAGGCGTGCCTTCGTCGTCCACGCTCAACGAACCGCGACGACCCGGCAGCGTGCCGTCGTCCACCACGGTGACGCCCGGCGCGGCGACGCGCTGGCCGATGCGTCCGGCAAAGGCGGAGCTGCCCTTGCGGTTGAAATCGCCTTCCAGGCCATGGCCGATCGCCTCGTGCAACAGCACGCCGGGCCAACCCGGGCCGAGCACCACCGTCATGGTGCCGGCCGGCGCCTCCACCGCGTCCAGGTTCACCAGGGCCTGGCGCACGGCTTCTTCCGCGAAGGCATGGGCGCGGCCGTTTTCCAGCAGCTCGCGATAACCGTAGCGGCCGCCGCCGCCGGAATAACCCTGCTCGCGGCGACCGTTCTGTTCCACGATCACCTGCACCGAGAGCCGCACCAGCGGGCGTACGTCCGCTGCCAGCGTGCCGTCGGAGCCGGCCACCAGCACGGTGTCGAGCGTGGCGTTCAAGCTCACGATCACCTGCTTCACGCGCGGGTCGCGCGAGCGCGCATAGGCGTCCACTTCGCGCAGCACGGCGATCTTGTCGGGGTTCGGCAGGCTGTCCACCGGATCGATGGCCGGATAGAGCGCCTTCACGCCATTGACCGCCAGCGGCTTGCCCGCGCCGTTGCCGCCCTGCGCGATGGCGCGCGCCGCCTTGGACGCTTCCAGCAACTGCGGCAGCACAATCTCGTCGGAATAGGCGAAGCCAGTCTTCTCGCCGCTGATCGCGCGCACGCCCACGCCCTGCTCGATGGAGTGGCTGCCGTCCTTGACGATGCCCTCTTCCAGCACCCAGGACTCGCTGCGCGAATGCTGGAAGTACAGGTCGGCCGCGTCGATCGACGGGCCCATCAACTGGGTGAATACGCGATCGAGGTCGCCGGTGGCCAGGCCGCCGGGAGTGAGCAGGCGGTTTTCGGCCTGGGCGATAAGGGAATTCATGAAGGGTGGCCCGCTTGGTGGAATCGGTCTGGTCAATCTGGGGTTGCACGGGGCAGTTTAAAACCCATGCGGCGCGCGGTCGACGATACGTTAGGATGACCACCATTGGCTGCCCGCCAACGAGCGCTGTGAAGGAACACCATGACTGATATACCGAAGCCGGAATTGCTGGAAAAACTGATCGACCGCACCCTCAAGACGCCGGTCGAGGAAACCCGTGAGCTGTTGCGCAGCAGCGGCGAGCTGAAGCCCGGGCAAGGAACGGTCAGCAGCGTCATCGCGCTGTCGCTGGGCATCCTGTGCCTGCTTGCGGTGCTGGCCTTCCATTTTCCGCAATACCTGACCACGCCGGACCTGCGGCACAAATATTCAGTGGATGTGCTGCGCCAGTTGCTGCTGGTGGGTTTGCTGGTGGCGGGCGGGCTGTCCCTGGCCAATGTGATCCTGGGACGTCGGCGCGAGATCAGCATCGTCGCGTTCGGCTTCGTCGTGCTCGCCACCGCGCTGGGCGGATCGCGTGTGCCGGTCGGCAGTTTTCCCGATCACACGCCGTACATCGGGCTGGACTGGTTCATCCTGGATCTGCTCGGTTCCACGCTGATCTTCGTGGTGATCGAAAAACTGTTCCCGCTGTACAAAGGGCAGACCGTTTTTCGCAAGGAACGGCAGACCGATCTCAAACACTTCGCGGTCAATCATTTCATTGTCGGCCTCGCCCTGCTGACCGTGAACTTTCTGCTGCATCATTTGTTCGGCCGCTTGCTCAGCAGTACGTTCCAGCAATACGTGCAACATATTTCGTTCCTGCCGCAATTGCTGCTTTGCATCCTGGCGGCCGACCTGGCGCAGTACTGGACGCATCGCGCCTATCACGAAGTGCCGTTCCTGTGGCGCTTCCACGCCGTACACCACAGCGTGAAAACCATGGACTGGCTGGCCGGCTCGCGCCAGCACATGCTGGAGCTGATCGCCACCCGCGTGTGCGTGCTCGCGCCGCTGTATGTGCTTGGCTTCAGCGAAGGCGTGATGAACGCCTACATCATCGTGGTCGGCTTCCAGGCGGTGTTCAATCACGCCAACGTGCATCTGCCGTGGGGGCCGCTGAAGTACGTGCTGGTGACGCCGGATTTCCATCATTGGCATCATGCGTCCGATGACGAGGCCATCGATCGCAATTACGCGGCGCATTATGCGTTTCTCGATTACCTGTTCGGCACGGCGGTGAAGTCGAAGAAGAAATTTCCCGAGCAGTACGGCGTAGTCGGTGACTACATGCCGGATGGTTTTGTGCGGCAGCAGTTGTTTCCGTTTCGCGGCAAGTAGCGTGCGTAGGTTGGGTTAGCGCAGCGTAACCCAACACGTTCAAGGCGGCATCGTTGGGTTACGCTGCGCTAACCCAACCTACGCGCTGCCTGCGGGCGTCGCCGGCATGGAAGATCCCACTGGGGCAATGACCAGTTTATCCAGTGTAAGGCAGCCGCTTGGCTGCCTTACAGACAGAGTCCAACTACTAGATCGGGGTGATGGTCAGTGTCGACGGTCCGCCAGAACTTGTTACGCCAGAAGATGCGCAATCATTTTGCAACGTTGCGAGCAGATTCACATCGGTCACTGTGATTACGACGTTATTCCCTTCATAAAGCCCAGCAGTGATCTTCCCCTGTAGGGTTACGACAAAGGTACCATTAATGTTGCTGCCAGTCTGGCTCAATTGAGCAGTACTAGTTTCGCCGTCACCCCAATTAATTTTGCGGGTTGTAAAAGGCGTCTGCTGTAGCAGCGAATCACACGATAGCGAGCTGGTAAACGTCGTTTCATATGATGCAGTCCCAACCAAAGACAAGGGACATACAAACAGATTCTTGGCAGAAACAGTTACGCTCTGAGGTGTAGATGTAACTCCTGGCGAATACGTTGCTGTGTGTGTGCCAACGCACTCGAGCAGTGGCTCACTGCCCTGAGCCCGTACCGGCGCTGCAGGCATTCCCACTGCAATAAGGGACAAAATCAACACAGTCAAAGTCGTTCCAAGCTTCGTCGCGAAGCCGCGTGTTTTTGTCACGTACATACCTTCATCCTCCTAATGACAGGAAACGCGAAACACACTCATGAATCGTCAAAGGCCGTACCTTGGCAAGCTTGTTGAATCGAACACTGCGATGCCCGCAGCCATGATTCGACCTCCCTCCTGGATATTGCCTGCTGGCAGATATCCAGCCCGGCGCTTTACGCCGGCCTGCGTGTATAGCGGGTGAAGTTATTTAAGAGATTTACTTCGGGCCGGCGAATTGCAACGTCTTGAGCGGCTTTGGTTTGGTATTTGCACGCACTTTCGGCAAGCCTAGCGGCGTCGGCACGGTCTGATTCCCCCGGACAGCAATGCGCTTTCGTAGCGCGCGCGTAGTTGGATTACTCCGGACTTGATCTGGGGATAACCCGACACGTTCGACGCGACATCGTTGGGTTGTCCCGATCAAGTCCGGGGTAACCCAATCTACGAATGAACAGCTAACTGCCTAATGTGCAGCACTCGAAGCCGCCGCCGGCTGCGCTGAAGAAGCACTGCTCGCCGGCGCCGCCGATGGCGGAGATCCCGTCGATGTAATCACCGGTTTATCCCAGCTTCCCGTGACGTGATAGCGCTGGGTCACCGCGTGATTGAGACCCTTCCCCAGCACCGTCTGCACTGCCAGGCCCGCTGCTGCACCGATCGGGCCGCCCACCACGGCACCTACGATCGGAAGGCTGTTGCCGATGTGCGGGATCACCACCATCTGCTGGTCGTAATCCTTGTTGCGCAAACCGGTGCGGCCGGTGACGCGAATTTCCGCGGCAGGGCCGTGGATCTTCAAGTTGTCGGTATAGGCGTTGCCGTTGCCGAGCTTGAAATCACCTTTGATCGAGTCGAAGCCGAAGCCCTTGCCGAACACGTCGTTGAAATCGAACGACAGGCGGCGCGGCAGATCCGCAATCGATGCCAGGCCGAACAGGCGGCCTACGCCTGGCGAGGCTTTGGGAATATTGCCATTGGTAACGTCGACCCCGAGCGTGCCTTCCATATTGCCCAGCTCGAATGCCCACGGACCCCCGGGCCAGGTGGCGTTGAGCTGCGCCTTCGTCTTGCCGCCGTCGAAAATGCCTGCATAACCGAATGCGGTCAGCATGTCGCCAAGATTGCCTGCGCCGAAATCCACGCGCAGGTGCGTGCTGCTGTGGGTGGGCGTGCCATTCCAATCGCCGCTGCCGTTGACCTGCACGCTGCGCGATTGGGTGGAAAGCTGGTCGATATGCATGCCATCGGGCGTCGGCCAGGTTTCCAGGCGCGCCTCGCCGAGCTTGGCCTCGTCCAGGCGCAGATCGTGCGCCCAGAAATGCAGCGGCGGAATGGTATGCGGATCGATGCCGGTGTTGGCCGGATCGGTCACCGGTATGGGAACCGGCGCTTCCCCAGGCTTCTTGGCCGGCGCGGTCGGTTGCTTGGGCCAATACATGCGCTGCAGCCGTGCGGTGATGCCGCGCTTGTTCAAATCCACCGTAGGCACGCTGAAGTGGCCGGATGCCGAAGCGCTGTCCACGTCCAGTTCCAGTGTGTCGGCTTTTGGAGCGGCGGTGACATGCATCTGTGCGAAATCGCGACCGAACACTTCGGCGTGTTCGGTGGTGACGTCGATCGTCTCCAGGCTCATACCCTTGCCGCCGCTGCTGCCGGCGATGGAATGCTTGATCCAGCCGGTCACGTCCAGTTGCGGCGCGTCGCCGCGAATGCGCATGCCTTGCGCTGGAAGCCCATCGGGCATCTGGTCACCGAAGGCGAAAGTGGCGGCCAGCGGCGACTGCTCACCGTTGGGCAAGCGCAGGCGGCCCCGCACGACCGAACCGATCGATACCTGCATCTCGGCGCCGGCTGTGGGCAAGCCCAGCGTGACATGCAGCGGCAAGCTGTCGTCAGCCGCCTTGTTCAACGGCACCGGGAAGTTCAGCGCCACGCCGGAGAGCGGCGAATCGATGCTCAGCGTTTGCACGTCCGGACTGCCCGTGCCGGTGCGCGCAATCCGGTAGCCGATGGAGAACGCGCTACGGCCGTCGGCCACTTCGCCCAGCCAGTTCAATTGCGGATAGCCCTGCAGCAGCTCCTGCACGGGGAAGTTGCCGTCGAGCTTGGCCGTCATCACCACGTTCGGATCGCCGGTGGCGCCGGCCACGGCCAGCTCCACTTGCGACGGTTCGCCATGGAATCCTCCCGCCAGCGGGCCGGCATGAAAACCGTGCGCATCGAACGTGGCCGGACCGCTGAGCTTGTCCAGCTGCAGATGCGATTCTTCCATGTTGAGATCGACATCCTTCAATTGCGCGGTACCGTTGAGCAGGAAGTCGTGCATGTCCTTCATCGGCAGCGACAAATGGAAATCGAAGTTGCCGGTACCGCCCAGCTTCAACTTGGCCAGCACGTCCGCATGCTTGTTGCCGATCGGGCTGTTGGCGACGAAGTTGAGCAGGTCCGACGCATTGCCCTCGCCGCTCACGTTGAGGTCGAGCGTGGTGTGGCCGAGTTCCGGAATCACCGCCACCGCGCGATTCATCTTCACGCCCAGCGAATCGCCGCTGTTGGCTTCAACCAGCATGCCCATGTCGGTGAAGCTGGCCACTGCTTGTACGTGCTCGGCCACCGGCCAGCTTTTGCCGTAACTCAAGGTGAGATCGTTGATGTTGGCGTGCGCCTCGAAGCGGCCTTCGTTGTGATGGAACGGCCAGTTCGCCAGGCTGCCGCGCACCAGCACGGCGGCGTCGTCGATATGGCCGCTGACGAACGCCTGGTCCAGCCAGTCGACGGCATGAGGGTTCAGTGAGTCGATCGGCCAGAACAGTTTGGCTGCGACGACGTCCGCGTGCGTCAGCGCGAGATAGACATCCAGGAATGGACGTCCGCCATCGCTCGGCATGGCGATTTCGCCCTGCGCATTGCCGCCATAACCCTCGCCTTCGAAATCCAGATCCGCCAAGCCGATGTGGGTGGCGTCGTCGTCGCGCCATGCGGCGATCGTGCCGGCCAGCCGGCTCATCACGAACGGTTTGCGGAATGTATGCGGCATGCTGATCGTGACCGCTTGCGCCGGCAGCTCCAGCGACGTGGCTTGCGCATCGCTGCGCACTTCGCCATGCAGATGGTCAAGCCCCGGCGCCTTGCCGACCGACTGGATGCCGAGATCGCTGAACGCCACGTCCAGCGTTCGCTCTTGCGCGGCACTGTTCCAATGGAACGTGGCGCGCTCGATCAGACCGTGCGGCTGTCCCGTGCCGACCCATTGCGCCTGGCCTGCAGGCAATCCGGGTTTCAAGGCGAGCCACGGCAGCAGCGGCGCAAGCTGCAGGCGACTGGCCACGGCCTTGATGTCCGATTGCGGCGTGCCGAAGTGATCCACGTCCGCGCGCAGCGCGCCGCCGTCATGGTCGGCCCAGCGCACGGTATAGCCATCGTCACGCCGGCTGAGCTCGGCCAGGCCGTTCAATTGCGCAACGTTGACCTTGGCGCCTGCAGGGCCGCGTACGGCCAGGTCGCGCAGGTTGAGCTGGAACAGGTCGCGCACGATGCGGTTGTCGCGCCAGTCCATCCACGCGGCGATATCGCCGTGGCCGCTGTCCACACCATAGCCGCGCAGGTCCAAACCGGTCAGCAGACCGTGCAGATCGGCGTTCTGCGTGGCGAGCCACAGTTTTCCGCTGGCACCGTCGTCGCGGAACCAGCCTGCCGCGCGCAGTACGCCGGTAGCGCCCATGCGATGCACGCGCGCGCCCACGCGGATGTGACTGCCCTGATGCGTTACGCGCAGCTGATCGGCCAGCAGGGTGTAGCGCTGGCTGATGAGCTGGTCATCGATGTTGACGCGCAGGTTGTCCAGCCACAGTTCGACGGATAGACGGCCAAACGAAATGTTCTGCCGTTCGGTACCGCCGGCCTTGCCGATGCCGTTGATGTGCCAGCGGCCATCGGTGTCACGCGTGAGGTCCAGCTCCAGGTCGCTGGCCTGCAGGTTCAACAGATGCCGCGAGGGCAGCAGCCAGCCGCCGAAATCCAGCTTAAGGTCCACCTCGGGAATGTGCAGCGGCGTGCTGCTCGCCTCGCCCGGGCCGAACACCACCTCGTGCATGACGAAGCGCGGGCCGGATGGCTCCCAGCGCCCCTGCAGCGACGCAAAGCTCACCGGGCGCTGCAGCTTGGCGCTGAGTTCCTGCGCCACCCATTGCGGATGCCGTGCCAGCAGCGGCAGCAACACTTGTGCGAGTGCTGCGGCAAGGGCGAACGCAATCAACGCCACACCCAAGGTCCAGCCAAGCGCGCGTGTCATGCGCCCGATCCATGCTTGCCGCCACACGCTCATGCAGGGACTGCACCGGTGCTAGGGAACTCAAGACAATTACAGCAATACAACATCGAACTGTTCCTGCGAGTAATGCTCCTCCGCCTGGAAGCGTATGCTTTTGGAAATGAACTCTTCCAGTTCGGCCACGGCGGTGGATTCTTCTTCGAGAATGCGACCCACCACTTTGGGGCTCGCCATCACCAAAAGTTTCTGCGCGTTGAACTGCCGCACGGCGCGGGTGATCTCGCGGAAAATTTCGTAGGTGACGGTTTCGGCTGTCTTCACCGCGCCGCGCCCCATGCAGGCCGGACACGGTTCGCACAGCTGGCGCTCCAGGCTTTCGGTGGTGCGCTTGCGCGTCATTTCCACCAGTCCCAGCGGCGACATCGGGTACACCGTGGTCTTGGCGTGATCGCGCGCCAGGCCTTTTTCCAGCATGCGGATCACTTGCCGCTTGTGCTCTTCATCGGTCATGTCGATGAAGTCGATGATGATGATGCCGCCCAGGTTGCGCAGCCTAAGCTGGCGCGCAGCCGCCTGCGCGGCTTCCAGGTTGGTGCGGTAGACCGTTTCTTCCAGATTGCGCGTACCTAGGTAACCGCCGGTGTTGACGTCGATGGTGGTCATCGCCTCGGTCTGGTCGACGATCAGGTAGCCGCCGGATTTGAGCGGCACTTCCTTGCGCAGCGCGCGCTGGATTTCGTCTTCCACGCCGTACAGGTCGAAGATCGGCCGCTCGCCGGCGTAGTGCTCCACGCGATCGTCCAGGTGCGGCATGAACTTGTGCACGAACTTGGCGACCTTCTCGTAGGTTTCGCGCGAATCCACGCGCACCTTCTCGATGTCATCGTTGAGCAGGTCGCGCAGTGCGCGCAGCGGCAGCGCCAGTTCTTCGTAGACGCGGTCACCCACTTTCGCCTTGGCGATATTTTCCTGCACCACGCGCCAGACCTTGCCCAGATAGGTGACGTCGAAGGCGAGCGATTCGGCCGATTGCCCTTCGGCATTGGTGCGCACGATGTAGCCGAGTGGGTTCTCCCCGATCAGCGGGGTTAGCACGTCCTTCAGGCGCTGGCGTTCGTTGTCGTCCTCGATGCGCGTGGAAATGCCGAGCGTGCGCGCATGCGGCAGCAGCACCAGGTAGCGCGAGGGGATCGACAGATGCGTGGACAGTCGCGCGCCCTTGGTGCCGATAGGGTCTTTCACCACCTGCACCACGATCTCCTGGCCCTCGTGCACCAGCTCGCTGATCGAGGGCATGTGGCCGTTGCCGTTGCTGGCGGCGATGTCCGCGCCTTCCGGCAGCGGCGGCCGCACGATGTCCGAGGCGTGCAGGAACGCGGCGCGCTCCAGGCCGATGTCGACGAACACCGCCTGCATGCCGGGCATCACCCGCTGCACCCGCCCCTTGTAGACGTTGCCGACGTAGCCGCGCCGGGACGCCCGCTCGACATGCAGCTCCTGCAGCATGCCGTTCTCCACCACGCCGACCCGGGTCTCGCGCGGGGTCATATTGATAAGGATTTCTTCGCTCACTTAAATTCCCCAGACATTCCGGCATTTATAGCCGTTAGCTGAGAGAACTGTCGATGCGCAGCGCACGCCTCCTGCTGTACTGCCGAGTTCGGTAAAGTGTCCTGCATGCGCGCGCCCAAAACCGGTTCAGCCCCCTTTGACCGCCCGATCCTTCCGGACGTTCTGCGCCCTGGCCTGCGCCTGGTGTTCTGCGGCACGGCCGCGGGCAAACGCTCGGCCCACGAAGGGGCCTACTACGCCCATCCGGGCAACATGTTCTGGCGCGCGCTGTTTCAGGCCGGGCTCACCCCGCGGCGGCTGGCGCCGCAGGAGTTCCCGCTGTTGCCCGACTTCGGCATCGGCCTGACCGACCTGGCCAAGCGCCACGTGGGCAATGACGACGAACTGCCCAGGGATGCGTTCGATGTACCCGCGCTGCTGGCCAAGATCGAACGCCACGCGCCGGGCATGCTGGCCTTCACCAGCAAGCACGCGGCACGCGCGGTACTCGGCGCGGACGTGCGCTACGGCTTGCAGGATCGTGCATTCGGTTCGACCAAGGTCTTCGTGCTGCCTTCGCCATCCGGGCAGGCGCGTGGGCATTGGGATCTCGCCCATTGGATCGCCCTGGCGACGACGTAACGCAAATACATACGGCCGTGCGCATGGCCTCCGGCACATGATTGCCGTCAGGAAAATTGCTTAGGCTAGCATCTTCCCGGCAACCTTCTATAGTCAGTCGATGCGAACCGCGCGGCGGTCGCAAGGCTGATGGAAAGCATCGGTTATGTGGATCGTCAAAATCGCGCTCGAACGGCCGCTTACCTTTATCGTTCTGGCGCTGCTGCTGCTGATCCTCGGGCCGCTGGCGATCCTGCGCACGCCGGTGGACATCTTTCCGAACATCGACATTCCGGTGGTTTCCGTAGTGTGGAATTACACCGGGCTACCCGCCGAGGACATGAACAACCGCATCATCAGCGGTTACGAGCGCGCGCTGACCACTACCGTCAACGACATCGAGCACACCGAGACCCAATCGCTCAACGGTGTCGGCCTGGTGAAGGTGTATTTCCAGCCGAACGTGAAGATCGACATGGCCGTGGCGCAGGTCACCGCGATCTCGCAAACGGTATTGCGCGGCATGCCGCAAGGCACGAACCCGCCTCTGATCCTGGTCTACAACGCGTCCACCGTGCCGGTGCTGCAATTCGCGCTGTCGTCGAAGGAGCTGTCGGAAACTACGATCTTCGACGACGCCAACCAGATCGTGCGCACCTTCATCACCTCCGTGCGCGGCGCGGCCACGCCCTACCCCTATGGCGGCAAGCAGCGCCAGGTGCAGGTGGACCTCAATCCGCAGGCGCTGCTCGCGCACAAGTTGTCGCCCAGCGACGTGGTGGCGGCGATCGGCGCGCAGAACCTGATCCTGCCCGCCGGCACGCAGAAGATCGGCGATACCGAATACAGCGTGCGCTTGAACGGCAGCCCGCAGCAGATCGAGGAGCTCAACAACGCGCCGATCCGCACCGTCAACGGCGTCACCACCTATATTCGCGACGTCGCCCACGTGCACGACGGCTCGCCGCCGCAGACCAACGTGGTGCGCGTGAACGGCCAGCGCGCGGTGCTGATGTCGATCCTTAAGATCGGTGATGCATCGACGCTGGATATCGTCGACAGCCTCAACAGCATGCTGCCGGCCATTCGCGCGGCGATACCGCAGAACCTGGAGATCCATTCGCTTTCCGATCAGTCGCTTTTCGTGCGCGCGGCGATTTCCGGCGTGGTGCGCGAAGGCGTGATCGCGGCGACCCTGACCGGTTTGATGATCCTGCTGTTCCTGGGCTCCTGGCGCTCGACGCTGATCATCGCCATCTCGATTCCGCTTTCGATTCTCGCTTCCATCATTGCGCTGTCGGCGCTCGGCCAGACCATCAACATCATGACGCTGGGTGGCCTGGCGCTGGCGGTGGGCATCCTGGTGGACGACGCCACGGTGACGATCGAGAACATCAACTCGCACCTGGAAGAAGGCAAGGAGGTCTACGACGCGATCATGGAAGGCGCGCACCAGATCGCGATACCGGCGTTCGTATCGACCTTGTCGATCTGCATCGTGTTCGTGCCGATCTTCTTTCTCGGCGGCGTGGCGAAATACCTGTTTGCGCCGCTGGCCGAAGCGGTGGTGTTCGCGATGCTGGCTTCCTATGTGCTGTCGCGAACGCTGGTGCCCACGCTTTCGCTGTTCTGGCTGAAGAAGCACCAGCATGAGAAGCAGGCCAACGGACCGCTCAGCCATTTCCAGCTCGCTTTCGAACGCCGCTTCGAACGCCTGCGCGAAGGCTATCGCGGCGCGCTGGAAACCACCGAACGCCATCGTGGCCTGTTCGCGATACTGTTTTTCGCAACGTGCGCGCTATCGGTGGGCCTGCTGGTGCCATGGCTGGGACGCGATTTCTTCCCCTACGTGGACGGCGGCCAGATCAAGCTGCATTTCCGTGCTCCGGTGGGACTGCGCATCGAAGAAACCGCACGGCTGGCCGATGGCATCGAGGGCGTGATTCGCGACGCCATCCCGCAGCAGGAACTGGCCAGCATCGTCGACACGCTGGGCATTCCCTACAGCGGCATCAATCTTTCCTATAGCAATACTGGCGTGGTGGGCACGTCGGACGGCGACATCTTCGTGACGCTCAATGAAGATCATCGCCCAACCATCGATTACGTGCGCAACCTGCGCCGGCAGCTCGCACAGAAATATCCCGGCGTGATCTTCTCCTTCCTGCCGGCGGACATCGTGGGGCAGATCCTGAACTTCGGCGCGCCGGCGCCGATCGATGTGCAGGTATCCAGTCACGATCCCACCGCATCGGCGAGGATCGCCAAGGAATTGCATGGGGATCTGCTGAAGATTCCCGGGCTGGTCGATCTGCGTATCCAGCAGGCGCTCAACCTGCCGCAGCTCAACGTAACGGTGGACCGCACGCGCGCCAGCCTGGTCGGCCTCACCACACAGGATGTCGCGAGTAATCTGCTGACGGCGCTAGCCGGTTCGTCGCAGGTCAGCCCCACCTTCTGGGTCGATCCGAAAACCGGCATCAGCTATTCCATCGCCACGCAGACGCCGCAATATCGTCTGGATTCCCTGCAGGCGCTGAAGAATCTGCCGATCCGCAGCGTGTCGGGCAACGTTGCGGCGAGCAGCAGTTCATCGGGCAGCACCATCAGCCAGACGCTGCAGAATCTCGCCGACTTCTCGCGCAGCCAGGGCGCGGCGATCGTCACGCACTACAGCACGCGGCCGACGATGGATCTGTATGCCTCGGTCGACCGCACCGATCTTGGCGCGGTGGCGAGCGATGTGCAGCGCGTGGTGGCGGAGCATGCCAAGCACTTGCCGCGCGATGTGAACATCGACGTGCGCGGCCAGGTGCAGACCATGCAAGCGTCCTACAAGGGGCTGATCGGCGGGCTGCTGTTCGCGATCGTGCTGGTGTATCTGTTGATCGTGGTCAATTTCCAGAGCTGGCTCGATCCGCTGATCATCATCGCGGCGTTGCCCGCGGCGTTGGCGGGTTTGGTGTGGATGCTGTTCCTCACCGGTACGCCGCTGTCGGTGCCGGCGCTGATGGGCGCGATCATGTGCATGGGCGTGGCGACGGCCAACTCGATCCTGGTGATCAGTTTCGCGCGCGAGCGGCTGGCGCATCACGACGATCCGGTGCAGGCGGCGATCGAGGCCGGCTTCCAGCGTTTCCGCCCGGTATTGATGACGGCGCTGGCGATGATCATCGGCATGGTGCCGATGGCGCTGGGCCTGGGCGAAGGCGGCGAACAGAATGCGCCGCTGGGCCGCGCCGTGATCGGCGGCCTGCTGCTGGCCACGGCCGCCACCTTGTTCTTCGTACCGACCTTCTTCAGTCTGTTGCATCGCCGCCGCAAGGCGCGCCGCGATGCGGCTGCAGTGTGAGAACCGATCATGTCCAGTAATGTTTCGCATTCTCCTCCCAAGCCATCGCGCGGCGCGCGGCTTACGTTGGTTGGCCTCGGCATCGTGCTGGTTGCGCTGGCGGTGTTCGGCATCGTCAGGCGCGTGCAGGCGCGCCACGAGTTGACCCAGGACACCCAGCGCAACGCCATTCCCACCGTGGCGACGATCACGCCCAAGGCCGCGGCCAAGGACGAGGCGCTGACCCTGCCTGGCACGGTGGCTTCGTGGCAGGACGCGCAGGTGTATGCACGCACCACCGGCTACGTCGCCAAGTGGTACGTCGATATCGGCGCCAAGGTGAAAAAGGGGCAACGCCTGGCCGACCTGGATACACCGGACGTCGACAACCAACTGCTGCAAGGCAAGGCGCAGATGCGCACCGACCAGGCCAACGAGGCGTTCGCTAAAGTCACCGCCGATCGCTACGCAAAACTTGCCACGCAAGGCCTGGTGGCGCAGCAGATCGCCGACCAGTACACGGCGCAATACAAGGCCGACGCCGCCACCGTGCAGGCCGATCAGGCGAACGTGGCGCGGCTGCAGACCCTGCAGGATTTCAAGCACATCGACGCGCCGTACGACGGCATCATCACCCAGCGCAACTTGAACATCGGCGCGCTGGTGGATTCGGGCGCCAGCGGCAGCAACCTGTTCGTGATCGCCGATACCAGCAAGCTGCGCATCTACGTGGACGTGCCGGAAACCTATGCCGCCAGCGTACGCGTCGGCATGCCGGCCGAGGTCAGCTTAAATACCTATGGCGCGAAACCGTTCGCAGGCACCGTGGCGCGCACGGCCGATGCGCTAGATCCGAATACGCGCACGCTGCGCACCGAAATCGACGTCGCCAACGACGATCAGCAACTGGTGCCCGGTGTATACGCCAACGTGAAGCTGCAGCTGTCGACCGCCACGCGCAACTACGTCGTGCCTGCCAACGTGCTGCTGTTCCGCGCCGAAGGGCTGCAGCTTGCGTTGATCGATGGGCAGCAGCGCGTGCATTTGCAGCACGTCACGATCGGCCGCGATTTCGGCAGCACGGTGGAAATCATCGAAGGTTTGGCCGATGGCGACCGTGTCGTGCTGAGTCCGCCGGATTCGCTGTATGAGGGTCAGCAGGTGAAACTGAGCGAGCCGAATGCTGCGCAAAAGCAACGGCTTCCGTAGGTTGGGGTGCGAACCCCAACATCGTGATTCCTGGGTACACGGCAATGTTGGGGTTTGCACCCCAACCTACGGCTGACTCCTTTCCTTCAATCAATCGGCGTATGCCGATACACCGCCACATCACGTTCCTGCACCGCAGCGGCATGATTCGACCAAGCCTGCCGGATATAGGTCACCACCGCCGCCACGTCCGCATCGCTCAGCTGCTGCGCATACGGCGGCATGGAATACGGCCGAGGGTTGCCTATCGTCACCGGCGGAAAGCCGCCCAGCAGCACGATGCGTGTCGCGTTGACGCCGGTGGGTTCCACTACCGATGCATTGCCATCCAGCGCCGGATAGACGCCCGCAACACCGGCGCCATCCTTGCCGTGGCAATCCGCGCAATGCTCCTCGTAGATGGCATGACCGCGATCGGCCAGCGACTTGCCATCGAAACTCGCGCGCACGACTGCCAGCGTGCTGCGCGCAGATAGCGACAGCAGATAGTCGGCGATGGCTTGCAGATCGTCGTCGTGCAGATGCTGCGTGCTGTGCGCCACCACATCCGCCATCGGGCCAATTGCAGCACCCTTGGAGGCCTGCCCGGTTTTCAGCACGTCGATGATGTCCTGCCTATTCCATCCCTGCAGGCCACCGTTGGCTTGCATGCTCAAATCCGGCGCGTACCAATCCTGTTCGGGAATAAGCCCGCCGCTGAGCGTCGCGCCGCTATTCAAGCCGCCCCATGCGTCACGCGTGGCGTGGCATTCGTTGCAGTGCCCAAGGCCTTGCACCAAATACGCACCACGGTTCCATGACGCCGGTTGCGAAGGGTCGGCCCGATATACGCCCGGCTTGAAATACATCGCGCGCCACGCGGTGAGCGTGCTGCGCACGTTGTAGGGAAAGCGCAGTTCAAGCTGCGCATTCGGCTGGCGCGCGGCCGGCAGCGAACGCAGGTATGCAAACAGCGCGATGGCGTCGTCGCGCGTCACCTTGGTGAACGAGGTATACGAAAACGCGGGATACAGCAGCTCGCCGTTCCGCCCGACACCTTCATGCATGGCGCGCCAGAAGTCGCTGAATGTCCATGCACCGATGCCGGTTTCGCCATCCGGCGTGATGTTGGGCGCCGGAATATTGCCGAACGGCGTGGGCAACATGCGCCCGCCCGCATAAGGCGCGCCGCCACGCATGGTATGGCAGGAAACGCAATCGCCGGCCGCGGCCAGGTAACGGCCCTTGGCAATGACGAGCGGATCTTTCAAAGTGGCGGCGATCGCCGGATCTTCCGGCGACGGCGATGCAGGTGTATGCCGTTGCGACAGCCACGCACCGGCAACCAGCACCAGCACCACCAGCACCATCCATAACCCACGCAGTCGATTCATAGGCCGCTCCCCTGCGCCTGCAGTACCCCGCAATGCAGTGGTGGCGTGATCGAGCCTGCCGCTTGTGCGTGCGTATCGGCGGGCACCTCACGGCTCGCCAGCCACGCTGAAACCGCGGTGATGTCCGCCGGCGCAAGGCGATTGGCGATCTCGGCCATGCAATCGGGCGCCGCCGATGCGCGCGTACCCGTGCGCCACGAACCAAGCTGCGAGCTGATGTAGTCGTACGGCAGGCCAACCAGCCCCGGCACGAACGGCTCCGTGCCGGTGAGCTGCGTGCCGTGGCACGCCTGGCACGGCGGTATCTTGCGCGCGGGGTCGCCGGCGGTAACCAGTTGCTCGCCACGCTGCAGCGCGGATGGAGCCAGCGCAGGCAGCGGCTTGCGCGCATAGGGCACCTGTTGCGCTGAGAAATACGCAGCGATCTCCTGCATATAGCTGAGCGTGAGCGGACGCACGGTGTATTCCATCGGCGCGTATTTGCGCAGCCCGCGCTGGAAATTCTGCATTTGCAAGACCAGATAGCCGGCCGGCTTGCCCGCCAGGCGCGGGAAAAAACCGCTGCCGGAAGAACCTTCGCCGTGCACGCCGTGGCAGCTCGTGCACGCCGCAATACGCTGCTGCAGCGTGTCGGGCACGCTCGATGGATCGGCGTGCGCCACGTTACAGCCCATCAAGGCCACAGCGAGCGCCCACCAAAATCGTGTCGACATGTTGGTCCGGCCCCTGGCACCCATGCCGGAAGTATAGGGGTCCGCCACGCGCCAACCACGACGCCTGCGGTTATGCTGCGGCATCACGCCACATGCTTTGTTGGGGAGTACTGCCATGTTCCGACGACCGCTGCTAGGCGCCGCCATCGTGCTTGCCCTTTGGCCTTCCGCCGCGCTGTTGGCCCAGGAGAACGCCGGTGATGTGGCATGGCGAAGCGTGACCGAACTGCAGCAGGACATCGACGCTGGCAAGCTGACCAGCAAGGCGCTGGTGCAGGAAGACATCGCGCGCATCCAGCAGATCGACCAAAGTGGCCCGACGCTGCGCGCGGTGCTGGAGGTCAATCCGGATGCGTTGAAGATCGCCGAGAAACTCGACGCGAAACGCCGTCCCTTGCACAGCCCGCTGTATGGCATGCCGGTGCTGCTGAAGGACAACATCGACACCGGCGATCACACCCTGACCACCGCAGGTTCGCTTGCCTTGATGGATGCGCCGGCAGCAAAAGACGCCTCACTGGTTACGCGTCTGCGCGACGCGGGCGCGGTGATTCTGGGCAAGGCCAACCTCAGCGAGTGGGCGGATTTTCGTTCCAGCCATGCCAGCAGCGGATGGACCGGTCGCGGCGGGCAGACGCGCAACCCGTATGCGCTGGATCGCAATCCATGCGGCTCCAGTTCCGGCTCAGCGGTGGCGGTCGCGGCGGGCCTGGTGCCGGCGGCGGTGGGCACAGAGACGGACGGCTCGATCATCTGTCCCGCATCGATGAACGGCATTGTGGGCATCAAGCCGACCTTGGGTCTCGTCAGCCGCAGCGGCATCATTCCGATCAGCCACAACCAGGACACGGCCGGCCCGCTCGCGCGCAATGTCACCGACGCGGCCATGTTGCTTACTGCGCTGGCAGGCAGTGATTCGCAGGATCCCGCCACGGCGGAAGCAAACAAGCATGCGACCGATTACACGCGTTTTCTCGATCCGAACGGCTTGCGCGGCAAACGCATCGGCGTAGTGCGCCAGCTTGCCGGTAACGAGCCGAATGCCGATCGCGTGCTGGATGAAGCAATCGCCGCAATGAAAGCGCAGGGCGCGATCATTGTCGATCCGGTCACGCTGCCGCATCTGGCCGAACTCGGCGATCCGGAAATGACCGTGATGCTGTACGACTTCAAGCATGACCTCAACGCGTATCTCGCTGGCCGCCAAGGCCTGAAGGTGAAAACACTGGCGGACCTGATCGCCTTCGACAAACAGGAAGCGCCACGCGAAATGGCCTGGTTCGGGCAGGATCTGTTCGAGCAGGCGCAGGCCAAAGGCCCGCTTACCGACAAGGCGTATCTGGATGCCTTGAACAAGGCCAAGCAGTTCTCGGGGCCGCAAGGCATCGATGCGGCGCTGCAGGCGAACCACCTGGATGCGCTGCTTTCGCCATCATGGGGGCCGGCGTACCTGACCGACCTGGTGCTTGGCGATCACATCGTCAGCGGCAATCCGACCATCGGCGGCGCCTCGCAACCGGCGGCGGTGGCGGGCTATCCCTCGATCGCCGTACCGGCTGGCTGGGCGCACGGCTTGCCGGTGGGCATCGTGTTCTTCGGCGCCAAGTGGAGCGAACCGACGCTGATTTCGATCGCCTACGGTTTCGAACAGCACACGCATGCATGGCAGCCGCCGAAATTCCTGCCGACGGTGGATGGCAGCGCTTACGCGCCGGCGCCCGCGCAAAGCCATTAAATGCGCATCGGGCTGGCCGAAAGCTGCTCGGCCTGGCCCGTTCCTTCGAATAAGGTGCCACCTCCTTTCAGCGTGGAGGTTCCATGAAACCCTGGCCTGCTTTATGTGCCACGTTGCTGGCCTGTGCGACGACGCATGCCAATGCCGTCGATGCGGATATGCGCGCGACCTGGACCCAGCCGCAAAAGCCGTTTCGCATCTACGGCAACACCTACTACGTCGGCTCGCATGGTCTTAGCGCCATCCTGATCACCTCACCCGAAGGTCACGTGTTGATCGACGGCACCTTGCCGGAAAACGCGCCGATGATCGAATCGAACATCCGCGCGCTGGGTTTTCGCGTGCAGGACATCAAGCTGATTCTCAACACCCACGCGCATGGCGATCACGCCGGGGCCATCGCCGCGCTGGCGCGCGATAGCGGTGCGCAGGTCGCCGCAAGCGCGGCTTCGGCCAAGGCGCTGAAACTCGGCGGCGACGATCCGGACGATCCGCAGCACGGCATGGCGCCGTTCTATCCCAAGGTTGCGAAGGTTCGCGTACTGGTCGATGGGCAGACTGTGCACGTCGGCCAGCTGGCGTTGCAGATGCACGCCATGCCCGGGCACACGCCCGGGAGTAGCGGTTGGACCTGGCGTTCCTGCGAGGAGCAGCACTGCCTGCCGATGGTGTATGCCGACAGCCTTTCACTGCTCAGTACCGATGACTATCGCTACACCGATCCGGCCCATCCGGAACGCCTGGCGGGTTATCGGCATGCACTGGCGATGTTGGCAGCGCTGCCTTGCGACATCCTGCTGACGCCGCATCCGCAGCACGGCTTTTTCGACAAGGCCGCACGCATCGCGCCGGGCAAGCCCAATCCCTTGATCGATGCGCAGGCCTGCAAGGCTTACGCGGCCGACGGACAGCAGAATCTGGAAGCGCGGCTGCGCAAGGAAGCCGGCATACGAAAAGCCTCGTAGGCTGGGATGACAATCCCAGCCATGCAAATAAAGCTGGGATTGTCATCCCAGCCTACGTGATCAGCTCACGCGCCCGGATTTGCGCACGATCAACATCGCCAGTTCCAGCGACTGCTCGTAGTTCAGCCGCGGATCGACCATCGACTTGTAGGCGCGTTGCAGGTCGGCTTCGTTCAGATCGCGCGCGCCGCCCATGCATTCGGTGACATCTTCGCCGGTCAATTCCAGATGCACGCCACCCAAGCGCGTGCCGACGGCCGCGTGGATATCGAACGCGTGGTCCAGCTCGCTGCGGATATTGTCGAAGCGGCGCGTCTTGTAGCCGTTGGAGGTGCTTTCGGTGTTGCCGTGCATCGGATCGGCCACCCATAGCACACGGCGGCCTTCGCGCTTCACCGCCTCGAGCAATGCGGGAAGCTTGGCGGCGATCTGTGCGTGACCCATGCGATGGATCAGTGTGAGGCGACCCGGCTCGTCTTCGGGATTGAGCACGTCGATCAGCGGCAGCAATTGCTCCGGTGTTACCGACGGCCCCACCTTCACCGCGATGGGATTGCGGATGCCGCGGAAATATTCCGCGTGCGCACCGTCCAGCGCGGCCGTGCGCATGCCGATCCACGGGAAATGGGTGGAGAGATTGAACCAGCCGTGATGGCGCGGCACCTGGCGCGTCAATGCCTGCTCGTAATGCAGCAGCAGCGCTTCGTGCGAGGTGAAGAAATCCACGCGCGTGAAACCGGCGATCGGCCCGGCCAGGGTTTCCATGAAACGCAGCGAATCGCCGATGCCCGCGACCATGCGGCGGTACTCGGCCGCCAACGGCGAATGCTCCACCCAGGCCAGATCCCAGTATTCGGGGTGATGCAGATCGGCGAAGCCACCGTCGATCAATGCGCGCACGAAGTTCATGGTGAGCGCGGAATGCGCATGCGCGCGGATCAGGCGCTGCGGATCGGGGCGGCGCGCTGCGGGGGTGAATTCGGGGCCGTTGATGACGTCGCCGCGGAAACTGGGCAGCGTAACGCCGTCGCGCGTTTCGGTATCGGCCGAGCGCGGCTTGGCGTACTGGCCGGCGAACCGCCCGACGCGCAACACCGGCTTTTTGAGCCCGTGCACCAGCACCAGGCTCATCTGCAGCAGCACCTTCAGGCGATTGGAGATGATCGGGCTGGTGCAATCGGCAAAGCTTTCCGCGCAATCGCCACCTTGCAGCAGAAAGCGCTTGCCCTCCTGCGCTTCGGCCAGCGCCTGCTTCAGCGCCAGCACTTCCCAGGAGGTGACCAGCGGCGGAAGTTGCGACAGTTCGCCGATCGCCTGATTGAGCTCGGTCGCGTCTTCATATTGCGGCTGCTGCAAGGCGACGCGTTGCTGCCAGGACGTCGGGGTCCAGTTGAGTGATTCGATGGAGCGTGCGGTCTGGCTCATGGACGCAACCTCGGCGTCGCGCGCTGCACCGTCGCGCGGAGCGCCAATATGGATAGAAGGACGAACCACAACAACGCCCACAGCGGGATGGGCAGGCCGAGAATCGGCTGGATCTTGGCGCATTCGCCGGAGCCGGTGAACACCATCTTCAGGACTTTTGCCAGCGGGAAGGCGTCGAACATATAGGCCAGGTTGGGGCCGCATGCGGGCACCTGATCCGGCGGCAGCGACATGATCCACAGATGGCGCCCCGCCACCGCGATGCCGAACACGGCTCCCAGCAGCACCAGCCCCGTGTAGAACCAGCGACCGCCGGCGCGCGGTCCGTGGATCGCGCCCAGCAGAAAGAACACGGCCATGACCATGAAGCCGATGCGCTGGAAGATGCACAGCGGGCACGGCTCCAGGCCCCACTGGTATTCGGCGTACAGCGCGAAACCGAGCAGGCCCACGCAGACCAGAAAACCAACGAGAAAGCTGACGCGATAGGACCAGCGAAGGGGATTCATGGTGGGGCGATCGAGGGACGGGATGCTGACATTACCCGCTCCCCGCGACGCTGTCAGCAGGCGCTTTCCTTAAATTCCAAAAGCAACGAGCCCCAGCCGGTCACCCGGCCAGGGCTCGCATTTGGACGTCCAAACTAGTTTGGAACGAAGCTTACTCGGCCGCCGCTTCGGCGCGCGGACGATCCACCAGTTCGACGTACGCCATCGGCGCGTTGTCGCCGGGGCGGAAGCCGCACTTGAGGATGCGCAGGTAGCCGCCGGGACGCTCGCGGTAACGCGGGCCGATTTCCACGAACAGCTTGCCCACGGCCTGCTTGTCGCGCAGACGCGCAAAGGCGAGACGGCGATTGGCCACGCTGTCGCTCTTGGCGAGCGTGATCAGCGGCTCGGCAACGCGGCGCAGTTCCTTCGCCTTCGGCAGCGTGGTGCGGATCAGCTCGTGCTTGATCAGCGACGACGCCATGTTCTTGAACATCGCTTCGCGATGGCTGCTGGTACGGTTGAGCTTACGCCCGGATTTCATGTGACGCATGATGAGACTCTCTTTGTCTGTTGTTATGAAAAACCGGTCCTTATGGCCGGCTTCCCGCGGGTTTCCCGCTTTTTATGGCCCTATAAACCGGGCTTTAAAACTCCATCGAAGCAAGCGCTCTTGTGAGGAGTGCGGCCATGGATGGCCGCTTTTGAACTTTCCAAAACACCGAAACGGTCACCACAACGCAACCGTTTCGGTAGCCGCGATCAAGGACGATCGCACAGATAAACCATCAACCCAGCTGCATGCCGTGCGACAAGCCCGGCGGCGGCCAGTTTTCCAGCTTCATGCCCAGGGCGAGGCCACGCACGCCAAGGACGTCCTTGATTTCGGTGAGCGATTTCTTGCCGAGGTTCGGCGTCTTCAAGAGCTCCACCTCGGTCTTCTGCACCAGGTCGCCGATGTAGTAGATGCTCTCGGCCTTCAGGCAGTTCGCCGAACGCACGGTGAGCTCCAGATCGTCGATCGGGCGCAGCAGCAGCGGATCAAAACCGCCCTTCTCCGCCTTGTCCGTGGCGCTCTCGCGGCGCGAGAAATCGCCAAACACCGACAGCTGGTCGTTGAGGATTTCAGCGGCCTTGCGCACCGCATCTTCCGCACCGATGGTGCCGTTGGTCTCGATGTCGAGGATCAGCTTGTCGAGGTTGGTACGCTGCTCAACGCGAGCCGCGTCAACTTCGTAAGCCACGCGCAACACCGGCGCAAACGAGGCATCCAGCTGCAGGCGGCCGATCGGACGCGCTTCGTCGTCCGGATGCTGGCGCGCGCTGGCCGGCTGGTAGCCGACGCCGCGACGCACCTTCAGGCGCATGTTGAGCGTGATGTCCTTGGTGAGATGGCAGATCACGTGTTCGGGATTGATGATCTCCACCGAATGGTCGACGGCGATGTCGCCGGCCGTGACCACGCCTTTGCCCTTCTTGGACAAAGTCAGGGTGACTTCGTCACCCGTGTGCTGACGAATCGCCACTTCCTTGAGGTTGAGCAGGACTTCGATGACGTCCTCCTGCAGACCTTCCAGGGTGGTGTACTCGTGCAGCACGCCATCCATTTCAACCTCGACGATGGCGCTGCCAGGGATCGAGGAGAGCAGCACGCGACGAAGCGCGTTGCCCAGGGTGTGGCCGAAGCCGCGTTCAAGCGGCTCCACCACCACCTTGGCGCGATTCGGTCCGAGCTGTTCAACGCTGAGGCCGCGAGGCCGCAGCACGCTAGTTGACGAAACTGCCATGCAGGGCTCCGGTTGATTACTTCGAGTAAAGCTCGACGATCAGCGCTTCATTGATGTCGGTCGGCAGATCCGCGCGATCTGGAACCGACTTGAAGGTGCCGGCGAACTTCTTGGCGTCGACTTCGACCCACTGCGGGCGCAGGTCCATCGTGTCGAACACGGTGGCGGCTTCTTGCACGCGCAGCTGATTGCGCGCACGCTCGGTCAGCGCGATCTCGTCGCCCGGGCGAACCTGGTAGGACGGGATGTTGACCTTCTTGCCGTTTACCAGCACCGCCTTGTGCGACACCAGCTGACGGGCCTGCGAACGGGTCACCGCAAAACCCATGCGATAGACGACGTTGTCCAGACGGCTTTCCAGCAGGCGTAGCAGGTTCTCACCGGTGTTGCCCTTGAGGGTCGACGCCTTGGTGTAGTAGTTGCTGAACTGACGCTCGAGCACACCGTAGATGCGCTTGACCTTCTGCTTTTCGCGCAGCTGGACAGCGTAGTCGGACATGCGCATGCGCTTGTTGGCGCCGTGCTGGCCGGGTTTGTTCTCCAGCTTGCATTTGGAATCGATCGCGCGCGCCGGGCTCTTCAGGCTCAGATCCGAACCTTCGCGGCGCGCGAGTTTGCAGGTAGCTCCACGATAACGTGCCATGGTTGCGCTCCTTTACACGCGACGCTTTTTGGGGGGACGGCAGCCGTTATGCGGAATCGGCGTTACGTCAATGATGTTGAGAACCTTGTAGCCGAGGGCGTTCAGCGAACGCACCGCCGACTCGCGGCCCGGGCCCGGGCCCTTGATCCGCACTTCCACCGTCTTCACGCCGTATTCGCCAGCGGCACGACCGGCCTTTTCGGCGGCGACCTGGGCAGCGAACGGAGTGGACTTGCGCGAACCGCGGAAGCCCGCGCCACCGGCGGTCGCCCACGAGAGGGCGTTGCCCTGGCGATCGGTGATGGTGACGATGGTGTTGTTGAAGGAGGCCTGCACGTGGGCCACCGCATCGGTGACGACGCGCTTGACTTTCTTCTTGGTCTTAACCGGCTTTGCCATGACTTATTCCAATTATTTCTTGATCGCGCGACGCGGGCCCTTGCGGGTGCGCGCATTGGTACGCGTGCGCTGGCCGCGCACCGGCAGGCCGCGGCGATGGCGCAGGCCGCGGTAGCACCCCAGATCCATCAGGCGCTTGATGGCGATGCCGACTTCACGGCGCAGGTCGCCTTCCACGACGTACTTGGCGATTTCGTGGCGGATCTTCTCCACCTCGCCTTCGCTGAGCGACTTGATCTGTACGTTCGGGTTCACACCCGCGTCCACGCAGACCTTCTTGGCCCGGCTGCGACCGATCCCGTAGATGCTCTGCAGGCCAACCCAGACGTGTTTCTGGACCGGCAAATTGACACCCGCAATGCGCGCCATGATGTACTTTCTCCGATGCTTTCAGCGCGGTAAACGCGCAATTCTAACCTTAATCAAACTGTCAGGAAAGTCCCGCGGCACCTGGGCACCGCTTACCTTCCACCGGGACCTGCCTGCGCCTCAGCCGCGGCGCAGGTTGGCCTTCTTGAGCAAACCTTCGTACTGGTGACTGACCAGGTGTGCCTGCACCTGAGCCGTGAAATCCATCACCACCACCACCACGATCAGCAGCGAGGTACCGCCGAAGTAGAACGGAACATGCCAGGCGTTCTGCATGAACGTAGGGACCAGACAGACCAGCACCAGGTAGAGGGCGCCGACACCAGTCAGGCGGGTCATAACCGAATCGATGTAGTCAGCCGTCGAACGACCCGGGCGGATACCCGGAATCAGCGCGCCGGACCGCTTGAGGTTGTCCGCCGTGTCCTGCGAGTTGAAGACGATCGCCGTATAGAAGAAGGCGAACGTGATCACCAGGACCGCGTAGACGATGTCGTACAGCGGCTCGCCAGGGGTGAGCACCTGCACCACGTTCTGCAACCAGCGCGACTGGTGGCTGGCATTGCCCCAGGTGGCCGCCATCGCCGGGAACATCAGGATACTGTTCGCGAAGATGGGCGGAATCACGCCGGACATGTTAATCTTCAGCGGCAGGTGCGAGGTCTGGTTCATGTACGACCGTTGCCCACCCGAACGCCGCGCGTAATTCACGGTGATGCGCCGCTGCGCACGCTCCATGAACACCACGAACGCCGTCACCGCCAGTACCAGCGCGACAACCATCACCAGCTTGATCGTACTCAGCTCTCCGTTGCCGGACATCGACAGGGTGTGCGCCACCGCGCCCGGCAAACCGGCCACGATGCCGGCGAAGATCAGCAGCGAAATGCCGTTGCCGATGCCTCGCTCGGTCATCTGTTCACCCAGCCACATCAGGAACAGCGAACCCGCCGTCAGACCGACCACTGAGGACAGGATGAAACCGAATCCCGGCATGTAGACCACCGGCACGCCGCCTGCGGTCTGCTGCTTCATCAGCGCCACGGCAATGCCGAACGCCTGGAAGGCCGACAGGCCGACCGTGCCGATGCGGGTATACATCGTCAGCTGGCGCTGCCCCGATTGTCCTTCCTTGCGCAACGCCTGCAGGCTGGGGATCACCGAACCCATCATCTGCACCACGATCGATGCGGAGATGTACGGCACCACGCCTAGCGCAAATACCGAGAAACGTCCCAGCGAACCACCCGAGAACATGTTGAACATGTCCAGGATGCCGCCGCTCTGGCCGATCAAGTTGGCCATCGCATCCGGATTCACGCCCGGCACCGGGATGAACGAGCCGAGGCGGTACACGATCAGCGCACCGATCACGAAGAAGATGCGCTGACGCAGCTCGGTCAATTTACCGAGCGATCCGACCGATGTGCCCTTGGCTGCGGCCACGCGTTACTCCACGCTGCCGCCGGCAGCTTCGATGGCGGCCTTGGCGCCGGCCGTAGCCAGCAGACCGGACAGCTTCACCGCACGGCCGATCTCGCCCTTGGCGACGACCTTGACCTTCTTGGCGCGACTGTCGATCAGGCCAGCCTGATGCAGCACGACAGCGTCGATCACGTCAGCCTTGAGGTTGGCGAGCTGGTACAGGAACACCTGCTGGCTCTCGGCCTTCTTCAGCGAACGGAAGCCGACCTTCGGCAGGCGACGCTGCAGCGGCATCTGGCCGCCTTCGAAACCCAGGCGATGGCTGCGACCGGTACGGGCATGCTGACCCTTGTGGCCGCGACCGGCGGTCTTGCCCAGGCCCGAGCCGATACCACGACCGACGCGCAGGCGCGTCTTGCGCGAACCGGCTGCCGGCTTGATGTCATTCAGACGCATGATGATTACTCCTCGACCCGCACCAGGTAGTAGACCGTGTTGATCAGGCCGCGCACCTGCGGGCTGTCCTTCAGTTCACGGACGTCGTTGGTCTTGTTCAGGCCCAGCGCCTTCACGCTCAAGCGGTGGCGGGCCTGTACGCCGCGCAGACCCTTGACCAGGCGGACGCGGATGGTTTTTTCGTTGTTAGCCATTGCCCAGCACCTCATCCACGGTCTTGCCACGTTTGGCAGCGATCTGCTTCGGCGAGGCAACGGCCTGCAGGCCCTTGATGGTGGCGCGCACCAGGTTGATCGGGTTGCGCGAACCGACCGCCTTGGCCAGCACGTTCTTCACACCGACCACTTCCAGCACCGCGCGCATCGCACCGCCGGCGATCACCCCGGTACCTTCGGAGGCTGGCTGCATGTACACGCGCGCCGCACCGTGATTGGCTTTGATGGCGTACCACAAGGTGCCGTTGTTCAGATCGATGCTCACCATATTGCGGCGGGCACGGTCCATGGCCTTGGAGATGGCCACCGGCACTTCGCGCGCCTTGCCATAGCCGAAGCCGACCTTGCCCTCGCCATCGCCGACCACGGTCAGCGCGGTGAAGCTCATCTGGCGGCCGCCCTTGACGGTCTTGGCCACGCGGTTGACGGCGATCAGCTTCTCGAGCAGGCCGTCTGAGTTTTCGCGATCAGTAGAAGACATTTATCTTTTCCGTATGCCCGGACCATCCGGGACTTTTGCTTGCGGCTGTGCCGCTTGGAGTTGTTGTGGGTACTACTTAGAACTTCAGGCCAGCTTCGCGGGCGGCATCGGCAAGCGCCTTGATGCGACCGTGATAACGGAAGCCGGAGCGATCGAACGCCACCGCTTCGATACCGGCAGCCTTGGCGCGCTCGGCCACCGCCTTGCCCACCGCCGCGGCGGCTTCGAGGTTCTTGGTGCCCTTGAGGCCTTCGGCCACGGACTTCTGCACGGTGGAAGCGGCAGCCACCACGTTCACGCCCGCAGCATCGAACACCTGCGCGTAAAGATGCTGACCGGTGCGATGCACCGACAGGCGCGGCACGCCGAGTTTGCGGATGTGAGCGCGCGTGGACTTGGCGCGGCGCAGACGGGCTTCATTCTTGTTCATCGTAAATCTCCAGGAAACGGATCGGCTAGATCGAGGTCAGTTATCGGCTCTTTGTGAAGAGTGCGGCCATGGATGGCCGCTTCCACACGCAGGGACTGCGTACTAACCCCTTACGCCTTCTTGGCTTCCTTCAGGGTGATCTTCTCGCCGGCATAGCGCACGCCCTTGCCCTTGTAGGGTTCCGGCGGACGGTAACCGCGAATCTTGGCGGCAACCTCGCCCACCAGCTGCTTGTCCGAACCCTTGATCAGGATTTCGGTCTGCGTCGGGGTTTCGAGGGTGATGCCTTCCGGTGCGTTGAACACGACCGGGTGGGAGAAACCGAGGCTCAGGTTGAGCGCCTTGCCGGCCATCGAAGCGCGGTAACCCACGCCGACCAGCTCCAGCTTGCGCTCATAACCTTCGGAAACACCCTTGACCATGTTGGCCAGCAGTGCGCGAACGGTGCCGCCGAACTTGTCTTCGGCGCCTTCGGCGACCTGGACGTTGACCACGCCGTTGTCGATGGACACCGAAGCGCCCGGCAACGTATGGACCGACAAAGTGCCCTTCGGGCCCTTCACGGCAATGCTGTCCTCGGCGATCTTGAGCTCGACGCCCTTGGGCAGATTGATGGGTTTCTTGGCTACACGAGACATCGGGAACTCCTTAGGCGACCAGGCCGATGACTTCGCCACCCACGCCCTTGGCGCGAGCCTGCGCGTCGGTCAGCAGACCGGCGGACGTCGAAATGATCGAAATACCCAGGCCACCGAGCACCTTCGGCAGTTCGTCCTTGCCGCGGTACACGCGCAGGCCCGAACGACTGACGCGCTCGATGCGCTCGATCGCCGGGCGGCCTTCGAAATACTTGAGCTTGATCTCGAGCACCGGCTTGCCCTCCGTGCTGGAGGCCTTGGCGTCGAGGATGTAGCCCTCGTTCTTGAGAAGGTTGGCAAGCGCCACCTTCAGCTTCGACGACGGCACGCTGACAGCCTGCTTGCCCGTAGCTTGGGCGTTGCGGATGCGCGTAAACAGATCGGCGATGGGATCAGTCATGCTCATGAAAACTTCCTTCAGAGTGCACCGATATCCGATAAAACCGGAAATCAATTCAGATTGTGAGCCGACAAAGCGGTCGGCCTGCGGCGTGCAGACCGTCGATCATATCAGCTTTTCCAGCTTTTGCGAATATCGCTGCGACAAAGTCGTAAAAACCGCTTTCCCACGGAAAGAGGTCGGCTTGCCGAAACAACGCAGGCGGTGGCATCACTGCAGCGCGCCCGGCGGAACAACATCTGGCGGGACACTAGTCCTCGCCTTGAGCACCCCGTCCCGGAAGAAGAGGTGCCTACGGAATTACCAGCTGGCCTTGCGCAGACCCGGAACATCGCCGCGCATGGTCGCTTCGCGCAGCTTGTTGCGGCCGAGGCCGAACTTACGGTACACGCCACGCGGACGGCCCGACAGTTCACAACGGTTGCGCAGACGGCTGGCGCTGGAATCGCGCGGCAGCTTCTGCAGCTTGGCCTGGGCGTCCATCTTTTCCTCGTAGGAGGACTTCGGATTCACCACGATAGCCTTCAGCTCAGCGCGCTTGGTGGCGTGCTTCTTGATGAGTTTGGACCGCTTGATGTCGCGGTTAACCATCGATGTTTTTGCCATGATTATTTCTCTTTGGCGATCGCGTCTTAATTACGGAAGGGGAAGCTGAAGGCTTCCAGCAGCGCCTTCGCTTCTTCGTCGGTCTTGGCGGTGGTGGTGATGGAGATATCCATACCGCGCATGGCGTCGATCGCGTCGAAGTCGATTTCCGGGAAGATGATCTGTTCCTTGATGCCGAAGTTATAGTTGCCACGGCCATCGAAGGCGCGGCCCGAGACGCCGCGGAAGTCGCGGACGCGGGGCAGCGAAATGTTGATCAGACGATCCAGGAATTCCCACATGGTGGCGCGACGCAGCGTGACCTTGCAGCCGATCGGCCAGCCATCGCGGATCTTGAACGAGGCCACGGAGACGCGCGCCTTGGTCGTGATCGGCTTCTGGCCGGCGATCTTGGCCATATCGGCCACGGCGTTCTCGAGCACTTTCTTGTTGCCCGCAGCTTCGCCCACGCCCATGTTCAGCGTGATCTTGGTGATGCGGGGAACCTGCATCACGTTCTGGTATCCGAAGCGCTCGGTGAGCTTCTGGATGACCTGTTCTTTGTAAAAGGTTTCAAGGCGCGTCATGTTCGTGTTCCTCACGCGTCCACGACCTCGCCGGACGAACGGTACACGCGGACCTTGCGCCCATCAGCGAGCGTCTTGGCACCAACGCGTTCACCCTTGTTCGTGGCGGGGTTGAACAGCATCACATTGGAAATATGGATCGAGGCCTCACGCTCCACGATACCGCCGGCCTGGCCGGCCTGCGGATTGGGCTTGGTGTGGCGCTTGATCAGATTGACGTTGGAGACGAACACGCGATCGCCTTCAACACGCAGCACGTCGCCGCGCTGACCTTTGTTCTTGCCTGCGATCACGATGATCTGATCGCCTTTGCGGATACGGTTCATGGTTCTTCTCCGCCTCAGAGCACTTCGGGTGCGAGCGAGACGATCTTCATGAACTTCTCGCCGCGCAGCTCACGAGTCACGGGCCCGAAGATACGGGTGCCGATCGGCTCGAGCTTGTTGTTGAGGAGCACGGCCGCGTTACCGTCGAAACGGATCAGCGAACCATCGGCGCGGCGCACGCCCTTGGCGGTACGCACCACCACGGCGTTGTAGACCTCGCCCTTCTTCACCTTGCCACGCGGGATGGCATCCTTCACGGTGACCTTGATGACGTCACCGATCGCGGCGTAACGGCGCTTGGAGCCGCCGAGCACCTTGATGCACATCAGTTCCTTGGCGCCGCTGTTGTCCGCAGCGGAAAGCGTGCTTTGCATCTGGATCATGGCTGCACCCTCCCCTTAGCCTTCGGCGCGCGTGACGATTTCGACCACGCGGTGATGTTTGGTCTTGGAAAGCGGACGGCATTCCGCGATGCGCACCACGTCGCCCTCGTTCGCGCCCAGGTCGTTCTGCGCGTGGAGCTTGGTGGAACGGCGCACGATCTTGCCCAGCAGCGGATGCTGCACCTGGCGCTCGATCAGTACGGTGACCGTCTTTTCCATCTTGTTGCTGATGACGCGGCCCTCAAGGGTGCGCGCCTGCTTGGTGTTGTCGCTCATGTCGGCCGCCTCTTACTTCTTGCCGCCGAGCACGAACTTCGTGCGGGCGATATCGCGCCGGACACGGCGCAGTTGGTGCGGCTGGCTGAGCTGGCCGGTGCCCTTCTGCATGCGCAGGTTGAACTGCTCCTTGCGCAGGTCCAGCAGGTGCTGTTTCAGCTCTTCGGCCGACTTGGTTGTTAGGTCTTTGATGGCCATCACATCACCGCTCTGGTCACAAACTGGGTCTGCACCGACAACTTGGCAGCGGCCAGGCGGAACGCCTCGCGTGCTGTCGTCTCGTCGACACCCTCGATTTCATAAAGCATGCGGCCCGGCTGGATCGGAGCGACCCAGAATTCCACGCCACCCTTACCGGCGCCCATGCGGACCTCGATCGGCTTCTTGGTGATCGGCTTGTCCGGGAACACGCGGATCCACAGCTTGCCGCCGCGCTTCACGAAACGCGTGATGCAACGACGAGCCGCTTCGATCTGGCGCGCGGTCAACTGGCCATGCGTGGTGGCCTTGAGGCCGTACTCGCCAAAGCTGACGAGGTTGGCGCTGAATGCCAGGCCGTCATTGCGGCCCTTGAACTGCTTACGGTATTTGGTTCGCTTGGGTTGCAACATGGCAACTCTCCCTTACTTCGCCGACCGTTCGCGGCGGCCTTCGCCACCGTCACGATCGCGACGCCCTTCACGACGACCCTCACCACCCTCGCGTTCACGACGCGGCTGGGCGGACTGCTCTTCCTTCGGCTCTTGGCCGACCTGGGACAGGTCGAAGATTTCGCCCTTGTAGATCCAGACCTTGATGCCAATGATGCCGTAGGTGGTCTTCGCCTCGGCGGTGCCGTAGTCGATGTCCGCACGCAGGGTGTGCAGCGGCACGCGACCTTCGCGGCTCCACTCGGAGCGGGCGATCTCGGCGCCGTTCAGACGGCCGGACACGTTGATCTTGATGCCCAGCGCGCCCAGGCGCATCGCATTGCCCACGGCGCGCTTCATGGCGCGACGGAACATGATGCGGCGTTCGAGCTGCTGCGCGATCGACTCGGCCACCAGCTGCGCATCGATCTCGGGCTTGCGCACTTCGTTGACGTTGATGTGCGCCGGAACGCCCATCAGGTCGCTGACTTCCTTGCGCAGCTTTTCGATGTCCTCGCCCTTCTTGCCGATCACCACGCCCGGACGGGCGGTGTGGATCGTCACGCGAGCGGTCTTGGCCGGGCGCTCGATCTGGATCTTCGAGATGCCGGCGGCGGCGAGCTTCTTGCGCAGCATCTCGCGGACCTTGAGGTCGGCAGCGAGATACTTGGCGTAATCGCCCTTGTTTGCGTACCACTTCGAGTTCCAGTCCTTGGCAATGCCGAGGCGGATACCGGTGGGATGAACTTTATGACCCATCGTCTTTCGTCCTCTTAGTTGCCAACGACCACGGTGATGTGGCTGGTGCGCTTAAGGATGCGCGAACCGCGACCCTTGGCGCGGGCATACATGCGCTTCATCGCCGGACCTTCGTCCACGAAGATGCGCGAGACCTTCAGCTCGTCGACATCGGCGCCGAGGTTGTTCTCGGCGTTGGCGACGGCCGACAGCAGCACCTTGCGGACAATGTGCGCGGCCTTCTTGTTGGTGAATTGGAGCACGTCGCTGGCACGGCCCACGGGCATTCCGCGGACCAGGTCAGCTACCAGGCGTGCCTTCTGCGCTGAAATGCGAGCGCTGCGCAGGATCGCTTTGGCTTCGGTGCTCATCACTTGCCCTTCTTATCGCCGCCATGGCCCTTGAAGGTGCGGGTGACCGCGAACTCGCCGAGCTTGTGCCCGACCATGTTCTCGTTCACCAGTACCGGTACGTGCTGGCGACCGTTGTGGATGGCGATGGTCAATCCCACCATTTCCGGCAGGATCATGGAACGACGCGACCAGGTCTTGATCGGACGCTTGGAGTTGGTGGAAACCGCGGTTTCCACTTTCTTGATGAGGTGAAGGTCGACGAAAGGACCTTTCTTCAAAGAACGCGGCATGACGGTTTCCTATTACTTGCGACGACGCACGATGAACTGCTGCGTGCGCTTGTTGTTACGAGTCTTGTAGCCCTTGGTCGGCAGGCCCCACGGGCTGACCGGATGACGGCCGCCTGAGGTACGGCCTTCACCACCGCCGTGCGGATGGTCGACCGGGTTCATGACCACGCCGCGGACGGTCGGGCGGATGCCCTTCCAACGCGTGGCGCCGGCCTTGCCCAGCTTGCGCAGGCTGTGCTCGGCATTGCCGACTTCGCCGATGGTGGCGCGGCAATCGACCGGCACCTTGCGCATTTCGCCGGAGCGAAGACGCAGCGTGGCATAGCCCGATTCACGTGCGATCAGCTGCACCGAGGCGCCGGCCGAACGCGCGATCTGCGCACCCTTGCCAGGCTTCATTTCCACGCAATGCACGGTCGAACCGACCGGGATATTGCGCAGCGGCAGGCTGTTGCCGACCTTGATCGGGGCGTCGTGGCCGGAGACCACGCGGTCACCCACCGACACGCCAGCCGGCGCAATGATGTAGCGGCGCTCGCCGTCGGCGTAGCACAGCAGCGCGATGTGCGCGGTGCGGTTCGGATCGTATTCCAGGCGCTCGACCTTGGCGGCGATGCCTTCCTTGTCGCGCTTGAAGTCGATGATGCGGTAGGCCTGCTTGTGACCGCCGCCACGATGACGCGTGGTGATGCGACCGAAATGGTTGCGGCCACCCGTCTTGGACTGACTTTCGGTCAGCGGCGCGTATGGCGCGCCTTTGTGCAGCCCCTCGGTACGGACGCTGACGGCGTCACGACGACCCGGCGAGGTTGGCTTGTGATTGATTAGTGCCATCTGTCAGAACTCCTGGCTCAGGCCTTGGCCGACACGTCGATCGTCTGGCCTTCGGCAAGGCGAACGTACGCCTTGCGCTTGCCCTGACGGCTGCCCGCGCGGAAACGGAAGGACTTGACCTTGCCCTTTGCATTGACGAGGTTCACCTGCTCGACCTTGACGTCGAACATCTTCTCGACCGCTGCGCGGACGTCAGCCTTGGTTGCTTCGGGAGCAACCACGAATACGTACTGGTTGTTTTCGGCCAGACGGGCCGCTTTCTCGGAGATATGCGGCGCGCGCAGCGTATTCAGAATGCGTTCGTTGCTCATGCCAGCCACTCCTCGACCTTCTTGACCGCTTCGACGGTCATCACGACATAGTCGGAACCGACCAGGCTGACCGGGTTCAGCGCCAGCACATCCACCACATGCAGATAGGGGATGTTGCGCGAAGCCAGGTACAGCGCCTCGCTCGTGTCTTCCGACACCAGCAGCACGCGGCCGGACACTTCGAGCTCGGCCAGCTTGGCGATCATCGCCTTGGTCTTCGGGGCGTCGATGCCGAAGCCCTCGACCACCTTCAGACGACCCTGGCGGTTCAGCTCCGAAAGGATGGAGCGGATCGCCACGCGATAGGCCTTGCGGTTGACCTTCTGCTCATAGCTGCGGGGCTTGGCCGCGAACGTCACACCGCCGCCAACGAAGATCGGGGCGCGATAGTCGCCGTGACGGGCGCCGCCGCCCTTCTGCTTCTTGAACTTCTTGGTGGTACCGGACACGTCGCTGCGCGAAAGCTGCGACTGCGTGCCGGCGCGACCACCCGCCTGGTAGGCCACCACGACCTGGTGGACCAGGGCTTGCTTGAACTCGCCGCCGAACACGTCGTCCGACACGGTCACAGGCTTGGCGCCAATAACATTCAGTTCCATGCCGTCTCTCCTCAACCCTTGGTGGTCGGGCGGATGATGACGTCGCCGCCGGTAGCACCCGGCACGGCACCCTTCACCGCGATCAGATGACGCTCGGCGTCGACCTTGACCACTTCCAGACCCTGTACGGTGCGATTGACCGCACCCATGTGGCCGGACATCTTCTTGCCCGGAAACACGCGACCTGGCGTCTGACGCTGACCGATCGAACCCGGCGCACGATGCGACAGCGAGTTACCGTGGGTTGCGTCACCCATGGTGAAACCATGGCGCTTGATCGTGCCTTGGAAGCCTTTACCCTTGCTCACGCCGGCCACGTCGACCGTCTGGCCGACCTGAAATACTTCCTCCGCCTTGATCTCGGCGCCGACGGCATACTTGCCGGCGTCGGCCGAATTCAGGCGGAATTCCCACAGACCGCGACCCGGCTCGACCTTCGCCTTGGCGTAGTGGCCCTTTTCCGGGTTGGTCAGCAGGCTGGCGCGCTTGGCGCCTGCGGTGACCTGCACCGCGCTGTAACCATCGTTATCTTCCGTCTTCACCTGGGTCACGCGGTTCGGCGTCGCTTCAATCAGCGTCACCGGAATCGAGCGGCCATCTTCGGTGAAGAGTCGGCTCATGCCGCATTTGCGGCCAACCAGTCCGATACTCATGTTCGTATCCTGTCTATCGCTCAACCAAGCTTGATCTGAACGTCAACGCCCGCGGCGAGATCGAGCTTCATGAGCGCGTCCACGGTTTTGTCGTTGGGATCGACGATGTCCAGCACGCGCTTGTGGGTGCGGGTTTCGTACTGATCGCGAGCGTCTTTGTCGACGTGCGGCGACACCAGAATGGTGTAGCGCTCAATCTTGGTCGGGAGCGGAATCGGACCGAGAACCGTAGCGCCGGTGCGCTTGGCCGTCTCGACGATTTCGCTGGCCGAGCGGTCGATCAGACGATGATCGAACGCCTTGAGCCGAATGCGAATCTTTTGGTTCGCCATAACCGTGTCCTGTTATCTAAAGAACGACTTTGTGAATCGAAGTGGCTTCTCACCACCTCGCACAACCCTTAACTGCACTGCAGATCCTGCAGAAAGCCCCTGTGCATCTGTGTACCCAGAAGACTTCAAAACGCCGGGCAGGCCGTTTTGCGGCCTGCCCAGACAGATAGCGTGTGCGGAAACCTTGTGATGACGGAGAACTAAGCTCTGCCCCGGGGATCCCGCAACGTCCTTGTTAGCGAACTCGAAGCACTTCCTGCGCCTCATTTCGCGGTAGGTCGCCGGACAAATCCGGCAACGAGAACTTGGCGACTATAGCCTGTTTACGGCCGTGTGACAAGCCTCTTAAGGAAAATCGCCTGCGCGAGGCAGGCGATTTCCGTTCATCCACTTACTTGGTGATCTTGGCGACGACGCCGGCGCCCACCGTACGGCCACCTTCGCGGATCGCGAAGCGCAGGCCTTCGGTCATCGCGATCGGGGCAATCAGCGTCACCGAGATCTTTACGTTGTCACCCGGCATCACCATCTCCGTACCTTCCGGCAGCTTGATCGCGCCGGTCACGTCCGTCGTACGGAAGTAGAACTGCGGGCGATAGTTGCTGAAGAACGGGGTATGACGACCACCCTCTTCCTTCGACAGCACGTAGATCTCGCCCTCGAACTCCGTGTGCGGCGTGATCGAACCGGGCTTGGCCAGCACCTGGCCGCGCTCCACGTCTTCACGCTTGGTGCCGCGCAGCAGCAGGCCCACGTTGTCGCCCGCC
>NZ_JBQCHP010000040.1:0-5596 GCF_051954575.1 Dyella sp. | reverse complement strand
CATTTCCGTTAAAGTTGCCGCCATTATGATTTTCGTGTGAAGTGGGGACGGGGGCATGATGATTGCCATTTCCTATAGGATGCGCCTGTGCTGAACAGCAAAGCGCGGATGAAACAAAAAAGACAATCATTGACGTGTTGTATTTTTTCATGGCGGTTTCCTTACGATGCAGCAGTGCGTTGTGGGATATCGAAACTCAGACCAAAGCCGAGTCGAGTCAGATACGAGTGACTTTGCACGTTTCCTTGTGGCTTTTGCTGCACTCTGGCCTCCGTTTTGACCCAATGTTTTTCTCTGACGCCGATCAGTTGGAAGTAACCAGCGCGTTCTCGTTCTCCGCGCTGCCCTCGCCGTCACCGGCCGTATAGTTCCCACTCTGCGATATGCTGGTTGTTACGCTTTCCAGGCCACCACCGTAATCACCATAAGCTACAGTCCCGCTGCCAACGGTCCATTTGGTGCCTTGAACCTGCTGATTGCCATCTTCGCTATTCAGAATGACGGTGCCGTTGTCAGCCAGTCCCGTTGCTGCAGTGCGCGTTCCGCCCGATACAGGAAGTATCAAATAGAGCAAGGCGGCGTTGGTGTCCCAGAAGGCTGACTGCGTTTTGCCGCTGGTGTCCTGGTATTGCACGACCACATCATCATTGTTGTTGAGAAAGGCGCCGGCCGTGCGCGTGCCGTCCGGCAAACCGCCTCCGCTTAGCAGAATGGGCGCACTGCTGACGCTGGGCCAGAACGCTGCCTGCGGCGAGCCGCCCGGAAAATAGCAGGTGCCCAATGCCTGTACGTTGTCGTTGACGGCGACCACCACACAGTTGCTGCTGCCGGACGGAACGGGCAGAGGCGTCTTGGCATAAGCACCCAGCAAACCCGTGCCCAACAGCCCTCCTGTGACTTGCGCGATATAGGCCGTCGTCGTGCCGGAAGCATTGGGGCAGTCCAGCGCAACGCTGGGTGCGCCATTGACGTTGCTATTGTTGATGTCGGCGATACCGCAGTTATCGTTGCGGTTGGACACGGCTACCGCCGTGCTGCTGCCGTTTAGCCATATCACGGCGGTGCTATTGCCTGTGGCGCTGACGCTTTCGCCGCCGATGACGCCATTTTGGTCGAAGCTGGTAGCCCCGGTGGATACGTCAGCACCAAGGCCCAGCAAGCCAGGAAGCGATTGCAAGACCGTGATTGAGTTGGGACTGCTGACCGGCCAGGTCACCGCAAAGGACGCGTTGTTGGCATCCAGGCAACTGCCGATGACGACATTGCCATCGGTCACGCCAGCCGCCGAGCACGATTGCCCGGATGCCAGGGGGGCCAATAGTTCTTCTACGCCATTGGGTGCCACCCAGGCGATCAGTGGGCCGGTTGCATTGGCAGGCGTGCAATTGCCCACCACGACAGCATTGTCATTGACGCCACTTGATCCACATTGGGCTCCCGCCGCATGCCCTTCGCTGGACCAGGAGGCGTGCGCCACATTGGGTCGGCCAAAGCCGATCAGCACGATGGCGCCGATGGCAAGGAACAAGAGGTGATGCGAGCGGTTCGTCATGGAGTGCATGATCGTTTCCTCGTAATCAAGGTAGATTGAAAGATGTTTGCCGGGGTGTTTCCGACGTCGCAATACAAGCGTGATGAAAAATTTAAGCGAAACCACTCCGTTCACTCCGTGCGGAGTGAATGCGTGCACACATTCGATGCAACGTAAAGCAGTTAAGCAGTTTTCCTGCAGAGCATTAAGCGGCCAAGGAAAGCGGCGATATGAGCGTGCAGGTTCACTTACGGCGCGAAGGGCGATGGGTTGGGCGAGTTCCGGTGAAGCGGCGGGTCTTGGCTTCCACCTAGCCTTGAACGCATCGTGTCCTAGTGTGAAACCTCAATCTAGCCCCTATTTCCGGATTCACTAGAGGGCGTTCATTATTGCAGCGTGGAATACAACTTGCTGTTGTTCAGGCGTTGCCGTGTCATATGCTTTCTGGAGCTCCGCGGCCCTCTTTTCCTGTTCAGTCGTAAGCGGTCGTTCGATTGATACATACCTGTCTGCTGCCATAATCCTATTTGCGGCAGCTTTTCCAAGATGTCTCTCCCAATAAGCTCTCTGATCTACAGCTTCTCCAGCTCTTTGCCATCTTTCTAGCGAAAGGGCGTTGCTTGATGTCGGAAATGGCATGACGCCAAAGAAAAAAATGGAAAGAAGCGAAGACTTTGCTACTGATTGCCACATGATTGTCTCTCTCGGATAAGGAAGTCTGGCTCCACCCTGTTCGGGGCGATTAGATCAGGGCGTGATAGTAATCGTGGCAACGCCAGCGTTGGAACGAAGCCCTTGCGATGAGCTGCAGGCGCCGAGATCTAGATTTCCCGTGGTGGCGGTTTCAGTAAAGTATTCACCTGCGCCGACGCCCGCTTCGACGTCACCCGTGAGTTCGACTTCTGTCTCCCCGTTAACGAGTTTGATCACTTCCATCTGAGTGACGTAAATCATACTGGTCTTTCCGTTGTTCCAATGATATGTCGCCCAGTAGGGTTCAACGGACGCAATACCGGTGCAGCTCATGCCATCCTCTGTCGCAGAACTTGTTTTAGAGCCACCGGTGAGCGTCGGATCAGCAGTGTCGACGCAGGCATCCGTCTCGGATTCGGTGAATGTGACATCCTGCGGGCTGTAGGTAATGCCAGGCAAGTACTGTGAATTTTCAGTGCCGGTGCAGGTAATGATGACAAGGCCTTGCGCTTGGCTGGGCGCTGACGGAAGAGCAGTGAGCATGGCGATGCCGATTGCTAGTCCTAACGAGACCCCGGAGCGAAAGAAGTGTTGCAAACGTGGGTATCTCAAAGCGGAAAGCTTCATGTAGCGTTCTCCTTGTCACAAGAGCATCGCTCAGAAAAAAGCTTGTTGCGTCGTGCGATGCGGCTAACGCAACAGCGATAACGCAAGTGGGAGAGATATGATGACTGCTTTTTTTCTATTTCTGGTGTGTTCCCAGATCCTTATTTCTGAAAATAGGCCAGTGAAAAGGTGAGCTGGCATGGTCAAGCCAAGAAGAAGAGGCGAGCATGCAGGTGCGCGGCCATGTCGATTGCCCTGGTGCTGCCTGGAAAAGCAAGACGGTTTTGAGAGGTGACATGACGCCATCCTTAGCGAAGATAGAGGCACATAAATACGCGACAGCGGCGGAGCAAGCCCGCCAACGGTAAGGCGGGCAGGGCAAAGGTGAGTGCTTGGCGGAGTCTTTACTTATGAGGCGTTATTGGCATCAACACTCAAGCCAATAAATAGACTGTCGTTGATAATGACTTCCACTTCGAAGGAAAGTCTTTGCCTGTATTTTTCAGAATATTCAATAAAAGGCAGATGAAAAAGATATATGGTTTTCTTTAGTTAAATCTGTCCCCGTTTTTTTTGTGATCTTGATCAACATTCGGGGCAGGGAAGAACAAATTTGTGTTCTGGTCGATTTGCGTCAAGAAAATCGCTTCGCTGGCTAAATATTTGCCTGCATTTCAACGCCATCGACTCTTCGCCCCGGCGAAGGCCGGAGCCTGGTGACTTTGACGAACGGCGAGTCGCTGGGCCTCCGCGAAAGCGGGAGCCCATTTTCGGGATGCATCAGAGCAAAATGGATTCCCGTTTTCGCGGGAATGACGGCGAGGAGAAATGGGGGTCCCAGGGTATGATGGCCCTTTCGCTCCCCGCAGCAAGCGAGGAGCGAGGGCGGCGTATTTCAGCCCACAAACTCGTAATAATCGATGCCCAGATCCTGGAACGCCGCCTCGTACGTGGTACCAGTGCGCGCAATGACGAATTGATCGCGCGGCGGTACGTCCAGTTCGATGTGATGGCCGTCGTGCAATGCTTCGTACTGTTCGCGCGTGAGATCGGCGGATGCGGCCAACGCCTTGCGGAAACCGATTTTTGCTGCGGCTTCGCGCCAGCCTGCTGCCACGCGTAGCGGAATGGCTTCGGCGGCGTCGCCGCTGCCGTAGCCGATGGCATAGAGCTTGGCACCGGTCCAGTCGTTGTTGTTTTCCAGTGCCTGCTCGAAGCCGGCGGCAATCCATGCAGGCAATGCGGCGGTGTAGAGGTTGCCCAGTTCCATCGCCCAGTCGGTGCCCAGGTTCACGCGCGTGGCCAGCAATTGCTGGAACGCGGGGCTCTTGCGCACCAAGCCGGATAGCTTGGTGGTAAGCGGATGGGCATCCTGCGGCGCTTCGGCGTGGCTGCCGTTGCGCAGGAATTCGCCAAACAGATCGGGCTGGCGGCGGCATTCTTCGATCACGCCTTCCGGCGACACGCCAGCTTGTTCGCACAAGGCGGCAAATTCGTCGTTGGGCTGCGGCGCACGCGCCAGTGCACGCGCGTAGATAAAGGCCAGCGCCTGCAGCGGCATCATGTGGTACGGACGATGGAAGAACAGGCCGTCCGCCTGGTTGAGAAATTCCAGATCGGCCACGCCCAGGCGTTCGATCATCGCATCCGTGGCCTGGCCGACTTCGTCCAGGTAGGCGAAGGTGGAGTATTTGCCGCTGAAGATCGGGAAATCGTGCGCGCGCTTGCTGCGCTGGCCGTATTCCTGGTCGAAATGGCGCGCGAACGGCTTGCGGAAATCCGGGCCGCGGTAGTCCGATGCGCTGCCCGCATGGGCCAGGTCCACTTCGAACAGTTTCGGTTCGGCTTCCACCAGCATAGCCACGGCGCCGGCGCCTTGCGTCTGCTCGCCGCTGGAACCGCGCTCGTATTCGGCGATGTCGCTGCATACCACGATGGCCTGCTTGCCGTTGCCGTCGAAGGCCACGTAGCGCAGCGCGCTCTTGAGCGCATACACGCCGCCGAGGCAGGCGTGCTTGAATTCGGGCACTTCCAGCTGGCGCGAAAGGCGCGGCAACCCCAGGCGCTCCAGTTCGCGATCCACCATGCCGCGCACGATCACGGCGCCAGCGGAGTTGTCCTTGCTGCTTTCGGTGCCGAGAGCCAGCTGGCCGACGTTGCGCGGGTCGACGTTGTAGTTGCGGATCAGCCGCAGCACGGCGGTGGCCGCCATGGTGTATGCATCTTCATACGGGGCGGGACGGCGGAAGCTGCGGCCCACCACGGCCTGGACTTTGTCCCAGGAATTGCCGGTCCACTCGCACCAGTCGCGCAGGGAAACACGCGGCTGGGGTACATACAGGCTCATGCCGCTTACGCCAGGGTTGCGTCGTGCTGCCGTATTGTTCGCTGTGTTCAAAACCTGTGGTCCTCGGATAGTTCGGGGGCAAGGGCCGGCCGCAGTCGCCATGCGCGCGCGACGTGCGCTATGCATGAGCGTGGGAGCGCGTCGAATGCCGGCATTCCGGGGCGTTTTTGACGATCGCCGGAAGCCGTCCAAACGGGGATGATGCGTGCGCCCGGCCGGAACTACGGGATTTTAACCGTTTATCCACGACCTGGGCGACATGACTTTCGTGAGTGGCGGTCGTGGTGCCGCGCATCAAATCGTTGCTGGCGCAACTGTGCTGTGGCTTTGGTAGGTTGGGTTAGCGGAGCGTAACCCAACGTATTCGGAGGGAAATCGTTGGGTTTCGCTGCGCTAACCCAACCTGCTCAACCTTTCGG
>NZ_JBQCHP010000039.1:0-8576 GCF_051954575.1 Dyella sp. | reverse complement strand
GATCATGTCGCCGCACGTGGATGGCGCCTTCCTGCGCAAGCACCTTGCCGATGCGGTACCCGCGGTGCTGCTCGACAGCGCCCCGCGCGAACATCGCCGTCCGCACGTGAACATCGACAACTTCGGCGGCGCCTGCGCCATGACGCGGCATTTGCTGGCGCTGGGCCATCGCCATCTCGCCTTCATCGAAGGTCCCGAAGGCAACCGTGACGCGCGCGAACGCCGCCGCGGTTTCGAGCAGGCCATCGCCGGACAGCGAGGCGCGACGGCGCGCTACCTCGAAGGCGACTACAGCGAAGAATCCGGCCATCGCGCCGGGCGCGCGCTGCTGTCGGGGCGCAAGCGTCCCGATGCGGTGTTCGCCGCCAACGACATGATGGCGATCGGCTGCCTGTTCGCCTTCAAGGAAGCCGGCATCGATGTGCCCGGCGACATCGCGCTGGCCGGCTTCGACGACATTTTGATCGCGCGCTACGTCACGCCGCCGCTCAGCACAGTGCAAGTGCGTATCGCCGACCTGGGCCGCTCTGCGCTGGAACGCCTCGCGGCCATGCTCAACCCGGCCGAAAGCACGCAGGCATCGGTCGAAACGCTGGGATGCGACATCGTCATCCGCGAATCCTGCGGCGGCAAGCGCGGCGTGACCGTCGCGCCGACCAAGCCGCGCAGGTCACCGCGACCATTACGCACATAACGACACCCGCGACATGCCGGGAGGGGAGAAGCAATGAAAGCCGTATCGAATGTTCGCAAGCTCATGTTGGCGCGATGGATTGCCGCATCGATCACCGCCACGGCCGCCTTGCCGATAGTCTCCTTCGCGCAGAGCTCCGATGCGAACGTACGTGGTACGGCAGCCCCCAATGTCACGGTGACCGCGCGCAACGTAAACACCGGCTACACGCGCACCACCACGTCCGGCAAGGACGGCAGCTACGCATTGGTGAGCCTGCCGCCCGGCACCTATCAAATCGACGCCGGCCCCGGCACCCAGCACACGGTGACGCTGACGGTCGCCTCCACCTCCACGCTCAACCTCGCCGCGGCAGCGGCAACGCCCGCCGTCAATGCACAAAATCTCGGCTCCGTCACGGTCAACGCCACCACTTTGCCGGAGATGACCACATCCGAGGTCGGCACCACCGTATCGCAGCGCGACATCGCGACGGTGCCGCAGATTACGCGCAACTTTCTGGAATTTGCCGATACCGTGCCTGGCATGGTGTTCACGGTGCAGCAGAACGGCAACACCAGCCTGCAATCGGGTGGTCAGGCGCCCGATGCGATCAATGTGTACATCGATGGCGTTGGCCAGAAAAACTATGTGGAAAATGGCGGCATCACCGGGCAGAACAATACGCAGGGGAATCCATTCCCGCAGTTGGCGATCGGCGAGTACAAGGTCGTCACCTCCAACTACAAGGCCGAATACGATCAGATTTCCAGCGCCGCGGTGATCGCCGAAACCAAGTCCGGCACCAATCAATTCCACGGTGAAGTATTCGGCAACTGGACCGACACGCGCATGCGCGCGATGACGCCTTCGGAAATCGCCGCCGGCAAGAAGCAACCCTCGCACGACAAGGAATACGGCTTCTCGTTCGGCGGCCCGATTATCCAGGACAAAGCGCACTTCTTCGTTGCCTACGAAGGCAAGGAGTACGACACGCCAATTGCGGTGGCGCCAGGCGCGGCCTCGCAGCAGCTGATTTCGCAACTGCCAGCGAGTGCATTGGCCCAGCTTGGACCCTCCAGCCTGCCGTTCAAGGAAAACCTGTATTTCCTCAAGTTCGATTACGAGCCGACCAATCGCGATCGCATCGAAGTGAGCGGCAAATACCGCCATGAAACGGCGATCGTTGGCACCGGTACCGGTGTGGCGGCGTCTTCCGCGCTCAATCAGATCAACTACGACCGTCGCTTCGACATCCGCTGGGATCACAGCGCAGACGCCTGGTTCAACCGCCTGCAATTCACGTATGAGAACGCCTTCTTCAAGCCAAGCGCGATCAACATCGGCAACGGTTCCACCTACACGGCCTACGACGATCAGAATCTGGCGATCCTGACGACTGGTGCAGCCGATCCGCGTGGCACGCAGAACAAAGGCCAGAAAGGCCCGGCGATTCAGGATGATCTGACGTTCAACGATCTGAGTTGGCACGGCGACCATGTCATCAAGATGGGCGCCAAGTACAAGCTGATTCAACTTACCTCGCAGGATGCGGGCGAATTCAATCCGCAGTTCTCCTACGACGTGACGCCAACGGGAACGCTTTCGACGCCGTATCAAGTGCTGTTCCCGATCACGCTGCCCGGTACCAGCCCGGTAGTGAAAACCAATGACAAGCAGTTCGGCGCGTACATCCAGGACGATTGGACGGTTGACCAGCATCTCACCTTGAATCTGGGTATCCGCTGGGATTACGAAGAAACGCCTTCCTACCTCAATTTTGTGACGCCGCAATCGGTGGTGAGCGCGCTCAATGCGCAGAACCCGAATGCGGCGCCAGGCGTGACGTATGCGCAATCGCTGGCACTGGGCGGGGTCAACGTCAACGACTACATCAGCAACGGCCACAACCGCCACGCGCAGAAAAACGAGTTCCAGCCGCGCTTCGGTTTCTCCTATGACATCAACGGTGATCAGCAGCACGTGATCCATGGCGGCGTCGGGCGTTCCTATGACCGAACCATTTACGAGATTTTGCAGCTGGAGCAAACCAAGCTGGCGCTGTCCGAAGCGACCATCACGTTTCCGAACCAGTATCACAAGTGCTCGCCGAGCCCCAATTGCATCGCGTGGAATCCGGCGTACCTGAGCGGCATTGGCGTCCTGCAAGGCTTGCTGACCGGTACCACCGCCGGGCGCGAAGTGGACTTGATGAACAACCGACTGAAAACACCGTATTCCGACCAGATCAGTATCGGCATGCGCAATCAGGTAGGCGAGTGGATCACCGACGTCACCTGGGCGCAGATCAATCGCTTCGAAGGCGTGGTGTTCACGCTGGGAAATCGTTATCCAGACGGTTCGTTCTGGCAGAACGGAGGTCAGCCGTGGGGACAAAGTATTCCCGGTTTCGGCAATCTGATCATCGCCAACAACGGCCTTACGCAGAAAACCCAACAAGTGCTGATCTCAGCACAAAAACCCTACACGGCGGAATCGCATTGGGGCATCAATATCGCATACACCTACAGCAAGGCTAGGCAAAACAACGACAACCAGGAAGTCACCGACCAATACGCGTTCGACGCCGAAACCATCCAGGATTATCCGTATCTCGCTTCGGCGGTGGCCAAGCATCGCCTGGTGGTATCCGGTTCGAATGATCTGCCGTGGGGTTTGTTGTTTGGTTACAAGCTGACCCTGGCCACACCCATTCCTTCTCTGGGCTTGGCCTGCATCAGCGCCAATACGCCTAGCGGTTGCGTGCCGGTTTCGTTCACACCGCCGGGTTCGCGGTTCCTCAGCGGTCCGATCTTCGGCTACCGCTCGATCGACTTCCAGATCACCAAGAATTTCAATATTTATCAGAACCTGAGCGGCTACGTGCGCTTCGACCTGCTCAATGCGTTCAACTGGAACAACTACAGCGACTACAACACCAACTACGGTGCCAACGGTGTGTTCAACAGCAGGCCGGTCGTCTACAACCCCACTGGCAACATCCTGGGCACGCCGCGTGAAGTGAAGCTGACGCTGGGCGTGAAGTTCTAAACCTTGCTCCCCCAGGGAAGGGGAGTGCTGGCGTATTCCGGTACGCTCACCCCTCGACGTGCCGGGATTCGCCAGCTTTTTATTCCTTGTAAAGTCCGCACTCATGACCTCACGATTCGCCCGCATTGCTGCGTTGAAAGCGCTGTTTGCCGTTCTTGTAGCCAGTATCGGCACGGTCCAGCTTGCCGATGCGCGCGAGGCCGTGCGCCACTTCGAAAGCTTCTCCAGGCCGCAACAGGCGATGGTGGAGGATCTGGAGCGCCGCACGTTCCAGTGGTTCTGGGATGGTGCCAATCCGGCCAATGGCTTGATCCCCGATCACTACCCGGGACCTTCTTTCGCCAGCATCGCGTCGGTGGGGTTTGGCCTCACCGCTTACGGCATCGGTGTGGAACGCGGCTATATCACGCGCGAGCAGGCGGTGGATCGCACGCTGGCGACGCTGCGTTTCTTCGCCGATGCGCCACAGAACGACAGCGAAGACGATGCCTCCGGCTATCACGGTTTTTTTTATCACTTCCTCGATATGAAGACCGGCAAGCGCTTTGCGCGCTGGACGGAACTGTCGAGCGTCGACACTACGTGGCTGCTCAGCGGTGTATTGTTTGCGCAGAGTTATTACGACCGCGATACACCAAAGGAAAAGCAGATCCGCACGCTGGCAGATGAGATATATAAGCGCGTCGACTGGACCTGGATGCAGCCGCGCGCGCCTTTGGTCAGCATGGGCTGGACACCGGGCGGCAAGTTTATCGATGCGGATTGGAAAGGCTACGACGAGGGCATGCTGGTCTATATCCTCGCCCTGGGTTCGCCCGCGCATCCGGTGTCCGAAAAGGCATGGCCAGCATGGACAAGTACCTATCCCGCGCAGTGGGGAAATTTCCAAGGACAGACGTTTCTCAACTTCGCGCCGCTGTTCGGCCATCAATACAGCGAAGCCTGGGTGGATTTCCGCGGCATTCGCGATGCATGGAGCCGCGAACATGGCTTGGACTACGTCGAGAACGGCCGTCGCGCCGCGTATGCGCAACGCGCGTACGCGATCGCCAATCCCGGCCATTGGAAAGGCTACGAGGCGAACGTGTGGGGACTTACCGCATGCAACGGCCCCGGTGACGTCACGTTGAAATTGCCGGATGGCACGCAGCACACGTTCGATGGCTACACCGCCCGCGGCGCCGGCCTGGACTATGTTTCCGACGACGGCACCATTGCGCCCACGGCGGCAGGTGGTTCCATCGCTTTCGCGCCGGAGATCGTGGTGCCGGCGCTGCAGGCCATGAAGGAGCGCTACGGCGATGCGCTTTATGGCCAGTACGGTTTCGTCGACGCCTTCAATCCCAGCTTCGACACGGACATGTCGCCCAAAGAGGGGCGGGTAGTGCGCGGCAAGGGCTGGTTCGATACCTTGCAGATCGGCATCGACCAGGGGCCGATCGTGCTGATGATCGAGAACTGGCGCAGCGATTTCGTGTGGAAGGTGATGCGGCGCAACCCGTATATCCGCAAGGGGCTGCAGCGGGCGGGTTTCACGGGAGGTTGGCTGGACCAGGCGGTTAAATAGGGGTGCACGCGATTTTCTCCTTCTCCCCCATCTTTGATCGGTAACGGGGGAGAGGGCAGGGGTGAGCGGACAGCCTTGCGGGAAATTCTGTCTTTCAGCGAGTACCGAATCGGCACACCACATCCGTTATGAAGCCTACGGCAAGCCCGACCCCTCACCCCGACCCTCTCCCTCGTTATCGATCAAAGATGGGGGAGAGGGGGCTGTGGTCGGCGATCTGGCGCATCGTGGCAATCATGGTGATCAGTGGATGGCTTCTCGGTTGCACCTCCCATTCCGATCCCCACACGCTCACCTTCTGGACCATCGGCCGCGAAGGCGAAGCCATTACCCAGTTGTTGCCGGAATTCGAACGCGAAAATCCGAACATCCACGTCGTGCTGCAACAACTACCGCTGAGCGCCGCCCACCAGAAGCTGCTTACCGCTTTCGCCGGTGATTCCACCCCTGACATGACCCAGCTAGGCAATACCTGGCTGCCGGAATTTGTCGCACTCGGCGCGCTGGAGCCATTGCAAACGCGCGTCGCCAACGACAAGCTCATCCAGTCGAAGGACTACTTCCCCAGCGTTTGGGCCACCAATGTGTATGATGGCGCGCTCTATGGCGTGCCGTGGTACATCGACACGCGGCTGCTGTTCTATCGCAGCGATCTGCTGAGGGCGGCCGGATTCGATACGCCGCCGCGTGATTGGAACGAGTGGCGGCACATGCTCGCTGCGTTGAGCCATCCCGCCCACGGGCAATACGGCATCCTGCTGCCTACCAATGAATACGATCAACTCACCTCGCTGGCCTTGCAGCAGCCCGATCCGCTGCTGCGCGACGGTGGACGCTACGGAAACTTCGAAAGTGCGGGCTTCAAGCGTGCGTTGCGCTTCTACGTCGAGACGTTTCGCCTGCATCAGGCGCCACCGATCACGAATGTCGAAGCGGGTAATCCGTGGGTGGAATTTGGCCGCGGCGTCTATGCGTTCTATTTCTCCGGCCCATGGAACATCAGCGAATTTCGCAAGCGCCTGCCGGCATCGGCGGAGGGCACCTGGGCTACCGCGCCGTTGCCGGGGCCGGATGGCGAAGGCGCTGCGCTCGCCGGCGGTTCCAGCCTGGTGATCTTCCGCAAATCGGCGCATAAGGATGCGGCCTGGACGTTGATCCAATTCCTGTCGCGACCCGATGTGCAGGGCCGTTTCTACGAGTTGCTGGGCGATATGCCGCCGCGACGCAGTTCATGGAATCAAGGGAGCCTGCTCAACGATCCCAAGGCGCATGCGTTTCGCCAACAACTGGAGCGAGTGAAGCCCACGCCGCCGGTGCCGGAGTGGGAACAGATCGTCAATGAGATGCAGCTCGTCGCCGCACAGGCGGTCGCGGGCAATATCACCGTCGACCAGGCCGCAGCGGAAATCGATCGGCGCGCCGATCGCATCCTGGAAAAGCGACGCTGGATGCTTGACCACACGCACACCACAACGAGCGCGCCGCCATGAATACACAGCGCGCCGCATGGCTGTTCCTGGCGCCGGCCGCCATCGTGCTGGGCGTATTCTTTTTGTTGCCGGTGATCGGCGCGCTGGTATTGAGCCTGACCGATTACGACCTGTACGCGCTGGCCAATATCCACAATCTGCGTTTCGTCGCGCTCGCCAACTATTGGGCGCTGCTGCATCGGCCGCTGTTCTGGACGGCGCTCGGGCATACCGTGTACTTCGTCGCCGTTGGCGTGCCGCTGTCGATGCTGATATCGCTTTGCGCGGCCTTGTTGCTGCATTCGCCGCTGGCGCGCTGCAAGGCATTTTTCCGCACAGCGCTGTTCGCGCCGGTGGTCACCACGGTGGTGGCAGTGGCGGTGGTGTGGCGTTATCTGTTCAGCACCAAGTACGGGTTGGTGAACGTTGCGTTGGGCTGGATTGGCATTCATCCGATCGACTGGCTCGGCGACCCGCATTGGGCGATGCCCGCGATCATCCTGTTCGCCGCATGGAAGAACTTCGGCTACAACATGATCATCCTGCTGGCGGGCCTGCAGGCCATTCCGGTGGAGCTTTACGAAGCGGCGCGTATCGATGGCGCCTCGGCGTGGCGGCAGTTTCGCCACATCACCCTGCCGATGCTGGCGCCGACGCTATTGATGGTGGGCATTCTCACCGTTTCGGGCTATTTCCAATTGTTCGCCGAACCCTACGTGATCACCGAAGGCGGCCCGCTGCAAAGCACGGTCAGCGTGCTGTACCTGATGTACAACGACGGCTTCCAGTGGTGGAATCTCGGCTCCGCTTCGGCGATCGCGTTCCTGTTGTTCCTGATCATGTTCGTCGTCACCGCAGGCATGCTGCGCGTAGAGTATCGCGAGGCGAAGGCATGACCCCGCGTGTCGCCAAGGCATTGATCAACGGCATGCTGATCGGCGGCACACTGGTGGCGTTGTTCCCCTTGCTGTGGATGCTGTCCGCATCCTTGATGCAGCCGGGTGAGGTCGGCGCACTGCCGCCGCCGCTGTTGCCTGCGCATGCGACGCTGCACAACTATCGGGAATTGTTCCTGCGCGCGGGCATGGGTCGATATCTGTTGAACAGCTTGCTGGTGTCCACCGTCATCACGACGCTGTCGCTCGCGCTGAACCTGATGGCTGGCTATGCCTTTGCCAAGCTGCGCTTTGCCGGGCGCGATGCCTTGTTCAAAGCCGTGGTCGGCATGCTGGCCATTCCCGCGCAGGTGGCGATGTTGCCGTTGTTCCTGATGCTCAAGCCGGTTGGTCTGGTGAACAACTACGGCGGCGTGATCGTGCCGGCGATGGCCAGCGCGTTCGGTATTTTTTTGGTGCGCCAATACGCGCGCGGCATTCCCGACGAGTTGCTGGAAGCGGCGCGGATCGATGGCGCCGGCGAGCTGCGCATTTTCGTGCGCATCGTGTTGCCGCTGCTCAAGCCGATCATGGTGACGCTGGCGATCTATACGTTTCTTACCGCGTGGAACGATTTCATGTGGCCGTTGATCGTGCTGACCGGCCAGGAGCATTACACCTTGCCGCTGGGCCTGGCGTCCCTGGCGCGCGAGCACGCGACGGATACCGAGCTGATGATGGCCGGTTCGGTGATCACGGTGCTGCCGGTATTGGCGTTGTTCCTGGCGCTGCAGCGGTATTACCTGGAGGGGCTGCTGATGGGCAGCGTGAAAGGGTGATATGCACGAAAACGCCAAGTCCCGTAGGGTGGGGGGGAAACCACCACCGCGTATAACGGCCCCGGGGACCGTTGGGGTTTGGCCCCCACCAAAACCAAGCAC
>NZ_JBQCHP010000038.1:0-29763 GCF_051954575.1 Dyella sp. | reverse complement strand
AGGGCGTGCTCGAACAGCGGGGACTTGATCTTGAAGGTGGAGCCGATCAGCGCCTCGGGGCGCTCCAGGCTCTCGTGCATCTGGATCACTTCGGCCATCGGCGCCTCCTTGGGCTGCTCGACGGCGGTGGGCTGCGGGGCGGGCGCGGCCTTGTCTTCGGGTTTGACGACCTCGTAGCCCTTGATCTTCTTTTCGATCTTGATCGTCATGGTTGTGGTTCCTTTGGATGTGTTGGCGCTGTGTAGGGTGAGCGGGTTTGCTAGTGGCGCGTTCAAGCGCTGTGGCCAGGTTGGCCCCTCACCCCGGCCCTCTCCCCGGAGGAGAGAGGGAGAGAAACACGGTGCCCCTCAGTACATCGCATTGAATGGGAGAGGGACTGAAAAAAGAAATCCGGCCCGACTCGCGCCGGGCCGGATTGCTCATTGCTTACTTCTTGCGGGCGGCCTTCTTGGCGGTTTTCTTGGTCGCCTTACGACCGGCCTTCTTGCTGGCAGTGGACCTCTTTACCGCTTTCTTGGCGGTTTTCTTGCTAGCGGCCTTTTTGGCCGTCTTCTTACCTGCGGCCTTGCGGGCCGTCTTTTTGCTGCTGACCTTCTTTGCAGCTTTCTTGGCCGCGCCTTTCTTGGCGGCCTTCTTGCTGGCTTTCTTTGCGGCGCCCTTCTTGGCGGCTTTCTTCACCGCCTTCTTCGCTGCGCCCTTCTTGGCGGCCTTCTTCACCGCTTTCTTCGCTGCACCCTTCTTGGCGGGAGCGGCTTTCTTGGCGGAGGCTTTCTTGGCGGCCTTCTTGCGACGAGCCTTCTTCGGCGCTGCCGGAGCGGGCTCTTCGGCAGCCGGGGCGGCCGGTGTGAGCAGATCGTCGGTGTGCGTTTCGAACTCGGTATCGATGGACATGCGGGTATTCCCCTCCGGACGTTGTTATGGAACCTTCATCAGGCTTGACTTACGGCGTGAGCGGAAACGTAGCGCGATTTCGCGCTGCGTGCCACTCCTAAAACTTTCCGTAATAGCCTTCCTTCAAAGCATCGAACAAATTGGCGGCGGTGTGCGTCTCTCCGTCGTACTCCACTTCTTCGTTGCCTTTCAGTTCCACAACACTACCGTCCTCCAATTCGAAGCGGTAGAGGGTGTTTTCCAGATCGGCTTCTTTCACCAGCACGCCCTGGAATGCAGCGGGGTTGAAGCGGAACGTGGTGCATCCCTTGAGGCCCTGTTTATAGGCGTAGAAGTAGATGTCTTTGAAGTCTTCGTAAGGGTAGTCGGTGGGTACGTTGGCGGTCTTGGAGATGGACGAATCCACCCAGCGCTGCGCGGCGGCCTGGATGTCCACATGCTCCTTGGGACTGATGTCGTCGGCCGCAACGAAGTAATCGGGCAGCTTGGCTTTGGGATCGTCGCTGAACGGCATGGCGTCCGCATTGATGAGTGCGCGGTAGGCGAGCAGTTCGTAGCTGAAGACTTCCACCTTCTCTTTGGTCTTGCGCCCTTCGCGGATCACGTTGCGCGAGTAGTGGTGGGCGAAGCTGGGCTCGATGCCGTTGCTGGCGTTGTTGGCCAGCGACAGGGAGATGGTGCCGGTTGGGGCGATGGAGCTGTGATGGGTGAAGCGCGCGCCGGTTTCGGCCAGCTCCTTCACCAGGTTGGGCGCCACGTTGGCGATGCGCTGCATGTAGCGGCTGTACTTGGCGTGCAGCACGCGGCCGGGGATCAGGTCGCCCACCTTGTAGCCGTCCTGGACCATCTCCGGACGCTTGCGCAGCATGTCGCCGGTGACGGTGTAGTTCTTGGCGAGCACCGGTGCCGGGCCTTTTTCCTTGGCCAGGTCCAGCGCCACTTCCCAACCGGCCACGGCCATCTCGCGCGATACGTCCTCGGTGAAGGACACGGCCTCGGCGGTGCCGTAGCGCATCTTCAGCATGGTGAGCGTGCTGCCCAGGCCTAAGAAGCCCATGCCGTGGCGGCGCTTGGAAAGAATCTCGTTGCGCTGCTGCTCCAGCGGCAGGCCGTTGATCTCCACCACGTTGTCGAGCATGCGGGTGAAGATCTTCACGACTTCGCGATATTCGTCCCAGTCGAAGCGCGCCTTCGGGCCGAACGGGTCGCGCACGAAGGTGGTGAGGTTGATGGAGCCCAGGAGGCAGGAGCCGTAGGGCGGAAGCGGTTGCTCGCCACAATTGTGTGCGTGCAGGCCGTTACCGTCGAAGGTGTTGATCCCCGGCACCTGTACGTCATAGACGTCCTCCGTGCCGTCCGCTTCCACGGCGGTTACCGTTGCAACGAAGCGTTCGCGGTTCAACGTGCGGCGGCCTCCAAGCAGCGCTTTCAAGCGGGCGGCCTTGTCGCTGTCGGCAAAGCCGATCAGCTCGTTGAAGCGCGCGAGGGACTCGCCGGCAATCACCAGCTCATGCTGTGCCTGCGTGGCGTACTCACGCATGCCGCCTTTGCCATCCGGCAGCACGCTGCTGCCAGCCACGCGACGGTCGCGATAGATGCGGGAAGCGATGCCCAGGCGCAGCAGCATGCGCTGCACGGCCTCCAGTCGCGCGATATCCGACTGCGCAAGGCGCACGGATACACCCTTCGCCTGATTGCCCTGCACGGAACCGTCGGCGTCGAAGAAACCACGCAGGAAGCCGCGATAGGCGTCGCTGGAAGCTTTCTCAAAAGCAGGCGTGATGGCCTTGTCGCCAATCGTCATGCCCAGCTCGAAGGCAAGATCGCGCAGGGCGGCGGACTTCATGCGCCATTCGTCGCGCCCTTGCACTTCGGACCAGCCGTTGAAATCGGCGCGATGCTGCAAGGTCTGCGCGCAGCGCAGTGCTTCTTGCATGATGGCTTGAGCACCGACGCCGCCGACGGCGTTGACCACGGCGGCCTGCGCCCACACGGAAAGAACGGCTGCTTCCTGCTTGAGTGTGCCATCACCCATCAACAGGCCGAGCAGATAGCCCTGCTCTTCAGTGAGGTCACCAGCCCAGCTTGCATTGGCGCGGTGGTCGTTCAGCAATACGCGGTCACCCGCACGCAGCTTTCCAGCCTCGCACCATTCGGTTTCGATGTTCCAACGGGTAAGGCGGGACACGCGACGCACCCGGTGATCTTCGGTAAGGTGCAGGCGGTGACCTTCTTCCGTCTGCAGTGCGAACACCGGCTTGGTGGCCGTACGGAAAAAGCCTTCGGCTCCGGTCGCGTGATCTTTGCCGTCTACACGAGCGTAGAACCCCCGGCCTAGCAGGTCGCGCACTTGGCGCGGACCTTCGCTCGTCTGCACCCACGTGTCGCCCGTCACGCAGGGATTGGTGGCACGAATGTGCTCGCACCACCAGTTGTTGTTCATCTCGTTCACCTTGTCGATGAGGATGAACCCGGGCTCGGCGTAGTCATAGGTGGAGACCATGATCATGTCCCACAGATGACGCGCACGGATGTGCCCGTAGATCTTGCAGGCGACCAGGCCGTCTTCGCGCTCGACGTAGTTCTCGTGCGTGGGCCATTCGCGCCAGACGACCTTGGCCGGATCGTTGAGATCGATGTCGGCCTGTTCTTTCACATGCACCGGGAAGACCAGCGGCCAGTCCTGGTCATGCTCGACAGCCTGCATGAAGCCGTCGGTGATCAGCAGCGAGAGGTTGAACTGGCGCAGGCGGCCGTTCTCGCGCTTGGCACGGATGAATTCCTTGACGTCCGGATGGCTGACGTCGAACGTGCCCATCTGTGCGCCGCGGCGACCGCCCGCCGAGGACACGGTGAAGCACATCTTGTCGTAGATATCCATGAACGACAGCGGGCCGCTGGTGTACGCACCGGCGCCCGACACGTACGCGCCGCGCGGACGCAGCGTGGAAAATTCATAGCCGATGCCGCAGTTGTGAATCACCAACAGGCCGCCCTGGCCGGCCAAGTAGTTGTTGTGCTTCTCAACCGTGAAATCGTAGAAGGTCTCCGGCAGGTCTAGCGCTCGCTCGACTGCCTGCACCGGCCGCAGGGTTCGCGCAAACGCAATGAGGCTCGCCAACTGCGGGAATCGATTGCACCAGCGCTCCAGCCAGATGCGGCTGACCACGGGTTTGGCGTGGTACCCGTGATAAAACCCCAGTTGCTGGCGCTCAAGATGACCTACCTGATCGACCAGCGCGCTTAGGCTTTCACGAAGTTCGGCCGGCATGACGTATTGGTCGTACTGGCCCGACTGGCTGGCGTGTTCAGCAATGCGGGCTCGCTTGCCGCTATCGGCCATGTAGCGCGCCACTTCGGCGAGGAACGCCGAATCGGAAATCTTTAGCATCGCCCCGCCGGCATCACGGACCTCATGTCCCTGGTAGATGTGCGTGCGAGGCTGGCGTAGCGTGATACCCGCATAGACACCGAACAGGCCCAGTAGCGCCTTTAGCTGTGCCGCAAAGTCATGATTGGCGGTAGCAATGGTGACGCTGCCGCGCTCGCGCGACACAGTGCCGTCGGTGTCGATCAAACCAGCCAGGAACGGCAGGAAGTGACGCTCGGGATGGCGCGCAATCCAGGCGGGCACACGCAGATTCTTCGTCTTGGCGCCGATCTGATGATCGAACAGTTCCGCAGCTTTCGAGGCAGCGAAGCTCGCCACCGTATAGTCCCAAACCGGCGTGCCGTTGGGCGTCACAACCGCCATCACCCGCGCCTGAGATTGGCAGAAAGCCTTGAAGAAGGCCGCGTAACGCTCGACGACCTCACGCTCGGCCGCGCGGATTTTGAATATGAGCCGCTGCCCTAGCGCTTGGGCGCGGTTCTGCCACAGCTGCCGGGAGGGTTTATAGACAGATTTTTTTTCATAAGCGCTGCCATCGCCAAGATGGGCGCCAGCAAACCAGGCATCCAGCTTGGTACCTTCATCGGCTGTCCAGGCAAAAGTGTGCTGGACCAGACCGTCGCCCAGCCTCACTTCGTCAGCGCGCATGTATTGCAGGCGGCTATCGCGATAGATCAGCACCGGGTGACGCGTCGAAGTCGTCAATTCAGCGCCGTTGGCGTGAATACGTAAATTGTCTTCGCGCGCCACGTGCGTGGTCATGTGACGCTCGATCGTCCGCATCTCGAAGCGACGTGCCTCGCGATCATAAGAAAGAATTTGCGCATGCCGCTCGTTCACCGCCTCATCGGCGGTGACCAGACCGCGATCGGTATACACCCAGGTACCCGGCGCCACGCAACCGGCCTTCAGCGTAAGCCCGGCCTCGTGCACCTTCTGCAGGATGTCGTCCATCGAATCGCGGATGGTGCCGGACACGGTGCAGTTGATGGTGGAGGTGGCGGGCTTGTGTTCCAGCGCGCCGGCGTTGGAGGTGATGCGGCCGGCGGGAATGGCGCCGCGGCGCAGCGCCCACAGGAAGCGTTCGAACCAGTGCTCGCGCAACTCGGGCGTGGCTTCCACGTCGGACAGGGCGCGCGCGACGCGCTGCCAGCTGTCGTCGATGGTGGCGTCGACCGGCTCGCCGGTCTTAGTGCGCAGGCGGTACTTCTTGTCCCAGATGTCCTGCGATGCGGGTTGCAACGGAATGGCGGCATCGCGGCTGGTGTTGGTTGCACGCAGGGTGCTCATCGGCTTCCTGACCTCCTGGCATGGCCTCACGGCCCCGTTGGTTTCTTATAGGTAGAGGTGTAGTGGCGTCAGTGACGAGAAAAAGCCCTGTCGCACCCGGCTCACGTCTCACGCGTGAGAACCGAGTTGCAGCGTTTTCGCGAACAGCGGCAGCCCCTCCTGACGTTATTCATCCAGCCACAGCACTTGGGTAGAAGACTGAAACCCGTACACAAGATGTTGTGGTTGCGACTGGGCGAACGTTACCCCCGCCACGGATGGATGTAAAGGGCTGACTGCAGCAGGACGAGCGATGGGATGAAAATGTTCATCCAGCTAACTAATTTGTTACAGAGCAACACACCGACATCACGCATTGCGGACGACGCACTACCACGGGCACGTTGCATGCTTGGGAACCGCGGGCGCGGCGTCGAGTCGAACAAGCAGTTTTTTTCATTCGCTCCAGGAGACTTCATGCACGCGCGTTTTCTCCGCAGTTTTACTGCCCTCTTCGTGGCGGCTTCGTTCGCCGTGTTGCCGCTGCGCTCGCAGGCCGGATTGCCGCCGGCGATCAATGGCCAGCCGCTGCCCTCGCTCGCACCCATGCTGGAAAAAGTGACACCGGCGGTGGTGAACATCTCCACCAAGACGCACGTGCGGGTAAGCAATCCGTTCTTCGACGATCCAGTGTTCCGGCAGTTCTTCGGCCTGCAGGGCTCGCCGCGCGAACAGGTGGAGCAAAGCCTGGGCTCGGGTGTGATCGTGGATGCGGCCAAGGGTTACATCCTCACCAACAATCACGTGGTGGGCGGCGCCGATGACATCACCGTCACGCTGCAGGACGGGCGCAACTTCAAGGGCACGCTGGTGGGCACCGATCCGGCCACCGACGTGGCGGTGGTGAAAATCACCGCCGACAAACTGCAGGCGCTGCCGATCGCCGATTCGTCCGCTCTGCGCGTGGGCGATTTCGTGGTGGCGGTGGGCGAACCGTTCGGGTTGGGACAGACGGTGACCTCGGGCATCGTTTCCGCGCTGGGCCGTTCGGGTCTGGGCGGATCGAGCTTCCAGAACTTCATCCAGACCGATGCCTCGATCAACCCCGGCAACTCCGGTGGGCCGCTGGTGAATCTGCGCGGCGAGCTGATCGGCATCAACACGATGATCCTGTCACCCTCTGGCGGGAATGTCGGCATCGGCTTTGCCATTCCCAGCGACGTGGCCACCGAGGTGATGCAGCAGTTGATCGCGCACGGCAAAGTCAGCCGCGGCAGCCTTGGCGCACAGACGCAGGACATCACGCCGAACATCGCGCGCATGCTGAACCTGAAGAGCAACGACGGTGCGGTGGTGACGCGCGTGCTGCCCGGTTCCGCGGCCGATCGTGCCGGCTTCGAAGTGGGCGACGTGATCACCGCGGTGAACGGCAAGACGCTGCACAGTTCCGAAGAACTCACCAACGCCATCGGCCTCTTGCCCGCCGACAGCACGGTGTCGCTGACCGCGCTGCGCAACGGCGCCTCGCGCAAGTTCACCGTGCAGCTCACGCCGCAGAAGGTCGCCTCGCTCGACGGCGCCAAGCTCGATCCGCGCCTGACCGGCGTGACCTTCAGCGAATTGAGCGATCAACAGGCCACCCAGGGCATGTCGGGCGTGTCGGTGTCGGCGGTGAACCCCAACAGCCGCGCCGCGCAGGCGGGGCTTTCGGCGGGGGATGTGATCGTGGGCATCGGCAATCGGCGCATCACCAGCTTGCGTGATCTGCAGGGGCTGGCGGCCATGCATCCGCGTCAGCTGGTGTTGCTGGTGGCGACGGACGATGGGCTGAATTACGTGGTGGTGCAGTAAGCGTCGGTAGGTTGGGGTGTGAACCCCAACATCGTCATCCATACAAGCATGGCGATGTTTGGGTTTTCACCCCAACCATCGCACCAAGCGCTGGTCGAATGATTACCGGAAGCCAAACGGGAATCGCGCCGCGCACGTTTCGCCGCCATCGAAGTTTTCCGCGCAACTGCATGAACGTACACGATGTTCATAAGCGCCGTTGCTTGATGTTTTGGCGCCAGGCGGCTGAAATACGGCAATCCGTCACTGCGTAGTAGCGCTTTGGGCGGCACACTCGCTCCGTTTCCCCATCTGCAGGTCGCGCCTTTCTATGCCCGTACGCATCACCCGTCTGCTTTCTTTCGCCCTGATCGGCGCCGGTTTTTCCACTGCCGTGCTCGCCGCGGCCACGCAGTCGCTTACCTGGCGCGGCGACGTGGTCACCGCCAACGGCGTGGTCAAAGGCGTGGCGAAGGCCTGGCAATCGTCCGGCCACGGCGCCATCCAGATCCAGCCGTTCAATACCGCCTCCGGCCTGGATGCGGTCGCCGGCGGTTCGGCCGACATCGCCGGCAGCGCGCGCCCCAGCTCCGGCAGCTCGGTGGATAGCGGCCTCACCTTCACGCCGGTGGCATGGGATGGCCTGGTGCTGGTGACCAGCCCGGCCAATCCGGTCAGCAACCTCACGCTGAAGCAGGTGCACGACATCTACTTCGGCAAGATCACCAACTGGAAGGAAGTCGGCGGCAACGATGCGCCGATCGACGTGTTCGCCGTGGCCAGCCCCGGCGATGGCGTGGAATACAGCCTGCGCAAGCTGCTGTTCGGCCGCGGCAACCAGCCGGTGGCCGCGCCGCGCCTATATGTGAACGTCACGCAGATGGAGCAGTCGATCATGCTCGACCCGCGCGGCTTCGGCGTGACCACGCTGTCGAGCGTGGCCGGTAACTCCAAGATCAAGATGCTGCGCATCGATGGCACCGCGCCCAGCAGCAGCACGGTCGCCAGCGGTGCGTATCCGCTGTTCGTTCCGCTGTACCTGGTGACCAATCCATCCAGCCCGAATGCGGGCGCCGCCAAGGAGTTCGTCGACTTCACGCTGAGTGCCAAGGGCGCATCCGCGTTGCGCGCGCGTTCGCTGGTGCCGTATGACGCCGGCAGCACGCTGATCGCGATGGACGCCTCGCGCCGCAGCCAGATCCTGGCGCAGGTCGGCGCACACGCTAGCGCCGAACCCACGCAGATCGCCTCGGCGCCGTCGCGCCCGATTGCGCCGGCCGCCGTGGCCGCTGCGCGTCCGGCCACGCCCGCCGTGCCGGCGCTCAACAAGGTCAGCGGCGCCGTGGTGGCCGCACCGCAGCCGAGCAGCCTCAAGGGCGTGCGCGGCGATGCGTTCACCGAGCTGGCCGCCGCCGGCCGCGGCAGCAACTTCGCCAAGGTCACCAGCGATGCGTACGTGAGCGTCGCCAAGACCAGCAGCAAGAACGCAGCGAAAACCGCCAGCAAGGCGGCAAGCATCGAGCCGAAGGCCGAATCCAAGAAGAAGATCGCCAGCGTGGAACGGAAACCGGCGCGCAGCTATCGCGTCGCCGCTGGCGAAACGCTGTACTCGATCGCGCGCAAGCATGGCGTGGATGTGGCGCAGATTCGCACGTGGAATCACCTCAAGGACAACACCGTGCGCACCGGCCAGGTGCTGCGCATCGACGCGCGCTGACGTTCGCTCCGCTTGCAGATCCTTGCCGTCACGATCGATCTGGACGACACCTTGTGGCCGGTGCTGCCGGCCCTGGAGCGGGCCGATCGCGATCTGGACGATTACCTGCGCCAGCACTACCCCGAGGTAGCGCGCACCTGGCCGATTCCCCAACTGCGCGCCTTGCGCGCGCAAGTGGCGGCCGAACGCATCGACCTGGCGCACGACTTCACCGCGCAGCGCTACCTCACCCTGCAGCGTGCGTTCGATGCCTGCGGCGTCAGCGAGGCGCCGCTGGATGCGCTGTGGGAAGTCTTCGCCGCCGCGCGCAACAGCGTGGAACTCTATCCCGACGCCCTGCCCGCGCTGGAACGCCTGCGCAACACATGGCCAGTGGCCAGCCTGACCAATGGCAACGCCGACCTGGAACGCATCGGGCTGCACCTGCATTTCGCCCACCGCATCTGCGCGCGCGACGTGGGCGTGGCGAAACCCGACGCGCGGATCTTTCTTGCTGCGGCCGAGAAGCTGGGCATCGCGCCGGAAAACATCCTGCACGTGGGCGACGATCCGGAACTGGATGTGGTCGGTGCGCGTGACGCCGGCTTGCGCACGGCATGGATCAATCGCGCGGGGCATCCGTGGCCGGGAACGCTGGGTGCTGCGCCGGATCTGGATGCGCGCGATCTGGCGGCGCTGGTGAAGTGGCTCGAGAAAGCTGTCTGATGTGGCGGCTTGCAATAACTTGCTGAGTGAGTCCCTCTCCCTCCGGGACCTGATTAGTGTCGAATCTCGGCTGTGCGAATGACGACTCCCTCCCCTGCTCGCAGGGAAGGGTCGGGGTGGGGTTGTCCGAGCTTGCCGCATGGTTGAAATGCATCGCGAGGTTGCTTCACCCCACCCTAGCCCTCCCCCCGGATCAAGTCCGGGGCAGGCTCTACTACACGTAGGGGAGGGCACACATTGCGGCAAGCTGAGATTCGGCGCTAATCAGGTCCCGGAGGGAGAGGGGCTCATGTGCGCGGCTCGTCCTGTCTTTTTGAACCCTCGCGCAAAAACGCGCATCATCTTCGGCCAACCCATCTTCCGCGCAGGCTCGAGCGCAAGGAATCGCATGTCCGCCCTGATCACCCAGCGCTCCAACCGCCGCGCGCCCACGCCGATCGAAGCCACCGATGCCGTGCATCTGAGCACCACGCGCAAGCGCTTGAACGCCGCGCAGCGCAGCTGGCTGGAGGAAAACGGCTTCGATGCGAAACCCGGCAGCGTCTGCCTGGTACCGGATGCAAACGGCAAGCTGGCGCGCGTGCTGGTCGGCGTGGATCGCCAGGATCCGCTTGCCGCGCTGGCCGGCCTGCCGCTCAGCCTGCCCACCGGCGAATACACCCTGGCCGCGGAAAGCGTGCCGCTGAATGCCGAACTCGCCGCGCTCGGCTGGGCCCTGGGTTGCTATCAATACACCCGCTACCGCAAGGCGCGGCGTCCGGGTTCGCCGCTGGTGGTCAGCGAGGAAATTCGTGACACATTGACCCCGCAGATCGAAGCCATCTACTTCGTGCGCGACCTGGTCAACATGCCCACCGAAGAGCTGGGCCCCAAGCAGCTCAGCGACCAGATCAAGGCGCTCGGCAAGACCTACAAGGCCAAGGTGCGCGAGTGGGTGGGCGATGAACTGCTGGAAGACAACTTCCCCACCATCCATATGGTGGGCCGCGCCAGCCATCGTCCGCCGCGGCTGGTGGAGCTCACCTGGGGCAAGGCCACCGATCCGAAGCTGGTGCTGGTCGGCAAAGGCGTGTGCTTCGATACCGGCGGGCTGGATCTGAAACCTTCCGACGGCATGCGCTGGATGAAGAAGGACATGGGCGGCGCCGCGCACGCCATCGCGCTGGCCTGCCTGGTGATGGAAGCCAAGCTGCCGGTGCGGCTCACCTTGCTGGTGCCGGCAGTGGAGAACGCCGTGTCCGGCGCGGCGATGCGTCCGGGCGATGTAGTGGTTACGCGTGGCGGCCACAGCGTGGAGATCGACAACACCGACGCCGAAGGCCGCCTGGTGCTGTGCGATGCGCTGGCCTATGCGGCCGAGCAGAAGCCGGAGCTGATCATCGATTTCGCCACGCTCACCGGTGCGGCGCGTGTAGCGCTCGGCCCGGATGTACCCGCCTTGTTCGCCAACGACGATGCGCTTGCCGAGGCTGCGTTGATGTGCAGCCAGGCGGTGGCCGATCCCGTGTGGCGCTTGCCGTTGTGGCGGCCGTATCGCAAGTTGCTGGAATCGTATATCGCCGATTTCGCCAACGCCGGAGCATCGCGTCACGCCGGCGCGATCACCGCGGCGCTGTTCATGGAGCGCTTCATTCCGGAAGGCATGCCGTGGCTGCACCTGGATACGTATGCGTGGAACGACGGCGATCGTCCTGGCCGTCCGCGCGGCGGCGAGGCGATGGGCCTGCGGGCGATGTTCGCGTTGTTGAGCAAGCGCTACGGTTGATGCGTGCCGTACCCATAGGTTGGGTTACCCCGGACTTGATCCGGGGGTAACCCAACCTACGAATGCGCTCATGCATGACTTCTGGCTTAGTCGGGGCGCCGCCCGACCCTGCATGATGCGCGCATCGCCAGCCGCCGCCCATACCCCATGCGCCCACTGCGCCTCGCCCTGCTCGCCTTCGCCATGGCCCTCGCCGCTTGCGCCGGCATCCAGCATCATCAGCCGCCACTCACCACGCTTACGGAAAATTCCGGCGGCGCAATGCCGGACGAACAAAAGCGGGTGCACTTCGATCATGCGGAACTGCATATTGCGGTCGACCCTTCGCAGCAGCGCATCGACGCCAGCGCCACGCTGACCTTCACTGCACGCGAGCCGACCAACGTGCTCATGCTGGACCTGGACCGCAACCTGCCGATCAGCGCCATCGAGGTGGATGGCCAAGCGCGGGCATCCAACGAGTGGAGCAATCCGGAAGGACGCCTGCGCATCCAGCTGCCGCATGCATTGCATGCGGACGAACGCGTTTCCGCCACCGTGCACTACGGCGGCCAGCCGCACGTCGCCAAGCGAGCGCCATGGGATGGCGGCTTCGTATGGAGCCACACCAAGGATGGCCAGCCCTGGGTGGGTAGCGCGGTGGAAGGCGAAGGCTGCGATCTGTTCTGGCCATGCATCGATCATCCGCAAGGCAAGCCCGACCTGGTCGACCTGTACGTGACCGTGCCCAAGCCGCTGGTGGCGCCGGCCAATGGCGTGCTGATCGGCGTCAGCGAGGATGGCGACAAACGCACCTATCATTGGCGCGCCAAGCACCCGACCACGTATGCGATCTCGATCAACGTCGGTCCTTATCAGGAGCTCACCGGCGACTATCACAGCCGCTACGGCAACGTGATTGCGCTGCAGTACTGGTACCTCCCCGGCGAGGAAGACCAGGCGCGCCAGCTGTTCGCCCAATTCCCGCGCATGCTCGCCTTCAACGAAGCGATGATCGGTCCCTACCCGTTCGGTGACGAAAAGATGGGCGTGGTGGAAACACCGTACTTGGGCATGGAGCACCAGACCATCAACGCCTACGGCAACCATTATGCGAAGGACGGTAGCGGTTTCGACTGGCTGCTGCAGCACGAGTTTGCGCACGAGTGGTTCGGCAATCAGATGACCAATGCCGACTGGGACGACATGTGGCTGCACGAAGCCTTCGCCACCTACATGCAGCCGCTGTATAGCCAGTCGATCAACGGCGACATGGGTTATTACGCCTGGCTCAACAAGCTGCGCCTGACGCTGCGCGATCGCTTTCCGATCGTGTCGGGCAGCCACAAGACCGAAGAGCAGGTGTACGACGACGAACGCGGCCCCGGGCTGGATATCTACAACAAGGGCGCGCTGATGCTGCATTCGCTGCGCGCGCTCATTGGCGATGAAAAGTTCTTCGAGTGCCTGCGCATGCTGGTGTACGGCACGCCTGATCCAAAACCGGGCAACTTCGCGCCGCACTACGCCAGCGCGCACGATTTCGTCCAGATCGTGAACAAGGTGAGCGGGCGTGATTTGAGCTGGTTCTTCAACGTCTACCTGTATCAGGCGCAGCTCCCCGCGCTGGATCAGCAGCGCCGGGGCGATACGCTCAGCTTACGTTGGCGCACGCCGCACGATCTCCCCTTCCCGATGCCGGTGGAAGTGCAAGTGGATGGCAAGCTGCACGTATTGCCGATGACGCATGGCGAGGGCACGCTGGAAGTGCCGGCCGATGCGTTGGTGATCGTCGATCCGCATTCGAAACTGCTGCGCGATTTGCCGCAGGTGACGGAATTTCAGCAGTGGCAGAAAGCGCAGAAGGCTCAGGGCAAGGCGAAATCCGGCTAGCGCTGTCCTGTTGCTCGACCGACAATTCCACGAGATGTTCTATGTGTCCCCGCCGTCATTGCCGCGAACGCGGCAATGACGGCGAGGCAGGACGAAGCTGGAACCTCGAGCAAGCTTCAGCGCCTGGGCCGCCCCTCCTCGCACAATTTGCCGCGATCACCGCGCACGAAGTCCGCGCTCCAATTCGTTTCCCAAGTACGGTTGTCGTAGGAGAACGCCTGCTCCCAACGCGCATGTTCGTGATCGCGCAAAGTCCAGATAAATCGCACCTTGACCGGGCGGCCCTGCGCGTCGTGATCCTCGTTATAGAACTCGCCCTGCTTACCGTGAAAACCGCCCAGCATGGGCGGCATTTCCAATACGCCTTTCTTGCTGTTGACCCAGTAGATCGACCACTGCCGCTTGGCCGGGTCGAAGATGCGCAGGGTCAGGCCTGCCGTGCCTTTGCTCGGCATGTACAACTCATCCACCGTGGCCGTGCCGCCTAGGTAGGGCGTCGCGCATAGCGTGGCGGAAAACGTGTTCCACTCCTTGCTGCCCACGCCCGTGGCCTTGAGGCGGTGCTGCGTGGTGAGCCAGCCACTGCCCATGAAATAGTCGAAATCCTGCGCAGTACCGGTGACCGTGGTCGAATAACCCGGAGGCAGTTCGCCGGGAGCGGCTTGTGGCGGATGGTTCGCGGTGGCCGCGGTGGCCGCGGTGGCCGCGGTGGCCGCCACGGCCAACGGCACGGCCAGCAGGAAGGCAGATGGCTTGCACTTAAACAGGGACATTGTGGACCTCCAGTGTCGGCGATGAGAGGATGCAACCAGACCATTCTGGCCGTCCGCATGAGCCCCTCACCACTCAAGAATCGGCGTCGAGGCCAAGCGGCACTTGGGGTCGAGGACTACCGGCTGCCGTCGCTCACGGCGATCCGCGCGTTCGAGGCGGCGGCACGGCTGGGCAGCTTCGCCAAGGCCGCCGCCGAACTGGACACCACATCTGCATCCGTCAGTTATCACGTGCGCCGGCTCGAACAGCAGATCGGCGTGCAGCTGTTTTCGCGCCATGCACAGAAGGTCGAATTGACCGTGCCCGGCCAATTGGTGGCGACCGAGGCGACCCAGGCGTTCGCCGCCTTGCGCGCCAGCTTCATCAAGGCCTTCGACACCGACGAATCGCACCTGAGCTTGACCACCCTGCCCACCTTCGGTACGACCTGGCTCACGCCGCGGCTGGGGAAGTTTCGTGCGCAGCATCCGCAGATCACGCTGGAGCTCGACGTCTCGGTACCCGCGCACGACCTTACCGAAGGCCACTTCGATGCGGCCATTCGCAACGGTCACGGCCGTTGGCCGGGGCTGCGCGCGATACCTCTTTTTCCGAGCATCTTCATGCCGCTTTGCGCGCCGGGGTTGAAAGCCGCGGCGCGGAACATCGCCGATCCGCATGCACGACTGGAAGCGCCGCTGCTTGGCCGGCCGGATTGGTGGGCCGCGTGGTATCGCGCGCAAGGTTGCCGCGACGACACGCTACCGGGCGAATTCGGCACCAGCCTCCCCACCGAATACCTGGATATTGCCGCGGCAGTGGCGGGCCACGGTATCGCGATCGGCTCGCCGATTCTGTTTGGCGCTGAAATCGATGCGGGAAGGCTGGTGCCGGCGCACGACTTCGTCGCCACGGACGGACGCTCGTTCTGGATGGTTTTTCCCAGTGCCAAAGAACGCCGCCCCAAGATCGCCCGCTTTCGCGAATGGTTGTGTGGCGAGGTCGAAGAAGATCTGCGCACCGCGCGCGAATACATTCGCAGGGCCAAATCCGGCGCTTTGCATCTGGCTGGCACCCCGTAGCCCGTAGGTTGGGGTGCAAACCCCAACGTCGCAATGCCCATCACGCGTTGGGGTTTGCACCCCAACCTACGTAGTCTGTCCCAGCCTGGTCAGTCGCGCGAAGATCGTGCGCAAACCGCGCACGATCTTCGGCAGCAGCCAGCAGATCAGCACGATAAACAGCGCCAGCAGGATCAGGAGCACCAGCGGATGCTGCCACGCCAGGTAGAGAATCCCCAGCAGCGAAAGATCCTCGCCGACGCTTGCGCCCCAGTTGCTGAAAGGCTCGGGCGAGGTGTTGATCAACGCACGCGTACCGGATTTGGCCAGATGCGTACCCGTCACCACGGCGCCACCCAGCAGCGCCGCGGCGATCTGCTCATCCACGCCGCTGTTCTTGAACACGCCCCACGCAAGCAGGGTGCCCACCGGAATGCGAATGAAGGTGTGGATGGAATCCCACATGCTGTCGAACATCGGCACTTTGTCGGCGAGAAATTCACCGATCATCAGCACGCCTGCGGTGATCAGCACCCAGTTGTGGCTGAGCACTTCCAATCCCGGCGGCAGCGTCACGTAGCCGAGCCGTCCGAGCAGGCCGGCGATGAACAGCGTGGCGTAAAGGCGGATGCCGCTGGCCCAGGCGAGGCCGCCGGCAAGGGCGAGGTTGGACAGCAGGTTCATGGATGGTGGACCTCCCGTGTCGCGATCATCCTCAACCTAACAGGCTACGAAATCCACCGTAGGTTGGGCTTAGGCGGAGCCGAACCTCAACGTTGTCATGCCGCATTGCGATGTTGGGGTTCGGGTTCGGCTCAGCCCAACCTACGGGAGATGCTTGGTTAAAAAAACAGCGCCGGAGCGCTGCTTTTTCCGTCCACGGCAAACCCTCCTTACCTGCCGGCGGGTTTCGCGATGCGTGAAGCCATCGGCACCGACGCCGCGAGGCTGCGCACCACGTCTTCCTTGAGCAGATAGATCGATACGGCAAGCAGCACCACGTCCTTCATCAGGAACGCCACGTTGCCGACCATGGCTGGGAAGCCTCCGGCCGATGCAGCCCAGCCGTTCGGCATGAACGGGATGATCGTGACTGTCATGACGAAGGTGACGACCGAGCCTGCCGCGCCGAGCATGCCCAAACGCCGGCTCCAGAAACCGGCCAGGATCAGCGCGCCGAACGTCCATTCGGAAATACCCAGGAAGGTGCTGGCACCGCGAATGCCGAACACCGGATACATCCACGAAATGAGCGGCCCATGGCTGATGAAGGGAATCAGCACCTGGGCTTCATATTGAAACCATTTCTGGTAACCGAAGAAGAAAAAGACGATCACCATGGACGCGCGAAGCAGGTGGTAGTCGAGATCCTTCTTGAGCAACCCGGAGCTGGCAAGGAGGCGAATGAGCGAGTTCATGCAAGCTGTCCTCGATAAGAGTGGTGGCAATGAGTGTTTTGGCCGCACAAGCCAGGCACGTCGCCGGTGTTGCGGCATGGGCACTTTACGCAGCCACGTTGAGCCGTTTAATGTTGCTATCGCTCAAATACATGCCAATTCGTCTCAACGAGGTTTCCCATGCCGCCACCGATGGATTGGCTGAGCCGTCTGCTTGAACTCACTCCCGTGCGCGGGCAACTCGACTTGCGCTGCATGTATGGCGCGCCCTGGCGCATCGACCAGCGCGAATCGGCACCCGGAGAAATGGCCTATCACGTGGTGCTGGGCGGCACGGCGATGCTGGAAAATCCTGGCGGCAAACCGCAACCGCTGGTGGCCGGCGACATCGTGCTGCTTGCCGAGGGCGATGCGCACAGCCTGCATGACGGCAGCGGCAAGCGTGCGAAACCGGCGCGCGAGCGTGCCGTGGCGAACCTGATGATCAGTGAGAATGCCGGCGCGGGTGCGCGATTGGACATGCTGTGTGGACGCTTCGTGCTGAGTCCGGCGCATGCGCAATTGCTGCGCAGCTATCTGCCGACGCGCCTGATCGCGCATTCAACGGCGCGCGCGCAGAACGCGACGGAGACCGGCCTGCACTTGTCGAACCTGCTGGCGCTGATGCGCGCGGAGACGAACGACGACGGCCTGGGCGGACGCGCCATGCTCAATGCACTGTCGACGGCGCTGTTTGCGCTGACGTTGCGCTTTGCCAGCGAATCGGGCGAGGCGCCAGCCGGCTTGCTGGCGCTGGCAGGCTATCCGCGTCTGGCACCCGCGCTGACGGCGCTGTTCCATCATCCTGGTCACGCATGGACGCTGCCGGCGCTGGCGCAGTTGTGCAACATGTCGCGCGCGACTTTCGTGCGTTTGTTCCAGGAGAAACTGGGCCGTTCGGCGAGCGATCTGTTGATAGATATTCGCATGACCATGGCGGCCAATGAGCTACGCAGTTCGTCGACGTCGACCGCCGCGATCGCCGAACAGGTCGGCTATCAGTCGGAGGCCGCATTCCAGCGCGCCTTCAAGTTGCACACTGGCGTCACGCCGGCACATTGGCGGCGCTCGGCGCCATAGCGCGCCAGGTAAGCATCCTCTGCGGCTGTATGCGCAGAGGATGCCAGTCGCCTTCTTTCAATGCACGGCCGGGAAATCCAGCGTGGTGTCGTTGATGCGATTGAAGACGTTGGTGAACGTGATACCGGCGATCGCCAGGCTGATGTCCACCAGCTGCGCATCGGTATAGCCGGCGTGCGTGATGGCAGCGAAATCCGCCTCGCTGACCGTGCCGCGGGTGCTCACCAGCTTGCGCACGAACTGAACCAGCGCATCGCGCCTGGCCTCGCCGGTGGGCTCGCCCGCGCGGATCTGCTTGAGCGCATCGGGCTTGAGGCCGGCCATCTTGCCGAGCAGGCTATGTGCGGCTTCGCAGTAATCACAGCCGGTGGTGGCGCTGACGGCGAGCCGGATCGTCTCGATATCCTGCTTGCTGAGGCTACCGGCTGCCAGCACGATATCCGCTTGCAGCATGACCTTCAGCGCGCCCGGATTGAGCGCGCCGATCGCGGCATAAGTATTGGGCACGCTGCCGGCGGCCTTCTTGATGTGCGCATAGACTTCCGCGGTGGCGCCCGTAGCGGTGTCGACGGCAGGGACATTGATGCGAGACATGATCGAGACTCCGTTGTGGTTGGGACGGAGCTCACTTTAGACAGCGCGTGCCGACGGCTTAATGCCGCGTCTTCTCAAAAACATGCTCGTTCGTCTCAACCGCATTCTGCGCACAAAAGGCGGCTGATCACGGTCGTCGAAGCGCGAAGGGGCGCGGCTTGGCGCCATGACGTTGGTCGAAAGAAAGCGCCAATGAGCCACGTTGCGCACGCATAAAAAAAAGCAGCGCCGGAGCGCTGCTTTTTCATATCGCAAACAAGCGAGCCCTACTTGGTGCTGCTGCTCGACGCCGCCGGCTTGGGCGCCTGCGACGCGCCGGGTTCCACCATCGGCGTGGGCAGCGAAACCTGGCCGTTGGTGGAAGCGAGCGAAGCGGTCTCGCCCTGTTTGCCGCCATAGGGCAGCACTTCGGCGGCCAGCTTCGGGTTGGCGTTGATCAGTCCGATCGCGTCGTACAGCACGTGCGCGGTTTCCTGCAGTTGCGGGTCGGCGGCCTTTTTGGCTTCTTCCTGTTCCTTCAGCTCCGTCTTCAGGCTGCGCTCGTTCGGGTTGAGGCCGTCGTCGAGCTGGCTCTGGTCTTCGAGTGCGGCGGCGGTATTGCCGTCGATCGCCTTGTGGCGCGCGCGGAATTCGGCCTGCATGGCATCCAGCTGCTTACGCTCCGCCTCGCGCTGGTCGTAGTTGAGCGAGATGCTGGTGCGATCGGCCAGCTTCTTGTACTGGGTCAGTTCGTCGAGCATCAGCTGCCACGCCGGCGACTTGGCCACGCGCGCGTCATGCAGTTGCTGCAGCTGCGGCAGGTAGGCCTTCATGTCGGCCACCGGCTTGTAGTCGGCCGGCGCGATCTGCGTCCACTGCAGCGCGTTGTCGTAGGTGGATTCGCCGAAGTCCTTGTCGTCGCCGTTGCTCGGGTACTGGATGTCCGGCGTCACGCCGCGCAGCTGGGTGGAGCCACCGTTGATGCGGAAGAATTCCTGCACGGTCATCTTCAGCGCGCCGAAGTTCGGCTTGGCATCGGGATCGGCCGCGAAACGGTTGAGGTCGATCAGCGTCTGTACCGTGCCCTTGCCGAAGGTCTGCGTGCCGATCACCAGGCCGCGGCCGTAGTCCTGGATCGCCGCGGAGAAAATCTCCGAAGCGGAGGCCGTGCCGCGGTTGACCAGCACCGCCAGCGGGCCGCTCCAGGCCATGCCCGGATCGTCATCGCCCTGCACCTGCACCTGGCCGCGCGCATCGCGCACCTGAACCACCGGACCCTTGTCGATGAACAGGCCAGTGAGTTCGTTCGCCTCGTACAGCGAGCCGCCGCCGTTGTTGCGCAGGTCGATCACCACGCCCTGCACGCCTTCGGCCTTCAATTCACCCAGCAGCTTGGCGACGTCGCGGGTGGCACTCTTGAAGTTCTTGTCGCCTTCGCTGCGCGCGCCGAAGTCGGAGTAGAACATCGGCAGTTCGATCACACCGATCTTGCGCGTAACGCCGTTGTCGGTGACTTCGACGACCTTCTTCTTGGCCGCCTGCTCTTCGATGGTGACTTTCTTGCGCACCAGCGTGATCATTTCGTGCTTGCCATCGGTGCCCTGGTCGGCGGGCACGATTTCCAGGCGCACGGTGGTGTCCTTCTTGCCGCGAATCAGGTTGACCACATCGTCGATGCGCCAGCCGACCACGTCCTGGACCGGGCCGCTTTCGCCCTGGCCCACGCCCATCACGTAGTCGCCCACGTGCAGCTTGCCGGACTTGGTCGCCGGGCCGCCGGGCACGAGTTCGCGGATGACGGTGTAGTCATCGCGCTGCTGCAGCACCGCGCCGATGCCTTCCAGCGAGAGCTTCATGGAGATGTCGAAGTTCTCGGCCGCGCGCGGGCCCATGTAGTCGGTATGCGGATCGGTCGAATTGGCATACGCGGTCATGAAGGTCTGGAACGCGTCCTGGCCGTCGAGCTGCTTCACGCGGTCGATGTAGTTGGCATAGCGCTTGTCCAGCGTCTTGCGGATGTCGTCGTCGCTCTTGCCGGCCAGCTTCAGGCGCAGCCAGTCGTTCATGGTGCGCTTGCGCCACAGATCGTCCAGCTCGGCCTTGTCCTTGGGCCAGTCGGCCTTCTTGCGGTCGATGACGTAGCTGTCGTTGGTGTTGAAGTCGAAGCCCTGCTTCAACAGGCCGCGCGCGTAGGTCATGCGGTCGATCGCGCGCAGGATGTACTGGTTGAAGATGTCGAACGGGCCGGCGAGGTCCTTGTTCCAGATCGCGTTGTCGAACTGGTCCTTGTACTTGGCGAACTTCGCCATGTCTTCCTGCGTGAAGAACACCTTTTCGCCGTCGAGCAGCTTGAAGTACAGCTTGTAGATCTTCGCCGACATCGCATCGTCGAGCGGCTGCGCGTCGTAGTGGAAGCGGGTGAGCAGATGCGCCGAGATCAGCGCCGCGTTGGCTTCATCGGCGTCCGGCTGCAGCGGCAGCTCCGACACCTTGCGCGGCTTGCTGGCGCCCATGTCGGCCGCCGATTGCGCGAAGGCCGCCGTGGTCGTGACGCCGAAGGCAATCACCAAAGCAAGCAGGGGACGAAAGCGAAAGGTCATGGGGTTCTCTTCGGGCCTGTTCAGGCGTGCTCGGTGACGCCAGCCGCGTGAGCTTGCTGGTCGGCGTGATAGGAGGAACGGACAAGCGGGCCGGACGCGACGTGGTTGAAACCCATCGCCTCGCCTGCGACGCGCAGCGATTCGAATTCATCGGGCGTCCAGTAGCGCACCACCGGATGATGGTGTGGCGTGGGCTGCAGATACTGGCCGATGGTGATCATGTCCACGTCGTGCGCGCGCAGGTCGTGCATGGTTTCGATGACCTGCTCGTGGGTTTCGCCCAGGCCCAGCATGATGCCGGACTTGGTGGGTACGTCCGGATGCTGCGCCTTGAAGCGCTTGAGCAGGTCCAGCGACCACTGGTAATCGGCGCCCGGGCGCACTTCGCGATACAGGTGCGGCACGGTTTCCAGGTTGTGGTTGAACACGTCCGGCGGGAAATCCTTCAGCACTTCCAGCGCGCGTTCCATGCGGCCCTTGCCACGGAAATCCGGCGTGAGGATCTCGATGCGCGTTTGCGGACTGGTATGGCGCACGGCGCGGATGCAGGCGGCGAAGTGTTCGGCGCCGCCGTCGCGCAGGTCGTCGCGATCGACCGAGGTGATCACCACGTACTTCAGGCGCATGTCGCGGATGGTGTCGGCCAGGCGCGCCGGTTCCAACGGATCGGGCGCGGCCGGGCGGCCGTGCGCCACATCGCAGAACGAGCAGCGGCGCGTGCACACGTCGCCCAGGATCATGAAGGTGGCGGTGCCCTTGCTGAAACACTCGTGGATGTTCGGACAGGAGGCTTCTTCGCACACCGTCACCAGCGCGTTCTCGCGCAGTCGTGCCTTCAGTTGTTGAACAGCGTTGCCTTGTGGCAGGCGCACGCGAATCCAGCTCGGCTTGCGCAAGGCGGGTACGCTGGTGTCGAAACCGGCGCGGTTGAGCGCGATCTTATCGCCGCCGAGCTGCTTCTCCGCAGAGGTGCCGCTGACGACGCTGATCGGAATGTTCTTGGGGGAAGCTGCGGTGTTATCGCTCATGAAATAGCTCAGACCGCCACGCGTGCGGGGAGTTCGGGGATCACGGGAGCGGCCGCTACAGCTTCGAAGCCGAACTGCCGGCAGAATTCGCCGACCAGCACATCCTCGACGTCCGACAGCCGCGACGGACCGCCCAAGTCTAGCACCTGCGTGACCGCCAGACCCTTGTAACCGCAAGGATTAATGCGGTGGAACGGTTCCAGGTTCATGTTCACGTTGAAGGCCAGCCCGTGAAAGCTGCAACCCCGGCGCACACGCAGGCCCAAGGCTGCCACCTTGGCGTCGGCCACGTAGACCCCCGGCGCGCCCTCGCGGCGGACGGCCTCGATATTCCAGTGCTCCAGGGTGTCGATGATGGCCTGCTCGATCCGATGCACCAGCTCGCGCACCCCCACGCCCACGCGGCGCAGGTCGATCAGCGGATAGGCCACGATCTGGCCAGGACCGTGATAGGTGACCTGTCCGCCCCGATCCACCGGCACCACCGGAATCTCACCCGGTGCGAGGACGTGCTCCAGCTTGCCGGCCTGCCCGAGCGTGAAGACCGGATCGTGCTCCAGCACCCACAACTCGTCCCGGGTATCGGCGGTGCGGTTGTCGGTGAAGGCGCTCATCGCCCGCCAGACCGGCTCGTAGGGCTGGCGGCCCAGGCGGCGGATGTTCAGGGGAAGGGACATGGATGCTGGAGCCTGCGCGGGAATGGGGCCAATCTGTGGCCGCGGGGAATGGCTTGCAAGTGAGGGAAGTACCGACAGATTGCCAGTCCGAATCGCGGCCTGATGAATGCTCGACGCGAGGTTTGCCCCCTCACCCTGCCCTCTCCCCGGAGGGGAGAGGGAAAAAAAACGGGCTGACGCAGCGCTACAACGTGTAGCGAATATCCGGATCCGCCCGCAGCACGCTATGCGCCAGGTCGTATTGCTCGCGCGTGTCGCAACGGAAGCTCACGGTGACGGACAGGAAATTGCCTTCGCGCGAATGACGGTGCTTCACCGTTTCGTGCAGCACCTGCAGGCCGATGCCTTCCAGGATCTGCGGCACGCGGGTTTTCAGGTCCGCGCTGGCGTTGCCCATGGCGGTGATTTCGAATTCGCCGGGGAACTGGAACCCCTGGCCTTCCTGCTGCGCGGTGATGTCGCTCAGTTCTTTCATGGGCTTGCCCCGCTACTTCATCGTTAACCTGGAGCCGTCATTCCCGCGAAAGCGGGAATCCATTTTGCCTTTCGCTTCGGGGCAAGGTGGGTTCCCGCTTTCGCGGGAATGACGTCCCTGTGTGAGAGCCCTCCGCGCAAGTGAAGAGGGCGCTTCAATATTTATTTCTTGCCGCTGCCGTGGAACCACAACAGGATGCTGTCCCACAGGCGCTTGAAGAAGCCGCCCTGCGGCGCGTCGTTCATCGCCACCAGCGGCACGTCCAGGATCGTCTGGCCATCTTCGGTGATATGCAGCGTGCCAACTTGCTGGCCCTTCTTGTAGGGCGCGATCAGCGTGGTGGGCACGTCCATGGTCGCCTTCAGCTTGTCGTAGTCACCGGTCTTCACGGTGACCAGCACATCCTGCTGCACGCCGAGCGGAAGCTGGTTTTCCTCGCCCTTCCACAGGCGCGGCGTCGCCAGCGGCTTGCCGACTTCATAGAGCTTGTGCGTTTCGTAGAAGCGGAAACCGTAGTTGAGCAGCGCGATGGCTGCATCGGCGCGCGCCTTTTCGTTGCTGGAACCCATCACGATCGCGATCATGCGCGCATCGCCGCGCTTGGCCGACGCGGCCAGGCAGAAGCCGGCCTCGGCGGTGTGGCCGGTCTTGATGCCGTCCACGCTGGGATCGCGCCACAGCAGGGTGTTGCGATTACCCTGCTTGATGCCGTTCCAGGTGAATTCCTTGATCGCGGAGATGGCGTAATCGTCCGGATAGTCATGGATCAGCGCGCGCGAAAGAATCGCGATGTCGTGCGCGGTGGAATAGTGATTGTCGGCCGGATAGCCCGAGGCGTTCACGAAGTGCGTGTTCACCATGCCGAGCTGCTTGGCATAGGCGTTCATCAGGTTCGCGAAGGTTTCTTCGGAACCGGCGGTGTGCTCGGCCAGCGCGATGGCGGCATCGTTGCCGGACTGGATGATCATGCCGTAGAGCAGATCCTTCAGCGGCACCTGGCTGTTGAGCTTGAGGAAGCTGGTGGAGCCGTCGGTGCCTGCGCCACCGGCGCGCCATGCGTGCTCGCTGATCGTCACCGGATCGGTCATGTGGATCTTGCCTGCCACCAGCTGCGCCGAGACGACGTAGTCGGTCATCACCTTGGTGATCGAGGCCGGCTCCACGCGCTGGTCGGGATTCTTCGAGGCGAGCACCTGGCCGGTGGCGTAATCCATCAGCACCCACGCCTTGGCATCCACATCCGGCGGCGGCGGCACCGGCACTGCCACGGCGGCCGGCGCTGGCGGCGGATTCGGTACGGGTTTGGGCGGCGTCTGCTGTGCGAAGGCGCTGACGCCGAACACCAGGGCGGCGGCAGCAAAAAGGTGCAAGGGGCGGCGGAACGGATTCATGGGCGGCTTTACATCCAATAATGGCTTTGGCGCGCGCGGCGCCTGATTTCTAGGCAGAAAACGTCAGTCTACCGCGACCTGCGGCTGCGGCAGACCCAATTGTTCGATCTTGGAACTCACCTGGTCGGCGCTGTCCACGTCGGAAAGCGGACCGACCCGTACACGATGCACGAGCCGGCCGCCAATCGTCGCATCAGACACCTGCACCGGCGCGAAATTCGCCACGCGCAGTTGCGCGGCGATGCGTTCGGCGTTGGCCGGATCGGAGAATGCGCCCACTTGCAGGTAAATACTGGGCGGATGCGCGGGCGTAACGGTGGCAAGCGGAGGCGGAGGCGCCTCTTGCTGTGGTGGCGCCGAGGGATCGATGCCCTGCACTTCCACCACTCCGGTGCCCTTGGGCCAGATGCCGATCTTCACGGCCGCGGCGTAGGACAGGTCGATCACGCGGTCTTCGTGGAACGGCCCGCGATCGTTGATGCGCACGATCACGCTCTTGCCGTTCTGCAAGTTGGTCACCCGCGCGTAGCTCGGCAGCGGCAGCACCTTGCTGGCGGCGGTGAACTTGTACATGTCGTAATCCTCGAGGCTCGAGGTCTTGTAGCCGTGGAACTTGCTGCCGTAGAACGAGGCGATGCCGCGTTCGTCGTAGCCGCGCGCCGAAGACAGCACGGTGTAGGTGCGGCCCAGCACGGTGTATGGCGACTTGTTGCCGTAGAGCGAACGCGCCTCAACCTTCGGCACCGGCTCGGGCAGGTTGCTTACATCGGGCGGTGGGCCATCGGGAATGCTGTCGCTGTTGCTGCGGTAGCGGCTGCTCTGGGGTCGGCTGGTATCGTCATACACGCCGCCGGAACCGGAACTGTAGCGGCTGGAACCACTGCCACCATGCGTGGACGCGTAAGACGGGCGCGCACTGCGGTGGCCGCCACAACCGACCAGCATCAGCGTGATCGCAAGCGGCCAGGACAGGCGCCAGAGCGTCTTCATCGCGTGGCGTTCTCCTGAGAGTCTGTCTGGGGCCTCTGCGTGGCCCCAGACAGGCTCTGATTGACGCCGTCCACGATGGCTTGTGCGAGCTGGTTCACCGCCATCGCGTACATCACGCTGCGGTTGTAGGTGGTGATCACGCGGAAATTCTGGAAGGTGAACCAATACTCCGGACCGTTCGCGCCTTGCAGGGTTTGCATGCTGGCCAGCGCCCCGGGATCCAGGTGCTGCAGCGGGCCGTAACCCCAGGCTTCGAGCTGTTCCACCGGCCATTGCGGCGTGGCGTCCTTCACCGTCAACGGCTTGGCCGCCGCATCCGGTTGCGCGCGGGCCGCGACCGGGCCGCCGGTGACCCAGCCGTGCTTGGCGAAATAGTTGGCGACGCTGCCGATGATGTCGGGCATCGAATTCTGCAGATCGATGCGGCCGTCGTGATCTTCATCCACCGCAAAATCGCGGATGCTGCTGGGCATGAACTGTCCCCACCCTTGCGCGCCGGCGTAGGAGCCGGTGAGCGCGGCGAGCGGGCCGGCGAGCTGCGAGTTGGGCAGTTCCAGCAGCGTCTTCAGCTCATTGCGGAAAAACGCCGCGCGCGGCGGGTAGTACAGGCCCAGCGTCACCAGCGCATCGAGCACCTTGTACTTGCCGGTGTTGCGGCCGTAGAAGGTCTCCACGCCGATGATGGCGACGATGTACTGCGGCGCCACGCCATATTTTTTGGCCACGCTTTCCAGCAGCGCCTGGTGTTCGCGGTAGAACGCGACGCCCGCATTGATGCGCGCTGGCGTGAGGAAAATCTGCCGGTAGTCGCTCCACGGCTTGGCTTCGGCCGGGCGGCTGATCGCATCGAGAATGCTTTGCTGCCGCTGCGCGCCGTTGAGCAGTGCGTTCAAGGCGGCCGGATCCTTGCCGGTATCCTTCGCCACTTCGGCCACCAGTTGCGCCTGGCCGGGATGATCGGCCCAAGCGGTGAGCGGTGCCGCGAAGCATAGTGCGGCGAGTGCGAAAATCGTTCGTCCCTTCATGGTGGCGAGGTTAGCACGCATGCGTGCTTTTGCTCGTCGGAACATGGAGCGATTCGCTGCGCTCGACCGCGTAGGTCGGGGTGCAAACCTCAACATGGCGGCACCATGATGTTGGGGTTTGCACCCCAACCTACGCGCCCAGACGTCAATCATGCACTTTGCGATTGGCATGAATCGACATCAGCACGCCAAACCCGACCAAGAGCGATACGGCCGAGGTGCCACCGTAACTCACCATCGGCATCGGCACGCCCACCACCGGCAACAGGCCGGCCACCATGCCGCCGTTGACGAACACATAGACGAAGAAGCTCATGCCGATGGCGCCGGCGAGCAGGCGCGAATAGGTGTCCTTCGCCTCCATCGCGATCCACAGGCAGCGGCCGATGATGAAGGCGTACAGCACCAGGATCGCGCACACGCCGATCAGGCCGAATTCCTCGCAGAACACGGCGAAGATGAAATCGGTGGTGTGCTCGGGCAGGAAATCCAGGCGCGATTGCGTGCCCTGCTCGAAACCTTTACCGAACACGCCGCCTGAGCCCACCGCAATCTGCGACTGGATGATGTGCCAGCCGTTGCCGAGCGGATCGGATTCCGGGTTGAGCATGGTGAGGATGCGGTCGCGCTGGTACTGGTGCATGAAATGCCAGGCGATCGGCACCATGCCGGCCGCGCCGGCCAGCAACAAGCCGATGCGCCACCACGCCATGCCGGAAAGAAACAGCGCAAAACCGCCTGCCGCCGCCACCAGCAAGGCGGTACCCAGGTCCGGCTGCTTGGCGATCAGCCCGGCGGGAATGGCGATCATGCCGCCGACCACGATGATGTCCTTCCAGCTCGGCGGCAGCTGCCTCGGATGCAGGTACCAGGCCACCATCATCGGCATGGTCAGCTTCATCAGCTCCGACGGCTGGAAGCGCATGACGCCCAAATTGAGCCAGCGATCCGCGCCGCGCCCTTCGCCCAAGACCGCCACCACCACCAGCAGCATCACGCTGCCGGCATAGAGCCAGGGCGTCCAGTTGCGCAGCATCGACGGCGGAATGCGCGACATCAACAGGATCAACGCGCCGCCCAGCGCAAAACGCGCAGCCTGCCCGCCGACCAGCCCGAGGTTGGCGTCGCCCGCGCTGTACAGCGTCACCAGGCCCACGCCACACAGCAGCATCAGCGCGAAGGTCAGCGGCAGGTCGATGCGCGGACGCGTCCACACGCGCCGCAGGAAACGAAGGAAACGGAAACGCAGGGTGCCGATGGTCATTGCGCGTCGTCTCCGGCGGTGGAGCTATCCGGTGCGGGTACGTCGCCTTGCGGCGTGTCTTCCGGCTCAGACGGCGTCTGCGCCGACGAGGCCGCCGCCACGGCGGATTCTTGCAACGGTTGATGCGGCGGCACCGCGCCGCCCTGCGAGACAAGCCATGCATCGAGAATCTTGCGCGCGATCGGGCCTGCGTCCTTGGCGCCCCAGGCGCCTGCCTCCAATACCACGGCGACCGCGATGCGCGGATCCTCCGCCGGCGTAAACGCTTCGAACCATGCACGATGGCGTGCAGCGAGATACGCCGTGTTCTTGTTCTCGTTATACGCATTGCCGACGCGCGAGAAGCGTTCGGCGGTACCGCTCTTGCCGGCGATACGATACGGGAATCCATCGCCCAGCTTCGTGCCGAAGCCGGTCGAAAGCGGGTCATTGCTGTAGATCACCAGCTGCATACCCTCGTTTACCGCTTCCCAGTCCTTCATGTTCTTGATGATCGAAGGACCAACGGGCGGATTGGCCAACGGCGCGGGCGGCTTGCCGACATCCGCGGTCGACATCACCACACGTGGCGCGTACGGCACGCCGCGTCCGGCAAACGTCGCCAGTGCATGCGCCAACTGCATCGTGGTCACCGACCAGTAGCCCTGGCCGATCCCCGCAATCACCGTCTCGCCGGGATACCAGGTGCGCTCCTTGGGCGAATGCTTGGCCTTCCATTCGCGCGAAGGCAGGATGCCCGACACTTCGCCCGGAAGATCGACGCCGCTGGGATGCCCGAATCCATACGAGCCCATGAATTCGCTGACGCGGTCGATGCCAAGATCCAGTGCAAGCCTATAGAAGTATGTATTGACCGATGCATAGATCGCTTTATAGAGATTCACCGTACCGGCGCCATAGCGCTGGTCATCGCGATACCCACGCGACTGCCCCGGTATGTAGAACACACCAGTGGACAACACCGAATCCTGCGGCGTGCGCACGCCGTACTCCAGGCCCGCCAGGGCCATGAAGGGCTTCACCGTGGAACCCGGCGGATAGGCGCCCTTGAGCGCGCGATTGATCAGCGGCTTGTCGGGCGAGGTGATCAGCGATTTGTAGTCGGGCGAGCTGATGCCGTTGACGAACAGGTTGGGATCGAACGAGGGCACGCTGACCATCGCCAGCACCTGGCCGTTGCGCGGATCGATCGCCACCGCCGCGCCGGGCCGGCCCTCGAACGCATCCTGCGCCGCCTGCTGCACGCGCGCATCGATGCTCAGGTAAAGATTCTTGCCCGGCGTCGGCGGATGGGTTTCCAGCACACGCTGCACGCGGCCGTCGGCGTTGACTTCGTCCAGTTCGTAGCCCGGCGTGCCGTGCAGCAGGTCTTCGTACGAGCGCTCCAGGCCGATGCGCCCGATATGCGTGGTGCCTTTGTAGCGGTCCGGATCGAGATTGGCCATGTCGTCCGCATCGATGCGGCTGACGTAGCCGATGACGTGCGCGAACAGCGGCCCCATCGTGTAATGGCGGGTGAGGTAAGGCACCACGTCCACACCGGGAAAGCGCCAGCGGTTCACCGCGAAACGCGCGATGTCGTCCTCGGTCAGGCGCATCTTCAACGGCACGCTGTCGAAGCGGCGCGACTGTTTGAGCTGCTTGTGGAACGCGTCCAGGTCGTCCTGGTCGAGCGGGATGACCTTGCTCAGCTCGGCCAGCATGTCGTTCATGTGCTGCACCAGCTCCGGCCGCACTTCCAGGCGGAACGCCGGCACGTTGTCGGCCAGCAGCACGCCGTTGCGGTCGTAGATCAGTCCGCGTGCAGGTGGAATCGCACGCGGCTTCACGCTGTTGTTGACCGAGCGGGTGGCGAATTCGTCGTGATGCAGCACCTGCAGGAACACGTAGCGCCCCACCAGCGCGCACAGGCCAAGCAGGATCAGGCCGAAGCCCGCCAGCGCGCGGCGCCGGAACAGCTCGCCTTCGCC
>NZ_JBQCHP010000037.1:0-3973 GCF_051954575.1 Dyella sp. | reverse complement strand
GAAACCCCTGCGCAATCCCCAGATGTTTGGGTTGAGGCGCAGCCGAAAACCCAACGCGATATGCATACATGACGACGTTGGTTTTTCGGCTGCGCCTCAACCCAATCTACGTGAAGCACATCGCACCACGGAGACGTCCATGGCAGAACCCACCGGCACCGTTCGCGAAGGCAGTCTCGAGGCGCCCACCCGCCATCCGCTGGACTGGTTGAAGCCCGAGTTCTGGGACCGCCAGGCGCTCGAGCAGGAAATGGAGCGCGTCTTCAACATCTGCCATGGCTGCCGCCGCTGCGTCAGCCTTTGCCACGCTTTTCCCACGCTGTTCGATCTGATCGACAACTCCGCCTCGATGGAAATCGACGGCGTGGCGAAAAACGATTACGCCAAGGTGGTGGAGCAATGCTATCTGTGCGATCTGTGCTACCTGACCAAATGTCCCTACGTGCCGCCGCATCCGTGGAACGTGGATTTTCCACATGTAATGCTGCGCGCCAAGGCGGTGGCGTTCCGCGAACACGGCGCACCGCTTTCCGCGCGCGTGCTTTCCAATACGCGTGCGGTCGGCAAGCTCGCTTCCATTCCGGTGGTGGTGCAGACCATCAATGCGGCGAACAGGAATACCACCGCGCGCAAGCTGCTGGAAAAAACCATGGGCGTGGATGCCAAGGCGCGCGTACCGATCTATCACACACCGACCGCGCGAAAGCGCTTGCGCAAGCTGGATGGCCAAGGTGAAAGCAAACCAGCGGGACGCACACGCGGCAAGATCGCCATCTTCGCCACCTGCTATTGCGACCACTCCGAACCGGGCGTGGTGGAAGACCTGGCCGCCGTGCTCACGCACAACGCCATTCCCGTACGCCTGGTTGAACGGGAAAGCTGCTGCGGCATGCCGAAATTCGAGCTGGGCGATCTGGACACCGTGCGCAAGTACAAGGAACGCAATATTCCCGTGCTCGCAAACATGGCGCGCGAAGGCTGGGATTTCACCGCGGCCATTCCGTCGTGCGTGCTGATGTTCAAGCAGGAACTGCCGCTGATGTTTCCGGATGACCAAGACATCGCACTGGTGCGCGACCGCTTTTTCGACCCGTTCGAATACCTGGCCGAACGCCACAAGGCCGGCCTGCTCGCCATCGATTTCAAGCAATCGCTAGGCAAGATCGCCTGGCAGGTGCCGTGCCACCAGCGCGTGCAGAAGATCGGCCCGAAAACCGGCGATATTCTGCAACTCGTGCCGGGCACAGAGGTTACTGTGATCGAGCGCTGCTCCGGCCACGATGGCACCTATGGCGTAAAGCACAAGACCTACGCGCTGTCGCGCAAGCTCGCCAAGCCGGTAGAAAATCGCGTGGCGCAAGCCGACGCCACGCATTTCACCAGCGACTGCCCGATGGCCGGCAGCCACATCGCCCACGGCCTGGATGACAAGCCCGCAGCGGAACATCCGCTGACCCTGCTGCGCAAGGCCTACGGAATCTGACCATGCACAAACTGCAACGCCACGATCTGCTTTCGCTCGAAACCTATGCGGCGCAGCGTGCTGATTTTCGCGCACGCGCGATGGCGCACAAGCAACAGCGCAGCGTGCACGTGGGCGCGCATCTCACGCTGGTCTTCGAGGATCGCCTCACCATCCAGTACCAGATCCAGGAGATGCTGCGTATCGAGCGCATCTTCGAAGCCAACGGCATCGAGGAGGAACTGGATGCCTACAACCCACTCATTCCCGATGGAAGGAATTTGAAGGCGACACTGCTCATCGAATATCCCGATGCGGAACAACGCAAGCGCGAATTGTCGCGACTTGCCGGACTCGAGCATGGCATCACGCTGACGGTTGGCGGGCGTCCGCCCGTTACTGCCATTGCGGACGAAGACATGGACCGCAGCACGGAGGCAAAAACCGCCGCGGTGCATTTCCTGCGCTTCGAGCTGAGCGATGGGATGATCGAGGCTTGGCGAAGCGGTGCGGCGGTGAAGCTGGCCTCAACGCATCCCTTGATGTGCGAAGAAGTTACCTTGTCTGAAACCTTGCGCAAGGCACTTGCCGAAGATTTCGACTGACGTAGGTTGGGGTGCGAACCCCAACATCCCGATCCAAACGATCATGGCGATGTTGGGGTTTGCACCCCAACCTACGATCAATCATGCAGCCATCCATCAATAATGCAGCACGGTATGCAACGGAACGTCTTGCGGCCAAAGCGCCCGCCCTTGTAACGCCAGCAACTCGACCAACACGGATGCCCCCACCAGCTCTGCACCGAGCTGCGTCAGCAGATTGCGTGCTGCGCCAAGCGTTCCGCCGGTGGCGAGCACGTCATCCACCAGCAGCACACGCTCACCCTGGCGCACGGTGCCGACGCGCGCTTCGAGGCGATCGGTACCGTATTCGAGCTGATAATCGGCGTGCATCACCGGCGGCGGCAGCTTGCCGGGCTTGCGCAACGGAATGAAGCCCGCCTTCAGTTGCTGCGCCATCGCGGCGGCAAAAATGAAACCGCGCGATTCGACTCCGCACACCGCTTGCACGTCGCTATGCAACCACGGTTCGACCAGCGCGTCGATGCAGCGTGCGAAAGCAGGGCCATCGGCCAGCAAGGGCGTGATATCGCGAAACGTAATGCCCGGCTTCGGGAAATCCGGTACGGCGCGGATCAGACGTGCAAACTCGGTCATGCAGGGCTCCGGTGGTGATGCGTTCGATAGCATACCTGCAACGTGGTTTTTCTTTGGCGTGGGATCTGCACTGCTCGCCGATAAAGCTTGAGCGTGCCTCTTCGCCGTGCCGTTCGAGAAGGACTCACTCAACAGCAATGCAAGCAACCACTCATCAAACCGGCTGCGGCACCATGCTGTCCGGATCGTCATCCAATTCCCGGATCGCCTCGCGCGCCTCCGCCAGCGCATGATCGATCTCGCGTACGATGGACTCGGCCGCCTCCACGCTCGATTCCGGTACCAGCACCGCCACGTAGTCCAGCGCAGGCAGCTGTCCGACGCCGCCGGTGAGGTACTCGCCGGAAATGAAGGCGGGTATTTCCGCGCTCTCCAGCGCATCCTTCACCAGATGTGCGTCGATCAGATTCTGGGCGCGATAGACGATACGCATGGCTGCACGCTACTGCTGCATGCGCGGTTGGGCAAGCCAGAATGCGCCGATGCCCGCCACACCCTGGGCGCCATGGCTGCGTGCCACGCCGGCTTGCGCGTGTGACATGCCGCCGAGCGCGTAGACCGGCAAGGCGGCGGACTCGGCCAGCGCGTGAAACTGCGGCCAGCCCAGCGCAGCGGCCTGCGGATGACTCGACGTGGGCATCACCGGTGACAACGTGGCGAAATCGGCCAACTGGGAGGCTTTCGCCAGCTGATCAGCATCGTGGCCGCTCGCGCCGATCAGCTGCGACCAGGGCAATGGGCGCTCCGCCAGCTCGTCCAGTTGCGCGGATTTCAAATGCACACCGACGCCCTGCCCAAGCCGGCGCGCGCCTTCGATGTCGCCATTGAGCAGCAGATGGGCGCCATGCTGCACGGCGCCCGCCTGCAGGCGAGCCGCCAGGGCACGAACCTGTTGGAATGACCATGCCGGCAAACGCAGCTGGATCAGGCGCGCGCCGTGTTCGATCGCGGCCGTCAATTTTGCGTGCCACACATTGGCCTGGTCCGGCGTTACATCCGCCGGCGTGATCGCGTAAACGGGAGGCAAACGGAGCGCCTGCAGGATGGGACGATCGGCCGGCGCCAGCGTTGCCGGATCGATCTCCCAAGGCATCCGCCACTGCAAGGCCTGCCCTTCCAGCGATTTCGGCACGCCCTGCCAGTGCGTAAAGAGCCATGCGTCGAGCAGCAGGCCGCGCTCGCCATAACGCCAGGGGATGCGGATCAGTGGCGTGCCGTCCTGCGGCCGGATGTCGATATCCAGTTCTTCACGCAGTTCGCGCACCAGGGCGAGCTGGGGCGATTCGCCGGG
>NZ_JBQCHP010000036.1:0-47607 GCF_051954575.1 Dyella sp. | reverse complement strand
CATCGCGGCGTTCCACCACCACAGCCAATCTGTCGACCTGATCACCAATCAGGATCGCTGGATGTCGCGCAACGTGATTCGCACGCAGGCCGACAACAAGCTGGAGATGGAAGACTGGGAAGGCCAGGAGCATGTCAAGCTGTCGACAGAGCATTCCGGCAAGAGTCAGCTCACGCTCGGCCATATGGTCGACGGGCAACGGCAGAAGCGCGGCGAAGGGTTTGAACTGCGTACCTCCGCCTACGGTGCCGTGCGCGCTGGCGGTGGTTTGTTCGTTTCGTCCAATGACCGCCCGAACGCAAAAGGCAAGCAGCTCGATATGCGGGAAGCGTTGGAGCAGCTTATCGCCGCCCAGTCTCAGATGGAGCAACTGGCGCAAGCCGCGCAGACAGCCCAAGCCGATGCCGCCGATGCCAAGGCCATGAACGAGGTCCTGCAGAAGCAGATCAAGGACCTGCAGCAAGCGGTCATATTGCTGTCCGCGAGTTCCTCCATCGCCCTCACCTCACCTGAGACGATCCAGCACAGCGCCGGACACAACCTCACGTTCACTGCGGGCGAAAACGCCGACATGGGAGTGCTGCGCCGATTCACCGTCGCTGCTGGCGAGAAGATCAGCCTGTTCGCGCAAAAGCTTGGCATGAAACTCTTTGCCAACCAGGGCAAGGTGGAGATTCAAGCCCAGGGCGACGAAATGGCCCTCGCCGCCCTCAAAGACCTCACCATTACTAGCACCAACGGTCGGCTCGTGCTTTCCGCTTCCAAGGAAGTGTGGATCGGCGCCGGCGGCTCGTATATCCGCATCAATGGTAATCGCATCGAGAACGTTTCGCCCGGTGACATCCTAGAAAAATGTGCTTTCTGGGACACCGTTGAACCGGCTTCTGAAACCATACCGCTGCCACAGTTTCCCCGAACCACCTGCAAGAGCTGCCTGATCGACGCCATGCGTCGAGGAGCTCCCGGCGTGTACGTCAGCTAGGTGACCCGCCATGTTCCGCTACATCCTTCTCGATTCCTGCCAGCATCCGCGGTTTCACCAGAAATTGCAGCAATGGAACGTGCTATGTCGCTCCCTATTTGAGGGGCACGCCGAAGAAGCGCTCCCTGAAATAGCACCGCTACTCATCGATGTCACGACTGACGGCGAAGCGACCCGAAAGGTGACTGAAGAAACGACTCGAATTGGCCAGCTGAAACCGTGTGTCAGCGTGCTCGAATCAACGCTACCGTTGCTCTCATTGACCGAACATCTCGCTCAATTCCATCTGATTGAAATGCCGGATGGACGATCCATGCTGATGCGATGGTATGACACCCGCATCTTGCCCGTCTGGCTGAACGTCCTGACGGCGGAACAGCGCATGTTCTTTACACGCAACATCACGCGATGGACCAGCATCGATCGGTTTGGCATCGAGCAGGAACACGTACTTCCAGAACGCGACATGACAACGCCTCAAGCCCTGAGTTTTCCACTGCAACTTGATGAGCATCAAGCCGATCAGCTGTTCTCTGCTGCAGAACCCGACGCCTTGATCTTCGAGCTGCGCAAAACCATCCGCGCAGAAATTGACCGTGTACCGCAGCATGTACTCTATCCCTTCGTTCAAAAGCATTGGCAAATGGCTCGATTGAACGGTCTAAGCAAGACGGCCGAACAGCTTCAGCTTCTAATGCTCGCGCTCTACTCCTCTGGTGCCTTCATCGAACACCCATGCATTACGGAACTTTTTGCGTCATTAACCGCTCGCCAGCAATCCTTTTCATACCAATTCAACACCTTGCCTGAGAGCGTTTGGAGTACCGGCAAGCCTTTGTGGGAGCATCACACGGAACTGTTGAAGGAGCCATGACATGAGCGGGATTCACATTTTCGAGAGCAGCAGAACGTGTAGGCAAGCAACGCGAAGGTTTCGGCTCGCCTCGCCAAGCGTTCGTTTTATGCAAAACAATGCAAAACAGCACATCGCACCATGAAAGACGCAGTCAAAAATAGAAGGCTCCTACTTGCGATTGCTGCCCTTGGCCTTTTTACGGCGCTAGCTTTCTGGCTTTACGAATCGCTGTACGGGCCGTCCTTCTGCATTCTCGGCGAACACATCCAAGATTTGCAAACCCGTTGGGAGTGGCCAACCCAGAAAGGACAACGCAACAGGGACGAATTGCTTCGCGACGAAATTGCCTGCATGTGCACACAAGGCCCTCCGGGAGTACCAACCGAATGCGAGTCGGACTACCCCATCAAGCCAGGCACGTCCGTGCAAAGATTGGAGGAGATGGCCGATTACTATTCACACATAGGCTCCCAAGAACCCAAAGAGAAATGTATGGCGAAAAAGGGATACGAGCCTGTCTTGCACAAACAGTGGATTTGTTACTCACGATGGTCTCCCTAAACCACGCTTGACGAAAGACCCGATGAGGGCAAAGGGCGTTCACATGGCCTCTGCCACGACAACACACACCTCAACCTGTTTCAGCAAATGGAAACAGAGCCCCACGTTGTAATGCGCCTGTTGACGTTATAAGGACCACAATCATGTCTGCAACGCTACCCATTACCGGCTCGATGCTTGTCAACAGTTATCGTAGTTATCGCACACGCTCGTCCAGTAAAGTAACGGTGCGACTACTCACTACTGTTTTGCTGTGTCTGTTTTTATCGAGTTGCCGAGCCAGCGACGACACCATGGGTTTGGATGTCGTCGGCTATAACCATACAAACCAAGATATCGGCTGGTTTGCGGTCGCCAATGGTGGGGGGGGATATCTTGGAAAACATGAGCAAGGTGGCTTCGCCTGCTGCGCCTCCATTCCACGTAAATACATGCCAGGGATGACTGTCACCGTGCGTTGGGGCGGGGTGGATAGGGAAACGCAGGAACGAGTCGTCGAAGTCCCTCCTTACACATCAGCAGATGGAGGACATTTTTCCGTTCATTTCCTTCGCAATGGCGATATCAAAGTCTTCGTCACAATGTATTACCCAAGGCACCCCGATTACCCCCTCAAGGGTGACGAAGCCAAGATGTGAAATACTGTTGAGGCTATAAGGACCACACATATGTCTATCGCACTATCCATGCCCGATCCAATGCCCGCGGACGGGTACCGCACACTGTCACCTCGAGAAATGGCGCAGAGACAACGCGCCTTGACCTGTATTGAGAGCAAAGAGTCCGCGCAATGTCAGGGCCAGGTTTACGTCACGGTGTTCTTTGACGGCACCGGCAACAACATGGATTGGAAGGAACCCGGAACTCTGGGCAAACAAGAAGAGCTAGGCAAGCACAGTAATGTTGCGAGGCTCTACAGCGCTGCCATCGCCGAACCTGATAACGGTTTTTTTCCCTATTACATCCCCGGCGTCGGCACGCCTTTCGAGCAAATCGGCGATCGTTATGGTGGTCTCCTCGCGCACGGTCAGCGTAATCTGGGCGGCGTCAGCGGCTATATGGGTGCAGACCGCATAAATTGGGGCATCACCCGTATCTATAACGCTGTTCATCACTATCTGACCGATATCGATCTAATTGGTGACGACCAAGCGAAAACCATTGTCAACAATATAAGCTCGGCAGTTGGCGCACTTTCCTTCGAGAACGGCTATCGCCGAATGGTATTGCGCAATTGGGAAGAAAAACTCACCGCCGTCGTTAAAGGAAGTCAACGCAAAATCACGCAGATCAACGTCGCTGTGTTCGGCTTCTCGCGCGGATCCGCTGAGGCAAGAGCCTTTGTCAATTGGCTAAGCGAGCTGTTGAGGCAAAACGATGGCGGATACGCGTTAGCAGGCGTACCACTACGCATCTATTTCACGGGACTGTTCGATACGGTCGCCTCCGTCGGCATTCCTAACGCCATCCCGGGCATCGACGGCCATCTGGCGTGGGCGGACGGCAACATGCGCATACCTCCTGCTGTGGAGCAGTGCGTCCACTTCGTCGCGTTGCACGAACAGCGCGCCTGTTTTCCGCTGGAAACGGCGGCGAATGTACGACAGGTCGTTTATCCGGGCATGCACTCGGACGTGGGCGGCGGTTATTTACCTACCGAGCAAGGCAAGGTGTCACAACTATCGCAAATCCCTCTGAACGACATGCACTACGAGGCATTCAAGGCAGGAGTCCCCTTGCGTTCCAGAGAGGAGATTGAAGGACGTCCCGACCTGAAGAACGACTTTTTTATTCCTCCGGAACTCGTCAAGGCCTATAACGCATTCTGGCGAGACTGTGGCATCGGAAGCGCCTCCGGCACAGAAGCCACCCGTGATCTCGTTCACCAACATACGCACCAATATCTGCAATGGCGCGGCAGCCTGATGGAGCGCTGGCAAGCTCTTAGCACCCGCGGCTTTTATCAGCGCGCAAATAGGAACGATCAAAAAGAACTCGCTGCTGCCCAGGATGGTCTGGCCAAGCAGGTCGCCGAAGTACGTGAACGCATGCGTATAACTGACAGCGGCTCACCCGACGTGCTCGGTATTTTGCCCACCACAAGGCTTTATCGGCTTTTCTATGACGACCCGACTCAACCGGTGGACGCCACGACCATCGAGTTGCTTGGAGCCATCAACGATCATGCGAGGCTCCACGAGTCTGTTCGAACGTTTATGGACGACTATGTTCACGACTCGCGTGCGGGATTTCTCGAACCCTACCGGGTAACCGGCGGCTACCTCCGCTACCGAAACATTTTCCAGAACGAGCGCAGTCCCGCAAAAATGGCATCCTCCGAGACCGCATTTCCTGCTCCTGGTGCGGTGTCTACCTCAGATGCAGCCATGGAATTGGCATAACTCTTTACAACGGAGCGGCAAACTTCATGAGCAAGTTAATTCGACTCGGCGACAGCACCGACCACGGCGGGAAAGTAATAAGTGCATCGAGGAAGATGCGCATGCGAGGCCGCTTCGTCGCACGCAAAGGCGACGAAGTGTCATGTCCCAAGCACCCAGATGTTCGACCGAATCGAATCATCGAGGGTGACTCCAAGACTACCGATGGAAGGATTCCCGTTGCCCGCGAAGGGCATCGCGCAACATGCGGTTGTCACTTGATATCCAGCCTGAACTGACCATCGTTTCATGCCCGTCGAACTGCCTTCCGCACAGTGGGATACCACGCCCCCATCGCCACCTAGACTGATCGTCTGGCTGGCGGCGTTTGTCATCATCATGTTGACGGGAGTGATTTCCACATTGCTGACATGGCCCAAAGGGGAGCCGACCAATACAGCGTGGTTCTGGATTCGCCTGTTGGCCTTCCCGGCCTTGGCCTGGTCCTTCCTCTACGGTTTGCGTCTGCTCTATCACGATCAGGAAACCGCTCGCCTTCGTGCCGAAAACGATGCTTTGACTGAAGACCGTGACAAAGCCGTCGAATTCGCCCAGGAGCCCTTGGTAGTTCTGGACGTGGGCTATCTGTGCGCCATGGGTAACAACGAGGTCGCCGGACAGATTGCGGGTGGCCATGTCAAACTCGGATCGAGAGATGCCATAACTGGCGCTGCCTCGATTCGGCACACCTCGGTATCCGTTGAAGGCATCACGCAGATGGAGCGACTCGGAGCGTGTTTCATCGTGTTACTGCGCCGCATCAACACGTCACTACTGCAGTTTCCTGGCCGGGCACCGCTCGAGGTCTATCTGCAGTTGCCTCCTGACGCTCCACACGACGACATCCGTGACCTTTGGCAACACTGCTGGAATGCAGAGAAGCACCCTCCAGTGGAAGCATCGTTCCTTTCGTCCGAGCAAGGCATTTTGGCACTCGATGAATTGCTCGATATTCCGGGCGGCCCCGCGCTGGAGAAATTCGCCCTATTCGTTGCCGTGCAACTTCATGACATCCCTCCCGCCAATAGCGGTGAAGCCGCGATTGCGCTACTGCTTGGCTGGGCACCGCTCACGAAACGAAAAGGACTGACGTACCAAGCCCTGCTTCATCGACCGGTAGAAGTCGATCGTAGTGGTGGTGCCGCCATCCAACAGCAACTTGGCATTCCATGTATCGAGCATGAGCCGGCGTATCACCATATGACAGCACATCTCTTCGCGTTGTATGCGCTACAGAAGATCGCAGCCAAGGCCAAGGTAACGGCATGAAAGTGTTTTGGCGGCATGCGCTCAGCGCTCTACTCATCGTTTCATTGACCGCATGCGGTCCGACGTCCAAGGAAAAACAGATGATCGCGGACTTGACCACCCACATGAAACCCGTTTGCGTCGGACGCTTCGTCATGAACGTACCGCAGGACATGACGTTCGGCGGCTACGTCACGCTGTACTACGGCCTGGACGAAAACTACCAAACGGTCGACGTGCGAATCGAATCACTGGATGCCACGCTCGAATCCATGCGCAATCAAATGAATGCCACGGCGAGAGAGATCGATCAGGGGGACAAGAATCGGCAGACCAAAAAATCGATGCTTCTTGACTACCGTTTTCTCGAAAACAACATGATCTATTTGCGCAAGCAGGGGGATCTCATAAGTGCGACCGGAAGTGATCATGAGCTACATCTGCTGGTCGGAAAAACTCAACTGATCCTAAAGGCAGACTCTTATGAAGGCGTTCCCGAGGCTGGTCGTTACGCCCCGAATGGCAAAGTGGAAACGCCTGAACAAGTGGCTGCACGTTTATTCAAGGTCGCGAGCCAGATTCGCGCTGTGGACGATCCCGAGACGGCCGGCCCGGGCTTCTGTCTTGGTCCCGTGGTGATCGATAGCGACAACGACGAAGAGGCCGCTCAACTCTATCTTAAAACGGAGAAATATCCTGATTTGCTTATCACCATCTACAGCAAGGCGCTGACACCTGATGGAGACGAGAAACCGCTCCTCGAACGCGCCACTCATACCGAGAGTCGATTCGAGGTTGATGTGATACGCAAAGGCAACATCGCCATGGCCGGCATGAAGGGACAAGAATGGTTAGTCAAGGGCACTGACGATCACGACAAGCGTGTTTTGCTTTTTCGGACTGAATCCATGCACTCTGATCCCACACTGTCACGGCCTTTCCTGTCAATGAAATTGCGAGCCGGCGGGCAACCCCCTGACAAACGCGAATACGTCGACTCGTCACTAACGCCGCGCGAAGCTATGGCGCTGTGGGACGCCATCATCTCGTCCGTTCAACCGCGAGCAAATGCAGTACGTCCTAAACCATAAAAGTGACCAACAGATAAGGCAGAAGGCGTGAAGGAAGCGGGCACTGGTGACATACCGCACTATTGGCCGTCTCGCGCTTACCCCCAACATTTCAGATGTGACGCGAGGTAGAGAAAATGGATTTCATTCGTCTTGGCGACGCCACGGATCACGGCGGCAAAGTCATCAGTGCATCGTCCACCATGGACTACGACGGGCGACCTTTGGCTCGCAAAGGCGATGAAGTATCCTGCCCGAAACACCCCGATGTCCGTCCCAACCGCATCATCGACGGCGATGAGTCCATGACCGATCACGGCATCTCTCTTGCACGACACGGCTATCGCGCGACATGTGGATGTCGCGTGATCTCCAGCCTCACGTAACACTGCGCTCATGCCGGTTGAATTACCCACCCCAAAGGGAGACACCGCACCACCACAACCTCCTAGACCTGTTGTGTGGTTGATCGTGTCCATCGTCATTGTCGTTGGCGGCGCGGTATCGACGCTCCTGACTTGGCCCAAAGGCGAACCCACCAACACCGTTTGGTTCTGGCTACGCCTGCTCGGATTTCCTGCGCTTGCCAGTCTGCTCGCATACGGATTGCGTCTACATTACTGCGAGCAAGAAACCGCCCGCCTTCAGGCTGAGGATGATGTGCTGGCAGAGGACACGGCAAAGGCCATTCAATTTGCGCGCGAACCGCTGGCTGTACTTGCGAGCACTTATGTCTGCGCCTTTGAGAATAATGCTGCGGAAAAGATCGTGGCGCGTCAGTCCCGACTTGAAGCACACCGCCCTGCCAACGGTAAATTTGCGATTCGCCATACAGCCCTGTCGCAGTTCAACCAAACATCGTTACTCAACCGCTATCGGTCTTGTTTTGATGGCTTATTGCAACACATAGGCCCATCGCTTCACCAACTCCCCACCAAAGTGCCACTCGAGGTGCATCTGCAACTGCCGACGGATGCAGTCCATGACGGCATCGTTGAGGCATGGCGAGACTGTTGGCAATCCGCCGGATTTCAGTCTGTTGAAACTACCCTAGTTCCGCAGGAACTGGGCGTCATGGCGCTCGATGCCTGGCTGGATATTCGAGGCGGCCCTGGACTCGAGAAATTTGCTTTGTTCGTGGCCGCACAACTGCATGATAAGCCACCGGCAAACAGCGCCGAAGCGGTCGCTGCGCTGCTGCTCGGTTGGGCACCCCTCACCGAACGGAAAGGGCTGACGGCGAGTGCTCTCTTGCATCGTCCCGTGCAGGAGGAAAAAGACAACGTGAACGAGGCGATGTCACGAGCCATCCAGTGGGGTAATAGCGAAGCGACCAAGATCCATGATCTGTGGCAGACGGGACTTGAGCCTTCAGATCGGTCGGCGTTAATGCAAACAGCAGCCGACCTGTCCCTTGGTCTTTCGCAATCAGAAGACGGTGGCGGGATATACGATGTTGACGCGGCCGTTGGTCACGCAGGCGTTGCCTCTGCGTGGCTAGCTCTTGCGCTGGCCGTTGAACACACGTCTCACACGCAGAGACCACAAGCTGTGGCGACACGACAAACCACGCTTCGCGTGACTGTCATTCAACCCGCCACAACCATCATGGAGTCAGGACAGCAGGGATGAGCATTCGGAAGTTATCGGGCTATTGGATAGTCATACTCGTGATCACGGCCGGTGCGGCCGTGGCTGCGTGGTATCAAGGTGCAGCGCTGCATCCCTCCCCTCTCGTGAGGGTACTTGTTGTGCTGCTGATAGGCGCCGTTCTGCTGTCCGGGCGAGGTTTGCTGACGGCCGCGTGGCATTGGGCGGCACGCCACGCACCTCACCGTGACACGGATCGCTACATCCGCGACACGGCAGCGCGCGTTGGCGCGATGAAGACCCCCCACACCATCATCGTCGAGCGACGTTGGCAGGACGAGCTGAAGCACGTCCTACGCGAACGCCACGGTTGGCGCTGGCGTTACCGCCAACCGTGGCTACTGCTCACTGGCAACGAAAAAACCATCGCACGGCTACTACCCGAGCTGACCGAACACGGCTACGTGATCACCGACGACGTCCTCCTGCTGTGGCAAGCTGGTGATGCGAATGGACAACCAAACGAAGCGTGGCTGAAGCAGCTTTGCACGATGCGCCGTCGCCGTCCGATCGATGGCGTGGTGCTGGTCGTCAACGGCATCGAAGATAAATTCGCACCAGCGCGAGGCATGCGCGCTCCCGATGTCAACCTCACACACATCGCACAGACGCTGCGCTGGTCCGCACCGGTCTATGTGCTCGACGTGGCACAGGTCGATGACGTCAACGACGGCCACACCGCCATCGCTGGGTGCGAGTTCAAAGCGGATGCGGGCGCGAAACCGATCGAAGCCGACATGCTCACCTTGCGCGACCAGTTGGCCCGGCTTGGCGTGCGACACCTGGGCGCCGACCCCAACGATCTTTACACCGCGAAGCTTTCCGAGCGTCTCGACGGACGGGCGAGTTTGCTGGCCATCTGGATCGCCAGCCTCGCCGCGCGCCGCGTGTCGGTGTGTGGTGTTTTCTTCGCGCCCTTCCCCGCCCAATCCCCCGAGGCGACCGACGCGTCGAGCAGCCTTACCCTGCCCGTCTGGTCGCACCTGGGCAGCCTGACACGACGGGGTCGAGGCCGGCGCGTGGGCATGCATCCGATCACCGTGTGTTCGGTAATCACTCTTTCGCTCGTCGGTCTCTGGACAAGCGGCATGCTGATCTCCGCCTTCGCCAATGCCCATGATCTTCATCGTTCACAAACGGCCGTGCAGTCGTTGAACAAGAATGACGATGCGGCACGCCTGCACGCGCTGCTGGCCTTGCAGCAACGCATCAGCGTGTACGAAGAGCGGGCGCGCCATCACGCGCCGAGCTTACGCGGTTTCGGCCTCAATCACGATCGCCAAACACTCGATGCACTGTGGACGCGTTATGCCGCCGGGAGCCGCGCGCTGCTCACCGCGCCCGTGCAGCTCAGCCTCGAAACCACCCTTGCCGATCTCGGCAAGGTGCGCGCCGATGCGTTGCAAGACGGCGATGTCCAGCACCGCAACTACAACGCCCTCAAGGTGTATCTGATGCTGGCCGAGCCAGCGCGCACCGATGCAGGCTTCCTCGCCAGCCAGATGGCGAACGTCTGGCCGATGGTGACGTCGATGCCCACCGGCGAATGGCAAGACACCGCGCAACGCCTGGCGAGTTTCTTCGCGAACCATCTGAAAGCCCATCCCGACTGGCGCATCCAGGCCTCGCCATCGCTGGTCACCACCGCGCGCGGCGCACTGGTCAACCAGATTGGCCTTGCGAATGCGGACGACACCCTCTATCAATCCGTTATCGCCGGTGTGCGTGGCAAGTATGCGGACGTCTCGCTACCTACGCTCCTCAATGGCACTGACGCGCAGGGACTGTTCACGACCCAGGCGATGGTGCCGGGCATTTACACGCGCGCCGCGTGGGACGGCATGATCGCCGAGGCGATCGACAAGGCGGCGAGCGAGCGCCGCGTCGAAGGCGATTGGGTGCTCACGGGCGGTGCGGCGCGCACAGCCGGTGCCACGGCGGACGACGCGCAGCGCGATACGACCGACCTGAAACAACGGCTTACCGCGCGCTACTTCGCCGACTACAGCGCAGCGTGGCAGCACATGCTCAACCGTTTGCAGTGGCAGCCCGCCGCCAACCTCAACGCGGCGATCGATCAGCTCACGCGCCTGACCGATGCGCAAACCTCGCCGCTGATCGCGCTGATGAAGTCGGTGCAATATCAGGCGCAAGCGGGTCGTCCGACGCAGGCCATCGGCGACACGCTCGTGCGACGCGCGCAGGGGCTGTTCGGCCACGACGACAAAACCGCCGGCCCGGTCGTCAATCCACTCGATACGTCGTTCGGCCCGCTGCTGGCCCTGATGGGCGACAGCAGCGTGACAGCCGGCAACGGTGCGAACAATGCAAACGGCAACGCGCCGTCCACGCTCAGCGGCGTCAGCCTGCAAAGCTATCTCACCTCCGCGACCACCATGCGACTCAAGCTTCAGCAGATTGGCGGCAGTCCCGATGCGCAAACGATGGCGCGCTCACTCGCGCAGGCGGTCTTCCAGGGCAAGCTGTCGGATCTTGCGCAGGTGCGCGAGCAGGCGGCATTGACGGCAGCCAGTCTCGGTTCCGCCTGGGCGGGCTTCGGCGACGCGCTGTTCGCACGCCCCCTCGACGGCGCATGGCAAACGATCCTGCAACCGGCGGCGGCGAGCCTCAACGACGTCTGGCGCGCCAGCATTGCGGCGCCGTTCAACAGCGCGTTCGATGGCCGTTATCCATTTGTCGATTCGAACGCCGACGCGTCGTTCGCGGAACTGGGGCGCTACGTGCGTCCCAACACCGGTCTCATCACACGCTTTCTCAGCGTGGAGCTGGCCGGGGTACTCGCGCAGCAAGGCGACCAGTGGGTCCCGAATGGACTGGCACCGCAGACGCTGGCGTTTGATCCGGCGTTCCTGAAGGCCATCGAGCAGCTGTCGGTGCTCGGCGCACGCCTGTATTCACAAGGCAATGCGGGCTACCACTTCGAGATCATGCCGCAGCCAACGCCGAACGTGACGCGCTCGGAATTGACGGTCGACAAACAGCAGATCGTCTATTTCAACCAGCAGGAAATGTGGACATCGCTTGCGTGGCCCGGCGATGGACTCAACGGCCACTCGGCGCTGACGTGGCAGACGCTCAACGCCGGCGTGCGGCAGGCGTTCGACGCGACGGGCGACTGGGCGTTCCTGCGCCTTCTCGCCAAAGCCGACGTCAAGGCGCTCGACAGCACGCGTTACGAACTCACCTGGAAACAACCCGATGCGGAAGCGTTGCACTACGTGCTGCGTACACAAGTCGGCGCTGGGCCGCTCGATCTGCTGAAGCTCAAGGGCTTCAAGTTGCCCGAGCGCATTTTCATGGTCGGCAAGAACGAAGCTGTGCCCGTGATGCCGCTACCGCCCGAACTGACATCGCCATGAGGACGCTTTTCTTTTCCACCTTGCGCACCGGCGCGGGCCTCGTGCTGGCCGCGCTGCTGATGACCGGTTGCGGTGCGTGGCAAACCGCCAAGGACACATCTGCGGATGCGGCGCGGGCGATCTTTATCGCCAAGGTCAAGCGGATGAACCTGGTTGTCGAAGGTCGCGCCGAACTCAATCGCGACGAGCGCGGCGCGTCACTGCCGGTTGCCATGCGCATCTATCAATTGAGAGACTGCAAGGCCTTCGAGACCGCGACCTATCCGCAACTGCTGAATGACACAGGCACTGTTCTGAAAGCCGAGACCCTCACCCGCACGGATATCGTGCTGGGACCGAAGGCCACGATCACGCTGAACACCGCCATGTCCGACGACACGCAATACGTCGGTGTGGTGGCGTTTTTCCGCGATCCCTCGCAGGCCACATGGCAGCTCGTGGTTCCCAGGTCGCAATGGAAGCAAACCGATCCCGTCAAGGTGAGTGTGATCGGCAACACGATGGAACTGGAGCCGTAAATGACAACGCTCGCGCATCCCCGCCACGTATGCTGACGAATCTTCTCAAATCGCTGTTCGGTACGCGCAAGCCGTCCGACCTCGCGCGTGCATCGCTTTCAAATTGGGATGACTGGCTGCAACCGATCAGCGCGTCCTCACCCGTCGGCGCCGATCCGGTGTACGACGATGCGTTCCAGTCCGTGCGCGACGAAGTCGCCAAGCTGAGCGATGTCAACGATGATGTGATCCTTCAAACCGCGGAACAGTTGCTCAAGCACACCGCCAAGGATGCGCGCGTTGCCGCGTACTACGTGTACAGCCGCATGCGCCGCGACGGCGCCGAGGGTGTGGCCGAAGGCTTCGAGTTGCTGGCGGCGCTCGTCGACCGCTTCGGCGACACGCTGTTGCCCGCCCGTGCCGAAAGCCGCAAGGCCGCCATCGAATGGCTCGCCGGCAGCACCTTCGCCAACCGCCTGGATCAGGTGCAAGGGCTGAGCGGCCCCGTGCTCGAACGCACGCTCTCGGCGATTGCGTTGATGAGCGAACGCACCGCGGACTGGCCCGATACCACGCGTCCGGAACTGGGTCCGCTCTTTCGACGTTTCGAAAGCCGCGTCGAATTGCCGTTGCCGGCGGATGCCGCGATGCCGTCGGTCGGCGCAACATCTTCGGCGCCGTCGGCAATACCGACGGCAACTGCGATTGCGTCGTCGCACGAGCTGCTCGAGCGCGCGCGCCAGATGGCGGCGTTTCTGCGCGAGCAGCCCAACGGCTACCTCGCTGCATGGCGCCTGATGCGTTGCATCCGCTGGGACACCCTCGACGACGTGCCGCCGCATGAAGCGAGCGGCAAAACGCGGCTGCCCGCGCCGCGCACGGAACTGCGCGCGCATCTCAAGCGGCTCGTGCTGCAGAAGCAATGGCCGGAACTCCTGGAACGCGTGGAAGCGGCGTTCGCCGAAGGCGCCAATCATTTCTGGCTGGACTTGCAGCATTACGCCTTCGTCGCGCAGGAACATGCCGGCGCCGCCTACACATCGATCCGTGAGATGGCAGCGATGGATTGCGCCCTGCTGCTGCAACGCCTGCCCGGACTGGAGCACTTGTCATTCACCGACGGCTCGCCCTTTGCCGACAGCACCACCCTCGAATGGATGGCCCGGCACGCGACCGTCTACGACGCGAGCCAGGACCGTGACGCACCGGTGAGCGTGACCACCGAAGGCGACAGCCATTGGGCGGATCTCGAAGCACAAGCGCTCACGCTGGCGACGCAGCAAGGCCTCGACGATGCCTTCGCCTGGCTGCAGCAGCTGCCCGGCCACGACAGCGAACGGCAGCGCTTTCTGCGTCAGCTCGTGATGGCGCGTGTGGCCGAGCGCACTGACCGCGTGGATATCGCGACGCATCTGCTGACGTCGCTCGACGCGATTGCGCACCAGCATCGCCTCATGCAGTGGGAGCCCGCGCTCGCCTTCGACGTCAAACAGCACCTGATGCGCGCACTCAAGGCGCGGATGAACCGCAAGGACGCTGACAAGGCGTCGCTCACCCAACGCATCGACATGCTGATCGGCGAACTCACCGCGATCGATCCGGCGCGCGCCGTGATGCTCAAGTAACTTCTTTTACTTCGTTGCCCCTATGACCAGTCCTACCCACGACAACGACATCCTCCGCTACTACGACGCGGAAATGCGCTACCTGCGCGAAGCAGGCAAGGAATTCGCGAAGGCGTTTCCGGATCGCGCGCGTGCGCTCGGCCTGGATCGCCTGGGCGACCGCGATCCGCATGTGGAGCGGCTGTTCGAAGGCTTCGCGTTTCTGATGGGCCGATTGCGCCACAAGCTCGATGACGAGTTGCCGGAACTCACCGAGGGCCTCGTCAGCATGCTGTGGCCGCACTACCTGCGCATGATTCCGTCGCTGTCGATCCTGGAACTGCTGCCGGACTACGGCGCGTTGCAACGGCATGAGCGACTGGAACCCAGTCTCGAAGCGGTGTCCGATCCCATCGCACTGGGCACGACCAAGGTCGATGCCGCCACGGTGCAATGCGTCTACCGCACCACGCAGCCCGTCGACCTCTATCCGTTGCGCCTGACCGAAGCACAGGCGACCACGCGCGATGACGGTCGCTCCGTGCTGCGCTTTCGTTTCGCCATCGAGCCACAGGCGCAACGCGCGCAACTCACTGTGCCGCGTCTGCGGTTGTACCTGCATGCCGATCGCCCGGTTGCGCTGACCTTGTACGCGGCCCTGACGGCTGAGCCACTCGCCATGCAGCTTCGCGTGCCGGGCTACCCCGACGATCGGCCCGGTGCACCGTTCGCGATGCCGGGCCTGCGTCTCCAAGCGGCGGGCTTTGCGACGGACGAACGGTTGTGGCCGAAGGCCGATAACGCCTTCGGCGGCTACCAGCTCCTGCTGGAGTATTTCACGTTCCCCGAGAAGTTCATGTTCGTGGATCTGCTGGGGCTCGACATGCAGGCGATCCCCGAAGACGCGCCGTACGTCGATGTCGAAGTGGTGCTGCGCAAACCCTATCCCGATGACATGCGTTTTTCCGCCGAGAACGTGCGGCTGTATTGCACGCCGATCATCAATCTGTTCGAGCTGGAAGCCGATCCGATCACCAGTACGCAGTTCGACACCGACTACCGGGTCGTCGCGAACGCGCGTCACGGCGCGCACGTGGACATCTATGCGGTGGATGCCGTGCAAGGGTTCGAAGTCGGCACCGGCCAGCGCTTCGAATACGCGCCCTTCGGCGCGTTCCGCCATCGCGGCGGCATGCTGCGGCATGAAATGCCCGAGCGGTATTTCCACACTCGCATGCGGCGCGGCCCGTCCGGGCGCTTCGACGCGTGGGTGGTACTTGGCGGCCACGCGTGGGAACAGCAAACCACCTTGCCGCGCGAAACGCTGTCGCTGTCGGTCATCGGCACGAACGGCATGTTGCCGCGCAAAGGCCTGCGCGAAGCCGGCATCACACGCATGCGCGGTGGATTCACCAACGTCGGCGCGGTGCGCAACCTGGTCGCGCCGACGCGGCCCGTCTACCCGCCCACCGGTGACCGTTTTCACTGGCGTGTGCTGTCACATCTGGCGCCCAATTATCTCTCGCTGCTCGATGCGCAACTGCTGCGTGGCGCGCTCGCGTTGTACGACTGGACCGACGGCGAACTCAATCGCCGACGTATCGATGCGATCACAGACGTGCGTCACCGCCCGGTGCAGAAGCTCGTCAAGGGCGGCTTGCTGCGCGGCGTGGAGATCCAGGTCACGCTCGACGCCCACGCGTTCGCCGGTGATGGAGATGTCGAGCTTTTTGGCAGCATGTTGAATCGCTTTCTTGGCCTCTACGCCACGCTCAACTTGTACACGCGCCTGGTCATCGTCGCCCAACCGATGGGGCAGCGACTCGCATGGCCGGATACCAAAGGTGAAGGAGCGCCGTTTTGACCGCCCGCGCATCCCTCGATACGCCGCCGCTGTGGGCCGCGTTGCGGGACCATGCCACGCAGATGCACTTCTTCCGGTTCTGCGAACTGCTCGAACGCAGCGCGCCGGATCGCCCGCTGCTCGGCACGACCGACTCGCCGGGCGATGATCCGATCCGTTTCCGTTCGAAGTTCCGGCTGGGTTTTCCGGGACGCGAAATCGATGCGGTCGAATGCGATCCGCACGGCGATCCGGACGATCTTTCGCAACCGCCCACGGTGCGCACGACTTTCCTCGGCCTGTACGGCGTCGATGCGCGCATGCCGTCGTATTTCATCGACACCATCGCGCAAAACCACGACGGCGCCGAACCGCTGGCGGCGTTCCTGGATCTGTTTCATCACCGCATCGTCACCCAGTATTACCGCATCTGGCGCAAGTACCGCTATCCCGTCGGCTTCGAGCGCGATGGCCGCGATGCCATCTCCACGCAGTTGTTGAGTCTCGCCGGACTCGGACTCGGTGCGTCCGAAATCGGCGAAACCGTGGGGCCGCGCAAGCTGCTCTCGATGCTCGGCCTGGTGAACCAGAAAACGCGCACGGCCGAAGGCCTGTCCGGCGTTCTGCAGCACGCCGTACCCGACGCCACGCTCTCAGTCGAAGAGTTCCACCCAGCCTGGGTAGCAATCGACGACACCGAACCGATGCCGCTCGGTGAACACTGCGTGCTGGGCGGCGGCTTTTTCGATTGCGGCAACTGCGTGCGCGTCGTCATCGCGCCCACTTCAACCACGTCCGTACAGGACCTGATGCCGGGACAAACGATGCATGCCGATCTCATGCACCTGTTGCGCTTTTACCTCGGCTACGAAGCGCAGGCGGTCATCGAGATGCACGTATCGCCCGATCTCATGCCCGCGCCCGTGCTCGAACCGAACACCGTGAGCCTGGGTTACACCACGCTGCTCGCGCGCGATGACACGTCATCGCATCACGCGCCGATCCGCGTGCAACTCGGCGCATGGAATGTGCCGTCCCGGTCGTAATGCGAACGGCGTACTCGAAGGAACACCATGCATGAGTCCGACACGCACCGTTCGACACGCGATCCTCGTTCTTGCCGCGCTGAGTGTCAGCGCATGCGGCGTCGCTCAAGCGATTCACGACGGCACGGTGAACGTGGCAAAACGCACGTTCACCACACCCATTCCGACGATGAACCTCGATGTCGTCAACCAGGCCAGCGACAACAGCGGTCCGGCGATCGTGAGGATTTACCAGTTGACGTCATCGCAGGCGTTCGAAGCGCTCACCGATGCGCAGTGGTTGACGAACGATCTGTCGACGCTGAAAGCTGACCTTCTCGCCACCAGTAATCTCGTCGTGCCGCCGGGTGCCGGCCGGAGTCTGCGTCCGCCCATGCATCAGCAGACGCAGTACGTTGGCATGGTGGCGTTGGGGCATGACGACGACAGGAAGCCCATGTGGCTTCTGATTCCCCGCAAGCAATGGGCGAAAACCCAACTCGTGCAAATCGATCTCGACCGCGACACATTGCGCTTGCATCCGGCGATGTGAGCATCAACCCAGCCTTCTCGATAGCCAGCGACTGACCGTCCTGTTTGTCGCCCACGACATTCTTCGATGCTCTCGACGGCACGATGGGCTTCGCTGCCGGAGAATGAGAGAGTTTTGATCTAGAAAAATGATCGCTCATAGACGTGCGCCCAAAATCGCAGCATCGGGATATATGTCATTGTTTTGTCTACTTCAAATGAATATTTCGTCGAAATGCGCGGATATTCGGGTGCTAAGCCCATCAAATAACCCACCTATCGCTGCGCGGGTTCCACTATGTGAACGCGCGCACAAAAGCCCATGCCGGACCAGTAGAGGTCTTTCACCTCCTGGCAGTGCGCCCTGCCGGGCGCACAAAGAAATGCCCTCGGGGTTTCCGAGGGCACTTTTGCTTGCGACCGCTTCAGCGTCTATGTGTCAGATGAGTTTTGACACAGGCTGTTTCGCCCCTTGTCTCAAGGATCTGCGGACATCGATGGATATCCGTGGATCAAAATCTGGAGCGGGAAACGAGACTCGAACTCGCGACCCCGACCTTGGCAAGGTCGTGCTCTACCAACTGAGCTATTCCCGCATCGGAGCCGCGCATTTTAGCGGCTGAAACGAAACCGTCAAGCGTTTCGATCCTGCTCCGTGCTGGAGGGCGTCGCCGGCGCGTCATCCTGCAGCGCCGGCCAGGCGGCACGCAGGTAATACAGACCGGACCAGATGGTGAGCACGCCCGCCAGTACCAGCAGGCCCTCACCGATGTGGTACAGGCGCAACGCCTCGGCGTCTTTTTCGTGCTGCAGGATCAGCACGATCAACGCGACCATCTGCATCACGGTTTTGAGCTTGCCCAGGAACGCCACGCGCACGGTGGAGCGCATGCCGATTTCCGCCATCCATTCGCGCAGCGCTGAAATGCTGATCTCGCGCCCGACGATGATCGCCGCGGTCACCGCCATCACGATGCCGGACCAGTCGCCGCGGTGGGAGGCGACCAGCAGGAACAGGGTCACCGCCACCATCAGCTTGTCCGCCACCGGATCGAGGAAGGCGCCGAACTTGGAGGTCATGTTGAGGCGGCGCGCCAGGTAGCCATCGAGCCAATCAGTGATGCCGGCCAGCGCGAACACGATGGCGGCGACGATGTTGTGGCCGCGAAACGGCAGGTAGAACACCAGCACCATCACCGGCAGCAGCGCTACGCGGAACAGCGTCAGCCAGGTCGGCAGATTGATGCGCATGAGCTCCTTCCGTTTTTTTTGGGATGCTCCGACTCATTTTTCACAGGCGTCACCGACCCTGTCTGTTCGCAGCCCACAGGATCATCGGCGAAGGCAGCCTGGCCGTCTGTCGAGACGATGGGCCGACGGGATGCGGACGGACAGAGCCGGCCCGAAAGGTGATGTCCAGAAGGCCCGCAAGCTGCGTCGCGCGGCCTGAACAGACGGCGGGTCTGCCCTGCGCCACGCAACACACCCTGCGTGCCTTCTGGACATCATGCCGCCTGTGAAAAATGAGCCGGAGCATCCCTAGTGTCTCACGAACGCCCGTGATCAAGCATGGAGCGCGTCATAGATGCGCTCGGCCAAGCTGCGATCGATACCTTTCACCTGCATCAGTTCCTCCACGCCCGCGGCCTCCACGCCGGCCAGCCCGCCAAACGCCTTCAGCAGCGCGGCACGGCGGCGTGCGCCCACGCCTTGTACGTCCTCCAACACGCTGCGCTCGCGCGCCTTCTCGCGCCGCTTGCGATGTCCACTGATGGCGAAGCGATGGGCTTCGTCGCGCACCGCAGCCACCAAGTGCAGCGCAGGCGACGTGGGTCCGGGGTGAATCTCGCGATTGGAGCCCGCCAACACCAGCGTTTCTTCGCCTGCGCGCCGGCCCGGCCCCTTGGCCACGCCAACCACCTCGATGCCGCTGATGCCGAGCTCGCGCAGTACATCCAGCGCCTGCGCCACCTGGCCGGTTCCACCGTCGATCAGGAGGATATCCGGCCGTGCGCCCTCCCCTTCGGCCAGTTTGCGGAACCGGCGCGTGAGCGCCTGATGCATGGCGGCGTAATCATCGCCGGGCGTGATGCCGGCGATGTTGAAGCGGCGGTAATGCGATTTCTCCGGCCCTTCCGGTCCGAACACCACGCACGAGGCCACGGTAGCTTCACCGCGCGTGTGACTGATGTCGAAGCATTCGATGCGCTTGGGCGATTCGTCCAGGCCCAGCACGTTCTGCAGATCGTCGAAACGCGTGCCCAGTGTCTGGCGGCTGGCGATGCGCGAAGTGAGCGACGCCTGTGCATTGCGTTCGGCCATTTGCAAAAACTGCGCACGATCGCCGCGCACGCGCGTCTTGATTTCCACCGCATGCCCGCATTGCTGGGACAGCATTTCGCTGAGCAGTTGCTCGTCCGCAATCGCCTCGCCAAGAATGATTTCGCGTGGCACCGGGCGATCCAGGTAGTACTGCGCGACGAATTGCGCCAGCACGTCGGCCGGTTCGGCATCCAGCGGCAGGCGCGGATAGAAATCACGCGTGCCCAGGCTGATGCCATTGCGGAAGAACAGCACGCTGACGCAGGCGATGCCCGCTTCGATGCGGCAGGCAATCACGTCCATATCCGCCGTAGCGCCCTGCACGTGATTTTGCGCGTGCAGTTTGCGCAAAGTGGCGATCTGGTCGCGCAACGCGGCGGCGCGCTCGAAATTCAGCGCGGCGCTGGCCTGCTCCATCGCCGTGACCAGCTCATCGATCACCGCGCTGCCACGGCCTTCCAGGAACATTTCCGCATGGCGCACGTCGTTGCGGTAGTCCTCGGTGCTGATCAAGCCCACGCACGGGCCGGTGCAGCGGCCGATCTGGTATTGCAGGCACGGGCGCGAGCGATTGCGAAAATAGCTGTCCTCGCACTGGCGCACCTTGAACAGCTTCTGCATCAGGTTGAGGCTTTCGCGCACGGCGAAGGCGCTGGGAAACGGCCCGAAGTAGCGCCCCGGCTGATTGCGTGCGCCGCGGTGAAAGGCCAGGCGCGGATACTCTTCGCCGCCGGAGAGATAGATGTACGGGTAACTTTTGTCGTCGCGCAGCAGGATGTTGTAGCGCGGCTTCAGCGCCTTGATCAGCTGCGATTCCAGCAGCAGCGCCTCGGCTTCCGTGCGCGTGACGGTGATTTCGCAGCGCGCGATCTGCGCCACCATCGCCGCGATGCGCGGCTCCATGCGCGGCTTCAGGAAATAGCTGCCGACGCGTTTCTTGAGGCTGCTGGCCTTGCCGACGTACAGCAAGTCGCCGGCCTCGTCGAAGTAACGATAAACGCCGGGGGACGTGGTGAGCGTGCTGACGAAGACCTTGCCGTCGAAGGCCTGGGTGGGGGCGGGCTGCATAGAGGAGGATTTTAGCCCGTTTGGCGGATTTCCAACCCCTTCGGCGAAAACGATTCAGCCCGCGCGCAGGCGCTCGAGCAGCCCGCGGACACCCCGCTCGGCCAGGTCCACGCACTGCGTGAAAGCGGTCAGCTCCTCGTAGTACGGATCGGGAAAATCCCTGGGCGGCGCCGCGCCGGCCCAATCCAGGAACAGGGCCAGTCGGACATGCGCCTTGCCGCCGGATGCACGCCGCAGGTCGCGTAGGTTGTTGCCGTCCATCGCCAGCAGCAGGTCGTAACGCTCGAAGTCGGTCGCGTGCAGTTGGCGCGCGCGATGCGCTTCCAGTGCATAGCCTGCCTTCGCCGCGGCGGCACGCATGCGCGGATCGGCCTGCTCGCCCGCGTGCCAGCCGCCGGTACCGCAGGAGGCGACCTCGATAGCCAGCCCGGCGTCCGCCAGATGTTTGCGCGCGACTGCCTCGACCAGGGGCGAGCGGCAGATGTTGCCGAGGCAGACAAACAGGATCGACCTTTCCATCTTTTCTTTTTTTGGTTCCAGGGAAATCGACGTCACGCGTTGACGCATCAGGATGTCGCAATGAACAGCACTCTTCGGATCAACCGCCGCATGGCCGCACATTACGCTCGGTGATCGCGCACGAACAAACAATGCTTGAAGGAATATACAAAATTTTGTATAAACGCACCACCATCAAACCCAAGCCCATCGAATTTCTCGGTACCGCGCTTTCCGACTTGCGCGCCTTCCTGCTGGCAGCGCGACGCGACGCAGGCCATCAACTTGACCAGGTGCAACGTGGCTGGGAACCGGACGATTGGAAACCCATGGAAACAGTGGGCGCTGGCGCGAAGGAAATCCGCATTCGCGATGCGACGGGAGCGTTTCGAGTGATCTACGTGGTCAAATTTGCCGAGGCGATCTACGTGATGCATTGCTTCCAGAAGAAAACTGCCAAAACCAGCAAGGCAGACCTCGACCTGGCAGCAAAGCGCTACCGCGAATTGTTGAAGGAGAGGCATCGATGAACAAAAAGCGATTTTCCAGCGTCTGGGATGCCATTGAAGACAATCCGGTCGATGCGGAAAATATGCGGCTTCGCTCGATCCTGATGATGGCCTTGAAACATCACATCGAGCGCAACGGCATGAGCCAGGTGGAAGCTGCCAGGCTTTTGGGTATCAGCCAGCCGCGGGTTTCGAATCTGCTGTGCGGCAAGATCAATCTCTTTGGCCTGGATGCACTGGTGAACATGGCGACGGCCGCGGGCCTGCATGTGGAGATCCGGGTGCGCAAAGCCGCCTGAGGCTTTCAACACGCTAGGGTCAGTGTGGATCGCTTATCCATGCTTCAGCGCGACGCAGATCCGCTTCGGTATCGATCCCCGGCGGAAACGGCTCCGGTGTCAGGCGGACGGCGATGGGATAGCCGTGCTCCAGCACGCGCAATTGCTCCAGCGATTCGGCCTGCTCCAAGGGCGTGCGCGACAAACCGGTGTATTGCTGCAAAAACCCGGCGCGATAAGCGTAGATGCCGATATGCCGCAGAAACGGCGTGTCTTGCGGCAAGGTCTGACGATCCGCCGCGAACGCATCGCGTGCCCACGGTAGCGGCGCACGGCTGAAGTACAGCGCGCGGCCATGGGCGGAGCTGACCAGCTTCACCACGTTGGGATCGAACAGTTCGTGCGCATCGGTGATCGGCGTGGCGAGTGTCGCCATCGGTGCATGGTCCTGCACCAACGCGCGCGCCACTTCGCGAATGCCCGCCGCGGGTGCGAACGGTTCATCGCCTTGCAGGTTCACCACGATGGTCTCAGGAGCCCAGCCGTAGTAGGCCGCGCATTCGGCCAGCCGATCGCTGCCGGAGGCGTGATCGCTGCGGGTCATGCAGACATCCACGTTTTGCTCTTCGAGTGCTTCGACGATGCGCTCGTCATCGGTCGCCACGACCACTTGGGACGCCCCCGCCTGCTGGGCGCGTTGCGCGACGCGCACCACCATTGGCACGCCGCCGATGGCGCGCAGCGGCTTGCCTGGCAGGCGGGTGGAGCCGTAGCGGGCGGGAATGGCCACGATGAAGTTAGGGATTGTCGGCATGCGGAAGCCTTTGTCTCTTTCTTTGCGCATTAACTTCCATTTTGCCTCACCGTCGCCACGGCGAAGGCCGGGGCTAGCGCCTTGCAGGCCGCCAAAGCCACTGGGCTCCGGCTTTCGCCGGGACGACGAGCAATGAAGCGTTAGCCCAAAGCAAATCCGCACCTATTGGCGAGTTCCACAAACCCCGGAAACGAGGTCGCTACGTTCGCGCAATCGCCGATCGTGATCGCCTCGCGCGCCACCAGTCCTGCCACCGCAAAACTCATCGCGATGCGATGATCGCCGTGGCTGTCCACCGTGCCGCCGCCCAGCGCTCCGCCGTCTATGATCGCGCCATCGGGCGTTTCCTCGATCTGCACGCCAAGCGCGCGCAAGCCAGCCGCCATGGTGGCGATCCGATCGGATTCCTTCACGCGCAACTCGGCGGCGCCACGCACCACGGTGCGCCCTTTCGCGACCGATGCGGCGACGAACAAGGCCGGGAACTCGTCGATCATGTCCGGCACCAGGCGCTCGGGCAGTTCAATGCCATGCAAGGGCGCGTAGCGCACGACCAGATCGCCCACCGCTTCGCCGCCGCTTTCGCCCTGGTTTTCGACGCGGATATCCGCCCCCATCAGGCGCAGCGCTTCGAGCAAGCCGGTGCGGCGCGGATTCAAGCCCACCGCCGGCAAGCGCACCTGCGAACCCGGCACGATGCTGGCGGCCACCAGGAAGAACGCGGAAGAAGAAAAGTCCGCTGGCACCACCACGTCGGTGGCGCGCAGGCGATGGCCGCCTTCGAGCCTGGCGTGGCCGGGCGAGAATTCGATCGGCCATCCGAACGCTTGCAGCATGCGTTCGGTGTAGTCGCGCGTGGGATGCGGCTCGATCACCTCGGTGGTGCCCTCGGCATACAACCCCGCGAGCAGCAGCGCGGATTTCACCTGCGCGCTGGCCACGGGCAGCTCGTAACGGATGCCATGCAGCTTGCGACCGCCGCGGACCTGCAACGGCGGCAGTCCGTCCTGCGTATCGATCTGCGCGCCCATCTTGGCGAGCGGATCGGTGACGCGCCGCATTGGACGCTTGGAAAGCGATTCATCGCCTACCAAGGTGCCGTCAAATGCTTGACCGGCCAGCAGACCCGCCAGCAGGCGCATGCCGGTACCCGCGTTGCCGCAATCGAGCGGTTTGTTCGAAGCGCGCAAGCCATGCAGGCCCACGCCATGCACGATGCGTTCACCGGTCGAAGGCGCCTCAATCGACACGCCAAGCTGCGCCAGCACCGCGGCGGTCGCGCGCGTGTCTTCGCCTTCCAGGAAGCCCCGAATATGCGAGGTACCTTCGGCAATCGCCGACAGCATCATCGAGCGATGCGATACCGATTTATCACCAGGCACCACGACGTCGCCATGCAAAGCTTTTGCGGGCCGGCTGACCCAATCCACACGTTGCGCACCGCTCATGGCAGTGCCACCGGGTAGGCACCGAGCACACGCACTTGCGCGGCGTGCGGGCCCATGTCTTTCAGGGCCGCTTGCAGCGGCGCGTCATCAATATGGCCGGAGACGTCGATAAAGAAGGCGTATTGCCACTTGCCCGTATGCGCCGGGCGCGATTCGATGCGATTCAAGCTGACACCATGTTTGGCGAACGGGCTCAAGATTTCGTAGAGCGCGCCCGGTTTGTCGTTGACAGTTATCAAAAGCGACGTGCGGTCGTTACCCGACGGCGGGAACAACGAACGGCCGATCACCAGGAAGCGGGTGGTGTTGTCGGCACGGTCTTCGATCGCCTGCTCGATGATCTTCAAGCCATAGACCTTCGCCGCCGTGGCGCCGGCAATCGCGGCGGCATCGTCGGCATGACGCGCCAGGCGCGCGCCTTCCGCATTGCTGTGCACGGCAATGCATTCGGCGTTCGGCAGGTTCACGCGCAACCAGGTCTTGCACTGCTGCAACGACTGCGCATGGCCGTAGACATGCTTGATGCCTTCCAGCGAATCGCGCTGCGACAGCAGGCATTGATGCACGCGCAATTCCACTTCGCCGCAGATGCGCGCTTCGGAGGTGAGGAACATGTCCAGCGTCACCTGGATCATGCCCTGCCCGGAATTCTCCACCGGCACCACGCCGAAATCCGCATGGCCGGCAGCCACTTCCTGGAACACTTCCTCGATGCTTCCCAGCGGCAGCCCATACGCGGCATGACCGAAATGCTTGCGCACGGCCTGCTCGCTGAAAGTGCCTTCGGGACCGAGATAACCCACCTTGAGCGGGTCTTCCTGCGCCAGGCAGGACGACATGATTTCGCGAAACAGGCGCACCATCTCCGCATCGGAAAGCGGGCCGTGGTTGCGATCCACCACCATGCGCAGCACGTGGGCCTCGCGCTCGGGGCGGTAATAATCGATCGCCGAAAGCCCCTCGCCTTTCACCTTGGCCACTTCGCGGGCCCAGTTGGCACGCTCGGAGATCAGCTCCTGGATCTGCCGGTCGATGCTGTCGATGCGGTCGCGCACCTGCACCAGCGTTGGCTTGGGTTCGTTCATGCGATGGATGTCCAAACGTAAAGATGTCCGGCAACGGCGGTTCCGTTCCGGCCTTGCAGTGTATCAGCCATGCCGGCGGGCGAAGTCGCGCATGAAATCTACCAGCGCCTGCACCGCTTCCAGCGGCACCGCGTTGTACAGGGATGCGCGCATGCCGCCGATCGCCTTGTGGCCTTTCAGCGCCAGCAGGCCGGCGGCTTCCGATTCCTGCAGGAACGCGGCGTCGAGGGCACTGTCGTGCAAGGTGAAAGGCACATTCATGCGCGAGCGTACCGGTGGATCGATCGGGTTGCGGTAATAGCCGCTGGAGCCGTCAATGGTGGCGTAAAGCAGCTCGGACTTCTGGCGATTGCGTTCGTCCATCGCGACCAGACCACCGTTGTCCTTCAACCACTGGAAGGTCAGTCCGGCCAAGTACCAGCCCCAGGTGTTGGGCGTATTGAGCATGGAGTCGTGCGTCGCGTGCTCGATGTAGCGAAATATCTTCGCCATCGGCCGCGTCGGGCGCTGCAGAATATCCCGGCGAATGATGATCAGCACCAGGCCGGAAGGGCCGATGTTTTTTTGCGCGCCAGCATAAATCAGGCCGTAGCGGCGCACATCGACAGGCGCGGAGAGAATGTCGGACGACATGTCCGCCACCAGCGGCACGTTGCCCACGTCGGGCGGCTGCTTGAACTGCACGCCGTGGATGGTTTCGTTGGTCGCGATGTGCACGTAGGAAGCGTTGGGATTGAGCTGCCAGGTATCGCGCGCCGGCATGCGCAGGTAGTTCTCGGCCTTGCTGGTGGCCGCCACGTTCACGCGCACGTAGGGCGCCCCTTCGCTGGCGGCTTTCTCGCTCCAATGGCCGGTGACGATGTAGTCGGCGCTATCGCCCTCGCCGGCAAGGTTCATCGGGATCTGCGCAAAGTGCTGCGTGGCGCCGCCCTGCTCGAACAACACGGCGTACTCGGCGGGAATGCCCATCAGTTCGCGCAGATCCGCTTCGACTTGTTGCGCCATGGCGATGAAGCGCTTGCCGCGATGGGACTGCTCCATCACCGAGGCGCCGCTGCCGTTCCAGTCCAGCAGCTCGCGCTGCGCACGTTCGAGCACCGGCAAAGGCAATGCCGCCGGACCTGCGCTGAAATTCCAAACCCTGCTCACGCAACCGTTCCCGTCTTGAAAGATCGCTGCATTATGCCGCGACGCAGCAACATGACGTCAATGTTACTTGCGCATAAGGCCGGCGATTTCGCGCCTAAGTGCGGCCGGGGATATCAGGAATGCAGCAACAACAGCAACGCGATGCCCAGCGCCAGCACCGCCGCCGTGGCGATCAGCCACCACACTTCCCCGCGCGGGCCGGCGGTATCTTCCGGCAGGGGCTCGACTGGCTCGGGCGGCAGGACGATTTCCGGCTCGGGTTCCAGGCCTGGCGCATCGATCAGGAAACGGTGCATGCCGATGCCGATCTGGTCACCCGGCAGCAGCACGGTCTGCTGCAACACAATGCCGTTGACCCGCGCCGCGTAGCGCGCATCCACCGGCTGGCCGGATTCCATGCGCAACTGGCCGTCGCGCCAGAAAATCGTCAGCGTGGCGGTTTCGCCCTGGGGCAGATCCAGCGCTGCGCGGCCTTGCGGCCCCAATTCCAGGCGATCGGCCAGCGGCAGCACCTGGCCCGACAGCGGACCGGCGACGGCGCGCAATGCCACCGTGCAGCGTTCCTGCTCCGGCATCCCGGGCAATGCGCGCTCGCCCGGGGCTTCATCCGCACACAGCAGCATGCGGCAATCGCCCATGCTGAGCATGTCGCCGGGACGCAGGATCGCCCGTTCGCGCACGGGACGCGCGTTGACGTAGATGCGATTGGCCTCGGGCAGCACATCGAGCACCCAGCCGCGCTTGTCCAGATGGATCAACAGATGATTCGCCGCCGCTTGTCCCGTTCCCAGCACCAGGTCGTTGCCGGAACCACTGCCCACGCGCAATTGCGGCTGGCGCCAGTGGAAATCCGCCCTGGTGGAATGGGGAAACTCGATGCGCATAAGAGCCTGCTTAATGTCTCCGCGTAGCCCGCGTTGTGTGTGAGCGATCGTCAGGTGGTGGTGCGCGGCGCAGCGCCAGACTGGCCGTCTGGTCAAGCTGCGCGCCGCCGCATGGCGACCGCTCACACACAACCCGAAGGGCCGGGTCGGTTTGCCCGCAATACTGCGTCCTCGCTCGGTTACGTATCGACATACGCGCCCTCGCTCCTCCTTGCCTTGCGGGCAAACCGACCCGGCGCGGGCTATGCGGAGACATTAGGTAGGCTCAAGACCAACGACGTGACGGCGCGACTCTAGCAGATGCGCAGAAAATATCGACAGGATTTGCGTTTATCATGCCTAGTTCATCCATTAGGACAGCTCCAGCAGAGCCGCATCATGCCCAGTCTCGATATCCGCCGCCCGCACCGTTTGTCCGCCGCCGAAGCCCATGCCGTGATCGATCAGGTCGCCACGCGCATGCGCGAGAAGTTCCAGGTCCAGACGCAATGGCAGAATGACAGCACGCTGAGCTTCGAGCGTCCCGGCATCAGCGGCAAGATCGCCATCGGCAGCGATGAAATCCACGTGAGTGCGCAACTGGGCATGCTGTTTTCGCCGCTCAAGGGCATGATCGAACAGGAAATCCGCCGCAAGCTGGACGAGCATTTCAGCTGAGCGCTGGCGACTGTTTTTCAGCCTGCAAGGCCTGGCGTCTTGGACCGGCCTGCGATACGTGGCATAATTGATGGCTTACGCGGCCATGGTGGTCCGCGCACACCTCCCGGAACGCATGGCCAAAGACGACGTCATTGAAATGGATGGTACGGTCATCGAGACCCTGCCCAACACCATGTTTCGAGTGAAGCTGGAAAATGGCCATGTCGTCATCGCCCATATCTCCGGCCGCATGCGCAAGCACTACATTCGCATTCTCACCGGCGACAAGGTGAAGGTGGAAATGACGCCCTACGACCTCACCAAGGGCCGCATCACCTACCGCATGAAATAAGCCGGTCGGCATCCGTACAAAAAAAAGCCGCGCAAACGCGCGGCTTTTTTGTTGTGACGAACAGCCGGCGTCAGGAGATCGTCGCCGGCACCGGTTCGGCGGCTTCGGTGCTCACGGAGAGCTCGCCGTCCTTCACGCTCAGGCTCACTTTACCGCCTTCGGACAGCTTGCCGAACAAGAGCTCGTCGGCCAGCACGCGCTTGATCTTCTCCTGGATCACGCGCGCCATCGGGCGGGCACCCATCTGCGGATCGAAGCCGTGCTCGGCCAGCCAGCGACGGGCGTCGGCGTCCACGTCCAGCGCCACGTGTTTCTCGCTGAGTTGCGATTCCAGTTCGATCAGGAACTTGTCGACCACGCGCAGAATGTGGTCGAAGTCCAGCGGGGTGAACTGGATGATCGCGTCCAGGCGATTGCGGAACTCCGGCGTGAAGGTGCGGCGAATCACTTCCATCGCGTCCATCGAATGGTTCTGTTTCACGAAGCCGATGCTACGGCGCGACGCCTGCTGCGCGCCGGCGTTGGTGGTCATCACCACGATCACGTTCTTGAAGTTCGCTTCGCGACCGTTGGTATCGGTGAGCACGCCGCGATCCATCACCTGCAGCAAGATATTGAACACATCCGGATGCGCCTTCTCGATCTCGTCCAGCAGCAGCACCGCGTGCGGATGCTTGGTGACGGCCTCGGTCAACAGACCGCCCTGGTCGAAACCGACATAGCCTGGAGGCGCGCCGACCAGGCGCGACACCGAATGCGCTTCCATGTACTCGGACATGTCAAAGCGGATCATCTCGATGCCGAGCTGCATCGCCAGCTGCTTGGTCACTTCCGTCTTGCCCACGCCGGTGGGGCCGGCAAGCAGGAAGCAGCCGATCGGCTTGGACGGATCGGCCAGGCCCGAACGCGCCATCTTGATCGAGGCGGCCAGCGCTTCGATCGCCGGATCCTGCCCGAACACCACCATCTTGAGGTTGCGTTCCAGGTTCTTCAGCACGTCACGATCCGACGCCGACACCTGCTTGGCCGGGATGCGCGCCATCTTGGCGACGATGTATTCCACCTCCGGCACGTCGATCTTGCCGGTACGCTGCTCGATCGGCAGCAGGCGCTGGCGGGCGCCGGCCTCGTCGATCACGTCGATGGCCTTGTCAGGCAGCAGGCGATCGGGAATGTGCTTCACCGACAAATCCACCGCAGCCTTCAACGCCTCCACCGTGTAGGACACGTTGTGATGCTCTTCGAAGCGCGACTTCAGGCCTTTCAGGATTTCCAGGCTCTCAGCCACGCTGGGTTCGACCACGTCGATCTTCTGGAAGCGGCGCGCCAGCGCGCGGTCTTTTTCGAAGATGCCGCGAAATTCCTGGAAGGTGGTGGAACCGATGCAGCGCAGCTCGCCCGACGCCAGCATCGGCTTGATCAGGTTGCTGGCATCCATGGTGCCGCCCGAGGCGGAGCCGGCACCGATGATGGTGTGGATCTCGTCGATGAAAAGCACCGCGCCCGGCTGCTTCTTCAGCTGGCCGATGACGGCTTTCAGGCGCTTCTCGAAATCGCCGCGGTACTTGGTGCCGGCCACCAGCGCGCCCAGGTCCAGCGCCCAGATGGTGGCATTTTCCAGCACTTCCGGCACTTCGCCGTCGACGATGCGCTTGGCCAGGCCCTCGGCCAGCGCCGTTTTCCCGACACCGGCCTCGCCGACATAGAGCGGGTTGTTCTTGCGGCGGCGACATAGCACCTGAATGGTGCGTTCGATCTCGTCCTGGCGGCCGATCAGCGGGTCGATCTTGCCTTCCAGCGCCAGTTCGTTGAGGTTGGTGGCATATTCGCTGAGCGGATTGCCCTTGCCCTCGCCGCCTTCCTCGGCATCACGCTCACCGCTGGAAATGCCGCTGGTGGGCTCATCGCCGATCTTGGCGATGCCGTGGGAGATGTAGTTGACCACATCCAGGCGCGTAATTTCCTGCTGGTGCAGGAAATAGACGGCGTGGGAGTCTTTTTCGCCGAAGATCGCCACCAATACGTTGGCGCCGGTGACTTCCTTACGGCCGGAGGACTGCACGTGGTACACCGCCCGCTGCAGCACGCGCTGGAAACCCAGCGTGGGCTGCGTATCGCGTTCGTCGCCGTGCGGCAATACCGGTACGGTCTCGGCGATGATCTTTTCCAGTTCATGGGTGAGTCGCGGAAGGTCGGCGCCACAGGCGCGCAGGGCGCCCAGGGCCGACTGGTTTTCCGTGAGGGCGAGCAGGAGGTGCTCCACGGTCATGAACTCGTGGCGCTGCTCGCGGGCCTGCTTGTAGCACTGGCCGATGGTGACTTCGAGATCCTTGCTGAACATCCGGACCTACTCCACTGCAAAGTTGGGCGGCTTCACCGCGATAGATGCAAGATGGGGGCCAAAAAGGCCTCATCAATATCTCCGCACGCGGGCCGTCTTGACGAAATCTTGAACAGATCCTCAAACCTTCTCCATCGTGCACAACAGAGGATGCTGGTTGGCTCGTGAATATTCGTTTACCTGGGTGACCTTGGTTTCTGCCACTTCACGGGTGAACACCCCGCACACGCCCTTACCGCGGGTGTGTACGTGCAACATGATCTGTACGGCTTTTTCCTGGTCCATGCCAAAGAACATACGCAGCACCTCGACCACGAAATCCATCGGTGTGAAATCGTCGTTCAACAGCAGTACCTGAAACAGCGGCGGTCGCGCCACTTCAGGTTTCGATACTTCGACGGTGAGTCCATGCCCACTGCCATGTTCGTGTTCGGATTCGTTCGCCATGCTCTGAAAAGTGGATTCGGCCTGTTCGGTTGCAGTATACGCCTGGGGATTATTTTGCTACCCGGCGGCTACGCTTGAGGTAATGGCACAATAACGCCATTTCCAGTGCCTTTCCCCAAGGCCGCGTTGACCTCACGATGACAACACCTGACAACTCCAGCCATGACGTGTGGCGTCCGCATGTGACGGTGGCGTGCGTTGTAACAGACCGCGACCGCTATTTGATGGTGGAAGAGGAGGTCAACGGCCGCGTGGCGTACAACCAGCCGGCCGGCCATCTGGACGATTTGGAGAGCCTGCAGCAGGCCGCCGTGCGCGAGACGCGTGAAGAAACCGGCTGGACCGTGGCGCTGACGCATCTGATCGGCGTGCATCAATGGCGCAGCAAGGAGCACGGCGATGTCATCGTGCGTTTCAGCTTCGCGGCCAAGCCCTTGAGCCACGATCCCCGGCAACCGCTCGATGTGGGCGTACGCCGCGCAATGTGGCTCACCCGCGGCGAAATCGCGGCGCTGGGCGAGCGCCTGCGCAGCCCGATGGTGCTGATGAGCATCGACGAATGGCTGGCCGGCCAACGCCTGCCGCTGTCTGCGGTGACCAGCCTGATGCCTGCCGGTGCCCGCGCATGAAAGTGATGCTGGGCATTTCCGGCGGCGTCGACTCCTCCGTCGCGGCCCTGCTGTTGCAGCAAGCGGGTTACGAGGTGGATGGCCTGTTCATGCAGAACTGGGAGGAAGACGACCGCAACGGTCCCTGCACCGCCGATGCGGACCGCAAGGACGCTGTCGCCGTCTGCGGCCGCCTGGGCATTCCCTTCCACTCCCGCAATTTCGCTGCCGAGTACTGGGATGGCGTCTTCGCACACTTCCTGGCCGAATACCGCGCCGGACGCACGCCCAACCCGGACGTGCTGTGCAACCGCGAGATCAAGTTCAAGACCTTCCTGGACGAAGCGCGCGCGCTGGGCGCGGAAAAGATCGCCACCGGCCACTATGCACGCGTGGATTGCCTGCATGGCCGCTATCGCCTGCTGCGCGCGGTCGACGCCGGCAAGGACCAGACCTATTTCCTGCATGCCCTGGGGCAGCAGCAACTGGCCGCCACCCTGTTTCCGGTGGGCGAGATCGAGAAATCGCAGGTGCGCGAGATGGCGCGCCAGGCCAACCTGCCCACCCACGCCAAAAAAGACTCCACCGGCATCTGCTTTATCGGCGAGCGCGATTTCCGTCAGTTTCTGACGCAATACATCCCTGCCCGCCCCGGCCAGATGCTCAGCCCGGACGGCCGCCTGATCGGCGAGCACCAGGGCGTCATGTATTACACCCTGGGCCAGCGCAATGGCTTGGGGATCGGCGGGCGCCAGCATGCCGGCGGCGAGCCCTGGTACGTGGTGGGCAAGGATGTCACGCACAATGTGCTGTACGTGGCCCAGGGCGGCGAGAACGAATGGCTGCAATCTAAGCGCCTGCTCGCCGAAACGCCCACCTGGGTGGCAGGTGTCGCGCCGGCCGCGGAGTTTCGCTGCACGGCCAAGACCCGTTACCGGCAGCACGATCAGGCCTGCGTGGTGTCCATGCATGATGACCGGCTGGAAGTGCGCTTCGACGAACCGCAGCGCGCCGTCACTCCCGGCCAATCGGTGGTGTTCTACGCCGGCGAGGAATGCCTGGGCGGCGCGGTGATCGCCGCCACGGACGCCGCGTACGGCGGCCTGGCCCACTCAACTGCACAGGAAATGACGCAGCGTGTTTAAAGCTTTCGCCATCAACGAGGAACGGGTGCTGGCGCTGGCCGGATTGTTCCAGGCATCCGCCCTGGCCCATCAGCTCGCCAACGAGGGACGTTGCGACGATCTCTCCTTCGACGCCAGCCTGGCCAGCGTGTTTCGCATCGACGCGCCGTCGGTGGTTGGGGTGTACGGCAACGTATCGGGCATCCGTCTTGGATTGCGCACGCTGATCGGGCAACTGGACGAAAACAGTCGCGACATGGCGATCACCCGCATGGTGGTCACCGTGATGCGCCTGGAACGCAGCCTGGCACACCGCAAGGACCTGCTCGATCAACTGCAGCAAGGCATCGTGTCCACCAAGCGCCAGGTGGACCATTTCGGGCTCAATTCGCCGCAGGTCTTCAGCCGTTTGGCCGAGTTGTACGCCACCACGCTGTCGACGCTACGGCCGCGCGTGATGGTTACCGGCAATCCGCAATGGCTGCAGCAGCCGGCCTTGGTCGAACGTGTGCGCGCCAGCCTGCTGGCGGCGGTGCGTTCGGCAGTGCTGTGGCGGCAGATCGGTGGCCGGCAATACCAGCTGCTGCTGCATCGGCGGCAATGCACCATGTTGGCGCGTGGACTGCTTACCGGCACCACCCTGTAGATTGGGGTGCAAACCCCAACCTCGGTATGCATGGGGAAAATGTTGGGGTTTGCATCCCAACCTATGCTTCGATCAGCTGCAATCCAGGCCGTTGCTTCGCCAGTTTGCGCAACAGATCGGCAAAGGCTTGCAGATCGCTGTGCCAGGGCGAGGCTTCGCGCCAGTACAGCGCAATCTCCCGCCCCGGCGCTTCGCCCTTGATCTTGGCGAGCACGATATCCGGCATCGACGCCAGCCGGTCGTGCGCAAGCGCCGGCACCAGCGCGTGGCCGCCGCGCAGTGTCACCAGTGCGGCGAGGCTTTCCAGGCTGACGTCCTGCACGTAGCCCTCGCCATCGGCATGGCTTTCGGCCATCAGGATCGCCTGGCCGGCGTCGAGCTGATCCATCGAAATGCTGCGCTTTCCCGCCAAGGCATGATCGGCGCGCAGCAGCACTTCCCACGGTTCGAAGAACAGCGGGCACATCACGATGCCGCTCAATGACGATGCCGGCGGCGCCAGCACGGCATCGAGCTCGCCTTCATGCAATCGGCGCAGCAAACCACGCGGCTTGCCTTCCGACAGGCTCAGGCGCGCACCGGGAAAATGCTGCGGAAAAGGTTCGATCAGATGCGGAAGCAGGTACGGCCCCAAGGTAGCCAGCACGCCTAGCCGCAATTCGCCACCGAACGCCTTTTCACCGGCGCGTGCTGCTTGCTGCAGGTGATCGGCAGCCAGCAATACCGCATCGATCTGCTCCAGCAGGCGCTGCCCACCCGCCGTCGGCACCACTTTTCGACCGCCGCGCTCGAACAGAGGCGCACCTAAAGCCTGCTCCACTTTCTGCACCTGATGCGAGAGGCCGGATGCGCTGATGTGCATGGCGCGCGCGGCGCTGTTGAAGCTGCCATGGCGGTGCACGGCTTGCACCAGGATCAGGTCGCGCAAGGAGACGGCGGAGAGGTAGGAGGAGATCATCGCGCAAGCATAAACGACGAAGCCCGGCATACGCCGGGCTTCCTACTCCCTCCCCTGCATGCAGGGGAGGGTCGGGGTGGGGTTGCATGAGCTTGCGGTGTTGCCGGAACTCACCGCGGGATGGCTTCACCCCACCAACCCTCCCCTACTACACGTTGGAGGGAGACGATCACGGAACGTATCCGCACTCAGGCTTCAACCGAATCGGCCACTTCCTTGAAATCAGCGATCTGATCGAAGTTCATGTAGCGATAGATCTTCTCGCCGTTCGCGTTGATCACGCCGATGTCGGCCATGTATTCCTGCTTGCTCGGAATACGGCCCAGGCGCGAGCAGATCGCGGCCAGTTCCGCCGAGCCCAGGTACACGTTGGTGTTCTTGCCCAGGCGGTTGGGGAAGTTGCGCGTGGAGGTGGAGAACACCGTGGCGCCTTCGCGCGCCTGCGCCTGGTTGCCCATGCACAACGAGCAGCCCGGCATTTCCATGCGCGCGCCAGCCGTGCCGAGCACGCCGTAGTGGCCTTCCTCGGTGAGCTGCTGCTGGTCCATCTTGGTCGGCGGCGCCACCCACAGGCGGGTGGGAATGTCGCGCTTGCCTTCCAGCAGTTTCGACGCCGCACGGAAGTGGCCGATGTTGGTCATGCACGAACCGATGAACACTTCGTCGATCTTCGCACCAGCCACGTCGGACAGCGTCTTGACGTCGTCCGGATCGTTCGGGCACGCCACGATCGGCTCGTGCACGTCGGCCAGGTCGATCTCGATCACCGCTGCGTATTCGGCGTCCGCATCGCGATCGAGCAACTGCGGATTGGCCAGCCACGCTTCCATCGCCTTGATGCGGCGCTGCAGGCTGCGGGCATCCTGGTAGCCCTGCGCGATCATGTACTTCAACAAGGTGATGTTCGAGTTGAGGTACTCGATGATCGGTTCCTTATTGAGCTTCACCGTGCAGCCGGCGGCGGAACGCTCGGCCGACGCATCGGACAGCTCGAACGCCTGCTCCACCTTCAGGTTCGGCAAGCCTTCAATTTCCAGGATGCGACCGGAGAAGATGTTCTTCTTGCCCTGCTTGGCGACCGTGAGCAGACCCTGCTTGATGGCATAGAGCGGAATTGCGTTGACCAGGTCGCGCAGCGTCACGCCCGGCTGCAGTTCGCCCTTGAAGCGCACCAGCACCGATTCGGGCATGTCCAGCGGCATTACGCCGGTGGCGGCGGCGAAGGCCACCAGACCGGAACCGGCCGGGAAGGAAATGCCGATCGGGAAACGCGTGTGGCTGTCGCCGCCAGTGCCGACGGTGTCCGGCAGCAGCATGCGATTGAGCCAGGAATGAATCACACCATCGCCCGGACGCAGGCTGATGCCGCCGCGGGTGGAAATAAAGGCCGGCAGTTCGTGGTGCGTCTTGACGTCGACCGGCTTGGGATAAGCCGCCGTGTGGCAGAACGACTGCATCACCAGATCCGCGGAAAAGCCCAGGCAAGCCAGATCCTTCAGCTCGTCGCGCGTCATGGGACCTGTGGTGTCCTGTGAACCCACCGAGGTCATCTTCGGCTCGCAATAGGTGCCCGGACGCACGCCCTTGCCTTCCGGCAAACCGCAAGCGCGGCCGACCATCTTCTGCGCCAGCGTGTAGCCCTTGCCGGTATCGGCCGGATTCTGCGGCAGACGGAACAGCGTGGACGGTGCCAGGCCCAATGCCTCGCGCGCCTTGGCGGTAAGGCCGCGGCCGATGATCAGCGGAATGCGGCCACCGGCGCGCACTTCGTCGAACAGCACGTCGGACTTCACCTGGAACTCGGCGATCACCTGGCCGTTCTTCAGTGCCTTGCCTTCATACGGGCGTAGCTCGACCACGTCACCCATCTCCATGCCGGAGACGTCCAGTTCGATCGGCAGCGCGCCGGCATCTTCCATCGTGTTGTAGAAGATCGGCGCGATCTTGCTGCCCAGGCACACGCCGCCGAAGCGCTTGTTGGGGATGAAGGGAATATCTTCGCCGGTCCACCACAGCACCGAGTTGGTGGCGGACTTGCGGCTGGAGCCGGTACCGACCACGTCGCCGACGTAGGCGACAAGATGGCCCTTTTCTTTCAGATCCTGGATCAACTGGATCGGGCCGCGCTTGCCGTCCTCTTCCGGCTGGAACGGTGCACCGTCGCGCTTGTTCTTCAGCATCGCCAGCGCGTGCAGCGGGATGTCCGGGCGCGTAGTGGCGTCGGGCGCGGGCGAGAGATCGTCGGTGTTGGTTTCGCCCGGCACCTTGAACACGGTGATGGTGAGGCTTTCCGGCACGGCTGGACGGCTGGTGAACCATTCGGCATCGGCCCAGCTCTGCAGCACGCCCTTGGCGTTGGCGTTGCCCTTGTCGGCCTTCTCTTTCACGTCGTGGAAGGCGTCGAACATCAGTAGCGTCTTCTTCAGCGCTTCGGCCGCGATGCCGCCGACCTGCGCATCATCCAGCAGCTCGATCAACGGATGGATGTTGTAGCCGCCGAGCATGGTGCCGAGCAGTTCCGTCGCCTTCTCGCGACTGATCAGCGCGCACTGCTCGCTGCCGAACGCCACCGCGGCGAGGTAGGACGCCTTGACCTTGGCCGCATCGTCCACGCCGGCCGGCACGCGGTGGGCGATCAGGTCGACCAGGAAGGATTCCTCGCCTGCGGGCGGATTCTTCAAGAGCTCGATCAGCTCGGCGGTCTGCTGGGCCGACAGCGGCAGCGCGGGAATACCCAGCGCGGCGCGCTCGGCGACATGTTGGCGATAGGCGTTGAGCATGCGATCGGATCCTTGGGGAAAGAGGGTGCCTTGAACCCTCCCCAGCAGGGGAGCGGCAGCAAAGAAGCGCATATTTTGCCAGCCGTCCCCAAACCCCAGCAACGACAAGCTGTTTCCGGCTGCGTTCGAAATCCTGCAACCTCGCGGCAACTTGCGCGCTCGCCGATTTGGCCCAAACTGCGCGGCATCCCCCGGACGGAACGCGACCCTTTTTGCAATTCCCCTAACGCGCGCTGCTCTAGCATTTCCCTTTACGCCGCGCGCGCCCGCCGTCTTCAAGCAACAGGAGCTATCCCCATGCTGGACTCATTCGCCACCCGCGATACCCTCAAGGTCAACGGCAGCTCGTACCAGATCGCCAGCCTCGCCAAGTTCGGCCGGCAGTTCGATCTGAAACATCTGCCCTATTCGATGAAGATCCTGCTGGAGAACCTGTTGCGCCACGAGGACGGCGTCAACGTCACCAAGAAGGAAATCGAAGCGGTCGCCAAGTGGGATCCCAAGGCCGAACCGGATACCGAAATTTCCTTCATGCCCGCGCGCGTGGTGCTGCAGGACTTCACCGGCGTGCCCTGTGTGGTGGACCTGGCTGCGATGCGCGATGCGGTGGTGAAGCTGGGCGGCGACGCCAACCAGATCAATCCGCTGGCGCCGGCCGAACTGGTGATCGATCACTCGGTGCAGGTCGACGTCTTCGGTTCGCCTGCAGCGCTGGACAAGAACGTGGAGATCGAGTTCGAGCGCAATCACGAGCGCTACTCGTTCCTGCGTTGGGGCCAGAAGGCGTTCAACAATTTCAAGGTGGTGCCGCCGCGCACCGGCATCGTGCACCAGGTGAACCTGGAGCATCTCGCACGCGTGGTGTTCACCGGCAAGAAGGACGGCGCCGATTGGGCCTACCCCGATACCGTGTTCGGTACTGATTCGCACACCACCATGGTCAATGGCCTGGGCGTACTGGGTTGGGGTGTAGGCGGCATCGAAGCGGAGGCGGCGATGCTCGGACAACCGTCGTCGATGCTGATACCGCAAGTGGTGGGCTTCAAGCTCAGCGGCAAGCTTTCCGAAGGCGTCACCGCCACCGACCTGGTGCTCACCGTCACGCAGATGCTGCGCAAGCTCGGCGTGGTGGGCAAGTTCGTGGAATTCTTCGGCGATGGTTTGAAACATCTGCCGCTGGCCGACCGCGCCACCATCGGCAACATGGCGCCGGAATATGGCGCGACCTGCGGCATCTTCCCGATCGACCAGGAAGCGCTGAACTATCTGCGCTTGTCCGGCCGCAGCGAAGACCAGATCGAGCTGGTGAAAAGCTACGCGCAGGCGCAAGGCTTGTGGCACGACGAACACACGCCGCACGCGCAATTCTCCGCCACGCTGGAACTCAACCTCGCCGACGTAAAGCCATCGCTGGCCGGCCCGAAGCGTCCGCAGGATCGCGTGCTGCTCGAAGATGTCAAGAAGAGCTATCACGACAGCCTCGCCGCACTCACCGTCAACCGCAAGAACGGCAGCGAAGCACGTGCCGAAGCGCGCCTTGCCGGCGAAGGTGGCGGCACTGCGGTAGGCCACGACGCCAGCGCGCTGGCGCTAGGTCCGCATGTATCGATGAATGGCCAGGATTTCCACTTGCAGGACGGCGCGGTGGTGATCGCGGCAATCACGTCATGCACCAATACTTCCAACCCGGCGGTGATGCTCGGCGCCGGCCTGGTCGCCAAGAAAGCGGCCGAGAAAGGCCTCAAGGCCAAGCCGTGGGTGAAGACCTCGCTCGCGCCCGGCTCGCTGGTGGTCACCGATTACCTGGAAAAAACCGGCTTGCTGAAGGAGCTGGAGAAAGTCGGCTTCTACCTGGTCGGCTACGGCTGCACCACCTGCATCGGCAACTCCGGACCGCTGCCGCAGGAAATCAGCAAGGGCATCGGCGATGGCGACCTGGCGGTCGCGTCGGTGCTGTCCGGCAATCGCAACTTCGAAGGCCGCGTGCATCCGGAAGTGAAGATGAACTACCTCGCTTCGCCGCCGCTGGTGGTGGCGTATGCGCTGGCCGGTTCGCTGGACGTGAATCTCGCCACCGATCCGCTCGGCACCGGCAGCGATGGCAAGCCGGTGTATCTGAAAGACATATGGCCGAGCAACAAGGAAATTTCCGATGTCATGGCCGGCGCGGTCAGCCCCGATATGTTCACCAAGAACTACGCCGACGTGTTCAAGGGCGACAGCCGCTGGAACAGCATCGCCTCGCCGGAAGGCGCGGTATACCGGTGGGCCGATTCCACCTACATCAAAAATCCGCCCTACTTCGAAGGCATGACGATGGAGACGGGCCGGATCGAGGACATCCACGGTGCGCGCGTGCTGGGCCTGTTCGGCGATTCGATCACCACCGACCACATCTCGCCCGCCGGTTCCATCAAGAAGGACAGCCCGGCCGGCCGCTTCCTCATTTCCAAGGGCGTGGAGCCGAAGGATTTCAATTCCTACGGTTCGCGCCGCGGCAACGACGACGTGATGGTGCGCGGCACCTTCGCCAACATCCGCATCAAGAACCTGATGCTCGATGGCGTGGAAGGCGGCTACACGCTGTATGTGCCGAGCGGCGAGCAAATGTCCATCTACGACGCGGCAATGAAATACAAGGCCGACAAGACGCCGCTGATCGTGATCGCCGGCAAGGAATACGGTACCGGTTCCTCGCGCGATTGGGCGGCCAAGGGCACCTTGCTGCTGGGCGTAAAGGCAGTGATCGCCGAAAGCTTCGAGCGCATCCATCGCTCCAACCTGGTCGGCATGGGCGTGCTGCCACTGCAATTCAAGGATGGCGAGAACGCCAAGTCACTCGGCCTCAGCGGCAAGGAAACGTTCGAGATCACCGGCCTGACGGATGGCGAAGCGAAGCAGGCCAAGGTGGTGGCCAAGAGCGAGCAAGGCGAGAAGACCTTTACCGTGAAAGTGCTGCTGCTTACGCCGAAAGAGCGCGAGTTCTTCCGGCATGGCGGGATTCTGCAATACGTGCTGCGCCAGTTGGCCAGTAAGAAAGCCGCCTGACCTCAATGCAACCCCAACACCGCCATGTCGATCGGCATGGCGGTTGTGGGGTTTGCACCCCAACCTAAAGTTGCTGCGTCCACGTCGCGTTGTAGCAGCGCCACTCGCGCCCTTCCCTGCGCCACGCGGTTTCCACCTTGTAGACGCCCAATTCCGAAGGGAACAGCTTTCCGCCACTGGTCAGCGTGATGGTAAAGCTGGCCACGTAGCGCTCACCGCGTGGCTGCACATCCACCGGCCCCACCACGGCATGCAAGGTTTCGCCGCGGAATTTCGCCGCCCGCAGCAGGTTGGCGATGTCCTGGCGGGTCATCGTGCCGCTGTTGCCGTCGAAATCGTCGGCCAGCACGGCGGCCGCCGCGGCTGCATCGACCTGCTCGGTGGCCTGGACGGTCTTGTCGATGGCCTGGCGAATCAGCACTTCGTCCGGCGCGCGATGGCACCCGGCCAGCGCCACCAGCGGCAAGACCAGCAACGAAAAACGGTACAGATAGTTCATGGTCGGCATCCGGCTGCTTTTTCGCATGGAAACGCGCTGCGACGCGGCTTGCCGCTGTACGCCAGCGTATGCTCCAATGCTTCGCCCGCATGATGCCCGATGCATGCGGTCGCCACCAACGGTATGTCATCAGGAGCTTGGGATCGAACATGAGTAATCAGCGTCCGTGGCTGGACCACTATCCGGATGGCGTACCCGCAGAGATCGACATCAACCAATACGCCTCGGTGGTGGCCGTATTGGAAGAAGCCTTTGCGCTCTATCGCGAGCGCGACGCGTTCTCCAGCTTCGGCAAGCGCATCACCTACGGCGAAGTCGACGCGCTGAGCCGGCAATTCGCAGCCTACCTCACCGGCGAACTGAAACTCACCCCGGGCGACCGCGTGGCGATCATGCTGCCGAACGTGCTGCAGTATCCGATCGCACTGTTCGGCGCGCTGCGCGCCGGCATGGTGGTGGTGAACACCAATCCGATGTACACGGCGCGCGAACTCAAGCACCAGCTGGAAGACGCCGGCGCCGTGGCGATCGTGGTGCTGGACAACTTCGCGGCCACCTTGCAGCAGGTCGTAGCCCAAACGCAGGTCAAGCACATCGTCACCACCGGCCTGGGCGACCTGCTCGGCCTCAAGGGCGTGGCGATCAACTTCGTGCTCAAGCACGTGAAGAAGATGGTGCCACCCTACTCGCTGCCGCAGGCGACACGCTTCAAGGATGCGCTGGCTGCCGGCGCGAAGCACGCGGTGCCGAAGCCTTCCATCACGCACGACGACATCGCCTTCCTGCAATACACCGGCGGCACCACCGGCGTGGCCAAGGGCGCCATGCTCACCCACGGCAACATGGTGGCGAACATGCTGCAGGCCGGTGCGTGGATCGGCGCGAACCTGAAGAAAGAACGCGAGATCGTCATTACCGCGCTGCCGCTGTATCACATCTTTTCGTTGACGGCGAACGGCCTGGTGTTCCTGCGCCTGGGCGGCTTGAACATCCTCATCACCAATCCGCGCGACATGCCGGCCTTCGTGAAAGAGCTGCGCAATTCGCACTTTTCGGTGATTACCGGCGTCAACACCTTGTTCAACGGGCTGCTCAATACGCCCGGCTTCGAGAGCGTGGATTTCTCCAACCTGCATCTGAGCCTGGGCGGCGGCATGGCGGTGCAACGCGCCGTGGCCGAACGCTGGAAAAAGGTCACCGGCTGCACGCTGGCCGAAGCGTATGGCTTGACCGAAACCTCTCCCGCCGCCTGCATCAATCCGCTGGATCTTAAGGAATACAACGGCTCGATCGGCCTGCCGATCTCCTCCACCGACGTGGCGATCTGGTCCGAAGACAACCAGCCGCTGCCGATCGGCGAAGTGGGCGAGCTGATGGTGCACGGCCCGCAGGTGATGAAGGGCTATTGGAAGCGCCCGGACGAAACGGCCAAGGTGCTGACCGACGACGGTTGGCTGCACACCGGCGACATAGCCAAGATGGATGCGAACGGCTACGTGTACATCGTCGATCGCAAGAAGGACATGATCCTGGTGTCGGGCTTCAACGTGTATCCGAACGAGATCGAGGATACGGTGATGAAGCATCCAGGCGTGGCCGAAGTCGCCGCCATCGGCGTGCCGGACGAACACTCCGGCGAAGCGGTGAAGCTGTTCGTGGTGCGCAAGGACCCGAACCTCACGGCGGATCAGCTCAAGGAGTTCTGCCGCGAGAACTTCACCGGCTACAAGCGGCCGAAAACGATCGAGTTCCGCGACGCCCTGCCCAAGAGCAACGTGGGCAAGATCCTGCGGCGCGAGTTGCGCGATGAGAAGAAGCAGCCGGCGGTAGCGGGGTGATGGGTAGAGCGGGAATCGTAAATGGTAGAGAGCAGTCACCTGCGAGCTTGCGTCGTACTGCTCTTACGATTCACGATTCACGCGTGCTACGCGTCATGCCACATCTCCAGAATGTCCGCATAGCCGCCCAGCAAGTTCCATAGCGGCACCTGCTTGTCTTCCGGAATGCGCGTATAGGCAAAGCCGATGTGGCGCTCCGACACACGCGCCACCTTCGCTTCCAGGTGGATGTGCAGATCGTCGCCGAAGATCATGTCCAGCACCCAGCTCTCGCCAGCACTGCCGAACCACTCGTTCGGGCGCAGCACCAGGGCGCCGGTCGCGGAGATATCGATCAGGTCGGTCGGATGCGATTCCTCGCCGTGACTCATCAGAACCGTGGTCTTGATGCGCATGCGCGCCGGACGCAGATGGTCCTTGGAACCGTCCATGGCGTCGTCACGTTTTGTATTCATGTTTCTTAGCTCCCTACCCGCCCTACACCGTTGACGCGCTGCCAGATCCGACCTGCGTGGCGATGGAACCGCGCTGTGGGGAGCGGCTTGGCCACCGTCGCACCAGCGTATTCCTGCCGGCGTCTCCCGGATGTGCGATATGATGAAGCAAGCCACATGCCACTGCTACAACTGCGTTTCACGGCTCGATAAATGTGTCTGTTCCCGCGCTGCATCTGCCCAGACAGCGGACCGAAAGGGTCACATGCTGCCGCAACGCGAACAATGGCGAATCAGGCCAGTTTTCGGTGCTTGGCGACGCTTTTTCCGCCCGCGCTGCGACACCTGAGATTTTCTTGACAACCCCATCCGGCGGCTGAAGCCTCGGCTGGACATGCCGCAGCAGTGCCGTTAATCTGTAACCCGCGCGTGGAGCCATGCATGGACGGGCGCCGGGAACCCCGGTTGGAATGGCCTTCACCCGATGTACTCAGCCGACCTTTTTACGAATCGCGGGCAACGCCAGCGGCGTCACGCCGGTTCTTGCCTGATCGTATCTTTACCGACCCGGCGCCCGACGACCGCCAGCCTGACACGAAGCCACATCGTGTGGATTCATCAGGACCAGCTATCGCGGGAAACCGCACGCTCGGTTGAGCATCGTGCAGATTGGCTTTATCGGAATGGCCTCAAGCAACCAGGCATTCCAGGCATGAACCCTTGTTCTATGCGTATTGGATAAGGGTTCTGAGTCGTCAACAGAACGAACGCCGGCCCACTTGAGGGCGGGCCAATGACATGCATTGATGAGCACTGAGCCAACCGAGTCTCAGCCAATAGAAGCAACGCAAAATGCGTTCGCCGGGGTACCGCAGCAGCAGGAAATGCCGCTGGCGGTCGTGCGTGGCGAACCGATTCTGCAGATGCCGCAGGACCTGTACATCCCGCCGGACGCGCTGGAAGTTTTCCTGGAAGCGTTCGAAGGACCGCTGGACCTGCTGCTGTACCTGATTCGCCGGCAGAACCTGGACATTCTCGATATCCCGATCGCCGAGATCACCCGGCAGTACATGGAATACATCGAGATGATGCGCGACGTGATGCGCCTGGAGCTGGCCGCCGAGTACCTGTTGATGGCGGCGATCCTGGCCGAGATCAAATCGCGGCTGCTGCTGCCGCGCCCGCCCGCGGAAGAAGGCGTGGAGGAAGATCCGCGCGCCGAGCTGGTGCGACGCCTGCAGGAGTACGAACGATTCAAGAAGGCGGCCGAGGACATCGAAGGCCTGCCCCGCCTGGAACGCGACACCGTAGTGGCGCAGGCCGATACGGGCGAGCGTAACGTGGTCAAGCTGCCGCCGCCGCTGGATCTGAAAGAAATGCTGCTGGCCCTGAAGGACGTGCTGCACCGGGCCGAACTGTTTGGGCATCACGCCATCAAGCGCGAGGCGCTGAGTGTGCGCCAGCGCATGGGCGAGCTGCTCAGCCGGCTCGACAGCGCCCAGTTCCACCGTTTCGAGTCGCTGTTCGATCCAACCGAAGGACGGCTGGGCGTGGTGGTCACCTTCCTGGCCATGCTGGAGCTGGCCAAGGAATTCCTGATCAGCATCGTGCAGGAAGAACCGTTGGCGCCGATCTACGTGAAGGCCAACGCAGCCCCCGGCGGCGAAGCCGCCGTGGTGGAGGACATCGGCGGCGACGATGTGTTCGAACAACCCACCACCGCCTCCGGCGGCGAATGACGCGCAGCCCTCAAGAGAAACGCAACCGCTATGGATATCCGATCCTAAGGCCATGCAGATCGAGCAACTCAAACCGATTATCGAAGCCGCCCTGATGGCCGCCAGCCAACCGTTGAGCGTCGCGCAACTGGGCGAGCTGTTCGTGGAGGAAGACGAGGTCGACCGCGCCCAGATCGCCATGGCGCTGGAGCAATTGGCCGAGGATTGCCAGGGCCGCGGCGTGGAACTGAAGGAAGTCGCCTCCGGTTTTCGCTACCAGGTGCGCCAGGACGTGCACCCCTGGGTTTCGCGCATGTGGACGGAAAAGCCTAGCCGCTATTCGCGCGCCCTGCTCGAAACGCTGGCGCTGATCGCCTACCGCCAGCCGATTACCCGTCCCGAAATCGAGCAGATCCGTGGCGTAGTGGTGTCCTCCAACATCATCAAGACGCTGGAAGAGCGCGAGTGGATCCGCGTTGTCGGCCACCGCGACGTGCCCGGCAAGCCCGCGCTGTTCGGTACCACCCGCGCCTTCCTCGATTACTTCAATCTCAAATCGCTGGACGAGCTGCCGCCGCTGTCGGAAATCCGCGACATGGAAGATCCACAGCTGCGATTGGATGACGACTCCTTCCCGCCCCGGCCGGTACGCGATCTGCCGATCGATCCGGACGCCGAGGCCGAAGAAGCCGAGCACGAAGCACCAGCGCAGAAAGCATCCGCTGCAGAACAAACAACCAGCACCGAGCACCACGAAACGCACACCGACGATCCACTCGCCCATGCAGAACACGGCGAACCGCACGCTGACGATGAACCCGTCGCACACACCGAAACACCGGACGAAGGCGAAGACCATTCCGAGCCGACGCCCCCACCGCAACACACCGCACCTGAACACGACGAGCCCACCCACGAAGTGAGCGCCATCGTCGAAACCCATCCCGCCACTGCCGACGAGGCAGCGAACCCCGCGGATGCCGATCACGGCACCGCCGAGCAAGACACCGAGGAGTACCGCGCATGAACGCGCCGCAAAAATCCGTATTGAGCCTGAAGCGCGCCGCACCGGCCGAAAACACCCCGCAGATCGAGGAGCGCCTGCACAAGGTGCTCGCCAACGCCGGACTCGGCTCGCGCCGCATGCTGGAGCAACGTATCCAGGCCGGTGAGGTCGAAGTCAACGGCAGCGCCGCCGCCATTGGCGCCAGCGTCCGCGCCGGCGATCGCGTGGTAATCGACGGCAAGCAGTTCGTGGTCGCCACCGACAACCGCGACGATGCCGAAGTACTGGTCTACCACAAGCCCGAAGGCGTGGTGACCACGCGCGAAGATCCCGAAGGCCGCCCCACCGTGTTTGAGCAATTGCCGCGGCTGAAAGGCGCGCGCTGGGTCGCGGTGGGCCGCCTGGACATCAATACCACCGGCCTCTTGCTGCTCACCACCGACGGCGACCTGGCCAACGCGCTGATGCATCCGCGCAACGGCCTGGAGCGCGAATACCTGTGCCGCGTGCACGGCGAAGTGCCCGACGAAATCATCGAGAAACTCAAGGCCGGCGTGGAACTGGAAGACGGCCCTGCTCGCTTCGACGAAATCGCCATCATCAGCCGTGGCGGCAGCCATAGTTGGTTCCGCGTGGTGATCCGCGAAGGCCGCAACCGCGAAGTGCGCCGATTGTGGGATTCGCAAGGCTTCCTGGTCAGCCGCTTGAAGCGCATCCGCTACGGCGGCATCGAATTGCCGCGCATGCTGCGCCGTGGCGATTGCGAAACGCTCAACGAAGAAACCGTCAAGGAGCTGCGCAAGAATGCCGGCCTTGGCGCGCCGCAACCGGTGCTGACGCTGAGCCCGGTACTGCATCAGCGCCGCGCGCCGCGCAACGTCGTGGAATATCGTCCGGAAAAAGGCGGCACCGCCGCATGGAGCGGCGGCTATCACGACGAAGCGCGCGAATTGCGCGCGTTCGACCGCATCCGCGAAGACCAGCCCGCGCGCGGCAAGCAGCGTCGCCGCGCCAATCCCAATCGCGAAGTGAACGGTAACGTGGCAGCGCCCGAGCGCCAGCAGAAGAAGGTTTACAAAAAGAAGCGCGGCATTGGTCCGGGGCAGGAGCTGCCGCCAGCACGCACCTGGTTCGCCGGCGAAACCCGCGAGGGCGGACGCGCGCAAGGCGGCGGCCAGGCCCAAGGCAAGCGTCGCGGCGGCGGTGGTGGCGGCGGTGCCAATCCGTATGGCGGCTTCAACGCCGGCGGCAACGGCAACCGCAACAACCGCGGCGGCAATCGCCCCGGCGGTCCCGGTGGCCGTCCGCAGCGTGGCAATCGCCCGCATGGACAAGGTGGCGGCGGCAATCGCGGCGGCAATCGCTGAGTCGTCGCGTGATCCGCATCTATCACAACAGCCGCTGCTCGAAATCGCGCAGCGCGCTC